>NZ_JBDPLV010000001.1:0-562614 GCF_039871605.1 Acrocarpospora sp. B8E8 | reverse complement strand
CACCCCTGACTCCACCCGCGACCACACCCGCAAAACCAACCGCTCATGCCGTTAGATCACCTAACGGGACCCCTTCCGGTGGCGCCACCCAGGCATGGATTTGGGCGGGTTACCTAACGACGCCGGAGCTTCTGCGGCGCGTCTGCCTGAGGTCGTCATTTCGGCCCGCGCTACTGGACGCGCAGTTGCTCACCCGCATCACGGTGGGCGGCGCCCGGCTACGGACGGGAGATGTGCTGACATTTGGCCCGATTTCCGGCCCAGACCATCCAGGCACGCTCCTGGAGGTGAACGTTCGGGTCGGCACGATCCGGCCTAGCTCGACAGGCGCGTGGATGGGGTGATCGATCACAGGACCCTCCCGAGGGGTTTCGGCTGATTTCGCCAGGCACTGGCAATGCGGCGAACGGAGGGGATGGGCGGAGGCCCGCAAGGAATGAAAGGAGGGTGGGTGGGAGAGCCACCGGACCTTCAAGCGTGTCATCCAGCGGAACGGACGGGTGGGAGAACCCCGGGAAACGCTGAGCACGAGTGCTCCCGCCTGGTCAAATTACCGTGAGTGATAAGAAGTGTGCACAGGGTGATCTATGGGAATGGTGGGAGTGGAGTGACGGAAGGGGACTGTCATGCCACTTCGCAGGTCGATGATGATCGCCATGGTCGGCGTTCTCGCCTTCGCCGTAGGCGGTTCGCCGGTCGCCGCCGAACCCGATAAGTCGGATATCGAGGATGCCCAAGACCAGGTCGAGGAACGTTCGCGCGACCTCAACCGCGCCCAGCTCAAGCTGGCTACGGCCGAATCCCGGCTCCAGGAACTGGCCAGCCGCGCGGAACGTCTCGTCGAGGCGTACAACGGGGAACTGGTTCGGCTCCGTGACGCGAAAACCCGCCACGAGGCTCTCACCGCGAACCTCACCAGCGCTGAGGCGCAGGTCGAGGTGGCTCGAAAACAGGTGGCGGCCATCGCGGCCGACACCTACGGCAGGCTCGACGTCTCCCAGCCGATGGTCGCGGTGGTCGGCGAGGGAACTGCGTTCCTGCGCCGGGCCAGCTTGCTCAGCCAGCTGAGCGATGAGCAGTCGGCGACGATGAACCGGTTGCGGGACTCGCAGCAGGTCCACGCCATCCTGGAGGCTCAGGCGGCCCACGCGCTGGCCGAGCAGCAGACCGCCGCGAGAGAGGCGGAACGGCTGAAGGAGGCCGCCGCCAAAGCGGTCGAGGAGCAGCTGGCGGAGACCAAGTCGATCAAGAAGGAGAAGGCCGGCCTGGTCGAGCAGCTGGATGCCGCCCGCTCGAAGGTGGAGCGCATCAAGCGGGAACGGGAACTGGCGCGTATCAGGCGGGAACAGGCGGCAGCCGGGCGGCATTCGAACTTCCGCCTGGGGTCCGCTCCCAAATGGGCGCGTGCGGCGTCATCCGGGATGGGCGGGATCGCGGCCCAGTGGGCGCTGAACCAGCTGGGCAAACCCTACGTCTGGGCGGCCGACGGTCCGGGGAGCTTCGACTGCTCCGGCCTGAGCATGCGCGCCTGGGAGCAGGCCGGAGTCGATCTCGACCACTGGACCGGAACCCAATGGACCTCGGGCCCGCACGTGCCCCTGAGCCAGCTCCGGCCAGGCGACCTGCTCTTCTTCGGCCGCGTCTCCAGCGACCCGGGAACGATCCACCACGTCGGCATCTTCATCGGCCGGGGCCTGATGGTCCACGCCCCCCAAACGGGGGACGTGGTCCGCACCGCGTCGATCTGGCGCCGCGACCTGGTCGGCGCCACCCGCCCAGCCTAACCGCCGAGGTCCACTGACCGCCCGCCCGGCCACGGATCCGCCAGGAATGTCAGATCCACTGCCCCGCCAGCCATGAACAAAGTCGGATCCACCAAGGTTCGCCGGGCTTGGCGGGTGGCGGTCGCGAACGCGGCGAACGTCGTCACCGCCACGGAGGGCGTGCGAGGCCGCCAACGCAGACCAGGTTCAGTCGTCATCACGGCCATGGGGTGTTCAGGTTGCTGCGATGCCGCCAACACTGGCCAGGTCGGTCGTCGTCACTGCAACGGAGGACGCGACGTCGCCGACGCAGGCCGGGTCAGTCGTCATCATCGCCATGGAGGACGTACATGTTGATGTGACGTCGCCGACGCAGGCCAGGTCAGTCGTCATCGCCGCGGAAGGCGTACACAGATCAGGTTCAGTGTTCGGGTGCGGTTTGGGCGCGTTTGATCGAGCGTTCGATCTCGAGTTGGGCTTCGACCCGGCCGACCCAGTTCGCGCCCTCGACTGACTTGCCGGGCTCCAGGTCCTTGTAGACCTCGAAGAAGTGCTGGATCTCCAGGCGGTCGAACTCGGGGACGTGGTGGATGTCGCGGATGTGCTCCATCCGGGGGTCGGTGGAGGGCACGCAGAGGACCTTGTCGTCGCCGCCCTTCTCGTCGGTCATCCGGAACATGCCGACGGCGCGGCAGCGGATGAGGCAGCCGGGGAAGGTGGGCTCCTGGAGGAGGACGAGGGCGTCCAGGGGGTCGCCGTCCTCGCCGAGGGTGTTTTCGATGAAGCCGTAGTCCGCGGGGTACTGGGTGGAGGTGAACAGCATGCGGTCCAGGCGGATGCGCCCGGTCGTGTGGTCCACCTCGTACTTGTTCCGCTGCCCCTTGGGAATCTCAACGAGGACGTCGAATTCCACTGCGGTTCCTCCGCTCAGCACCCCGGGCGGCCCCGAGGTGGCATTAGTGTCTCGTTTATTAAGAAACGTGTGACCTGGGCCATCATGGGTGGCCCGGGATCACGGATCCTATTTGGCGGCGTATATCAGGAAGAGGTCACGTGGTGCGACGCGAGCGCTGGGTGTTGTTGCTCACCCTCGCCCTGCTGCAGGCGTTCGCCATCGCCGTGGGCGTCTATGTGATCGTCCACGGCACCGAACAACTCCCGGCCTCGATAGCGGCACCGAAACCGACTCCCACCCCTATTGTCACCGCGGGCCCTGTGCTGGATCCCGCGGCAGACGGACCTCTCCCAGCCAAGGGTACTTTGGCCGCCCTGCTCGGTGATGCGATGGGTGACCCGGCGATTGGCGGAAAACTGGCGGGGTCGGTGCTCGACACCGAGACCGGCGAAACCTTGTTCGACTCCGCGGCCGCCACCGCGCTCACTCCGGCCTCCACCACCAAGGTCGTCACCGGAGTGGCCGCGCTGGCCTCGGTCGGGGCGGACACCAAGCTGGTGACGAAGGTGATCCGCTCGGGCACCACGTCGATCGCGCTCGTCGGCGGCGGCGACGTGACCCTGGCAGGGCCCGAGGCCGACGCCAAGGAGCGCGTCTATCCTCGTCCGGCGTCGCTGGCCACGCTCGCCTCCCGTACTGCGAGGGCGCTCAAAGCCGCGGGGACCAGGTCGGTTTCGCTCAGGTATGACGCCTCGCTGTTCGCTGGGCCGACGATCGCGCCAGGGTGGAAGCCGACGTACGTACCAGAGGGAAGCGCGATGCCCGTGACAGCGCTCGCGATCGACGCAGGCCGGGTTTCCCCGAAGTCGGACTCCCGCTCCGCCGACCCGCCCCGCGCGGCCGCCCTCGCGTTCGCCGAGCTTCTCGAAAAGCAGGGCATCAAAGTCAACGACAACATCCGGCCTGGTACGGCGAAGCCCACCTCCCCCGAACTCGCCAGAGTCGAATCCGCCCCCGTCTACCAGCTGGTCGAACGTATGCTCACGATCAGCGACAACGACCTGGCCGAAGCCCTCGCCCGGCAGGTCGCGATCAGCGAGAAACTCCCGCACACCTTCATCGGCCAGGCCCAGGCCGTGCACCAGGTGCTGGCCAGGCTCGGCGCCGACCAGGGGGTCGAAGTGCACGACGGCAGCGGCCTGTCCACCCAGAACAGGATCACCCCGGCCGCGCTGGCCAAACTGGTCGCCCTGTCCGCCTCTCCGGCCCATCCCGAACTGCACACGCTGGTCAGCGGCCTGCCCGTGGCCGGGTACACCGGAACTTTGCATGACAGGTACGACGAGTCCGACTCGCGGGCCGGGGCCGGATTGGTCCGCGCCAAGACGGGCACGCTCAACGGAGTGAACACGCTGACCGGCCTCGTCTACACCATGGACGGCCGGTTGCTCAGCTTCGCCTTCATGGCCAACGACGTCGCCAACCCGGCGAAGACGATCGAGGCGCTTGACAAGCTCGCCGCGATCGTGTCGCGCGCGGCGTAACGGCAGGACATACGGTGGGGGAAATGCGGAACGCAGCTAATGAGGAGCGGTGAGCGAGTAATGCCCGCAGTAATCGATTGGGACCTCGCCGTCGCCACCGGAGTGCGTCTGGTCCGCCCGGGCCCGCAGGTGAGCCGGGACGAGGCCAAGAACGCCGTGACCGAGCTCCGCCGGCTGTCCCGCGAGGCCGAAGGCCACGTCAAGGAGTTCACCGGCATCGACTCGGCGCCTCCGGAGGAGGCCACGATCGTCGACCGGCCCGGCTGGATCCGGGCCAACGTGGACGGGTTCAAGGTCGTCCTTGAGCCGCTGACCGACAAGGTCGGCAGCAGCATGCCCGGCATCGTGAGCGCGGTCGGCTCCCGGATCACCGGCGTCGAGGTGGGCGCCGTGCTGGCGTTCCTCGCCTCCCGGGTGCTCGGGCAGTACGAGCTGTTCCTGCCGCCGGACCCTGACGGAAACGCGCCCACCGGCCGGTTGACCCTGGTCGCGCCGAACATCGTGCACGCGGAACGCGAACTCGCCGTGGACCCCCGTGACTTCCGCCTCTGGGTCTGCCTGCACGAGGAGACCCACCGGGTGCAGTTCACCGGCGTCCCCTGGCTGCGCGAATACCTCCAGTCCCAGATGACGGAATTCCTCACCATCTCCGACCTGGATCTCTCCACCCTGCTCCACCGCATGCGCGACGTCACCGACGCCGTCGCCGACGCCTTCAAGGGCGGCGACAGCAACATCATCGAGGCCATCCAGACCCCCGAGCAGAAGACCATCCTCGACCGCGTCACCGCCGTGATGACCCTCGTCGAGGGCCACGGCGACTACGTCATGGACGCCGTCGGCCCCTCCGTGGTCCCCTCCGTCGCCGACATCCGCGCCAAATTCCAGCACCGCCGCGCCGGCGGCTCTCGCATCGACCAGATCATCCGCCGCCTCCTCGGCATCGAACTCAAAATGAAGCAGTACGCCGAGGGCTCCACCTTTGTCAAGGCCGTCGTCAACGAAGCAGGCATGACCGGCTTCAACCGCGTCTGGACCTCCCCCAACACCCTCCCCACCCGCCAAGAAATCTCCGACCCCCACCTCTGGATGAACCGCGTCCTCAACTCCAACGCCCTCCCTCCCCACAACACCCAGAACGGCCAAAATGGCCAGAACGGCATAACCCCCCCAACCAACAAGGACCCCAACAACCCCGAGTGATCCAACTTCGCCTCAAAACCGGTGCGAAGTACGGCGGGGCACCCTGCGGGTGGGCAGGGCGGACACGTAGGCCGACGTAAGACCGTGCCCGAGACCACCGCGCCCGCGATGGCCGCTGACCAGCGGCTTACGAGAGGCTAGCTATCACGGTCGGCCGGAGTGTCCGCCCTGCCCACCCGCTACGAACCTCAGCCACCACACGATGCCTTAACTCGCATCAGGTGGGGGTGTTCCGTGATGGCGGGCTATTTGTTCGGCGCGGGATTCGTCGTGGGCGTGGAGGGCCTGGAGGAGGAGGTGATGTTCCTCGTACGCTCCATCGGTGGCCGTCAGTTGGGCAAGCGCTGATTCCACCCTCACCGCAGGGCTGAAGGCGCGTGCTTGCTCCAGGAGGCCTGCCAGGACCGGATTGGCACCCGCCTCCTCCACGATTGTGTGGAATCGTCGAAGGGCGGCCAGGAGGCGCTGGACGGTTTCGGGAGGCAGAGTCCCGCCCGCGTCGTTGATCCGGACCAGAGTGGCGCGAAGCGGGTCGGCTTCGGCGAGCACGGAGTCCAGCTGCGCCAGCGTTTCCGCGTCGATGTGCCGGGCCGCGAACCGTGCGATCAGGCCCTGAAGTTGCACTTCTACTTCGCGGATTTCGGCCAGGGTCTCCGGCGAAAGCCGTACCACCCGTAATGAGCGAGGCCCCGTGCGTTCGACCAGGCGGTCCTGCTCCAGGCGGCGCAGGGCCTCGCGAACGGGAGTCGGGCTGACGGCGAGGCGCGTGGCCAGGCCGCGTTCGGTGATCTTCTCTCCCCACGCGAGCTCACCGTTGGCGATAGCCAGCCGCAGCGCGGCATACGCCTGGTCGGCGAGGGTCTCGGAGGTCAGGTGGGAGAGCGCGGCGCCAGTCACGCAAACACCGCATTTTTGCTATAGCAAATTGTCAATCTGCTACCTAACTATACAAAGTCTGCCCAGCGCGTACGCACCGAGCGGCTATCAGGACGGCCACACGTATTCTTGACAGATTCCCAGACTCTAGTAAAGGTCGGAGCCCTATGGCACAAATGCGGACAACCCCATGAGAGTCTCGCGACTCCACGGCGTAGCCGACATCCGGCTCACCGACGAACCAATCCCCCAGGTCGGACCCGGTATGACCCTCGTCAGGGTTACCGCCGTCGGCCTCTGCGGCTCAGACCTGCACTGGTACGCCGAAGGCGGAATCGGCGACGCCACGATCACCACCCCCCTCGTGGTCGGTCATGAATTCGCCGGCGTCATCGAAGGCGGCCCCGCCCACGGCCGCCGCGTCGCCGTCGATCCCGCCATCCCCTGTGAAACATGCACAAGCTGCCGAGGCGGCTACCGCAACCTCTGCCCGTACGTCCGATTCGCCGGACACGATCGGCTCGACGGCGGCCTCCAGGAGATGATCGCCTGGCCGACCGAACTCCTGCACGCCCTCCCCGACGGCGTCTCCGACAGCGATGGCGCCATGCTGGAACCCCTCGGCGTCGCCCTGCACGCCTTCGACCTGGGCCATCTCCACCTCGGCGGCACGGTCGCCGTGGTCGGCTGCGGCCCGATCGGCCTGCTGCTGATCCAGCTCGCCCGCCTGGCCGGAGCGTCCACGATCATCGCCGTCGAACCGCTCCCCCATCGCGCCGAAGCGGCCCGACGTTTCGGCGCCGTACTCCCCGAAAACGCCCAAGCCGACGTGGTCTTCGAGGTCGCCGGGAACGACGCCGCCGTCGACACCGCGCTCGAGCTGGCCCGCCCCGGCGGCCGAGTCGTCCTGGTCGGCATCCCCGACGAAGACCGCACGTCGTTCCGCGCCTCCCTGGCCCGGCGCAAAGGCCTCACCCTCGCCCTTGTCCGACGAATGAACGACGTCTACCCGCGCGCGATCCGCCTGGTCGAAGAAGGCAAAATCGACGTCTCCTCGCTGGTCACCGCGCGCTACCCGCTCACCGAGACCCCGGCCGCGTTCATCGCCGCCACCCGCCGCCAAGGCCTCAAGATCGTGATCGAACCACAACGCTGAAAAAAACTTCTCGGAAGCTGTCGAATCGGCGTGACCTCATTCGAAGCGTAGTCATCGGGCCGAACAACCCCCAGGACTCGCAAGGAGCAGGATCATGACCGAGCAACTCACCTGCGACCCGCAGACAAGCCTCACCAAATCCCTACTCGGCTACGGCGTCCTGGCGGGCCCGCTCTACGTGACGGTCTCCCTCGCCCAGGCCCTGACCCGAACAGGCTTCGACCTCACCCGCCACCCGTGGAGCTTCCTGTCCAACGGCGACCTCGGCTGGATCCAGATCACCAACTTCGTGATCACGGGCCTGGCCACCCTCGCCGCCGCCATCGGCATCGGCCGCGCCATCGGCTCGCCGTGGACCACCCGCCTCATCGCCGTGTACGGCCTGAGCCTGATCGGCGCCGGAATCTTCAGAGCCGACCCCGCCATGGGCTTTCCGGTGGGTACGCCCGAAGGGCCGGGAGTCGTAACGTGGCAGGGCACGATGCATTTCGTCTGCGGGGGCATCGGCTTCACCTGCCTGATCGTGGCGTGCCTGATCATGGCGCGGCGGTTCGCGGGCGAAAGCCGTACCGGGTGGGCGGCCTACACCGGCGCGTCCGGGGTGCTGTTCGCGGCCGCTTTCGCCGCCGTGAGCAGCGGCGGCGGCGCGGCCTGGTCGAACCTGACCTTCGTCGCCGGGGTCCTGATCATCTGGACCTGGCTCTCCCTCGTTTCCGTCCATCTGTACCGCCGCATCTGACACCAAAGGAGAAAACGATGCGATACCTGATTACCCTCGCCATCACCGCCCGGCCGGACACTCCGCCCCCCGGTGAGCTGCTGGAGGCTGTGAACAAACTCGGCGAAGACGCCACGAAGGCGGGCGCGCTGCTGGACAACGGCGGGCTGGCTCCCAGCGCCGAAGGGGCCAGGGTCGAGGTGGTCGGCGGCAAGCTGACCGTCACCGACGGGCCGTTCGCCGAAGCGAAGGAACTGGTCAGCTACGCGCTGTACCAGGTCAGGTCCAAGGAGGAGGCGGTCGAGTGGGGCAGCCGCTTCATGAAGCTTCACCGCGACATGTGGCCCGGCTTCGAGGGCGAAGCCATCGTGCACCGCGTGTACGGCCCCGAAGACTTCGCCTGATATTTCGTGATATGGCCCCCGGTCGAGTTCCTTCGGCCGGGGGCCGTTCAGTATCCCGGGACTTCGACCTCCAGCATTCAGCCGGGGTCGTTCACCCCCTGATCGACAGAACGGTTTTAATCAACCGACATCGTGTTTTGCGATTCGACGTGCTTGGATCGACCGGTATGACGGGGAGCGACCCGCATCGGGTGGTCGAGGCGGTCTGGCGGATGGAAGCCGGACGAGTGATCGCCGGGCTGGCCCGGATCGTGGGCGACATCGGGCTGGCCGAAGAGCTGGCGCAGGACGCGCTGGTCATCGCGCTGGAACAGTGGCCGCAATCGGGAGTTCCGGACAATCCCGGGGCCTGGCTCACCCTCACCGCCAAACACCGCGCCATCGACATGCTCCGGCGCCGTAGCCGATATGAGGAGAAACTCCAAGAATTCGGCCGCGATCAGGTACGGCAGCAGGCGGACGTCGAGACCGAAACCGTGGACATGCTCGATGATCCGTTCGGCGATGACGTGCTGCGGCTGCTGTTCACGGCCTGCCATCCGGTGCTCTCCACGGAAGGACGGCTGGCCCTGACGCTCCGGCTGCTCGGCGGGCTGAGCACCGAGGAGATCGCCCGCGCGTTCCTGGTCCCCGAACCGACCGTCGGACAGCGAATCTTCCGCGCCAAACGCACCCTTTCCGACAAGCACATCAAGATCGAGTTGCCCCCTCCGGGAGAGCTCCCCGCGCGGCTGGCTTCGGTGCTGGAGGTGATCTATCTCATCTTCAACGAAGGTTACGCCGCGACCACCGGGGACGACTGGATGCGCCCGTCGCTCTGCGAGGAAGCATTGCGGCTCGGGCGAATCCTGGTGGGTTTGATGCCGTCCGAAACGGAAGTGCACGGGCTGGTCGCCTTGATGGAACTCCAGATGTCCCGCATCGTGGCCCGCACCGGCCCAGACGGCGAACCCGTCCTGCTCCTCGATCAAGACCGTGGCCGCTGGGATCGGCTGCTCATCCGCCGCGGCCTCGCCGCCCTGCAGCGCGCCGAGTCGCTCGGCACCCTAGGCCCGTACGGCCTGCAGGCCGCGATCGCCGCCTGTCACGCCAGGGCGATGTCGGCAGAGGACACCGATTGGGAGCGAATGGCCGCGCTGTATCTGGTTCTCGGTCATGTCGCGCCGTCACCGGTGGTGGAGTTGAACCGCGCGGTGGCGGTGAGCATGGCGTACGGGCCTGGGCGGGGGTTGGAGATCGTCGAAGGGCTGGGAGCGGAGAAGGCGCTTCGGGAATATCCGCAGTTGCCTGCCGTGCGCGGGGACCTGCTGGCCCGGCTGGGGCGTACGGCGGAGGCCCGGGAGGAATTCGAGCGAGCCGCCGGGCTGACCCGTAACGAGCGCGAGCGGAGCCTGTTCCTCCGCCAAGCCGAGGCGCTACGAGAATAGCGTGTTGTCAATAATTTCCCAATTATTCCGGAGATCACCCGCGGCGGCCCCATGCCCAGGAGCACGCGGCACCAATGGACAAATCCCGATTCTTGTCCTGATATTGGTCATCCTTATATACAATCTAGGGGTTTTCCTGGGTGTTTGACTTCAGAAATGACGTCGGTATAGTCGCGTTGTGCTCACGATGGGAGTGGAAGAAGAGTTCTTCATTGTTGATCCGGTGAGCCGAATGCTAGCGCCGGAAGGGCTCCCGAATATGGGCGCCCTCCTCGCCATGAGCCCCACCGTGCCTGGCACCTATCACGGATACGACCATGAATTCCATCTGGCCACGGTCGAGACACGAACCGACGTGTGTCACAGCTTGCGGCAGCTCCGGGCCGAACTCAGGAAACTCCGGGGCACGCTCACCCAGACGGCCTCAGATGCCGGGCTCTCCGTGCTCTCCGCCGGGACGATGCCCACCGCCGACTGGCGAACCACCCGGCTCGTGCGAAAACCTCGGTATGACCGGTGTTTCGAGCATTATCGCGATGTGGTCCAGCGCCGGGTCACCTGCGGCTGCCACGTGCACGTCGGCATCGCCGACCAGGAGCTCGCCGTCCAGGTCCTCAACCGCGTGCAACCCTGGCTGCCCATGTTCCTGGCCATCTCGGCCAGCTCCCCCTTCTACGACAGCGCCGACACCGGCTACCAATCCTTCCGGAACCCCCTCTGGGCGGGATTTCCCATCGGCGGTCCGCCACCCCTCTTCGAGTCCCATGCGGCCTATGCCGAGCATGTCCGCCAGCTGCTGGACAGCGACGCGCTCACCGACACGGGCAACCTGTACTGGGACGCCCGGCTGGGCACCCACTACCCCACCCTCGAATTCCGCATCGCCGACGCGTGCACCACCATCGACGAGACCGTCCTCCTCGCCGGCCTGGCCAGAGCCCTGGTCCTCACCTGCATCGACGAAATCCAGGCCGAACGCCCCCCGGTCCGCACCTCGCCACCCATGATCAAAGCCGCCACCTGGCGCGCCGCCCGCTCCGGCCTGACCGCCGACCTCATCGACCCCATGACCTCCGAGAAACTCCCCGCCCCCGCCATGCTCGACCGCTTCCTCCACTACACCCAAGAAGCCCTGAAAGACCTGGGCGACTGGGAAGAGATCTCTTACCTCGCCTCCCACCTCCTCTCCACCGGCACCTCCTCCCACCGCCAGCACCGCACCCTCACCGCCACCGGCCACCTCCCCGACGTCATAGACGAACTCATCACAGAAACCACCCGAGAACTCCAATAGCGCCCAAACAAGACCACGCTTGCGGCCTGCCTAATGCACCCAGCCGACCTGTTTCCTGATCAGTCCAGCCTCGCTTTCGAGCCCAGACAGATGTAATACATATTTGTGGTACGCTGACCCCATGGCGGCCATACCCATCCGGGAGCTCTCCCATCACACGGCCCGCGCCATGGCCCGGGTCAAGGCCGGAGAGACCGTGGAGATCACCGAACGCGGCAAGGTCATCGGCCGGATCATCCCGGTCGACCCCACCGGCAGCGTCCGGGACCGCCTCATCGCGCAGGGCCGGCTCCGCCCAGCAACCGGCAGCCGGACCATTTTGCACGCACGCCTCCGCCAGCGGCTCGCCACCGAGTCGATCGACACCGGCAACACCGCGACCGAAACCCTCCAGGTCATGCGCGAGGAGGAGCGCTACTGATGCTCTATCTGGACACCTCAGCGCTCGCGAAACTCGCGCACATCGAGATCGCGACTCGTGAGCTGGAGGAATATCTGTCCCAGCACATGGATTCCCAGCGAGTCTCCTCCTCGCTCGTCGAAGTTGAGTTGCCCAGGGCCATCAACCGGGCCAATCCTGCCGCTCTCATCCACGTGCCGGGTATCCTGGCACACCTCGATCTACTGGAGATCGACGCGACCGTCCGAGCGGACGCCGCTGCTCTCCCCCCGCCGACCCTGGGCAGTCTCGACGCTATTCACCTTGCCACGGCGCTGGAGCTGGCCGCCGACCTGGAAGCTTTCCTCACTTATGACAAAGGCCTCGCGAACGCCGCAGAGAGTGCGGGACTCGTCGTCGAGTCACCAGGCATGTCGCTCTGACAACCATTGGAACTGTTCACCCCGGCCTAGCCCACGAGCAGGGATGTCGAGCCGTCATCGTTCCTATTCGTCCTCACCGGTTGTCGTCGGCCCGTCACGCCACGAGCAGGATCTGGCCCTGATGGCAGCCTGCGCGTCGGCAGGCGTGGTGCGCTGTCCGTGCGTTAGGTGTCCATGTTTGGTGGTTAGTCTGGGTCTATGTGCTATTCGGCGGCAATTGGCTAGCCTGATGGGTGGGAGGTGGCTCATGTCCGAACCGGAGGGACGCTCAGGCGCTCAGGATCATGAGTTCGTCGTGGAGCGGGTCAGGGATATCACCAAGGGCGAAGAAATCGTTATCGAATCTCGCGGTGGGGTGGATACCGCGATTCGTATTCTTTTCCCGACTTCGTGGGATCGGGTTATTGAGCATCCTGAATCGACGAGCGCACGACCGCACAGGCCGAACGATCAGCCGCGATGGCAGTTAGGCCACTTCGGCACCTCGTGCTGACAGGCTTCACATCCCGGCGTAAACGGTTCCATAAGGGAAGCCAACTCCTACCTTCTCGCGACATCTCAGGAGAGCCGCCCGTGCGTCTTCATTTCGCGGCCATAGGAGGGGGCTCATGAACGGGTCGGGGAACGAGATGGGAAGCACCACTACTATCAGGAATGCCACACCTGGAGCGACAGGAGGGACCGCCTCCGCTGTCCCCGCGACTGGGAATGTCGAGGCGCGGCTGTCCGGAGGGCGGGATCAGGTGGTTCAAGCCCGCCGGTTGGTGTCGGCGACACTTGGTCGTGATCACCCCTTGCATGATGACTGTGTGTTACTGACCAGCGAGATCGCCACCAACGCGGTGGTGCACTCCCGGTCGGGCGACGGGGGCGAATTCACGGTGACCGTGACATTTCCCCGTGGCCGGGTACGCGTCTGCGTCCAGGACGAAGGATCGGCAAGCCCACCATGCGCGGGCCATTCCATCCCGAACGGATCCAGCGGTCGCGGCCTCCCCCTGCTGGACGCACTCTCAGCCCGCTGGGGCATGGTCCGCGAAGCCGGTCGAAACAAGGTCTGGTTCGAGATCGCCAGCGCGTGACCCTCCCTCGCCTGGGCTTGGAGGGGGGCGGTGTAGAAGGCCAGCATGGTCTGCGCTCAGAGGTGGGCAGTGAAGAAGGCCAATCTGACCTGGGCTTAGAGGTGGGCGGTGAAGAAGGCCAGCATGTCGGCGGCCAATTCGATGGATCGGCTGCCCGCGCGGGCACCATGGCCGACATCGGATTCGTGGCGGAGGAGGATCGGACGGGGCCCGGCGGTGGCGTGCTGCAGGGCGGCGCACATCTTCCGCGCATGTGAAGGGTCTACTCGGGTGTCGCCCCCGAAGACGGTGAAGAGCGTGGCGGGATATCGGATCCCCTCGCGTACGTGGTGATACGGGGAATAGCGGAGAAGCCAGGCGATCGCGTCGGGGTCGCTCGCGGAGCCGTACTCGGCGCGCCAGCGGGGGCCGAGGCCGGAGAGTTCGTAGCGGGCCATGTCGAGGACGGGCGCGGAGCAGACGGCGGCGGCGAACAGGTCGGGGCGCTGGGTGAGCATGGCGCCGACGAGGAGGCCGCCGTTGGATTCGCCGCAGATGCCCAGGCGGTCCGGCGTGGTCCAGCGCCCGGTGATCAGGGTTTCCGCGGCGGCGGCGAAGTCATCGAAGACGTTCTGTTTACGGTCGAGGGTGCCGGCGCGGTGCCAGTCTTCCCCTTCTTCGCCGCCGCCGCGGATCTGAGCGAAGGCGAAAATCCCCCCGGCTTCTATCCAGGGCAGGACATAGCTCGAATAGGCCGGAGTCAGCGGGACACCGAATCCGCCGTAGCCGTACAGAATGCAGGGTCGAGGGCCGGTGGACGGACCAGAGAGCACGACCATGCGCACCAGGGTGCCATCGGCGGACGAGTATTCGATCTGGTGCGATTCGACCTCCGGCAGGTCGGCGCGGCCGGGCGCGGGCTCCCACAGCGTGGTCTGCCCGGTCCGGACGTCATACCGATACACGCTCTCCGGCGTGACGTAATCCGCGTACGTGAACCACACCTGATGCCCAGACGCGGACATCCGCCCGATGGAACCGTGACCGGGAAGCGGAACCGCGCTTCTCCACTCCCCGGTCACGGGGTCGTGAACATTGATCTCGCCGATCGCGTGCCGGATCCGCGTCACCAGCAACGCGCCGTCGATCAATGCGAAATCGGTGAGTACCGCCTGCGGATCCTCGGGCACCAGATCTTGCCAGGCATTCGGATCAGCGGGATCGCCGACGCCCAGCCGCACCCGTGGAGCTCCCTGAGTCGTGGCGACATAGAGCCGCCCGTCCGCCGCCACGGTCACCGCCGTCTTGGCGCCCCTACCTTCCACCTGCCGCCATTCCGGCCCCGCGAGGTCGCACAAGCGGATGTCATTACCAGCCCCCCGATTGGTGGAAAGCGTCAGCCATCGACCGTCGGCGCTCAACGCCAGACCATCCGCCTCAACCAGCGCCAGATCATCCCCGCGAAGGCGCCGCAGGTGGGCCATCCGCCCGCGGATGTAGTAGAACGCGTCCGACGAGGGCAGCCAGGCCACCGGCGAATACCGGCAATCCCCCACCGGCCCATCCACAACCTCCCCATTCATCACATCCAGCACGTACAGCTGAGCCCGTTCCTCCCCCCGCCGGGAAAGCTGCACGGTGACCAGCTTCCCGTCCGGCGACGGATGCCAATCGTCAAGCGTCGTCGTCCCCGCCGGATCGACCACCATCGGATCGAGCACCACCCGCCACACCATCTCCCCGATATGGCCGGGAAGCCTCCCGGATGCCTCCCATTGATCTGGGACGCCGACATAGAGGATGGCGTGTTCCTGGCCTGGCTCCCGGCGAAGGCGGAAAGCGCGCTCGCCTCGCCAGGTGGGGGTGCCGATGACGCCGGTTGCGGTGAGTTGGGCGATTCGGTTGCGGAGGCGGGGCCGGGCGGGGAGCGAATGGGTGCGCCAGAGATCGTCCTGGGCGGCCAGCCACTTCTCGGTCTGCGGGCTGACCGGATCCTCCAGCCACCGGTACGGATCTTCGATCCGGTGACCGTGGATGACATCCACGATGGGCTGGCGTTCCGCGTCAGGGTAAGTCATGACACTTTCTCCAGGTCGGGACCCCACTGTCCGGCGAGGTCGGCATACAGGGGAGACGTGCGGAGAAGGTCGGCATGCGTGCCCGACACGGCTGTGCTGCCGTCCATGACGAGGATGCGGCGGGCGTGCAGGGCCGAGGTGAGGCGATGGGCGATGACGATCAGGGTGCCGCCCCGGCGGGCGAACGCCTGCTCGGCGCGGGCTTCGGCGGCCAAGTCGAGATGGCAGGTGGATTCGTCCAGGATGGTGAGCCGCGTCGGCGACAGGTAGGCGCGGACCAGGGCCAGCAACTGCCGTTCCCCCGGGGTCAACAGCCCCGCATGGATCTCGGCCTGATAGCCGCCGAGCCGTCCGACCAGCTCCCGCGCGCCGATCGCGTCCACGGCTCCGTCGACCCGGGGCGCGGACGCGACCGACAGATAGGTGAGGTTGTCCCAGAGCGTCCCGCGAAAGACGTACGCCTCTTGCGGGATGAGCACCCGCGCGGCGGGGTCCACCCGATCCGCGGCCATTCCGCCGACGGTGACCGCACCCTCATCGGGCCGGACCAGCCCGGTGATCAACGCCGCGAGTGTGGACTTACCAATCCCGCTGGGCCCGACGACGGCGAGATGCTCCCCCTCCGCCACAACCAGATCGAGACCGGCGACAACAGGGTCCGCGTGGGGCCCATACCGAAATGTCACCCCCGACAGCTCAACCCGTACATCCGGCGGCATGACCCGCTGCGGACCCTCCACCGGTCGATTGCCCAAAAGACGCTCCAACGTCACCACAAGCCGCACTCCGCTCACCCCGAGTCCTTCCACCAATCCGCCCAGCGCGGGCGTCAGCGACTGGACAACGGCGGCCAGCACTCCGACGACCACACCCGGACTCGCCCCCAGCCCCGGCGCGAAGCCCAGCACCAGCATCACCGGCAACCAGCCGCCTAGCCCGAGCGAGAACGTCCGCACGGCGGTGACCCGCGCGAGCGCCCGGGCCGCCGCCGCCTGCTCATCGATCCGGCGGCCGACCAGCGCGACCGTACGCTCCTCGTCGCCGCAGGCCACGACATCGCGCAACCCGCCCATCGCCATCGTGACCACCTCGGTGGTCCGCTCATCGGCAACCAGGAACTCCCGCTGCCGCCGGGCCAGCGCGGGCAGCGACAGCAGGAACAGCGCCACTCCCGCCGCGATCGGCGGCAGCACCAGCACCAGCACCTCCGGCATCAGCGCCGCCATCCCCAGCACGACGCTGACCAGCGTGAACACGAACGACCGCAGCACTCCGAGCACGGTCGCGAACGCGTCCCTGGCCACCTCCACCTGCAGATTCGACCGCGTCACCGCGGCCGCCTCCACCCGCGCCCCGACCAGGGCGTCCTGGACGACCCCCGCGATCAACCGCTCCCGGAACGGTTCCACAATCCCGGCCAATGCCAGCAAGGCCTGCCGAGCCCCCACCGCCGCGACAACCCACGACAACCCCAGCACTCCAACCCAGATCAGCCCGACCTCGGGCCGCCCGCCCCCGAACCCGTCATCGATGGCCCCCGCCAACGCCAGCCCGACCACGAACGACGGCGCCACTTCCGCCACTGACCACGCGGCCAGCCGCCACGCCCGCCCCGGCTCCCGCGCCACAGAGCGCCACAACAGCTGAAATGTCATGACGCCTCCGCCTGGAAGACGGATCGGTAGTCCTGGTTGCGCCACAGGCGGGCGTGCTGGTCGTAGCCGCGTACCCGGCCGCGTTCCAGCCAGATGACCAGGTCGGCGCGGGCCGCCATGGCGGCCCGGTGGGTGACGATCAGCCGGGTACGGGAGTCCCCGGCCAGAGCGACCCCCACCTGATGCTCGGTAATGGTGTCCAAACTGGACGTGGCGTCGTCGAGCACCAGCAGCCGATCGCCGTGCGCGAAGGCACGCGCCAGCCCGATGCGCTGCCGTTCGCCGCCGGACATGGGCGCGTCGGCAAGCGGGGTGGCGTAGCCGGAGGGGAATCGCCGGATGAACGTGTCCGCTCCTGCCGCGCGGGCGGCCTCTTCCGCCGAGGGCCCGATGGTGTCGGCGACCGTGTCCCCGACCAGGGCGGGGCGCTCGAAGGCGTACCCGATCGCTTGCCGCAGCGCCGTACGGGACAGGAGGGTGAGCGGGACGTCGTCGAGCAGGATCTCGCCGCCGGCCGGGTCGGTGAGGCGTCCGGCGAGGGCGGCGAGGCGGGATTTGCCGGAGCCGGAACGGCCGACGACGGCGACGGCCGTGCCGCCGGGGATCTTGAGGTCGGGGATGGTGAGGCCGGGGGCCATGACGTTGTGGAAGGTGAGGGCGCCGGGTCCGTCGGGCAGGTGCCGTACGCCATGGGGGGCCGGGCATTCGTCCAGAAGCGCGACCATACGGCGGGCGGCGGCGCGGGCGCGGGCGACCTGGCTGACGTAGCCGAGGGCGGCGCCGAGGCCGGCGCCAAGGACGACATAGCGGGCGGCGGCGTACAGTTCGCCGGTGGTGAGGTCGCTGGCGGCGAGGCGGAATCCGCCGACGCCGAGCACGCAAACCTCCAGCAAGGGGATCACGACGGCGGCCTGCACGCCCGCCTGGGCGCGGACGCGCCACAGTTCCAGCGCGTGCGCGCGCACCTGGGGCAGCGCGGACAGCACGCGGCGGGTCTCCTGCGCGGCGGTCCCGGCGGCGGCGATGGTCCTGGCCCCGGCGACGGCGTCGACCAGCCGCGCGGCGATGTCCGCCTGCGCCTCCTGATAACCCCCCGCGAGCGCGGTCGAAACCCGAAGGAATGTCCGCAACACCAGCACGATGACCGCGAGCCCGGCCACCAGCGTCAACGCGAGCCACGGATCGATGAGCAGGAGCGCCACCAGGCTGCCCACCGCCGGAATGAGCATCGTGGCACCGGTGATCGCGGCATCCGGGGCACGGCCGACCTCTTCGGCGTTCATTCCGATCCGGGTCACCAGATCGCCTTCCGGAATCGACCGGGTCAATCCCGGCCCGACGCCTATCACATGCCGTACCAGCCGATGCCGCAGCCAAGCCGACGCCTGCGCCCCGCTCGCGCCCCCGGCCCAGACCCCGAACGTGTCACAGACGACCAGCAGCGCGACAACCGCGACGCTCACCGCGAGCCAGCCCCCCGAACGGGCGTCAGCGGTCCGGCCCAGCGTGTACGGCAAGGCCAGCGCGAGCACCCCCCCGACCACCGAGGTCACGGCCAGCACCCCGACAGCGGACCCGCCGCGCCTGATCGCCCCGGTCACGAGCTGATCCGCGATACGCACCCGGGGTTCTCCTTCCAGAAGGGCCGAGCCCTGAGCTGGGGCAGCTCAGGGCTCGGGGACTCGTGCTAGTGGCAGAGCAGGAGGCTCAGGTTGCTCGGCGTGTTCGACTGGCAGCCGAGCAGGGTCAGCGTGCTCCCGCCGCCACCGCCGTGGCCGTGGCCGCCGCCGGGAACTTCCATCGCCTGAAGGTCGAGAAGAACCATGGTCGTGCTCCTTCTTTATCGGGGGGTTCATTGAGATATGCGAGAGCTCTAGTGGCAGAGCAGAAGGCTCAGGTTGCTGGGGGTGTTCGACTGGCAGCCCAGCAGCGTCAGCGTGCTGCCGCCGCCGTGGCCGTGGCCGCCGCCACCCGGCACCTCCATGGCCTGAAGGTCGAGAAGAACCATGTGCGCGTGTTCACCTCCTTCGCTATGCGGTCGGGTACGGGTGCCGCTCGGCGTCCGGTTACAGGGGCGCCCCTGAACCGGTGTGCTCGCCGGGCGGTCGCAGGAAGGGGAGCGGAGCGCCGCTCACAGCGAGCAGCACGCCCGCGGTCCCGGTGGCGAAATCCATCGAGAGGCGGAGCAACTGGTCGCCGGGGAACGCGAGTCCGTCCCGGTAGGGGAGGGCATGCCAGTCCAGGCCGGGGATCAGATCCGGTTCGGCGAGGACGAGTCCGGCCCGGCCGGCGAACAGGCCGGGCTGCACGAAGTATTGGCATCGGGTGACGAGCAGGAGCGCGTCGAGGTCGGCGCGCAGTTCTTCGTCGGGGCGGTGGGTGAGGAATCGGTCCAGCACGAGGGCGATTCCGACCGAGCCTTCCTCCAGGTAGGGCAATGTCCGCCAGCCCTGGTTCACTTGGAGGGAGCCGTCCTGGGTGCGGATACATCGCCGCAGGTCCTGGCGGAGCGCGCGGTCGGCCAGGTCGAGCAGGGCGTGGTCGCCGCTGTGCTCGTAGGCGTGCAGGAACAGCAGCGCGGATCCGCTGGAGCCGTGCATGAGCCCCGCCCGCGGGTTGGCGCCACCGCTTAGTTCGGGCACGTCGTCGGGTAGCCGGTCGGCGCAGGTCTCGATGACGGCTTGCGCGTCCAGGCCGAGGTGCAGCAGGTTCAGCCCGATTCCGGCCAGGCCGGTGGACAGGCCGGTGTCCAGTCGCCGCCAGTTCTCGCGCATCGCACGGTCGACCAGGTCGAGCGCGGTGTCTCGGTGCCCAAATCGATCGAGCGTGTGGGCGATGCCGTGCAATCCATCGTAGAAACCCAGCGGAGTTCCAGGGGCGGGTTGTGACGCCCGGTTCAGCAGCCAGTCCTCGTGGTCTGGGTATCGTCCGGCTCCGGCCGCGTCCAGCGCATACAGCACACCAGCCGCGCCGTGCGCGAAGTTAACGCCACCTCCTGGGCGGAACTGCGCAATATCTCCAGGAAAGAGCCGATCCCGACGACCGGGCGTGGCTGTGGCCAAAATCGCCCGGACCATCGCATCCGCTCCGAACGGCATCCCCAAGTCCGACGAAGAAGCTTGGGGGAAGGGATTCGCCTTGACGGAGAGCGCATCCGCGTCAGGGTTCGGGCCAGGGGCCGAAAGGACCGGGTCACCTCGGAATGAGAGCGCGTCAGCGTTCGGACCGGAAGCCGGAGGGGTCGCCGCGTCGCCTTGGATGGTTCGCAGAGCGGTGCCGATGATTCCTGGGGGGACCGGGAAGGTGGTGGTGATCAGGTGGGCCAGTTGGGTGATCTTGTTGTTGGCCAAGGGGAGCATGATGGTGGCTTGGGGGGCGAACAGGCCGAAGCAGAGGCAGGCGAGCGAGTAGAGATCGACCGCTGCGCCGCGGCGGTTCGGGGGTGCCTGGAAGGCGGGGTGGGCGAGCAGGGAACGGCCCTGGTCCTCGACCGGCATGGCCACTTCGAAGTCGATGAGGACCACGCGACCGGTCTCGGTGACCAGGATGTTGTTGGGGTGCAGGTCGCCGAAGACCACGCCGCGCCGGTGCAGCGATTCGACCGCGTCCCGGACTCGGGGCAACGTCTCCAGAACCCACGCGGTGTATTCGGCGAGACTCGCCGCCGAGCAGTTGGCCCTGGTCAGCGGGTAGCGGTGAACCAGCTGGCGCTGCAACGGATTCCCGTCGACGAACTCCATGACGAGAAAGTGGTGCTCGCCGAGGGTGAAATAGTCACGATATTCCGGGACAGCGTCCAGGCCTCTCAGGCGCTGGAGCATGTCCCGCTCATGCTGGAGCCGAGCCACCGCATCCCGCCCGCCGGCGTCCAGCCCCGCATGCGGCCTGGCCTCCTTGAGCACCACCCGCTCGCCAGTACGCCGATCCCACCCCAGATACACCCCGCCACCGTTGGAAAAGTGCATCACCGCCTCGATCTCGTACGGCAACCCGCCGGTCGTGACCGCATTCCGAGCTTCGAGCTGGGGCTTGAGGAACTCGGGCAACTGAACCCACGGCGGAACGACGAACGAGGGACCGCGGACGTCGGGGACGAGCTCGCCGTCGGCGTTCTCGATCGCGGTAACCTGCTCGCCGCTGTCGTCAAGGCAGAGGCGCGGGACGAAGCCTCCGTAGCGGACATACAGCGGCCCGTCCGCGTAGCGGAGGTCGCTGAGGATGTACGGCCCTTCGACGCCACGCAGGAGCGTATCGAGCTCCTTGAGCGCGAGCTCCAGCTCTGACTCATGCGGATAAATCGTGACAAGCTTGCCGCTCGATCCCCGGGGGGCGGCTTTCGAGTTGAGCATGGTCACAACCGGCGCGCTGCGCAGGAACTTGAACGGGATGTCCCTGGGCACGCAGTAGTCCCATACCGTCCCCAGCACCCGATCCGCGTCTTCAAGCCGGGCCGAAACGTGAATCTTCCAGCCCTGCATCGCGATCTGCCGGACACCCGGCGCGTAGTGCATCCACGTGTCAGTCGGCTGATGCTCCCACCCGACCGGCACCTCCCGGCCGGTTACCGGGAAATCAGCATGTTCCGACTGCCGATTATCCGGCGAATCATAAAAAAGCCGATCCGCCAGGCAATAAAGCTCATACTGGTCATTCACGGCCATCTCCCTGCTTTCCTCTACAGAGAGAATTCCGGATAACCCGATGAGTTCCTAGTTACAAATTCAACCAATGACGCATGGGCAAACATCACGGGTGAAGCCATGAACCAGGCCTCGACCTGCGACCCAACCGAAAGTGAATGTTACTCACAACCAGGTTGACTCTCGATCAATCCTGCAGTCCACCCACATCGCCATCCATCTATTTGTCCAATTATATGCGAACGAAAGCGCGATCTACGGACAGTCGGGAAAAGTCGAATGCGCCAGAACGCAGCCCCAAGAAGGACCTGCTGAAACGTTCACAGAATCACCTAACGAGGGAATTGCCACCTTTTGGCCGCTCAACGTGCACGGAAGGTCCCACCAAGGGCTTCTCCGGACTCATACCGCTTCGATCGGGTTTTGACACGCCGTCACAGGCGCGGTGACCATCGGCCCTTGCGAGCGAGTGGTCCAACGGCCGAACCGCCCGCCTCGCACGAACGCCCCCGCCACCGATGCCGGGCCCACCGCTCCACGTCCGTTCCGAGCGACATCGCGGTCATTTTCCGGCAGATGGTGTTCGTTGCGAAGATCAGCAAATCCCGGACGGCATTTCCGGCAAGCCATCAAATTCGCGAAATTTCAGGAAGTGAGCACCGCATGACCGGTCTCGATCCTCGCCCGCGGGCCCGGCGAGTACTCGCCGTGCTCACCGCCCTCACCCTCGCGGCAATCCCCTTCCACCCCGGTACGGCCACCGCCGCCGCCCCCGCCTGCCGCGTCGACTACACCGTGAACCAGTGGTCCGGAGGCTTCACCGCATCACTCCGCCTCACCAATCTCGGCCCCGCGACAACCGCCTGGACCCTCCACTGGACCTACCCGTCAGGCCAGCGCGTCACCAACGCCTGGAACTCGGTCATCACCCAATCCGGCACCGCGGTCACCGCGACCAACGCCGCCTGGAACGGCGCCCTCGCCACCGGCGACACCACCGACTTCGGCTTCCAAGGCACCTGGTCATCAACCAACCCGATCCCCACTGACTTCACCCTGAACAACGCCTCCTGCACCGACTCCCCAAGCCCCTCCCCTTCGCCTAGCCCGTCACCATCTCCGTCGCCCAGCCCGTCACCTTCGCCCAGCCCGTCGCCCTCGCCCTCGCCCAGCCCGAGCCCATCCCCCAGCCCGTCGCCCTCGCCAAGCCCATCCCCCAGCCCCAGTCCATCGCCGAGCCCCAGCCCTTCCCCCAGCCCTCCGCCCGGCTGCTCAGGCGCGGACGTCTGCTCGGACTTCGAGGACCAGACCGGATCCACCCCCAGCGGCAACTGGCAGGTAGTAACCCCCAACTGCCAAGGCACCGGCACCGCCACAATCGACACCACGATGGCCCATTCCGGCACCCGATCCCTGCGCATCACCGGCGGTGGCAACTACTGCAACCACATCTTCGCCGCCACCACCGCCGACGTCTCCACCATCGCCCCCATCGTGTACGCCCGGCTATGGATCAGACACACCACCGCCCTCCCCGCCAACCACATCACCATGATCACCATGGCCGACTCCACTACCGGCGGCCGTGACCTCCGCCTGGGCGGCCAGAACGCCGCCCTCCAGTGGAACCGCGAACTCGACGACGCCACCCTCCCCGAACAGAGCCCCAGCGGCGTATCCCAAAGCCGCCCCCTCCCCACCGCCCGCTGGGTCTGCCTCCGCTTCCAGATCGACACCACCCGCCAGGCCATGTCCACCTATCTGGACAACACTGAGGTCCCCGGCCTCCACCTGGACACCACCCCCACCACCGACATCGACGCCCAGTGGCTCCGCCGCACCACCCCACCCCGCCCAACCACCCTGCGCCTCGGCTGGGAAAGCTACGGCTCAGACTCCGACACCCTCTGGTACGACGACGTCGCCCTAAGCTCCTCCCCACTGTCCTGCTGAAACACCGGATTACCGGGGGCCGTACCGCAACCCGAACGGCCCCCGGTGGATCATGGCCAACCCCCCAGACAGGCCGTACCACACCCAAATAGCCCCGGAAATCCGGATGTTTCGCAACATCACGCATGTTAAAGAGACCATGGAAGACCGTTTCGCCGACTTGGGTGTCATCCGGCGACTCCTCCACGACACCCAGACCTGGGCCTTCGTCGGACTAGCCAACAACCCCGACCGAACCGCGTACGACCAGGCCAGACTCCTCCAGCAACGCGGCAAGACCATCATCCCCGTGCACCCCCTCGCCGAGCCCGTCCTCGGCGAAAAGGGCTACCCCACCCTTACCGACATCCCCACCCCCGTAGACGTCGTAGCCGTCTACCGCCGCTCCCTCCACGCCCCCGAAGCCATAACCCAAGCAATCACCATCCACGCCAAAGCCGTCTGGCTCCCCCTCAACGTCATCGACATCCCCGCAGCCCGCCGCGCCCAGGCAGCAGGCTTAGACGTGGTCATGGACCGCTGCCCCGCCGTCGAATGGGCCCTCCGCCGCTAGGCCTCGAACGCGGCGAAGAAGGCCTCCTCCGGCTGTTCGCCGGAGAGAGTGGGGCCGGTGTCGAAGCGGAAGGCGGGGACCGAGTCGGCGGTGAAGCCGAGCCCGCGTACGCGGTCGAGTTCGACGCGGCCTGGACCCTGATCGCGTGGAACCGCTTGTACGCCGCGCTGCTCGGCGACCCCTCCGGCCTGCGCGACCGCGAGCGCAACGTGCTGTGGTGCCACTTCACTGAGGCACCCACCCGCATCACCCACTCGGCCGAGCAGGGGGCCAGGTTCGAACTCGCCGCGGTCGCCGACCTCAGGGCCGTAACCGCCCGCTACCCACTGGACACAGCCCTGACCTCGCTCGTCGCCGACCTGCGGCACATCAGCCCCCGCTTCGCCACGCTGTGGACCTCACACGAGGTCGGCACCCACGTGATGAACACCAAGACGATCAGCATCCCGACGTCGGACCACTCGCACTCGATTGCGACGTCCTGACCGTGCCGGGCACCGACCTGCGCCTCGTCGTCTACACCGCCCCACCAGGCTCCAACGCCGCCGACAAGCTCCGCCTACTCGACGTGATCGGCACCCAGTCAATGACGGCCGACGGGCACTTCTAGTCCAGTGGTACCGGGGATTCCGGTAGGGCGGTTGTGGCGCCAGCTCGACTAACTGGCCTCACGAAGCGGGTGGAGTTTCACGCTGAGGCGCAGTTCCAATGCCTCGGCGAGGCGCTCCAGCATAGGGATGGTGGGCATGGTGCCACCCGCCTCGAACCGCGCCACAGCCGGCTGCTTCAACCCCGCCCGCTCGGCCAACTCGGTCTGGGTGAGGCCAAGCTCTTCACGGCGGAGCCGTACGGCTTCGCCCAGTTCGAAACGGATGCGGGCGGCCTCGTAGGCGGCCCCGGCCCCGGGTCGGCTCATGATCTCGGCACGCTTCTCGGACCACGCCTTACGCTCGGCCATGCCACTCACTCCTCGTCCACCGTGTGAGCCTCGGCGATACATCGCTCCATGGCCCGCACCGCTCGTCACATGGGCCTTCGTCGGACTAGCGAACGCCCCAGCCGAACCGCATACGACCAGGCCAAAAGCCCTCCAGCAAAACAATCATCCACCGCTAACCGCAACTCCCACGCCAACTCGCCCCACCCGCCCTTTCGACGCTCGCGCTTGGCCCTATCGACCTTCGGCCCCGGAAGACTCCGACCAAGCGGCCCGGACGAAACTCCTAGTTGGGACAGGTCCACAATTCGCCCATATAGACGACGCCGGGCATATGGGTTGATGCGCCGTAATCCCGATGACGTAGGGGCTGACCTGAGGAGGGATGCGGCGCTCGCCGCTCGGCTCACCGAGCAACTCCAGCTGTGGGACTCTCGCTATCGTCGGCTCCACCCCGCAGGTCCTCGCCTATCCGCACGCGTCGGCGATCCCCGCCCCGATCGCCGACAACGTGCCATCACGCTCATCGAGAGGCCGCACATGTCGCTGGCCATCCTGCGGTGACCTATTCAGGGAGCCTTCCCAACCCAGCTTTACTGCGGCCGGAATATCAGCGCCATCCGACGGTGCTGTAGGGCTCGCTTCGCCGGTAGGAGGCGAGCCCTTCGGCGGTGTAGGGGTAGGTGCCGGGTGGGAGCTGGTCGAGGGGCCACCAAGCGATCTGAGC
The DNA here is from genome assembly GCF_039871605.1 of Acrocarpospora sp. B8E8. Lineage (NCBI taxonomy): Bacteria > Bacillati > Actinomycetota > Actinomycetes > Streptosporangiales > Streptosporangiaceae > Acrocarpospora > Acrocarpospora sp. B8E8. The sequence goes on along the minus strand of NZ_JBDPLV010000001.1, from coordinate 536,908 downwards.
GCACTTGTGGGGTTCGGCGTTGCAGGGCTCGCCTTCCCAGCGGGTGGCTTCGAAGAAGACACCGACACGGGCATGTCCGAGGTGGTTGCGGTAGTGGATGAGGTGGACGAAGCGTAGGGCGTCTTCGGTGAGGGTGAGACCGATCTCTTCCAGGCCTTCGCGGATGGCGGCTTGGGTGACGGTTTCACCGTCTTCGAGTTTGCCGGAGGGGAGGTTCCACATGCCGTCGGCGTAGCCGGTGCCTTGGCGTTGGGCGAGGAGGACTTTGCCGTCGCGGACGAGGATGAGCAGGGCGTCCACGACGCTGGTGTAAGGGGCGGGCTTACTCTCGATGACCGGGCTCATAGGCCGGTCAGGTTAGCGCGGCCGGGTCTCCTGTCTGGTCCAGACGCGCAGAAATCCATGAGACGCGCTCGGCGGTGGTCAGTCCGCGCGGCACCTCGATCAGGAACAGGCCGGCGTTCTTGGCGGTGACGCGGAGGGTGGTGTCGAGTTCGGCTTGCTGGTCGGCGACCTTGTCGCGGAAGCGGTCGCCGGGCTGGCGGGGGTCGAAGGCGTCGGAGGTGTAGAAGACGGCGTCGTACATGTGAGCGGTGGAGGCGCAGAGCCGGAGCATGGCTTCCACCGCAACCTGGTCTTCGGTCGGGAGGAGGAGACGGGCGTAGGCGACGACATTGACGAGGGTCTTGTCGGTGATCAGCAGGGTGTGGTGGCGGGCGGCGCGGAGTTGGGTGGTGAGCTGGGCGCCGAAGGCATCGAGTTCGGCCGTGAGGTCGAAGCGGCCTTTGTCGTGCAGGACGATCTCTTCCATGAACGGGCTGAGCCGGGCGGGTTCGCCGGTGCAGGCTACGTGGACCCCGCGCTCGCGGTAGTGGGAGGTAAGGGCATGGACGAGGGTGGTCTTTCCGGATGCGTGGGTGCCTTCGATCGCGATCACCCGGCAGTCGCGGATGGGCAAGGGGTCCTCACAGGAGTTGGCGGAAAGTAGCAGTGTCTAGCCAGGCGAATGTGTCGCTGAGCTGGGCATGAAGCGTGGCGTTGACGTTGAGCGTCCCGGCCCAGGAGGTCAGGCCGCCCCCGTGGAGCGCGACGTAGGCAGCCGACAGACCATGCCGGAGGTTGAGGACGGTGATGCGTTCGCGGGGCTCGGGGTCCTGGTCGATGAGCCAGTCGCGGTGCAGGGCGGTCATGGACTTGCGGGCGAGTTCGGGTTGGGTGACCTCCAGGTGCAGTTCGCCGCACACGTCGACGAGGCGGCGGGAAGCGCCGGTCAGGACGTCCCCGACGTCGTAGCGGGAGTCGATGACGAGTGGGGTTGTGATCTCGCGACGTTCGTGCCAGTGATCGCGGAGTGTCTCGACGTGGCCGAGCTGGCGGGTGCTGGCGTTGCGCAGGACGGCGAGGTCACTGGACACTTGATGTCCGATGATCACATCAGCGGTTGCAGTGATGAGGGCGATCTCGGCTTCGGCGGCGTCGATGAGATCTTGGGTTTCGACGCTGTCCTCGACATAGAGGCTGGTGTACCCGAACTCGACCGGCGCCGGCTGCCCTGGGGAGATCTCCAGCCAGGTGACCGACCAGCAGAACGGCACGTTGCCGTTCTTGATCTTGTAGTTCTTAGTCCACTCCACATCCAGCGAGGCCGCGAGGAGGTGTCCATCGCGCGGGGCTGGGACGCTGCCGGGTCCGCCGAGGTTGCTGTTGATGATCATCCAACGTCCTTGAGTGTGCGGGTGCTGGCTAGCTCATCACGGGGACCGGCCGGGCCGCTGGGCAATTGTCAGCCCGGTCGGAATCCCTGCTCAGACGGAGAGCTGCACCTGAGACAACGTGGTGCACGTCGCGCCGAAGGTCTGGGTGGGGAAGCAGTCGCCGAGGTTGGCATCCATGGCCTCGCCGATATCGAGGGGACTGTCCCACCGGTAGTGGCCGACCCGGTGAAGGGCCGTCAGGCCGGTGATGAGGGCGCTCTCGGTCGCGCACGCCCCGAACCATTGGCTCGTCTGGCGCAGCACCTCCCCGTCCGCAGCCCGCGCCTCGTCGCTGAGGCCGGGCGTGTCCGGGATATGGCTCTTGGCCAGCAGGAGATCGAGGGTCTCTTGCGGTTCGAAGGCTCGTTGCACGCTGCCGGGAGAGATCCCGGCCACCGCAGCGGCTTCCGCCACATCGCCTTCGGAAGTGGTGGCTTCCGCCAAATTGGCCATGCCGGGGCCATTCTCGCCAATCATCCAGGCGTAGGCGAGGGCGCGGATGCCCCGGTAGGCTCCGGCATCCGAGGCGACGGCCACGATGGTGTGGAACGCGTCGGCGAGCTGATGCCCGGTCACGATCCGGGCGAGCCGCCGGGCGCGTGAGGCGTCGAGTTCCAACAGCTTCAGCAGGGCGGGAATGTCGGCCTCAGTGATGGCGGTTGCGGCGCGGAACCCGAAGCGCGGGCCTCCGGTCACGTCAACGAGCTTGGTCCGGTGGAGGGGGAGGTAGACAACGGCGTAGGCGATGGGGACGGCGTGATTGCCGTCGTCGACGAACAGGGCGGCGAAGCTGGCCGCAAGCTGGGGCGCGGAACGCCAGAGCTGGCCGGTACCGTAGGGATCTTCGGGCCAGGACATGTTGGTGTAGAAGGTCATCAGCCGGCCGCCCGGTTCCGGGTGAGGATGCTGGTCCCGAGGTACTTGGCGAAGTGGTTCTCCTTAAAGGGATACCGCTTCCACAGCTCGCTGATCGGTTCCTCGCGGATGTTGCCGAGGGAAAGCCACAGGTCAGGCTTGTCGTAGACGGGCCAGGCATTGGCGTTCCCGTTCGGCTCAATCACGATCATGTGTCCCTCGGTGGCGTCCGTCCACGGAGTCATGCGGACGGCCGGGCTCCAGTCGTGGGTGGTGCGCAGCTCGGCGAGCCGGTCGAAGTGGCCAGTGGCCTCCTCGACGGTAATGAACTCGTGTTCGGGCAGGTCGAGGGCGTTGCCCTTGCGCAGCGGCAGGATTAGCTTGACCTTGCCCGCGCCCAGGACGTCGGCGATCTGCACGAGATAGGGCAGGCCGTGCAGGGTGGAGCGCAGGACAACGGCGGAGAAGGAGATCGGGATGCCAGCGTCCTTGAAGGCGTAGACCCCGGCCAGGACCTTCTCGTAGTCGCCGCGGACCCGCCGGAAGATCTCCCTCGGCCCGTCGAACCCGATGTTCGCAAATTCGATCTTCCCCCCGAGCTTCGGCGCGAGGTCCATGCCCCGGGTGGCGTTGGTGGGCAGACCGATGATGAAGTCCTCGAACACGTCGACTACGTCGAGCAGATCCCGCCGCAGCAGCGGCTCCCCACCGGACAGGAACACTCGGTGCACCCCGGTCAGGTTGGTGGCCGTCGTGGCGAGCTGGTCGAGTGACGGGTCCTTCATCTGCATGGTCTCGCTGCAAAAGGAGCAGTCGAAGTCACATCGCTTGGTCACCTGAAGGATCACCGACAACGGCGCCGACGCCGCGGCGGCGAGCGCGGAGACGTCGTTCTCGCCCGACAGCGCGAAGTGGTGTCCCGAGGTGAAGGCGAGCAGACCACCGTCAAGGAGACGGCTGGTCCGCTGCGTGACTGCGGGCATTCCGAGCATGGTCATGCTGAAGCTCCATTCCGATACCGAGAGGTGGGGATTGCCACCGCCAGTGAATGCGGAGGAGCCGGAACCGGCTAGAGGAGATCAGAGGAGAAGATCATTTCGGGCGGGAAGCGCGAGGGGAACGCTCGCAATGACATCCCACCGGTACGCCGTGTCCTCGCGCCGCAGTTCCACCAGGTCGACCGAGCTGATGTGCAGGCTGACGGATTCGAGATCCCGTAGCGGGGCGAGGAAGGTGCCGACCACGAATGCCGAGCGTCTCTTGTTGTTGTAGGAGACCCCGAGATGCGGCCGGAACTGGCGGGTGGGGAAGCCTCCGGGGAGTCCGGCGGCACTCGTGGCGTTCGTTAGGGCCTGGTGGAGGCTGACCAGGGCTCGCCACGGGGTGACGGTGAAGCGGGCGGCTCCGTGCGAGGCGGTGAGCGGATGGGCCCGGATGGCGAAGGGCCCGGGGAGAGTCCCGGCCGCCGCGGTGGCGAGCCGCTCGGCGTGCTCGCGCCCGACCTCGAAGGCATCACCGATCTTCGGCATGGTGATGTGGAGACCGTCCTCGGGCACGTCATCCATGCCCAGCGGGGCCAGCGCCTCCTGACACCGGCGGGCGAGCTTCATCAGGTCGGGCGCTTCGGGGAAGGACAGCATCCAGTAGTAGGCGCGATAACCCTCATGCCATCGGTCGTGGTCCCAGTGGTCTTTCATCCAGTCGAGCTGTTCGAACGCTCGACGATCATTGGAGATGATCACCTCGGGGTCATCCAGATCCGATGGCGGGGTGGCAGGAAAGGACCGCTCGTCTGCGGCGAGAGGAAACGTCATCAAGCGATTCCTAGGTGTCGTCAGTGACGATACGCGTGAGCGGTCCGGTACCCCAATGTCTCAGGTACTGGCGGAAGGCGGCGGCCTCGCTGTTCTTCGCCCACCGGCCAGCCTGGCGAGCGAGTTCCCGGGCTCGCTGGCTCACGGATCGGATCGGTGCCTCCGCCGTCACCACCAGGGCCTCCCGGCCGAGGGCCATAGCGCGCTCGACCTCTGGAGAGGGCTGGGCCAACAGGGCGCTTGCGACATCCAGACGCACCAATGCCTTACTCCACCGCGAATCTGAGCCTTCAACCAGCTCGTCTACCTGATCAGCGTAGTGGAGGACCTGCGCGGGTTTGCCCAAGGACAGGAACGCGGTAGCCGCGTTCGCCGTCGTCCGGGCCGGGCTGTAGGGATCGAAGGCGATACACGAGGACATGCCGACCGGTAGACCTTCGGTCCGGTCGGAGAGCGCCAGCGCTTCACGATCATCCGCTCAGCGTCCCCTCCGCGACCCTGGATGCGGGCCAGTGCGCGAGCCCGACCGTTGATCAGAAGCCTGATCGCCTGAGGGCTGGACGGGTCGAGGGCCGCGCCAGCGGAGGCGGCCGCGTCCGCTTCGTCATAGTGGCCCTGGTAGTACAGCCCGAACGAACGCGTCCCCAAGACCCACATCTGAAGCTCGACGTGGTCCGCTTCCCCTGCCAGCATGGCCGCTTCCGTGGCGTAGGCATCGGCGAGCACGGAACGTCCCATGTTCACGGCCATGTAGGACAGCAGCCCGGAGACCTGAGCGGCCAGCACGAACAGCTCGCGTCGCTGTGAGGGTGACTGCCGTCCGCGCAATAGGTTGTGCAGGGTCATCCTCAACCCTCGCATGTCGCCCACGAGAGGCCAGGGCCCCTGACCCTCGTATGTAGCGACCACGTGCTTGATGGAGTTCCGGGCCGTCCCCAAGACTGCGTGATCGACATTGGATGCGATGAGAGACCGGGCGTGAGCGACAATGCTCATCGGATCCTCGTCCGATTGGCACCCGCCGATTCTCCTCCGCATCCGAGTTGGAATCTGCGGTGTTTGGCCGAGCCTCAGCCAGAGCCCAGACCCGCCGGTAGAGCTCGGCGTATATCGAGCCAGGCTGATGGCTTCCACTCTCGTGGAAACGTATCTCGCGAATGATCGAGCTACGTGAGGGAAGCTGTTTGCGGGTCGCGGTGTCCGCGGCCAGTTCCAGACGTCGGGCCAGCTCGTTCTGTGTCCAGCAGAGGTGAAGTCTCCTGCTGCATGTCGTCGGCCCAGGCGGGCCGTGCCGCTCTGTTACTCATATCCGGGGATCACCTCAGCGGCGGTTCCTGCGGGTTCTCCTGCAACCTCCTCCAGTCTCCCCATGAAACTCCTATTTCGCAGGAGTTCATGACCACGTCCAGCCCCGCCGCCTGCGCCCGGAGCGCGGCCGGGACGTCGATCACGTTGAGGGGTGACCAGACCGCCTTGGCGTGGCACGCTATGGCCTGGTCGATCACCTCTCCGGCGTACTCGGAGCGCCGGTAGACGGCCACCACGTCGATGGGCACGGGGAGGTCGGCGAGAACACCCGGTATGCCCGGAATCATCCTCAACAGCGCAGCCGCGGTGCCAGCCCAGCGTAGTCGGGAACCCGGTCGAGGTACGCCTCCGTCGCGAACGCGATGAACCGGTCAAGGTCCGCAGCGTTGGACGCCAACCCCAGGGATACCCGCACAGCGCCGCCGCTGGGGAGCCCCAGGGCGTGAAGGTAGTCGTCGAGGGTCAAGTCGGCGTGGAAGTAGGGCCCAGCCAAGAGGGATTCGTCGATGGCGAAGGCTCGTTCACCTGCGCCGGGGTTGCAGAAGCACCCGGTGCGTAGGGAGATGCCGGCGGCAGCCGAGGCTCGGGCCACATCACGCTCGTCGATAACGTCGCCGTCGGGGGTCCGGAAGTTGAAAGTGACCGTGGCGCCGCGGTCACGCGTGTCCATAGGGCCATAGATACTGACGAAAGGAGCGCCGTTGCGGTGGCGGAGGGCGGTGAGCCGATCCAGGAGGATGCCAGTCAGCCGCGTGACGTGGTCATGGATGGCGTCGATGCCGATGCTCGCGATCCAGCTGAGGCCGATTTCGACGTCGGGGATGGAGAGGAAGTTGAGGGTGCCGTCCTCGAAGGCGCTCTCGTCCTCGTTGAAGACGTGCCAGTTGCCGTACGCGCTGACGGCTTTGATCGTTCCACCCGCGAACCATGGCCGGATAAGTCGCGACAATGCCTCGCGGCGGGCGATCAGGCAGCCGACGCCGGTCGGGTAGCCGAAGATTTTGTACCAGCTGACCGGCACGAAGTCGGGATGGATCTCGCTGAGGTCGAGACGGTTGGCGGGCACGAAGGCGGCGGCGTCGAGCAGCACGTCGTAGCCCCGCGCCCGGGCTTCGGTGACCCATCGAAGCGGGTGCTGCACCCCGGTGAAGTTGCTCTGCGCGGGGAAGGCGAGCAGCCCTCGGGCCCCATCCAGCGCGTAGAGCAGTTCTCCTTCGTCCACTCGCAGCTCAGGGCTGACCATGCCTACGGCTGTGACCTCAGCGCCACGCGCTCGCGCGTACTCCCGAATGCCGTTGACCGAATTGTGGTTATCGCTGGTCAGCACAAGCCGGGCGTCCGGCCCGAAAGCGTAAGCCTCCCCTACCAACCGGCAGGCTCCGGTGGCGTTCGAGGTGAAGATCACCGCGTACTCGTCGGGTGCGGCGTTGAAATAGGCGAGGATGGCCGCCCGGGTGCGATCCACCAGTGCGGTCGCCGCGCTGGAGGTGGGATTCTCCGAATGCGGATTCCCGTAGCATCCGTCGATGACACGTTCGGCGTGGGCGCGGATCTGGTGCCGCGAGGGCAGCCCTGACCCCGTGTAATCGAGGTAGACGTGCCCCCTCGCGTCGAGATAGGAGTATTCGGCGTCCCGTAGGTCCACCAATCCGAGCTTTACGGACATATGCTCCCCAAGCGTCCGTGAATGCATCAATACCACTAATATCAGCTCGAATTGGTGCAATTTGCTTACTACAGGGTGATACCTAGCTGGACTCCCTCACCACCAGTTCCGTAGGCATGATCACCGGATCCGTCGATCCGCCCTCGAACAGGCCGAGCAGCTGGCTGACCACCGCCAGCGCCTGAGCGGCCATCGGACTACGCACCGTCGTCAACGGCGGATCGGTGTAGAGCGCCGCCTCGATGTCGTCATATCCGACCACCGCGACATCGTCCGGCACCCGCCGCCCGGCCTGCCGCAACGCGCGCAACGCCCCGATCGCCATTAAATCGTTGGCCGCGAACACCGCGTCCAGCCCCGGATCATCCTCAAGCAACTGGCGCATCGCCTGATCACCGGAAACCCGGGTGAAGTCCCCGACCGCGATGATCGACCGCCGCCCGGTGTCGCGAAGCGTGTCCCGATAGCCGGTCAGGCGGTCCTGCGCCGCGATCATGTCCAGCGGCCCGGAGATCGTCGCGATCCGCCGCCGCCCGCGCCCCAGCAGGTGCCGCACCGCCTGCGCGGCCCCGTCATAGTTGTCGTTGTCCACATACGGCACCGAAGGCGCCGACACCGGCTTCCCGAAGGACGCGATCGGCAACCCCATCCGCACCAGAGCCGCCGGCAGCGGATCGGCGCCGTAGAAGGACACCAGCATGACCCCGTCCACGTGCCCGGCGGCGATGTACTCCTGGACGCGCAACCGGCTCTCGTCCGAGGCCGCCAGCATCAGAACGACCTGCTTGCTGGCCGCCTCCAAGGCCCGGCTGGCGGACCGGACTACAGCGGAGAACATCGGATCGTCGGAGAACAGCCCGGCGGGCGGGTCGGAGACGATGAGCGCGATCGAGTTGGTCCGCTGGGTGACCAGGCTGCGCGCGACCGAGTTGGGCACGTAGCCCAGCTCGTTGACCGCGCGCAGCACGACCTCGCGAAAATCCGGAGTGACCGTCGTGTCGCCGTTCACGACCCGGGAGACGGTCGACTTGGACACACCGGCCCTGGCGGCGACCGCCTCCAAGGTAGGACGTTTCATGCAATTCCGTTTCGCTGGATGACCCCGCGATACCACAGCGCGCTGTCCTTGAGCAGGCGGCGCTGGGTGCCGTAGTCGACGCGGACGATGCCGAACCTCAGGTGGTAACCCTCGGCCCATTCGAAATTGTCCAGCAATGACCAGACGAGGTAACCCCGCAGATCCGCTCCCGCCTCGATGGCGGCGTGCGCGGCGCGCAGGTGGCCGTCCAGGTACGCTACCCGGTCGGCGTCCGGGACCCGGTCGCCCACCACGACGTCGTCGAACGCGGCGCCGTTCTCGGTGACGATCAGCCCGACTTCGGGGTAGTCCTGGCTTAGCCGTACGAGCAGGGAGGAAAGCCCTGACGGGATGATGGGCCAGCCCATCGCGGTGGACGGCACGTCCAGGCTGGCGAAGCCGATGCCCTCCGAGCCCGGGTATGCCTCGTTGGCCGGAGTGCCCGGGGCCGCCTCGACGATGCACGGGTTGTAGTAGTTGATCCCGAGCAGGTCGATCGGCTGCTTGATGATCGCCAGATCGCCGTCCTTGATGTGGTCGAGGCCGCCGTGCCGGGCCGCGATCTCCAGCACCTCCGGCGGGTAGGTCCCGCGCAGGGCCGGGTCGATGAACTGCCGGTTGAGCAGGGCGTCGATCCGGCCGACCGCCTCCCGGTCGACGTCGGAGATCTCCGCCGCGGGGTCGAGCGCCTGCGCGGGCGTCACCACCGGCGCCAGGTTGAGGGTGAGCGCGAGCTCCCCGGTCAGCGCCTGCGCGGCCAGACCGTGCGCGAGCAGCAGGTGGTGTGTGGCCTTGAACGCGTCCGCCTCCGACTGGCGCCCCGGCGCGTGCACCCCGCTGCAGTAGCCGAGGAACGCCGACACCCACGGTTCGTTCAAGGTGGTCCAAGTCCGCACCCGATCCCCAAGCCGCGCATGTACGGCTTGCGCGTAATCACCGAACCGGTAAGCCGTATCCCGATTGGCCCACCCACCCCGATCCTCCAGATTCTGCGGAAGATCCCAGTGATAAAGCGTGACATAGGGCGTGATCCCCGCCCCCAGCAACTCGTCCACGAGCTTGTCGTAGAAGTCCAGACCGCGCGGATTGACCGGCCCGGACCCGTCCGGCACGATCCGCGGCCACGCGGTGGAGAACCGGTAGACGCCGAGCCCGAGCCCGGCCATCAACCCGACGTCCTCCCGGTAGCGGTGATAGTGGTCGCAGGCCACGTCGCCGGTGTGCCCGTCGGCCACCCGTCCGGGCGTGCGCGCGAAGGTGTCCCAGATCGACGGCCCGCGGCCGTCCTCGCGCGCGGCCCCCTCGATCTGGTAGGAGGCGGTGGCCGCGCCCCAGATGAAGCCGTCCGGAAAGACCACGGAATGACCCTGTGTCGAGGGCTCGACCTTCCCGTGCCCCCGAGTCTCGATGGTCGACGTCATCCCTTGACCGCTCCCTGCATGATTCCTCCGATGATGTGTTTGCCGAGCAACGCGAAGACGAGGACCAGCGGCAGCGTGCCGAGTGCCGTACCGGCCAGGCCCATCACGTAGTCGTTGACGTAACCCGCGGCGAGCGTGGACAGGGCCACCTGCACGGTCGGGTTCTCCGGGGTGAGCACGAGCAGCGGCCACATGTAGTCGTTCCACGCGTTCATGAACGTGAGCATGCCGAGCACGGCCGCGGCCGGCCGGGCTGCCGGGAAGACCACGTGCCAGACCAGGCCCCAGGTGGTGCAGCCGTCCACCCGCCCCGCCTCCAGCAGTTCGGTGGGCAGCGCGCGGGACAGGTACTGCGTCATGAAGAAGACGCCGAACGCGTTGACCAGGCCCGGCACGATCAGCGCGTAGATGCTGCCGGTCCACTCCAGCTTCACCATCAGCATGTAGAGCGGGATCATGCCGAGCAGCGACGGCACCATCATGGTGGCCACGGTGATCAGCAGCAGCGCCTGGCGGCCGCGGAACCGCAGCTTGGCGAACGCGAACCCGGCCAGCGTGGAGAGGAACATCACCGCCACCGCGATGGACCCGGACACGATCACCGAGTTGAGCATGGCCAGCGCGAACGGCACGGTCTCGAAGACCCGGCCGATGTTCTCGAAGAAGTTGCCGCCGGGGATCATCGGCGGCGGCACCTGGGCCAGCGCGGCGTTGTCCCGGGAGGCCACCACGACGCTGAAATACAGCGGCAGCGCGGTGAAGAAGGCGACGCCCAGCAGGGTGAGATAGGTGAGCCGCATGCCCTTCGCAGCCCTCATCGCAGATCCCCCTTCGTCCTGCTGGTCAGCAGGAAGTTGATCCCGGCGATCACGATGATGAACAGGAACATCATCCAGGAGATGGCCGAGGCGTAGCCGAAGTCCAGGCGGGCGAAGTTCTCGTAGATGAACAGCGCCAGCGTCTGGTATTGCCGGTCCTGACCGCCGGTCACGCTGTAGGCGCCGAACAGCAGCGGCTCGGCGAAGATCTGCATGGCGCCGATGGTCGAGGTGATCACCACGAAGATCATCGTCGGCCGGATCATCGGAATGGTGATCTTGCGCAGCTGGGTGAGATTGCTCGCGCCGTCGATGGTGGCCGCCTCATACAGCTCTCTGGGTACGGCCTGCATGGCCGCCAGCAAAATGAGCGCGTTATACCCCGTCCACCGCCACATGATCATGGTCGAGATGGCGATGTGCGAGGTGCCCGTCCCGGCCCGCCAGTCGATCTCCCCAGCCCCGAACAGCGACAACACCCAGTTGAGCAGCCCGAAGTCGCGCCCGAAGAGCTGGCTGAAGATGACCACCACGGCGACCACGCTGGTCACGTTGGGCAGCAGCAGCGTGACCCGGAACAGCGTCTGCGCCCGCAGCGGCCGGTTCAGCAGGTGCGCCAGCCAGATCGCCAGCAGCAGCTGTGGCGCGGTGGACAGGAACCCGATGGACAGCGTGTTGAAGGTGGCGTTCCAGAAATAGGAGTCCTGGACGACCGCGATGAAGTTGTCCAGGCCGAGGAACTCGTGCTCGTCCTGGAGCAGCGTCCACTCGTGCAGGCTGACCCAGGCCGTGTAGAGCAGCGGGAACAGCCCGAAAGCGCAGAACAGCAGAAAGAACGGCGCGACGTAGGCATACGGCGAGCCTTTGACGTCGGCCTGGTAGCGCCAGTGGCGCCCGTTGAACCTGCGCCGTTTCCCGGGGGGACGCGGCGGCGCGGCCGGGCGGTCCGGGGCACGCGTGGCCATACCGGCTCCTTTCTGTGACATTGGCCGATCCTTCGGATCGGCGGGCTTGGCCGCCTTCAGCCTGCGTCTTCCCTCGTCGCTCCGGGCCGCTTCGCGACCCTGCGTTCCTCAGTCCAGACACAGGCGCGGCCAAGCTGTTTCATGGCCGATCCTCCGGATCGGCGGGCTCGGCCGCCTTCAGCCTGCGTCTTCCCTCGTCACACAGGGCCGCTTCGCGACCCTGTGTTCCTCAGTCCAGACACAGGCGCGGCCAAGCCGAACTGGGTGGCCGGGGAGAATGACCGGCCACCCTGGACAGCTACTTGATCTTTTCCGCGTCCGAGACCGCCTGGGCCCAGGCCTCTTCCGGCGCCTGGTTCTGCAGTTCGACCCGGCTCAGGCCGTTGCCCATGGCGAGCAGCACGTCACCGGACTTGGGACCGGTGTGCTGGGGCTTGAGCGCCTTCGCGGCGTCGGTGAAGATCTTGCCGATCGGAGCGTCGCCGAAGTACGGGTTGACGTAGGTGGACACCGCCGGGTCCTCGTACAGGGCGGGCAGGGAGGGCAGCGCGCTGGCGTCCTTCCAGAGGGTGAGCTGGCTCTCCTTGCTGGTCAGGAAGTTGATCAGCTCGGCCGCTTCCTTGGGGTGCTTGCCCTGCTTGGGAGCCATCAGGTGGGTTCCGCCCTGGTTGCCGCCGCCACCGGGCACCGCGGCGATGTCCCAGGTGCCCTCGCCGGGCTTCTGGTCCTTGATCACGCCGGTCTTCCAGGCCGGGCAGACCATGGTGGCGAAGGTGCCCTTGGCGATGCCGGTGGTCCACTCGGGGGTGAACGCGGTGAGCTTGCCGGACAGCTTGTTCTGGATCATCGAGACGCCCATGTCGAAGGCCTTCTTGACGTCCGGGTTGGTCGCCACGACCAGGTTGTTCGAGGCGTCGTAGAAGCCGACCGGAGCCTGCTCGACCATGGCCCGGAAGTGCTCACCGGGGCCGTCGGTGAAGGCGGCGTCCTTCACGCCACCGGCGACGAACTTCTTGCCGGTCTCGACGTAGGCGTCCCAGGTCGGCCACAGGGCCGAGACCTCGTCCCGGTTGCTGGGCAGGCCGGCCTTCTTGAACAGGTCGGGGCGGTAGCACATGGCCAGGCCGCCGACGTCGGTCCCGAGGCCGAGCAGCGTCTTGCCGTCGGCGGCGAGGCCGAGCTGCCACTTCCAGTCCAGGTATTCCGACTGGCGGGAGGTCAGGCCGTAGTCGGCCAGGTTGTAGAACTTGTCCGGCACCTGCTGGAAGGTGGCGATGAACCCGCCCTCGATCGCGACCACGTCGGCCGCGCCCGCGCCGGTGGCCAGCTGGGTGACCAGGTTGTTGTGGTGGTCGTTGAACTGGGACCGGCGCTCGGTGATCGTGACGTTCGGGTGGGTCTTCTTGAACTCTTCGTACAGCGGCGCGTAGTGGAAGTCGCTGAACAGGGCGACGGTAAGGGTGACCTTCTCAGCCGGCTGGGAGGCGGACGCGCCACCGCTGGGGGCCGGGTCCTCGCCACCGCAGGCGGCCAGGAGGGATGCGGCGATCAGGGGCACGACGAGCCGCGTCACGCGGCGGCGAGGGAGAGTGGACATGCCGTTGGAACCTTCCTATTTATGATCATGAAGAGAACGTTCCCTGGAGTGAGGTTGGTCCTGGCTCCGGAAACTTGTCAATGGGTTCCGAGATAACGATCGTCGTGACCTCAAGGGAACGTTCCCCTGATTTTTCCGACATATCCGCATGTCAGCGGGGTGAAATTGCGATCTTCCGGGCCGGGGAAAGCGTTCTCTCGCACGTCTCGCGGGTTTCTCACATGTTAATTCAACACTTGACAGTAGTACTGAATCGCGAGCACGCTCAGTGTCCGAGAGCGCTTCCCCGCACTCGTCGGCCCGGCGCGGCCTGTCCTGGTTTGGTGCTCCGTCGAGGAGGTTCCATGCATGCACGCGTCCGATTAGGACTGCTTGCCGCGTTCGCCCTGGTCGTTACCTACGTTGTGACCGTCCCCGCAGCCGCGGCCGACACCCTGCTTTCCCAAGGCAAGACCGCCACCGCGTCCTCCTCCGAGGCCGCGTTCACCCCCGCCGCCGCGGTGGACGGCAGCACCGGCACCCGCTGGGGCAGCCTGTTCACCGATCCGCAGTGGATCCAAGTTGACCTCGGCATCCAGGCCACCGTCTCGCAGGTCGTGCTGAACTGGGAGGCCGCGTACGCCCGCGGCTTCGAGCTGCAGATCTCCGCCAACGGCACCACCTGGACGAGCATGTACAGCACGACCACCGGAGCCGGCGGCGTGCAAACCATTAACGTGTCCGGGACTGGGCGCTACGTCCGCATGTACGGCACCCAGCGCGCCACCGCCTGGGGTTACTCCCTCTGGGAATTCCAGGTGTACGGCAGCCCGGTCGGCACCAGTGGCTGCGGCACCGCCAACGCCGCCCAGGGCAAGCCCGCCACCGCCTCCTCGACCGAGAGCGCGGCCTTCCCGGCATCGTCCGCGTTCGACGGCAACCCGGGCACCCGGTGGTCCAGCGCGTTCAGCGACCCGCAGTGGGTTCAGGTGGACTTGGGGTCGTCTGTGGCGATCTGTGGGGTCACGTTGAGCTGGGAGCCCGCGTTCGCGAGGGCGTACCAGATCCAGGTTTCCACCAACGGGACGACCTGGACGAACATCTACTCGACCACCACCGGGCCAGGCGGGACCGAGAACCTGAACGTCACCGGGACCGGGCGTTACCTGCGGGTCAACGGCACCCAGCGGGCCACCGCGTTCGGCTACTCCCTCTGGGAGGTCGCGGTCCGCACCGGCTCAGGCTCGTCACCCTCGCCCTCACCTTCCCCGTCGCCCTCGCCCTCTCCGTCGCCTTCCCCGGGCACCGAAGTCCTGCTTTCGTATGGCAAGCCCGGCGTCGCCTCCTCTTCTCAGAGCGACGGGAACTGCTTCGAGTGCATCCCCGCGCGGGCCTTCGACCGTGACCCGGCGAGCCGCTGGGCGACGAGTTCGACGACCGGCTGGGTAGACCCCGGCTGGATTTATGTGGACCTGGGTACGGTCGCGCAGATCAGGCGGGTCGTCCTGCAATGGGACCCGGCCTACGCCCGCGCGTTCCAGATCCAGACCTCCAACGACGCCACCAACTGGACCCCGATCTACACCACCACCACCGGCACCGGCTTCAAGCAGACCCTGAACGTGACCGGCTCCGGACGCTACGTCCGCATGTACGGCACCCAGCGCGCCACCCCCTACGGCTACTCGCTCTGGGAGTTCCAGGTGTACGGCACCGGCGGCGCCCCCATCACCCCGCCCCCGCTCCCCCCGGACCCGCGCAACCCCCCGCAGCTGGTCTGGAGCGACGAGTTCAACGACGCCGCCGGCACCAAGCCCAGCGCGGCCCGCTGGCAGGCCGAAATCGGCCCCGGCGTCAACAATGAGCTGCAGTACTACACCAACCACGACAACGCCTCCACCGACGGAGCCGGCAACCTGGTGATGGAAGCCCGCAGGCAGACCGTGGCCGGCTCGTCCTGCCCCGGCGGCCCGTGCCAGTACACGTCCTCCCGCATCAACACCTACGGCAAGTTCAGCTTCACCTACGGCAAGGTCGAGGCCCGGATCAAGGTGTCCGGCACCACCGGCCTGTGGCCCGCGTTCTGGATGCTCGGCGCCGACTTCTTCGACCAGGGCCGCCCCTGGCCGTACGTCGGGGAGATCGACATCATGGAGCACATCGGCCGCATACCCAACACCACCTACTCGACTATCCACGCGCCCGCGTACTTCGGGGCGGGCGGATTCGGCTCGCCGTACACGATCGCCGGGGACTTCGCCAGCGACTTCCACGTGTACGCGGTGGAGTGGAACAGCACCGGCATGAAGTTCACCATGGACGGCAACACCGTCCACACCGTGGACCGAGCCTCGCTTGAGGCGACCAGAGGGCCCTGGGTCTTCGACCACCCGTTCTTCATCATCCTGAACAACGCGGTGGGCGGCGACTGGCCAGGACCCCCCGACGCGACGACCGTGCTCCCGCAGCGCATGCTCGTGGACTACGTGCGCGTCTACCAGTGACGGCCGGAGGTGCCGGTACGGCCGCGCCGGGCCGTACCGGCACCGAAGGCATAACTACTGCTTGTTGAGCAAGCTCTGGCGGCGGAGCTCCATGTTCTCCGCCAGGGCGTCCAACTGGTCCGCGTTCGCGATCAGCATCGCCACCTCGGCCGGGTCCGTCGGACCTTCGCCGATCTGCTCGCGCAGTTCGCGCGCCTGCCTGCGGAGGCTGGCCAGTTCCTCTTCCACCTGCTGCAACTCGTCCATGGATAGGCCCTACCCAGCGGATGCGGGATCATCTATACCGTGATGAGACCTTGGCTCGCGGTGCCCGTTGTGCTGGTGCTGGGCCTGGGGGTGCGCGCGTTCACCGGCGGTGATTTCGCGAAATATGCCGGGATCGCGCTCTACACGACGCTGATCTACGCGCTGGTGGCCTTCTGGCTCCGGCCTCTTTACGCGGCTTTGACGGCGACAGGGATCAGCTGGGCGGTCGAGTTCTTCCAGCTCACCGGCATCCCGGCGGATTTGTCCGCACATAGCGTCCTGGCCCGGCTGGTCCTCGGCTCCACCTTCAACGCCCCGGATCTCTTCTGGTACGCCGTTGGCGCGGGCTTGGGCGTGGCGATCGTCAAGGGTCGGATGGTAGAAAAGGGGCAGGGCGACGTCTCGCGCCCAACCTCCTGACCGGTGGTCCACGCCCATCGGCTTTCGCGGAGGCAAAGGGGATCGCTGTCCTTGGGGCGTTTCCTCCGGCTGCGCAGATGTCAGGCCACAGACGTCCGCGACGGAGCGTGGGCCCGTCGTGAGGTGTCATCAGGCCTGATGGGACGCAGATGACCGAGGGCAAGACTTTCAAGCGCCGGGTTCGCGAGCGCATGGCCAGGACCGGCGAGGCGTACACGACCGCGCGGCGGCACGTGCTCGGCGCGGCCAAGCCGCCGGTGGATCCGGCCATTCTGCGGGGATATCCGGCCACCGGTGGGGGTGTGCACCACGATTCGGCGCTGCTGGGGCGGGTGCTCCGGCAGGCGGGCGCGGTGGCGCCGCACAGCGGCGAGCCGTACAGCGAGGCGATGCTGGCAGGTCTTGGCGGCGGCATCGGATTCCTTTACGCGATCTTCGAATACACCGAGATGACGACGATGACGATCGTCACCCAGCATCATCCGGAGCCGTTCATCCCGGCGGCGCTCACGCGGGCGGGCATCGGCTACGAAATCCGGCAGACCGGCAGTGCCAAGATCGCCGAACGCCACCTGCGCGAGGTTCTCGGCGACGGCCGAGCCGCCATCTGCCGGGTCGATCGCCACGCGCTGCCCTGGCATCCGGGCCTGCCGTTCGGCGACGGCTACGAGATCGCCGTCATCGGCCTCGATGGCGACACGGTCTACGTGGACGACGAGCGCACCACCCCCGAGCGCATCCCGCTGTCCGCGCTGGAAACCGCCTGGGCCCGGCACCGCAAAGGCAAACACCACCTGCTCGCCCTGCAACCCGGCACTCCTTCGTCGATCCAGGATGCGATCCGGGAAGCCATCGCCACCACCATCGCCCACCTCACCGGCCCCGTCCTCAACAACTCCTTCGACGTCAACATGGGCCTGTCCGGCATGCGCCGCCTGGTCGAACAACTCGGCGACACCACCGGCAAGAAGGGCTGGTCCGCCCGATTCGCCACCCCGGGCGCACTCTTCTCCGCCCTCGCCCGCCTCCACGTCTGCCTGGAAATCGAGTACGGCTCCCCCGGCGCCACCCGCCCCATCTACGCCGACTTCCTCGACGAAGCGGCCCCCCTCATCGACCCCCGCCTCACCGAAGCCGCCAGCCTCTACCGCCAATCCGCCACCGCCTGGTCCACCCTCGCCTCCACCGCCCTCACCCCACTGATCCCCCAACTCCCCCGCTTCGCCGAAATCCTGGAGGAATACATGACCCTCCAAGTAACCCAAGGCTCAACAGCAGCTCCCCAACTCGCCGCCCTCGCCACGGAATCCTTCGACCTCGCCACCAAGACCGAACTCCTCACGAACGAGGAACGCACCGACCTCTTCACCCAACTGGCCGACTACGCCGCCCAAGCCCTCACCCTGGAAGGCCGCGCCATCACCGTCCTACGCGACTGATCCAAACCCTTGACAGAACAAACAGGTCGCCGGGTGGCTCACCATCATCCGGCACCGTCTACGCAGATGACGGTGCCCACCGCGCCGGCACCAAGGAGCTGCGCCACCGCCGATACGCGCCAAACCCGTAGCCGAGAACGGCGCGATCTCAGATGATTGGGTCCTCAGCATTGGTTTTCGGCGGGAGGACACCATGCAGCCGCTCACGGCCGAGGACCCGAGGCAAGTGGGCCGCTACCGCATCGGGGGCCGACTCGGCGAGGGCGGCATGGGCCAGGTCTTCTGGGGGCGATCGCCAAGCGGCAGAGCCGTCGCCGTCAAGCTCGTACGGCGAGAACTGGTCGCTCAGCCCGACTTCAGGCGGCGCTTCGCCCAAGAGATCGAGGCGGCGCGGCGGGTCGGCGGCTTCCATACCGCCCCGCTGGTGGACGCCGACCCCGGCGGTGAACGGCCATGGCTAGTCACCGCGTACGTCGCAGGTCCTCCCCTGGCCACGGCGCTGGCCCGGCACGGGGCGTTGCCTCCCCCATCGCTGCGGGTCCTGGCCGCCGGGCTGGCCGAGGCATTGGAGGCGATACACGCCGCCGGCGTCATCCACCGCGATCTCAAGCCGACCAACATCCTCCTGGTCGATGACGGCCCCCGGGTCATCGACTTCGGCATCGCACGGGCGCTGGACGGTGCCGCGATCACCGGCACGGGCATGCACATGGGCACCCCGGGGTTCATGGCTCCCGAGCAGTTCACCGGCCAGCCCGTCACCGCGATGGTCGACGTGTTCGCCCTGGGTGTGGTGCTGTGTCACGCGGCGGGCACACACCCGTTCGGTCGCGGCCCCGCCGCATCGCTGACCCACCGCATCATCTCCGAGGAACCCGACCTGTCGGCCGTACCCGACGACCTGCGCGACCTGGTGGCCGACTGCCTGCGCAAGGATCCGGCGGCCCGGCCTGCCGCCGCCGATCTTCTCGCCCGCCTCGCCCACAGCGCGGCACCGGGCGAGTGGCTGCCCCCCGCCATGGCCCCACTTCTCGCCGAGCACACCCTGCCCGACCACCTCCCATCGGGCACCGGCACGGCAGTGCCCAACGCCACGCCCCCCTACCAGCGAGAATCCAGCGAGACAGTATCTCGGACGGCCATAGCGCAGACGAGCACGCCGGAGAGCTGGGACCCTGCCCCCTCCCGGCGTAAACCCTCGCATCGGCTCCTGCTGGGGGCCGCTGCGGTGATCCTGGCCATTGCCACCGCAAGCCTAGTCGTATACCAGACCTACGCAGGCGGCGGCGAACGTACCGTGGTGGGCACCTGGTCCGGAACGGACACAGATGGCAGCGACCTCACACTGGAAGTCGTCCGCTCCGAAGGAGCCCAGGACTACCAGCTCGCATTGCAGGACACACGTGCGACGGTGTGCAACGGCTCCCCGGCGACGATCATGGGGCCAGGAGCCCTCACCGGGGACACACTGACCACCACCTACACGATCACCTGCCCCAGCGCCGCGCTGGACACCGTCGACATCCAGTACCAGTACGACCCGGCGAAGGACACGCTCACCGACAACACGGGAGTGATCCTGACCCGGGTCACACCGTAACCTCCGCTATTCAGCACTGACGGCCCTGCAAGATCGTTGAACTGAAGAAGGTGCACCTGATCTGCAAGGATGTGGAATCCGTCGCCCATTCGAGCGCCTCGGGTACCCCCGCCATACCGGCCGAGAACCCGAACGGGACGGTCAGGTGGAAACCTCCGGAGCGGAGGCACTAACCGACCCGACTGAGGCCTGAGTCATCAAGGATCAGGTCCCTAGCCACTTGAGATCTCGCGATATCCGCAGGCGATGCCGAGCGCGGGGAACAGGGCCATCATCTCCAGGCGGAGTGTCTGGTAGTGGCGGTCGATCTCGGTCAAGGTCTTCCTCCAGGATGGTTCGTGAGCATCACGGACCAGGAGTTCGCGGCGCTGCTCGACGCGATCGAGAGCAGCGCCGTACACCTGGAGATGAGAGACGCGTATGGAACAGAAACCGAGCTCCCCCACATGGCCAAGTGGGCTGCGAGAGAGCCTGATGACCTTGAGTGGCTTGAGGGGTGGTGCTCAACGCTTCGGCAACACGCCAAGGCTGGTAGGTCCGTTCGTAGGGCGCGTATCGTGTCGGAGCCGCTCAGCGACTATCAGAGATGGTCGCACAGCATTGCGTATCCCATGGTCGATGCCGGCGAAGACATCCGCTGGGTACCCCGACGACTCGTCTCATCGGTCCCGCTGCCCGGCAACGACTTCTACCTACTCGACGGCGAACGGGTCATTTTCTTGCACTATTCTGGTAACGGTCTGATCGTGGACATGACCCTCTCCACTGATCAGGGCGATGTAGCCCTCTGCATGGATGCCTTCGAGGCCGTCTGGAAGCTTGCAATCCCTCATCGTGAGTACTCGCCCACTTAGCCCGGCTAAACAGGCCGCCGAGAATCTCGGCAATCGACTTCGAGAGATACGTAAGGGTGCTGACATCACGGGCCGCGCCCTCGCCGACGCAACTGGGTGGCACTTCACCAAAGTCAGTCGGCTGGAGAACGCTGGCAAAACACCAACCGAGCAGGAGATCCGCCTCTGGTGCCAGATCTGCGATGCGGAAGAGCAGATTCCTGACCTGCTGGCTAGCGTCCGTGCCCTCGAATCGATGTATCAGGAGCACAAACGGCGGACGCGCGCCGGGATGAAGCAGCTCATGCGGACATCAGTGCCGTTGTACGAGCGTACGAACCGATTTCGGATCTACGAACACAACGTCATTCCTGGACTCTTTCAGACTCCGGATTACGCTGCGGCCATGCTGCGGTTTTGGATCGACTTTCTCGATACTCCGAACGACCTTGACGAGGCCGTAGAAACTCGTATGTCTCGGCAGAAGATCATCTATCGAAGCGAGAAGCGGTTCGAGGTGCTACTTGAGGAGCAGGCATTGCGGACGTGGTTCGGCAATGCGGCGACTCAGACTGGCCAATTGGAGCGAATTTTGGTGGTTGAATCGCTGCCCAACGTCAGGCTTGGGATCATTCCCATGATGATCGAACGCCCGTGTGTAGCATCCATGGGCTTCTGGATCTATGACGAGCGACTGGTTCTGATGGAGACTCCAACCGCCTCAATCGAGGTGACCATGCCAAGCGAAATCGAACTGTACGAACAAATATTCGATCTCTTGGCGCATGTTTCGGTCTACGGCGAGTCGGCCCGCTCTCTGGTCAGAGCCGCCATCGAAGACCTCACACCTACGAATTAACGCAACATTCCGCAACACACTGGCGATCGGCTTCGACCGTTCCTACCGTCGATCTATGCCCCTGAACGACGACATACCGCCTGCGACACTCGATGCTGTCCTTCTCGGGCATCGGGTTCCCGTTGTGCCACCGGTTGCCCATCAGCCTGTGCCTGCCCAGCTGGGTGTCGGGCTGGTGGAGCGCCCGGTGGATTTGGCGGTTGTGAAAGAAGCCGACCCTGAGCCCGCGAACGTACCGGTCCGGATCGACCCTGATGCCGAACTGACTGTCGGTCATGAGGAATCCCGAGCACCCTAGCGTGAACCCACCGCACCATCTCCTTTCATGCATCCTCATGCAGGGTCCCCAGGAGTTTCCTCCGGATCAGCCGAACCGAGAGGTAGGGAGATCAATGGACGTCAAGACGCGCTCTGAACGAGAAGAAGGATTCTTAGCGCTCCCCGATGACGCCGCGCGATTGTTCGGGCTGCTCGGGTTGCATCCCGGGGGCGATTTCTCGGCGGAGTCGGCTGCCGCGCTGGACGGCGGACGGGTCGGGCCGGTTCTGGGCCTGTTGGAGGCGTTCGACGGGGTGGGTCTGATCAAGCGGGTGGTGCCCGGCCGGTACCGGATCGATGAGCCGTTGCGGGCCCACGCGGCCGTGCGGGCCCGGCGATCGGCCACGCAGGCGGATCACGCGCTGGTACGGCTGGTGTCCTGGTATCTGCACACCTGCGACTGGCTCCAGTACGCCCTCGCCCCGTGCGACGCCTACGACCTGGAGGAGGTCCCGGCCGGGGTCACGCCCAAGACCTTCGACCAACCGCAGGCCGCGCTGGCCTGGTGGGAGGCCGAGCGAGCCACCATCGTCTCCATCGTCCCGCCTGGCCGCACAGGCTGGGCTGCACGGGCTGGCCTGGCGGATGTCGGCGGTGCTGCGCGCCGTCTACGCCCACCGCAACGCCGTCACCGACTGGCGCCAGGTGGCCGCCATCGAGGCCGCCTCCGCCGTCGCCGACGGCGACCTCGCCGGTCAGGCACTGGCCGCCGAAAGCCTCGGCGACCTCTACGCCCAGACTGGCCACCCGAGGGAGGCCGAATCCCACCATCGGCACGCGCTGGAACTCTACCGCCGTCTGCGCGACCGTCTCGGCCAGGCACGCTCCCTGAACGCGCTCGGCATGCTCCACCTACGCCGACGCCACCTGCGGGAAGCCCGCATGCACTTTGAGGACAGCTCGCTCATCTTCGCCGCACTCGACGACACAGCCCACCGACTGGCCGTCACCGGCACCAACGAAGCCGAAGCACTGATCGAACTGGACCGGGCGGCGGAAGCGGCACACATCCTCAGCGAAACCGTGGAGGTTTTCGATTACTTCCACGACCGGCACTCCCAAGGCCACGCGCTGTTCCTCCTGGCCCGCGCCCAGCGGGCACGAGGGGACCTGATCAGCGCTCGCGCCTCCATTGATGCCGCGCTGGCCATCGCCACGACCGCCGCCACCGTCGGCAATCCGATATGGCGGGGCTCCTGGCTCGTGGAACTCGGCCATGTGCAGCGCGCGGCCGGGCAGCCCGCCGACGCGCTGGAGACCTACCAGCGTGCCGCCTACCTCCACCGCGAGTTCGGCGACCGCGGCGGCGAAGCCCTGGCCCTGGCAGCAGCCGCCGAAACCCACCGGGAGCAAGGGCACGCGGAGGAGGCGATCACCCTGCACCGCGCCGCCGAAGCCGTCCACCGCGACCTGGGCGACCGCTGGCATCAGGCGCTCAGCCTGATCGGCATGGGCAAAGCCCTGGCCTCGATGCAACACCTCCCGCAGGCACGCACGCAATGGCAGCACGCACTGGCCGCGCTCGCCACCTTCGCCGATCCCCCGGCGGCGAAACTGTGTCGGGAGATCCAGGTCACACTCAGCTACCTACAAGGCCGTTGAACGACCCCGCCCAGACGAATCCGACCATGAAGATTCTTCCCTTGTACCGCCGTCCAGTGAACGGTGCCGTCGCTATGGCCGCGGATTGCGGTCGATTCGGGCCCTCTCGCCCGGTTCCCGCCGCTGACGCATGCGTCGATGGTGTCGCGCCTCACCTACGGCCCCCAGACGTGGGAGGGCCTCCTGTATGCCCGAGTTCTCCGATTTGCCCGGCGGACAGGAGGCCCGACCACCCCCGGCGGGAATCGAAGTCACGCTCACCGTCGCGGCCGTTGAACGACCCGCCCAACGGAAGTCAGCGGACGTCAATGGTGTCGCGCCTCAACGAAACAGGTCCCGCTGGGGGCGGCAATAGGTGATGACCGGTAGAAACCAAGCCGTCCCCGGGCGGCCAGGACTGGGTGAAGGAAACCGGCAGAGGTCCGGGACGCCCACCGCGAGCCGACCGTGCCTTGCTTCCGGGGGGCTCGCGATAATCCCGCCCCCAGCCAAATGCAAAGGCCTCCGGCCTGGCCCCGTGTACGGGGGGAGCCGGGGGCATGTGCTGTTACTTCTTGCCGGGCAGCTTGTTGTGGAAGTAGGCCGGGGCACGCAGTGGCACGACCGGCTGGCGTGTAATGGGCTTCGTCGTTTGTGGGGGCATGGTCTGGGGTTTTTGGGGCAGGCGGAGTTGGCCCACGTCAACCCATCGGTTAGGAGTGAGAGATCATGGTTTTGCTGGGCCTTCTTCTGATCGTGGTCGCGGTGGCGGTCGCGATCGAGGTGGCCATGCTGGAGAGCACGGTCACCACCAGTGTTTCCGTCCTGGACCGGACGCTGAGTTTTACTTCGGTCGAGGTGTTCGTGGCCGGCGCCGCCACCGCGGTGGCACTCCTGCTCGGGCTGGCCCTGGTCGTGGGCGGAATGCACAGGTCCGCGCTGCGCCGCCGGCGTCGGCGTGAGGCACACCTGGCCGAACTTAATCGCGTCTCTCGGCTGGAAAGTGAGAAGCGGGACCTGGAGCAGCGCCTGGGCACGGCCGATCGTGACCACACCGCAGTGCACGATCGGCCGGTTCCCGCGCAGACCCGGACAGAGGACGCCACGTTCGACCCCGATGAAAAGGGGAGTTTCGACCGGGTTCCGTCGGATTCGGACAAGCTCGTCGCCGGTGCCCGGCACGCGCACCGGCCCGACGAGAACCAGTAGACCGCCAACCGGCCTCCGCCGGGCACGGGTGCGGCTCTCGGTGCGGGAGCCGTACCCGTGTTGCGGGAGCCGTGCCCGTGAGACGGGGAGAGCCGTGTTGCGATTTGGGCAATTATCACCGTTATGGCAGGAAACTTGAGATCATCCTGAGGTATGGAGCCAACAACGGTGGCGGAGAGTTTCGCGGCCTACTTCCGGCCCTGGGCATTGGCCCTGCCGCAGGTGGCGGTGGACACGCGCGCGGACGGAACGCTCCACGCGCGTGGCTGGGCGGTGCGGTGGCGGTGGCTGCCGGACGGCGCCCTCGAGTTCCGCGCGACCAATCGCATGAGCAACGACCGCTGGCAGACGCTGTTCCCCGACGGCACGAGCCAGCAGGAATCAACCCCGCCCGAGATGTACGCCGATGACGACGTCGAAGCGCGGCGAGCATACCGGCAGGCGTGGAAGGCGTACAAGGCCGCGTTGGACGAGCGGGATATGCACCCGCGCGCGACCACGGACTCGCCCAAGAAGTGGGACTCGGAGAACCAGCTGCTCTGGAGTCTCGACGCTGACTCGTCATGGAAAATCGAGACTCTGCCGCCGCGACCTGAGATCTAGGAAAAACCGTACATGAGCGACGTGTTCACGCTGGGCGAGGTGCTGGGTGTCATCTCGGCCGAGCGGCTCCGACACGATATGACCGCACGACTGGACTTGGAAGGCGCCGAGCTGACCGTTGCCGTCGGGCTGGCGCGGCTCGGGCATTCTGTGGGATTTCTGGGGCGGGTGAGTGATGACGAGATCGGCGTACGGACGCTTACCGTGCTGCGTGGGGAAGGCATCGACACCGGCCATATGCGGGTGGACGAGACCGCGTCGAGTGGGATCGTGTTGCGGCAGCGGCGGATTGGGCGGGTCGCGCATGCGGTGAACTACCGGGACGGGTCCGCGGGGTCGCGCTTGTCTACCGGGGATGTTCCGGCGGAGGCGATCCAATCCGCGCGCATCCTGCATGTCACCGGAATCACTCCGGCGTTGAGCGGATTCACCTGGAGCGCGGTTCATCACGCGGTCAAGCTGGCCAAGGACGCCGGGGTGCTGGTGTCGGTGGATGTCAATCATCGGGCTTATCTGTGGGAGAGCGTGGAGGAAGCCCGCGAAGGGCTCACCGAACTGGCCGCCTCCGCCGACGTGCTTTTCTCCAACCAGGACGAGCTCGGGCTGGTCGAAACCGCCATTGGATCGCTCCGAGAACTCGTCGTGACCCGCGGATCCAAGGGCGCGAGCGCCACCGTCGACGGTTTCCGCTACGACACCCAGGCGGCTCCGGTGACGGTGGTCGATTCGACGGAGGTCGGTGGAGCGTTCGTGGCCGGGTATCTGAGCGCCTTGCTGGACGATTCGCATCCGTCGGATCGGCTCAAGCGCGGCATCGCGGTGGCCGCTTTCGCGGTGGCCAGTGCGAGCACCTGGCAGGGCCTGCCGAACCGCGACGAACTCCCTCCGTGATCATTTCCAGGGCGTGGCGCGAATACGCTGGTGGCCGGGGTCATAAACCGGCCCGAACGTAACATCCGCGCCGACCCATTTCCCATTGACGCCCACCTCGACGCGGGACGTTCCCGGCGGCACATAGGCGTAAGCGATCGACTGATCGACCCGATAGCCATATCCGCCGCTGGTCACCCGCGACACTGGCGTGCCGTCCAATCGCACCGGCTCGCCGCCGAGCGCGACGTCCTTACCGCCGTCCAGCAACAGGCACGCGAGTTCGCTCTCCGGCCGCTTCATTCCCGGCCGCCGCTCGGTACGGACCGCAAACCCCAACCCCGCTTCCAACGGAGTGGTCTCCGGAGTGATATCCGACCCCCAAACGCGATACCCCTTCTCCAGCCGCATCGAATCGATCGCCCGATACCCCCCGGGCCGCATCCCCTCCGGCACACCCGCCGCCATCAGCGTGTCCCAAAGCGTCAGCCCATACTCAGCAGGACAATACAGCTCCCACCCGAACTCCCCCACAAACGTCACACGCTGCGCCAGCACCGGCACATACCCCACGCTGATCTCCCGAGCCTGCATATACCCAAAGCTCAGATCATCCCCGGTCAACCCCGCCAGAATGGTGTACGCCTTCGGCCCCCAAAGGCAGTAACACGCATAAGCCGACGTCACATCCCGAACCTCAACACCATTACGCCTGAGCAACGCCATATCATGCCCACCAAACGCAGTCCCGGTCACCAGCCGAAACTGATCCTCCCCCAATCGCGTTACCGTGACATCCGCCTCAATCCCATCCCGCCCATTAAGCAACTGCGTATAAACAACCGACCCGACAGCCTTGTCGATATCGTTACCCGCAATCCGCTGCAACGCCCCCAGCCCAGAAATCTCCAACTTCCCAAAAGAAGTCTGATCAAACAACCCCGCCGCATCCCGAGTAGCCAAACACTCCTCCCGAATCGAAGGAGACCAGAAACGACACGCCCACCCACCCGGTCTGTACCCGGAGCTCCGCTCCAGGGCCCTCTCCGTGGCTTCGCCCGAGGCGTCATCCACCAAAGGACCCACGGAAGTCCGATCCAACAAATCCCTATCCGAGGAAGCTCCCCCCGACAAAGCTCCATCCGAGGAAACTCCATCCGGGACAGCGCCATCCGAGGAATCTCCTCCCGACACAGCGCCACCTGGCAATGCTCCGCCCGACGCAGCTCCACCGAGCTGAGCTCCACCCGACACAGCCTCACCCGGCAAAGCTCCACCCGGCAAAGCCCCACCCGACGCAGCTCCACCGAGCTGAGCTCCACCCGACACGACCTCACCCGGCAAAGCTCCACCCGGCAAAGCCCCACCCGACGCAGCTCCGGGCAAAGCCGGATTTGTCGATGCGTCTGAGGTTCCCGATGGCTCTTCGGTCGAAGATCCCTGGTTCCGCATGGATTTGGGCAAGTCGTACCAGTTGACGCGTTCCCAGCCTGCTTTTTCGCCGAATTCGGCGCCCAGTTCCGCATGCCGTACCCACGCGGGAGAGCGGCGGAGTGAGCGGGCGGCGGTGCGTTCCTCGCCGGGGTAGGCGATGTCGTAGTACTTGCTGTAGGAGTCGAGGGCTTTCGCGCGGGCCCAGGTGGCCGAGCGGGCGTGGGTGCCGAAGCGGGCGATGTCCATGGCGAACATGTCGTATTCGGGCTGGCCGTCGACGATCCACTCGGCCATGACCTTGCCGACGCCGCCGGCCGCGGCGAGGCCGTGGACGCAGAAGCCGGCGGCGACCCAGAAGCCGCGCACGGAGGTCTCGCCGAGGAGGAATTCGCCGTCGGGAGTGAAGGCTTCGGGGCCGTGGACGACCTTGACGATCTGGCCGTTGGAGCGGAGAGAGGGGAGGCGGCGGCGGGCGGACTCCCAGGATTCCTCGAATTTGGGCATGTTCGGGGGGAAGAGAGCGCGAGGCTGGGAGAGCGGGTTGGGGTCCTCCCAGACATCCGGAGTCCGGATATATCCCCCGACGAGAATGCCGCCACCCTCTTCACGGAAATACACGATGTTGTCGGGATCCCGAACCGTCGGCGCCGTCACCGGAACCCCGGAAGGCGCGGTCACCACATACTGGTGCTTGATCGGCACGACGGGCACATCGACCCCGGCCATCCGCCCGACCACCCCGGCTGCGGCACCTGCGGCATTGACCACCGTGTCCGTCCGAATGACCCACTCCGAACCAGGCGCGATCTCACCCCGCCCGTCGAGGTCTTGCCGGTGGCGCGCCTCCTGCGGCCGCGAGCCAACTCCACTCCGGGCAGACCCACCAGCGTTGGGCTGAGGATCATCCGACGTTCTCCCAGCCGATTGACGATCCCCCGACCCGCGAGAGCCGGATCCGCCGACATCCGACCCAGGAAGCGCCGATCCGTGGACATCCCACCCTGGGGACGCCGAGCCGCCGACATCCGGCTCGGTGGACCTGCGGACCCTGACCCCCCGGACGCGGCCGTTTTCGACGTCGATGCCCGTTACCTCGACGCCCGTAATGATACGAACACCGAGCTTGCGCGCCCCTTCCGCCAACGCCCGCCCCAGCCGGGCCGGGTCCAGCCAGCCATCACCAGGAAGCCAGAGCGACGCCAGCACATCGTCCACGGCAAGCAGCGGCATGCGGTCATACGTCGCCGACGCGTCCAGGAGATCCATGTCCAGGCCGTATGTCTCGGCCGCCCCAGCCTGGCGGAGGAGTTCCTCGTGGCGTTCGGGGGTGGTCGCGAGGCGAAGTCCACCGACCCCGTGCCAGCCGGGATCCAACCCGGTGAGATCACGCAGTTCTGGGTAGAGACCAGCCGAGTACATGATCATGCGGGTCTGGGTGACCGTGGACCGCAGCTGGCCGACGAAACCCGCTGAGTGCCAGGTCGTACCCTCGGTCAGGTCATGGCGTTCCAGCAGGATCACGTCCTGCCAACCCAGCCGGGCGAGGTGGAAGGCGACGCTGCATCCAGCTACCCCACCACCGACCACAACCGCCTGGGCGTCTGCGGGAAGTTGCACCATTGGTACCGTCCTGTAACGCCTGGGCTCCACAATCGGATCAATGGTCTGAAGGTAGACCAAAAGGAGCCGGGCATGCCAGATGCCGTCAAGGACGCGCTGGAGATGGTCGCGGCCTGGGCCGGGCGCCCGGTCAGCCATACGACGATCAAGGGTGGGCTCAGCCACCACATCGCCCGGGTGGAGACCGAGGACGGCGACCGCTGGCTGCTCCGGGTGCTCGATCCCCGGATCGCCGCGACAGGCCTGGGCATCCCGCTGGAGCAGGAGATCGCCAACACCGTGCTCGCCGCGTCCACGGGCGTCGGCGCACAGGTGCTGCACGAGCTGCCGGGCGCGCTCATCCTGGAGTACATCGACGGCGTGACCCTCGACGCGCCGGCCGTACGGGATGAGATCGGCAAGATCGCGAAAGCCTGCCGGGCCCTGCACGCGGGCCCCCGGTTCGGCAATGATTTCTCGATTTTCCGGAAGCACGCAGATTTTGTGGCCCTCTGCAAGGCCAACAGCCTGAAGCTCCCCGACGGATACGAGGACTGGACCCCGGCCGTCGCCGAGATCGAGCAGGCCCTCGCGGTCCGGCCGATGAGAACCGTCCCCTGCCACAACGATCTGCTGCCGGAGAACTTCATCAAGGCCGGCGGCGTGGTGCGAATCGTCGACTACCAGCTGTCCGGCAACAACGACCCCTGCTTCGAACTCGGCGACCTGGCCGCCGAGGCCGATTTCGACCCCGACGACGTCGAGCGCCTCACCCTGGCGTATTTCGACGACGCCGCCCCGGCCGCACGAGTCCGGCTGAATCTGATCATGTCCAACCTGACCTGGACGCTCTGGTTCGTCGTGCACCACGGGCTGACTCCGCAGCACCGCGACTTCGACTACAACGCCGAGGCCGCCGACAAGTTCGCGCAAGCCGTACGCGATCTCAAAGACCCCGGCTTCGGACGTCTGATCGACGCCGTGCGCCGGTAACCCCCCAAGGCATGAGGAGGCCTACATGGCGCAAGCCCTCGACGACGACGCCAAACGACTCGCCGAACTCGGTTACAAACAAGAACTGTCGCGGACCTGGAGTGGGTTCTCCAACTTCGCGATCTCCTTCTCCATCATCTCGATCCTCGCCGGGTGTTTCACCACGTTCGGCCAGGCCTGGAACAACGGCGGCCCCATCGCCATCTCCTGGGGCTGGCCGATCATCTCCGTCTTCATCCTGATCATCGGTCTGTGCATGTCGGAGCTGGTGTCGGCCTATCCGACGGCGGGCGGCATCTACTGGTGGGCCGCCAAGATGGGCAAGCCGATCCACGGCTGGTTCACCGGCTGGTTCAACCTGATCGGCTTGATCGCGGTGACCGCGTCGGTGGACTACGGCTGCGCCACGTTCCTGAACATCACCCTCGACCGCTTCTTCGGCCTCGAGGTGTCGCTGGGCAACACCTTCATCCTGTTCGCCGTCGTGCTGGTGCTGCACGCTCTGATCAACATCTACAGCCACCGGCTCATCTCGATCTTGCAGAACGTGTCGGTGTGGTGGCATGTGTTCGGTGCCGCGGTGGTGGTCCTGATCCTCATCTTCGGACCGGACTCGCACCAGTCGATGTCGTTCGTCTTCACCGAGACGATCAACAACTCGGGCTTCAGCAGCGGCAGCTTCTGGATCTACGTCCTGCCGCTGGGCTTCCTGCTCACCCAGTACACGATCACCGGTTTCGACGCGTGCGCGCACGTGTCGGAGGAGACCCAGGGCGCGGCCACCGCGGCGGCCCGCGGCCTCTGGCAGTCGATCTTCTACTCCGCGATCGGCGGCTGGATCCTGCTGCTGGCCTTCCTGTTCGCGGCCACCAACGTGGACGAGATCAACGCCCAGTTCGGCTTCGTGGGCGCGATCTTCGACACGGCCGTGCCCGGCAACCTGGCGAACGCGATCTTCGCGATCTCCACGATCGGGCAGTTCTTCTGCGGCATGAGCTGCGTGACCTCGATGTCGCGAATGACGTACGCGTTCTCGCGGGACGGCGCGATCCCCGGCTGGCGGCTCTGGTCCAAGGTGGACCAGAACAGGACCCCCGTCAACGCCATCATCTTCGGCTGCGTGGCCGCGCTCATCCTCACCCTGCCCGCCCTGTACAAGGCCCCGACCGGCACGCCGCTGGCCTTCTACGCGGTGGTCTCGGTGGCGGTGATCGGCCTCTACATCGCCTTCGCCATCCCGATCTGGCTGCGGCTGCGCATGGGCGACGCCTTCCAGCCCGGCCCGTGGACGCTGGGCGCCAAGTACAAGGTGATGGGCTGGATCGCGATCATCGAGATCACGATCGTGTCGATCTACTTCATCATGCCGCTCGCTCCCGCGGGCGTGCCGTTCAACTCAGACAATCCGGCCACCGAAGCGGATGAGTCGTTCACCTGGACCGCCGTGAACTACGCGCCGATCGTGGTGGGCGCCATGGTGCTCGGGGTCGGCCTGTGGTGGGCGCTGTCCGCGCGGCACTGGTTCACCGGGCCACGCCGCACGGTCGACTCGATCGACGCCTGACCTTCTTCTCTGGTACGGCTTCCGCCTGGCGGGAGCCGTACCGGCCGTTAGGAGGCCTGGAACTCCTTGGCGACCGTGGCGCGGACGGTGTCGAAGTCGGCGTCGCCGAGTTCGCGGGCGATCGAGGTCATGTCCACCTCCGGCATGCCGCAGGCGACGGCGAGATCCCACGGGGTGAGGTCGCCGTTGACGTTGATGGCGAAGCCGTGGCTGGTGACCGCCTTGCTGGCCCGCATGCCGATGGAGACGATCTTGCGCCCGGAGGTCCAGACGCCGGTGAGCAGTTCCGAGCCCGGCGGGGTGTCCCGCCGTTCGGCCGGCAGGCCGAGCACGCCCAGCGCGGCCACCAGCCGGAGCTCCACCTCGCGGATGTAGTCGACCACACCCTCGTTCGGGCCGAGCTTGACGATCAGGTAGCCGACCAGCTGGCCGGGGCCGTGGTAGGTGAGCTGGCCGCCCCGGCCGGTGGGAACGACCGGGATGCCGTGCGACGGGTCGGGCAGGTGCTCGGTCAGCGTGCGCCGCCCGACCGTGTAGACCTTGGGGTGGCTGAGCAGCCACAAGGTATCCGGCCGCATGTCGTCCTGGCGTTCTTGGACCAGGTCGGCCATGCGCTCCATGGCCTTCTCGTAGTCGACCAGGTCGTCCTGGATAAGGGTCAGCGGCCGGTTCTGCATGTTATCGAGGATACCTGTGCTTATGGCCGCGCCTCCGGCACGGCGGGCTCGGCCGCCTTCAGCCTGCGTCTTCCCTCGTCACTCCGGGCCGCTTCGCGACCCTGCGTTCCTCAGTCCAGACACAGGCGCGGCCAAGCCTAGGCCTTGGGTATGAAGACCCACATGATCAGGTAGATGATGAACTGCGGCCCGGGCAGGATGCAGGAGAGCAGGAACAGGAGCCGGACCGTGTTAGGCGACATGCCGTAGCGTTCGGCGATACCGCCGCAGACGCCCGCGATCATCTTGTGGTGTCTGGACCGGTGCATCGTGGTTTCCTCCGTCTGGGGTTGTCAGTCACTCGGTCCAACGAACCGGCTGCCAACCCCCGTTCCACCGGGGACCCTGACAAAACCCCTAGGGGTGCGCGCCGCGCTCGGTCGGCGGGAGCGCGAACGGGCTCATGCTCGCGCCCGCCCGCATCAGGAACCTGCCCACCACCTTGGCCGCCGCCCGCACCTCGTCGTGCAGGAACGCCCACGCCAGCCAGCCCGCGATCAGAATCGCCCAGTACGAGATGAGCCGGTACAACGCCACGACCGCCCCCGCCGCGCCACCACTCGCTCCGGCCGCGAAGAACGTGGCGGCCATCCCGATCTCGACGACGCCGAGCCCGCCCGGAATCAACGCCAGCGCCTGCGCGCCCTTGGCGGCGACGTAGCCCAGCAGCATCGTGTGCGGGCCGATGTCGACGCCCACCGCGACGCAGACCGCCACCAGGCAGGCCACATCGAGCAGCCAGTTCAGCAGCGCGAGCCCGGCCAGGATGGCCCGATCCCGGGAGGCCGGGCGAATGGCGGCCCGCGCCGCGTCCAGCTGCGCCGACAGCTTCGGCATGCGCCGCCGTACCACGCCGACGAACGGGCGGGTTCGCATCACCATGGCGGCCAGCGCCACCACCGCGAGGGCGGCGATCAACGTCGGAATCCGGGTCGCTGGTGAGCCGAGCAGCGCGACCAGGCTCAGCACCCCGAAGGTCACCCCCGAATAGAACGCGGCGAGCACCAGCGTGGCCGCGATGAGCGGCCTGCCCGCGCCCAGCCGGCTGAACTCTCGCGTGGTGTACGCGATGGACAGGACCGGCCCAGCGGGCAGCGAGTTCGAGAAGGCGTTACGCGCGTAGGTGACGGCCAGCGCGCGACCCAGGCTGATCTTGGTTCCGCCCAGGCCCAGGAGTCTGCGGAAGAGCCGGGCGAAGGTCGCCATGGAGATCGCCTCGGCGGCGACGGCCACGGCGAGCCAGGCGGGGTTGACGTTGGTGATCGTGGCCCAGATCTCTCCAGGCTGGGGCAACTCGTCCCGCAGGACGAGATACGCACCGCCGCCTATAGCGAGAGCGGCGACCCATCTCCACCCGGTGGACATCTGCACTCCTTGAATCTCGCATGACTCTGCTGAGATGACGCTGAGGACACCTGTGAGATTGGCCATGCTTTCGCTGGTGTTCCCAGGGTGATCCTGGGGAGAAGGCCGGGCTATGCCAGAAGTTCAACAGTTGCCCGGCCCGACATTTCCGGATATTGGGTGATGTAAATCACGCGACGGGGACGGGCTGGGCGGTGGCGGCGTGGGCCGCGGCGCTGTGCCGTACGGGGATGAGCAGCAGGAGCAGGCCGACCAGGGCCCAGGCGGCCAGGACGGTGAGCGGGACGGTGAGGGCCGCGCCGTCGAAGAAGACGGTGTTGCGGATGGCCACCGTGCCCTGGCCGATCGGGAGAGCCTGGCCGATCGCCGCGTACCACTCGGGGATGAAACGGGCGCCGAGCGGGCCGCCGCTGGCGGGGATGCCGACCACGACGAACAGCAGGGCCGCCAGCCCGACACCGGGGGTGCCCAGCACCCGGACCAAGCCCGCGACCACCAGGCCGAGGGTGAAGGTCACGGCGGCGGAGACGGCGGCCAGCCCGAGGTACGCCCCGGGGAGCGCGCCGAAGACCACGTCGGCGAGCCAGGCGTTGGCCAGCGCGACCGTGACCGAGGCGAGCGCGATGACAACGAGCTTCTGGCCAGAGCTCGCTCCGGCGTGACCGGCCAGGACGGCGATGGCGATACCGGGGATGACCAGGGCGAGCACGTAGAACATGCCGGAGACGCCGCCGGAGTCGCCGGGGGGCAGCGGGTAGGCGTCCTCGACCGTGAGCTGCTGGCCCTGGGCCTGGGTGACGCCGGTGAACACCTGGGTGATCACCGTGGACGCGGTCCGCCCGCCGGCGCTGGCGACGATCAGCTTGGCCTGCTGCGGGAGGACCACGGCCTCGACCTCGCGGTCGCCGAGCGCGGTCCGCGCGCCGGCCTCGTCGGCGTAACTCGTGATCTCGAACGCGCCAGGCTTCTTGGCGGCCAGCCCGGCGTCGATTTGGGCGGCCAGTTGCGCGGGCGCGACCACGCCCACCGGCACGCCATGGGGTTCGGGCTGGTGCAGCGCGCCCACGAACGAAGCGGCGAACGCGAGCCCGATGAGCGTCACCAGCACGACGGCCGGGAGCAGCTTCCTCATCGAATTCTCCTAGTGATGACTTCAACAACGTTGAGTTCACCATAGACGAATTCAACATGGTTGAATAGTGGGTATGGAGAACGAGACCAAGAGCGGCCGGCGGCCAGGGAACACCCAGACGCGGGAGGCCATCCTGGAGGCCGCGATGACGTCCTTCATCGAGCACGGCTACGGCGGGACGACGATCCGGGGCGTAGCCCGCGCGGCCGGGGTGGATCCCGCCCTGGTCATGCACTTCTTCGGGAACAAGGACGGCTTGTTCGGCGAGTCGATCAGGAACGGCGGCATGCCGATCCGGCAGTTGGTCGAGTCCTTCGACGGCGACCTGGAGACGCTCGGGGAACGGCTCACCACCCGCTATTTCGCGCTTTGGGAGGATCCTGAGATCGGTCCACGGATCAAGGCGGTGGTCGTGTCCGCGGCCACCTCCCCCGCGGCGGCCGGGATCCTGAAAGACTTCATGATCCATGAACTGGCCGGGCCGCTGGGCAAGCACCTCGGGTCCGACCATCCCCAGCAGCGCGCCCTCCTGGCCGCCTCCCAGCTCATGGGCATCGTCTTCGCCCGTTACGTCATCCAGATCGAAATCCTGACCGCCCTCACACCGGAGGAGATCGTGGCCTGTGTGGCACCTTCCATCCAGCGGTTTCTCACTGGGGATCTTCCCCTCCGCTGACTCCGTAATAGGGTGGTAAAGAGACCATTTACGGAGGTTCAAGTGGACACGGCGACCCTCCAGACGCAGACGCGGCTGATCCTGCGCCAGAAGATCACCATGATGATCAACCGTTACGTCGTCCACATCGCCGAGCCCGACGGCTCCGACGGTCCGGTCGTGGCCTTCGCCGAGCAGAAACGCCTGACGCTGAAAGAACAGGTCACCCTTTATACGGATGAATCGCGAGGTGAGGCGCTTGCCGCCTTCAAGGCGCGCAAGGTCATCGACCTGGCCAGCGGCTACGACGTGGTGGACGCGTCCGGAGTTCCCATTGGACTGTTCCGGAAGGACTTCGGCAAGTCGTTGCTCCGTTCCACCTGGCATCTCCAGCAGCCCGGCCTGCCCACCATGACCGGCCAGGAACGCAACCCGCTGGTGGCCATCCTGCGGCGCTTCACCGACTCGCTGTCGTGGCTGCCCTACCACTTCGACTTCAGCGTGGGCGCCTCCATCGCCTTCTCCGTGGAACGCCGCTGGGGCCTGCGCGACACCTACGCCATCGACATCAATGACCCACGCCTCGACCGCCGCCTGGTCATCGCCATGGCCGTAGCCCTAGACGCCCTCCAGGCACGCTAACGATCCACACAAGGTCCCGGGAACGATCTGACGCGCCCTGATTAGCCGTTCTGTCTGTGCGGTCCCGGGAACGATCTCACCCCCCCCTTGACGCGCCGACGGATCACGGTTCCGTCTGTGACGGTGCCGGGTATGATCACGCGCCCTCCGGGCTCGCACGGTTCCCTCTGTGATGGTGTGGGGAACGATCGGACGCCCTCCGGGTGCGCCAGCGATTCACCGTTCCGTTCGTGGGATCCGGAACGATCTCACGCCCTCCGGGCGGGCCAGCGAATCATGGGACGGCCCGGGAATGACCGGACGCCCTCCAGTCGCGCCAGCGAATCACCGTTCCGTTCGTGGGATCCGGAACGATCTCACGCGCTCCGGGCGGGCCAGCGAACCACGGGATGGTCCCAGGAACGACCGGACGCCCTCCAGGTGCCTGGCGATTCACCGTTGCGCGAGTTGACGCTCGGGTGCGCCCTTCACTTTGCCGTGACCTGGGCGAGCAGTGTTCCTGGAGCCGTTGGCCGGGTGGGAATGGTGGGCAGGTGGGGGTTGGGGGCCGTGTTTTGGGGAATACATCTCGCCGAGTGGCGTGTTATCGTCGATGTAGCTCGCATGTTTCTGGCCCGATTCTGGGGCACGTGCGACCGGCCGATCTGGCCGAGTTTGTGACCGCGCAGCTTGTTCATTCGTTTCGTGATGCCTGCGGTCATGCCAACTTCCCCATATCCGCAAGGACAAATTATGACTCTTACCCAAACTCATGTGGGTGAGCCCAGGACGCGTTCCCGGAACAACGCGGTCAAACCCGCGGTGCTCCGCGAGGTCAGCGGGATCCTGGACGGCTCCACCCTGAAAACCGAAGGTTACCTGCGCGGTCCCAGCGACGTCACGGTCCCGAAAGACCTGCTCGCCGGGCTCAGAACCGGGGACGTGATCACCGGCACCGCCCAGGGCGGCCGACTGATCTCGATCGCCACCGGGCCGCCGCGCAACCGTCCCGCGTTCGCCGACCTCACTCCTATCCATCCCACCGAACGGCTCCGCCTGGAGACCACCAAGGGCGTGCTGTCCACCCGGGTCCTCGACCTGGTGGCGCCCATCGGCAAGGGCCAGCGCGGCCTCATCGTGGCCCCGCCCAAAGCGGGCAAGACCCTGCTCCTCCAGGCGGTCGCCAACGCGATCACCGCCAACCACCCGGACTGCCATCTGATGGTCGTGCTCGTCGACGAGCGGCCAGAAGAGGTCACCGACATGCGCGAATCGGTCCAGGCCGAGGTCATCGCCTCCACCTTCGACCGTCCCGCCACCGACCACATCACGGTCACCGAACTGGCCGTGGAGCGGGCCAAGCGGCTCGTCGAGCTGGGCCACGATGTGGTCATGCTGGTCGATTCGATCACGCGGCTGGGTCGTGCGTACAACATCACTCAGCCCGGCGGCGGAAAGGTGCTCACCGGCGGGATCGACGTGCGGGCCATTCACCCGCCCAAGCGACTGCTCGGCGCGGCCCGCAACCTGCGCGAGGGCGGCTCGCTCACGATCCTGGCCACCGCGCTGGTCGAAACCGGCTCCAAAATGGACGACAACCTCTTCGAGGAGTTCAAGAGCACCGGCAACATGGAGCTCAAACTCACCCGAAGCCTGGCTGACCGCCGCATCTTCCCCGCCGTCGACGTCACCGCGTCCGGCACCCGCCGCGAGGAACTCCTGCTCGACCCCGCCGAGCTCTCCCTCGTCTGGAAACTCCGCAAGGCCCTCCACGGCCAGGACTCCTTCGAGCCCTTCCTCACCCGTCTGAAGGAGACCTCCTCCAACGCGGAACTCCTCCTCGGCATGCGCGCCGCCTGAGAAACAGGACTATTTGGCGGGCATTCCTGCTTTGGGCCTAGCCAACGAAGCGCCGGACCGCTCAGGCCCTTCCTCACCCGCCCGAAGGAGATCTTCTCCAACGCGGAAGTCCTGCTCGCCATGCGCGCTGCCTGACAATAGGACTCGTTCGTTGCTCACCCGGCCGAAGGAGATGCGCGCTGCCTGATAACAATGGGCGGATGCGCCCCGAGTGGTCCGAGCTTCCTGTCCGGCATGTGGTGCCCGATGTGGTGGGTGCGCTTGAGTCGGCCGGAACAGCCGTGCTCACTGCGCCGCCGGGGACCGGGAAGACGACGTTGGTGCCGCTTGCGCTTGCGGGGTTGGTGCCTGGGTTGTTCTTTTCGGGTGGGCGGGTGGTCGTTGCGGAGCCGCGGCGGATCGCTGTGCGGGCGGCGGCCCGGCGGATGGCGTGGCTGCTTGGGGAGAAGGTCGGGGAGCGGGTCGGGTTCACGATTCGGGGGGAACGGCAGGTCGGTCCGCGTACGCGGGTGGAGGTGGTGACGACCGGGGTGTTGCTTCGGCGGTTGCAGCGTGAGCCCGAACTTGACGGGATCGATGTGGTCGTCATGGACGAATGCCATGAACGCCATCTCGACGCTGATACCGCCCTCGCGTTCCTGATCGATATTCGGGAGGCTCTTCGTCCGGACCTGCGTCTTTTGGCGACGTCCGCTACTACCGACGCGACGCGTTGGGCTCGGCTGCTCGGGGGCGCGCCGGTCATTCATACCGAGGGTGCCACGCACGCGGTTGAGATCGTCTGGGCTCCTCCGGTCCAGCCGGTCGCGCCGCCGCACGGGCTGCGTGTCGATCCCGCCTTTCTTGCTCATGTCTCCGATGTCGTACGGCTGGCGCTGGCACGGCACGAAGGCGACGTGCTCTGCTTTCTGCCGGGAGTGTCGGAACTGGGCAGGGTGGCGCGGATGTTGCCTGACGTCCAGGTTCTGGAGGTTCACGGTCAGGCGTCTGGTGCCGTACAGGATGCGGCTTTGAGTCGTGGTGTGGGGCGGAGGGTGATTCTGGCGACGTCGGTGGCGGAATCCAGCCTGACCATTCCTGGGGTGAGTGTCGTGGTTGATTCGGGGCTCGCTCGGGAGCCTCGGATGGATCATGCGCGGGGGCTGGGATCGCTGGTGACCGTACGGGCCTCGAAGGCGTCGGCCGCGCAGCGGGCCGGGCGGGCTGGGCGTGAGAGGGACGGGTTCGCCTATCGGTGCTGGTCGGCGGGGGAGCATGAACGGTTGCCCGAGTATGCACAGCCGGAGATCGCGCTTGCCGATCTCACCGATTTCGCGCTTCAGGCGGCCTGCTGGGGAGATCCCGACGCGAGCGGGCTGGCGTTGCTCGATCCGCCTCCGAGTGGGGCAATGATCGCCGCGCGGGACACGCTGATCGCTCTTGGCGCTGTGCACGGCGGCCGAGTCACTGCGCGGGGCCGGAAAATGGCCGACATTGGAGTACATCCCCGGCTCGCCCGCGCACTCATCGATGGCGCGAATCAGGTCGGAGTCCGTCGGGCCGCCGAAATTGTCGCCCTGCTCGCCGACCGGTTCCCCAGTTCGGCGTCCGACGACTTCGTCTCAGTCCTGCGCTCGGTCCGGCGGGGAAACGACAGCCTCTCCGACCGCTGGCGCCAGGAAACCCGCCGTCTCACCGAAGCCCTCGGCTCCGCGCCTTCGGGACGGCACGTTGGACAGGATGACCAGGTTGCTGGGCTGGTGGTGGCTTTGGCGTATCCGGAGAGGGTGGCGCGGCGGCGTGGTGAAGGGGGCTTTGTCATGGCTTCCGGGACGGGGGCTGTGGCGGGGTCGGGGTTGAGTGAGGCCGAGTGGCTGGCTGTGGCGGTGGCCGATCGGGGGGTGGGGAGTTCGGTGGCGCGGGTTCGGCAGGGTGTGGTCATCGACGAGAGGATCGCGCGGATCGCGGCGACGGCGCTGCTGGAGGAGACGGAAGAGATCGGCTGGCGGCGGGGCGAGATCGTCGCCAGAAGGGTCCGGCGGCTGGGGGCGATCGAGCTGTCGTCGGTGCCGCTGGTGGATGCCGATGTACGTCCGGCTGTGCTGGACGGGCTGCGCCAGGAAGGGGTGGCGTTGCTGCGGTGGACTTCGGATGCCCGCGCGTTCCGGGAACGTCTGGCGTTCTGCCACCGGGTCGTCGGGGAGCCGTGGCCGCCGGTGGACGATACGGCTCTGGTAGATGCGGCCGAGCGGTGGCTGGAGCCGGAGCTGTCCCGGGTCCGGCGGCGAAGTGATCTGGCGCGGATCGACGTGCTGGCTGCGTTGCGGCGGCTGGTGCCCTGGTCGGCGCGGATCGAGGATGTCGCGCCTGAGCGGGTCGAGGTGCCGAGCGGGTCGAAGATCAGAATCGACTACTCCGGGGAACGGCCGGTGCTGGCGGTCAAGGTGCAGGAGCTGTTCGGCTGGGACGACGCCCCACGGATCGCGGGAGTGCCCCTCACCGTGCATCTCCTGTCGCCCGCGGGGCGGCCCGCCGCGGTGACCTCGGATCTCGCGTCCTTCTGGCGGGAGGGATACCAGGCCGTCCGCGCCGAACTCCGCGGCAGATACCCGCGCCACCCCTGGCCGGAGAACCCGATCGGCGCAGCCCCCACCCGCCAGACGAACCCCCGACGTGCCTAGAGGTATCCGTAGATCCACCTGGTCGCCGATCGGTCCTTCAGCCCACGATCTCGTCATCGGCATGCGCGGCGAATTGGTTCGAGCGAACCTCGGCCATCCGCTCATACCGGTGGATCCGATTCCCCCAGTCGGCGTCGACGCCGAACGCCACTTTCGCGAATTCCACGCCCTTGATCGCCTCGGGCAGTGCGGGATCACCCGGTGCGTACACCTTCCCGCCAATGGCGATCGTGTTCGGCGGGACGAAGAACTCCTCCGGCAACGCGGTGCGAGCGTGCACCGCAGCGCCGATCGCGACGACCGCCCCCGCCCCAAGCGCCGCCTCCTGGAGCACGGTCACACCGGTGGCCAGATAGGCGCATCGCGCCACCCTGCAGCCCAGCAAGGTCGCCTGCGGGCCGACGAAGACATGATCGCCCAACGTCACCCCGCCGCGTAGCACCGCGTTCTCACAGACGACCGAGCACTCGCCAACCTCGATCGCGCTCTCCTCCGCGTCAAGGACGGCTCCGTACATCACCCGTACCCGAGGACCGATCCGTACCTGGCCGACCAGCGTTGCGGTCGGGGCGACGTACGCGGAGGGATCGATGATCGGCTCATGACCACGGTGACGGATCAACATGGCCACCATCATGCGCCCGAATTGCGGAACTCCACGTCAGATCAACCGCAAGGTCCGAAAGCCGCCACAACCACGACGAATTCGTGCGCCTGGGCGGCGTGGCGCCGGGTGGACGTGGCTGAAGCGCCGCGACAGGATACGCGCATGCGATCTCGAACGGCCGGTATGTGGTGGGGCGCCGCTATTGAAGCGCCCGAGCCCGGTGCCTTGGCGCGGTTCTATTCGGAGTTGCTTGGTTGGCCCATCGGCCACGAGGAACCGGGAACGTCGATTATCGCCGCCCCTCAGGGATCCATCTATCTGGTGTTTCAGCAGGCCGCCGATTACCGGGCCCCCGTCTGGCCGCCCGTCGACGGGGAGCAGCGCCCGATGATGCACTTCGACTTCCAGGTCGGCGACCTCGATTCCGCTGTCGCCGACGCGGTCGCCCTGGGAGCCTCGCTGGCCGCGGCCCAACCGCAGGAGAACGTCCGCGTGCTCCTCGATCCGGCCGGCCACCCCTTCTGCCTCTGCCTGGACGAGGACTAGACCGGAGCGGGCTGGGCCGCCGTGGACGCGGGCGGTGGTCCATGGTCAACACGTGGCCGTCACTCGGTCGGCAACTCCAGCTTTGACGCAAAGTAATCGCCTGCGAACCCTCTGAAATCCGCATTTAGGGATATTTCATCCGAAATCGGTACATAACGTCCTTTGGCAGGTCAATTTCGCCGGACCAGGGGGATACATGGGACAGGCTCGTCTTCGACTAGCCGCGATCGGCACCTTGAGCGTGCTGGCCAGCGGCATCGGTGGGACCACAGCGTGGGCGAACCCCGCGCCACCGTCACCGGGCATGACCGAAAGTCCGCCTAGCGAAATGCCGTCGGAGGAGACGACGCCGCCGGAGGGGTCGGAGAGCCCGACCGCCAGCCCGACGGCGACCGAGGCCGACCCGACGACCGCACTGCGGCAGGCGCTGACCAAGTCGGCGCAGGCATCCAGCAACATCGGCAAGTTCACCTTCACCTCGGGCGACACCACGGCCAACGGCACGTACCAGTACCAGGCCAAGCCGTCCGTCGTCCTTGAGGCCAAAGCGACCGACCTCACCTTGAACGGCAAAGCGAGCTCCGCCAAACCCGAACTGATCGTGAGCGGCGGCACCGCGTACGTCAATCCCGACGGCCTCGCCCAGGGCGCCCAGGGCCCACCCTGGTGGAAGGTCGCCCTCGCCGACCTCAAGGGCCCGCACGGGCAGGCCATCCGCAAGATGTTCGACACCGCCACGGTCACCAACCCGGCCACCATCGAGAAGCTCGTCCACGCGTACGAGGACGTCAAGATGGTCGGCACCTCGGAAGTGGACGGCAAGACCGTCACCCACTACACCGCCAACTACAACGTGGACCTGGCCAAGGCCGCCTTCGGCGTCGCATCCGCCAGCCCGATGGAGAGCCCGGGCGCCACGGGCGTCCACGAACTCCGGTCCGACATCTGGGTCGACGAGCAGGGCATGGTACGCAAGTCCCGCTACCGCAACGAGGAAGGCGAGAAGCCGCAGTTCACGCTGACCTCGACGGCAACCGAGTTCGACAAGCCGGTCTCGGTCCAGCCGCCACCGGCCGACCAGACCAAGCAGGTCACGCCGCAGATGCTCAAGCAGTTCGGTCTGGGCGGCTGACACCCACCGCAGAAGGTACGCCCCCGAGGGGGCGTGCCTTCGCCTTGCCGGGGCGGACCCGGCATGATCGCCGCATGAGTGAGTGGCGAGTTCTCGTTGAGGAGAACGTCGGGCGGTTCGACCGCAAGGAATGGCGGATCTCGGACATCTACGAGGTCGACGGGGGTCGGGAGGAGGCCAGGTCCATCGCGTACGAGCTGGCGATGCGGCATCAGCCGAAACATCCAGGAGTGGAGGCGGATCGGGCGGTCTATCGGATCAACGAGGACATGTGGCTGACCATGGTCATCGGGGCGACGTCACGGTTCCACTACCGGGTCACGGTCGCCGAACTTTTCGCGCGCGCGTCCACGGCGAAGGAGTGATAGCTTGGTGATATCACTTCAATAGCAAGGAGGAGCCGATGGAGCGACAGGCGTTCCGGGTCAACGGTTTCTGGGTGCTGCTGGCGACCGTCGTAGTGGTCGCGGCTCTGGTGGTGTTCGGCATTTCCGGCGACGAGGGCACCGCGATCGTCAGCGTAGTCGTCGCGCTGCTGCTGTTCGGCCTGGCCTCCACCGGGTTCACGGTGATCAACCCAAACGAGGCGAAGGTCATCCAGTTCTTCGGACGGTATGTGGGCTCGGTGAAGGACCCCGGGTTCCAGTTTGTCCTCCCCTTGACGGACAAGCGCCGGGTCACCCTGCGGGTGCGCAACTTCGAAACCGCCAAGCTCAAGGTCAACGATGCCGACGGCAACCCCGTGGAGATCGCCGCTGTGGTCGTGTTCCGGGTGGTGGAGACCGCCAAGGCCTCGTTCTCGGTGGACAACTACGAGAAGTATGTGGCGATCCAGTCGGAAGCCGCCGTCCGCCACCTGGCCACCACCCATCCGTACGACTCGCATATCGAGGAGCGCACCAGCCTGCGCGACGGCGCGACCGTCGCCGAAGAGCTGACCACGGAACTGCGCGAGCGCACCGAGCTGGCCGGGATCGAGATCATGGAAGCCAGGATCACCCACCTGGCCTACGCGCCGGAGATCGCCCAGGCGATGCTGGTCCGCCAGCAGGCCTCGCAGGTCGTCGCGGCCCGGCGGCAGATCGTGGAAGGCGCGGTCGGCATGGTCCAGCTGGCGCTGGACCGGCTGAGCGCGGAGCACGTGGTGGAGCTCGACGAGGAACGCCGCGCGACTATGGTCTCCAACCTTCTGGTCGTGCTGTGTGGCGACCGCGCGGTCCAGCCGGTGGTGAACACCGGCAGCTTGTATGCCTGACGCCCGGCGCGAGCCGAAGAAACTGCTGCTGCGGCTTGACCCCGCCGTCCACGAGGCCATCGCCAAGTGGGCGGCGGACGACCTCAGAAGCGTGAACTCGCAAATCGAGTTCGCTCTTCGGCTCGCGCTCAAACAGGTGGGGCGCGGCCCTCGCGAACCGCGCGATGAGTGATGCATCGGCTTGGTTACAAGACTTCACACCGCCGGGGGGTGGGGTCAGACTCTGGGCATGTCGTGGGTCGGTCGTACCGCTGTGGAGATCGCTGAAGCCGTGCGGAACGGGAAGGCCACGGTGCCGGGGGTCGTGGCCGAACATCTCGCCGCCATCGAGGCGCGGGCGTCCGCGCTGGGTGCCTTCCGGAAGGTGCGGAGCGAGGAGGCCGTCCGGGAGGCGCAAGCCGTACAGGATCGGGGTGATCTCGCGGAGTTGCCGCTGGCCGGGGTGCCGGTCGCGGTCAAGGACAACATCGAGGTGGCGGGCGAGGCCACCCGGAACGGCTCCGCGGCCACGCCCGCCGAACCCGCGACCGCGGACCATCCCGTGGTGGCCCGGCTGCGGCAGGCGGGCGCGGTGGTCGTCGCCCTCACCAACGTTCCCGAGCTCAGCCTGGTCGCCTTCTCCGACAGCGTGTACGGCACAGCTCGCAACCCGTGGAACCTGGACAGAACGCCCGGTGGTTCGTCGGGCGGGAGCGCGGCGGCGGTGGCTGCCGGGCTCGTGCCCCTGGCGGTCGGCAACGACGGCCTCGGCTCGCTGCGCATTCCGGGCGCGTGTTGCGGCATCATCGCCATCAAGCCGGGTCTCGGCGTGGTTCCCGCGCCGACGCATGACTGGTTCGAGATGTGCGAGAACGGCCCGCTGACGACGACCGTCGCCGATGCCGCGCTCGCCCTCGGCGTCATGGCCGACGACGCCACACTCACTCCCCGAGCTATCGATCTGCGCATCGCGGTGGTGCCCAACCCGCTGCCCGTGGGCCTGTCCATCGACAACGAGTTCCAGCTCGCGGTCGA
Source organism: Acrocarpospora sp. B8E8 (assembly GCF_039871605.1). Lineage (NCBI taxonomy): Bacteria > Bacillati > Actinomycetota > Actinomycetes > Streptosporangiales > Streptosporangiaceae > Acrocarpospora > Acrocarpospora sp. B8E8. Next base: position 492,018 of record NZ_JBDPLV010000001.1, on the reverse strand, counting down.
GGAGGCGGGACACGCCCTCCGCGAAGGGGGCCACACCGTGGTGCCCGGCCGCCGCCTGCCGCCCATCGTCGGCATGTCGTCAATCGTGGCCTGGTACTCCTGCGCCGCCGAGGACTCTCAGGGCCTTCCCGTCGCCAAGCTGGAACGCCGGACCCGCACGCTGGCCGCCGCCGGTCGCACCGTCCGCACCCTCCACCTGGACGGCACCCGCACCCGCGACCGCTGGCGCGCCAACGGCGCCGACCTGTGGTTCGGCAACGCCGACGTCCTCCTCACCCCCACTCTCGCCCACATCCCCCCGAAAGCCCACCGCTGGGGGCGACGCGGCCTGACCAAGAACACCCTCCTCAACGTCGGCTACGCCCCCGTCACCGCCGCCTGGAACCTGGCCGGCTGGCCCGCCATGACCGTCCCGTACGGCCGCCACTCCACCGGCCTGCCCATCGGCATCCAACTCATCGCACCCCCAGGCGCCGAACCCCAACTCCTCGGCCTCGCCACCCACCTGGAATCCACCCGCCCCTGGTCCCGCCACGCCCCAAACTGAGAGTGGTTCTCCCTTCGACCAACTAGACGCCGATGGGATGCCAGACGGTTTTGGTTTCGAGGAAAGTCGTCATGCGGGCGGTGCCCGGGTCGGCGAGCCAGTCGATTGCGTCTGTCGGGGGACGTAGGACGCGTTTGAGGTTTTCCGCGGCGAGTTCCTCGCAGGTGAGGGCGAGTTCGGGGGACGCGCCGGTCAGGTCGAGGGCGTTGACGTCCATGTGGCCGGCCAGCCACGGGGCGATTTCCTCGGGTTTGCCGGTGAGGATGTTGACGACGCCGCCGGGGAGGTCGGAGGTGGCGAGGACCTCGGAGAGGGTGATCGAGGGAAGGGGGGCGCGTTCTGAGGCGATGACGACGCAGGTGTTGCCGGTGACGATCACGGGGGCGAGCACGCTGATCAGGCCGAGGAGCGGACCCATCGGCGGGGCGACGATGGCCACGACGCCGGTCGGCTCGGTTGAGGAGAGGTTGAAGTAGGGGCCCGCGACGGGGTTGGCCGAGCCGCGGATGGCGCCGATCTTGTCGGACCACCCGGCGTACCAGACCAGGCGGTCGACGGCGGCGTCCACGAGTTCGGTGGCCTTCTTGGTGGAGACGCCGTCGGCGGCGACGAGTTCGGCCGCGAACTGGGCGCGGCGGCTTTCCAGCATTTCGGCGATCCGGTAGATCACCTGCCCCCGGTTGTACGCGGTAGCCCCGGACCAGCCCGCGAACGCCTTTCGGGCGGCTACCACCGCATCCCGGGCGTCCTTGCGGGACGCCTTGGACGCGTTGGCCAGGAAATCGCCCTTGGAGGAGGTCACGACATAGGACCTTCCGCTCTCCGATCGGGGAAACGCACCGCCGATGAACAGTTTGTACGTCTTGCGAACCGACAGCCGCTCACTCATCGAAGGTACGCCTCCAGCCCATGACGCCCGCCCTCGCGGCCGTACCCGGATTCCTTGTAACCGCCGAACGGCGACGCCGGATCGAACCGGTTAAACGTGTTGGACCAGACGACCCCGGCCCGCAGCCGATCCGCCGTCCACAACATCAGCGACGCCTTCTCCGTCCACACCCCGGCGGACAGCCCGAATGGCGTGTTGTTCGCCTTTTCCACAGCTTCTCCGGGCGTACGGAACGTCAGCACCGACAACACCGGCCCGAAGATCTCCTCCCGGGCGATGCGATGCGACTGCGCGACCCCGGTGAAGATGGTCGGCGGGAACCAGAACCCCCGATCGGGGATGGCGCACGCCGGAGACCACCGTTCGGCGCCCTCCTGCTCCCCCATGTCGGACAGCTCCCGGATCTTGGCCAGCTGAGCAGCCGAATTGATTGCCCCGATATCGGTGTTCTTGTCCAGCGGATCGCCCATCCGCAGCGTGCCGAGCCGCCGCTTCAGCGAAGCCAGCAACTCACCCGCGATCGACTCCTGGACCAGCAACCGGGACCCGGCGCAGCACACATGCCCCTGGTTGAAGAAGATCCCGTTCACGATCCCCTCGACCGCCTGATCGAGCGCCGCGTCCTCGTACACGATGTTGGCGGCCTTCCCCCCGAGCTCGAGGGTCACCTTCTTCCCGGTGCCCGCCACCGACCGCGCGATCAGGCGCCCGACCTCGGTCGACCCGGTGAACGCGACTTTGTCGACATCCGGATGGTTCACCACCGCCGCACCGGTTTCGCCCGCCCCGGTCACGATATTTACGACGCCGGGAGGCAAATCCGCCTGCTGGCAGATCTCCGCGAACAGCAACGCCGTCAGCGGGGTCGTTTCCGCGGGTTTGAGCACGACGGTGTTCCCGCAGGCCAGCGCCGGCGCGATCTTCCAGGCCAGCATGAGCAGCGGGAAGTTCCACGGGATGACCTGGCCCGCGACGCCGAGGGGGCGGGTGCCGTACCCGGCGTATTCGAGTTTGTCCGCCCAGCCCGCGTAGTAGAAGAAGTGCGCGGCGACCAGGGGCAGGTCCACGTCGCGGGACTCGCGGATCGGTTTGCCGTTGTCCAGGGACTCCAGGACGGCTAGTTCGCGGGCGCGTTCCTGGATGATTCTGGCGATCCTGAACAGGTATTTGGCGCGTTCGGCGCCGGGCATCGCCGACCAGGTGGTGAACGCCTTGCGGGCGGCCTGGACGGCCAGGTCCACATCGGCGGCCGAGGCGGCGGCGATCTCGGCGAGTTTCTCCTCCGAGGCGGGGTTGATCGTCTTGAACGCCGACCCCGACCCGTCCACGAACTCGCCGTTGACGAACAGCCCGTAGGACGGCTTGATGTCGACGACATCGCGCGACTCGGGCGCTGGTGCGTACTCGAACATCCTTAGTCCAATGTGAAGTATGGGTGTATCACGACGACCAGCGTAGACGGTCATCCCGACCGCCCAGAGGGCACATCCAGGGCACTCGGCACATCCGCCGTGCCCTCGAAGAAGGCGTTCATCGCCTTCCGCGCCCGGTCCGCCGCGTTCGGCATCAGGTGCGAGTACACCCGCAGCGTGAACCCCGGATCGTCATGCCCGAGGTACTCGGCAACCGTCCGGATGTCCACCCCGGCCGCGAGCCAGGCCGACGCCGCGGTGTGCCGTAGGACGTGCATCCCGTTCTCGCGCGTGTCGGGTATGCCCGCAGCGGTGCGAGCCGTACGCCACAACCGGTTGAAGTCGTTGCGGTTCAACGCCTTCCCCGAGGGAGTCGAGAACACCAGCTTCACCGTGCAGGGCTTCCCCTCCGGAGTCCGCCAGGGCAGGGTCACCGCCACCGGCGGGTACTGCTGGATGTGCGCGGCAAGGCGCAGAGACACCGCGTCGGGCAGGGGGACCGTACGGGGCTTGTCCCTCTTCGGCAGGCTGAACACCAGCGACCCGTTGATGATCCGCACCTGGCGCTGGACGTGGACGACCCGTCCGAGGAAGTCGATGTCGTCGACCGCGATGCCGAACGCCTCGCCCTGCCGGTGGGCGCACCCTGCGGCGAGGTAGACGATGTCGTCGTATCGGTCGGGCAGGGCTTCGGCCATGTCCTCGACCATGCGGAGCGTCCAGGGGACGACCTGCTTGGGGATGACCTTGGGCGGCTTGACGGTCTTGGTCAGCAGCGGATTGCGCGACACGACCCCGTCATCTACCGCCGTGTTGAAGATCGTGGAGACCCACATCACGACGCCGCGGATCGTGGACGGCTCAAGCGTGTCCTGCATCTCCTTGATCCACGCCTGAATCAGGGAAGGCTTGCGGGCCAGCACGCTCATCGACTGATCGCCGATCTTGTGGCCGAACACCCACTTCCCTAATCGGCTGTTGATCTGCATGAGCGTTCCAGGGTCGCACGTCAGTGAGTCCCGCCACTGCTGGCCGCAGTCCCGCAAGGTGACCCGCCCGGCCTTCGGGTCGATGTAGTCGCCCTTGTCCAAGCTGGCCTTGATCTCGGCGTCCTTGCTCTCCGCGTCGGTGAGCTTCGAGAAGTTCAGCTTCGGCTGTTTCCCGCTCTCGTCGCGCCAGCGGACCTGCCAGCGCTTGCCCTGGCCGTGCTCGGCGGTCGGCACCTTGGGTGGCCGGCACTTACACCTGTCCTCGCCTGGACTCGGCCGCGACTTGTGCCACCTGTCGTAGACAGCCACGTCACATCCTTTGGGATTGATAAAAGATGTCGATCATGGCCTTGATCACGCGGAGTGGCACGCCCGCCTTGAGCGCTTCTGTAAGCGCTTGAGTGACGGGCTCCAGCGCCTCCTTGTGACGCACGTACTCCTCTGCATAGGTGGGCCTTCGGGGATCATGCGGGCGATTCACCTTGGAGAACCGATAGGCCTCACCGGGATCCGGATGGTTCGTCAGCGGCCCATCACCCGTGGCCCAGTACCACGCCGTACGTGCCCGAACTCGCCTGGTGGGGGTCAGCGCGACCGCGTCGTCCTCATCGTCGTCGTACGCGGGAACCTCACCCGGCAGGAGTAGGCGGTTCGGCGCCACCTCCAGGGCGAGCGCGAACGCGACGAGCTCGTCGGCGTCGACTCGCCGTTCACCCTGCTCGACCTTGTGAACGCCCGAGGCCAACACCGGCCGTCCCAGATCTTCCATCCGAGACGAGAGCCCGCGGACCGTTATCCGGGCCGCTTCCCGTAGCCCCTTGATGTTCCTCGACACACGCATGCCGGTAGGCCCCGGCGTCTGGATTGTTCCCACACGGGGGACAGTACCGACCGCTTGACGAACACACAACATCACTACAAGGATGTCCCCGTCACGTCCCTACAGCAGATGACTCTGTTCTTACAGAAAGGACAAAGATGCGTAAGAGTCAGCCGCCTTCCGGCGGGCGGCGCCCCCTCGCCACCGAGGACGACCTTGCCGAGTTCCTCGACAAGCCGAAGGGCACCCTTCGGAACTGGCGCTATCGAGGCATCGGCCCCACGTGGGCCCGGCTCGAAGGCGGATCCGTCCGCTACCGCTGGGCCGATGTCGAGCGCTGGCTCGACCAGCAGTCCAGGGGCAAGGGCGGGAAGGCCGCCTGATGTACGCCACCGAAAGCAGCTGGCCAGACACCCCCGCACACGCGAACGGCGTGAAGGGGTCCAGCCCTTCACGCCGTCAAGAGTCACCGCCCTGCAGGCCAGCAAACTCGACCACCACCGTACAACCCGTCGCCGTTGACGAGCTCCGCCAGCTCGTCCAGCCCCGGACGGTGGCAGGGGCAGGTACGGCATGAACGACGACTTTCAATACGCCCTGCAGCGCCTCGACCAGGTCACCGGCTACGCACCCCAGGGCAGCGGCTACCGGCGCAAAGCGCGGTGCCCCGCCCACGACGACCGGGCCCCGTCCATGACTGTGGGTCTCGACGAAAAAGACCAGGTCTGGTTCAACTGCCATCGCAACCCGGGATGCACCCAAGACGAGATCCGTCACGCGCTCGGCCTCCCGCCAATGCCCACCCGCCGGACAACTCCCGGCCTCGGTGGCCGCGGTAGCCGCGATGACTTCGTGCCGTGCCGCCGCGAGGGTCACAAGAAGGTGGACGAATACGACTACCACGACGAGCAGTGGAACATCCTCTTTGGCGTCGCCCGCTGTGATCACAAATGCTTCCCCGGCTGGCAGCCCGACCCGACCGCCCCATTCGGGCGCCGCTGGAACCACGACGGCGTGCGCATCGTGCCGTACCGGCTTCCCGAGATCCTCGCCGCCGTCCAGCAGGAACGCGTGGTGATGATCACCGAGGGCGAGAAGGACGCCAACGCGCTCCGGGCGCGGCCCCTCATCACCGCCACCTGCAACCCCGGCGGTAGCGGACGCGGCTGGCCAGCCGACTTCGCCCGCTACTTCAGCGGCGCCGACGTGACAATCGTCGCCGACCGGGACGAGGCCGGCCGCCGCCACGCCCAAGCCATCGTCGACAACCTCATGCCCGTCGCCCGATCCCTGTACGTCACCCAAGCCCGCCACGGCAAAGACGCCGCCGACCACCTCGCCGCGGGCGGGACAACCGGCGACTTCATCACCGTGTGGGAGCCCAAGCCCTACGTACTGGAGCCCAGCGGGTGAGCATCCCGACCGAACCCGACTGGCGCCCCGACGTCAAGAAGAAGGACGCCGAGGTATCCACCGACGACGGCTGGACGGCCAGATCCAGGCTCGGCACAGTGCTCTCCCGCTCCCAACTGGCGACCCTGCCCAAGGTTCAGCCGCTGGTGGCGGGTGTCGTGTCGTGGCCAGCGGCGATCGTACTGATCGGGGCGTACGCGCTCGGGAAATCGGTCCTCGCTCACGCCCTCGCGTGCTGCATCGCCACCGGCACGAACTGGCTCGGCCACGCCACCACCAGGCGTCGTGTTCTGGTGGTGGTTGGCGAAGGCGCCTACGGCCTCGACGCCCGGATCGGCGCATGGGAAAAGGCGTGGAACAACAGCGTGCCGGTCTCCGACGACGACCTCACGTTCATGATCAAGCCGGGCAGCCTCCGCGACGCCTCGACCTGGGACGAACTGACCGAGTACGCGGTCACCGGAGGGTACGGCTTCGTCGTCCTCGACACCTTCTCCAGCCTCGCCCCCGACGCTGACGAGACCAAGGACACCCCCGTGATCATGCGGCGGCTGTCAGACCTCTCCGCAGCGATTGACGGCAGCACGATGCTCGTCCACCACCCCGGATGGTCCGATGCCGGTCGCGCCCGGGGCGGCTACACGTTCGAGGCCAACGCCGACGAAGTACTGATCCTCGCCGGACTCGCCGAGGGCTCGGACATGCTCACCCTGACCCGCAAGAAGGTCAAGGACGGACCCAACGGCGCCATCCTCTGGCTCCGGCGCAGGCCCTCACACGGGTCCGTCATCATCGAGGGCGCACGCCACGACGACGCATCTGTCCCGCTCCGCGAACGCATCGTCGGCGTCCTCGGGGGCTGCGGGGACGTCGGAGCGAGCGGCCCGCAGATCTCGAAAGAGATCGGCATCGACGACAAGGGCCGATCCGGGTTCTACAAGGCTCTGGCCAAGACCGTCGACGAGCAGCTCGTCACGAAGGTCAAGTCCCGCTACTACCTCACCGAGCACGCCCCGGACGGCGGCGAGACAGCCGCACGTGTGAGCAAGGACGGAGAGCTCGGCATCTGCGAGGGATGCGGCGGGGAAATGGTGATCCTCGACCACGGCCAGACGCGGCACTACGGCACCTGCGACGTCCCGAAGGTGTCGGCGTGAACGTGCTCACCCACCACACCGAGTGGACTGACGGAGTGGACTCGGGCGGAATCCGCGCCCTCAGTAGTCTTCGCCAGTTCCACCGCCAGTCCACTACGGGTGGACACATCAACACCAGGTCAAACGCTGCTCGCTCCGCGAAAGTCCACTCCATTCCACTACCCGTGGACGAGGGGCAAGCGAGTCCACTCCACCCCCCCTCTTTAGGGGGTGGACTGGACACTCGCGACCCACTCCACAACCACCGACCAACGGGAGAATCCATGATCCCCGCCCACGGATACGAAGCAGTCTTCAAGAAGAACGGTGGCGGCGAATACACCCGCCCTGTCATCGCCTGGGACCACGAAGGCCGACCACTCATAGCCGGAACCCGCGGCTTAGTCGCCGTGGATGAGTGGTCCCCCTTCGATTTCCAACGGGTTGAGGAGACGGCCGCACTCCACACGATCCTCCCCGGGGGCGGATGGGAAGCCGAGATCCTCGACGAGGAGACCGGTCAGACCCACATCTCGCCCATCATCGCCTGGGCAGTCGACAAGGGCGGGTACGGCACCGCCATCGTCTTCCATGACCAGGAAGCCATCCCCCCTGTCCTCCATCGGTGGCGTCCTCACACACATCGACAGCAGGGCGCGCCCCGAGGCCAGTCAGACCGGCAAGGAGACCTGATGCGAGTCCCAGCCAGCGGCCTGTACTTCGCGGTCGTCCCCGAGACCATCACCGGCCCCGCCACCGTCACCGATGCCTGCCCCGACTGCGACGCCGACACCACTCTCACCCCCAATCCCGACGGGTCGTGGTCGCTGTCCATCTCCCACGACGGAACCTGCCCGGCATGGCGAGCCATCCGGGCTGCTCGATGACCTTCTCCCACCACGAAGCCGCCCAACCCCAGCAAAGGAGAAAGACCCGATGACATGGATCGACACCCACGGCGAGGTCACCCTCGACCCCACCCCCGACCCGTTCACCGTCCGCGACGCCGAGCTGGACAAACTCGCCGCCCACGTAGCCACGAACATCGTCCTCAACCATGAGATCCGCTCCCGCGCCGACGGCCACCCGTTCGGCGGCGACGACGAGGACCTCCCGCCGTTCGACGCCGACCACCTGCTCGAAGCCCGTGTCCACCTCATGCAGCAGGTACAGCGCTACGACGGCAAGACCATCGAGGTCGAGGGCCTGGTGACCTTTTTCGACGAGGGCGGTCACCAGGTGATGATCCCCTTCGACCGGCTCAAGGCCGAGCACATCGACGCCGCCGAGATGATCCTCGCCGCCCGCTACGCCTGTGCCATCTCCGAGGCGAACGACATCAGCGCGACCTTCGCGGGCCTTGAGCGGCTCCGCCAGTACCCCAACGCCACCGACAACTAGAACTCAGGCCGGACGCGTCCCAACCGCGTCCGGCCTCCAAGAGAGGATCCCATGGACCTGCTCGATATCTACCGAGACGCCTACCTGGCCATCCGCGCCAAGCACGGACACCCCGACGAGCCGATGCTCTACCGGGGTTGGGTGTACTGCGAGACCCTCCCGCCCAAGGGGTGGGACCGCACCCAGTACGGCGCCTACTTCGACGAGGCCCACAGGCTCACCGCCTGGTACCTGGTGGCCCGCACGTACGCGGCTAAGAAGCGCAAGACCACTGAGGACCGCTCCGCCTATCTGGCGGCATGCGACCGGTACGCCATCGACGGGCACGACTTGTGGTTCGCCGGCGAACCCGCCCAGGCCGCCCTCATCTGATCACAGCCGCCCCCGCCCATAACGGGGCGGCCCCCTCCACCTTCTCACGCCCACGACCAGCAGGGAGCAGCCACATGACCCACATCCCCCGCAGAGTCCAGGTCCAGGGCGACCTGTTCCACGGCCGCGTCCCCGAGGGCGCCGTCTACATCGGCCGGTCCGCCCCCGGCTTGCCCGCCAGCCCCTACCGCAACCCGTACCAGGTGAAAGGGCGCGGCAGGGAAGAGGCGATCAGGCTCTACTCCCGCCACCTCGAAGCCAACCCCGAACTCCTCGACCGGGCCCGAATCGAGCTCGCCGGCAAAGACGTGGCGTGCTGGTGCAAGCCGCACGAGCAGTGCCACGGCGACGTGCTGCTCGTCTACGTCCACCGGGCCGGGCTCGCCGAAGACATGACCGGCGAGGAGGCACCCCGTTGACCCCTGACCCATCACTACCGGCCGAGGGGCCGGACCCATCACTGTCCGGCCGGTGTGGCCGCAAGACCGACCACGGCCCGTGCCGGGCGTGGCCGGTGAGGGGCGCGTCGGTGTGCTCCGCCCACGGCGGCCGGGCACCCCAGGTGAAGGCTGCTGCCGGCCGCCGCCTGGCCCGCCAGGAGTGGGCGCGCAGCTTCGGCGAACCCATCGCCGACGACCGCGGCCACCACGAGATCGTGCTGGAGGAGATCCGCTGGTCGGCCGGGCACGTGGCGTGGCTGCGCGACCGGGTGGCCGACGTCGAGCCGGACGCGCTGATCTGGGGCACGACCTCGGAGGTGGAACGCCGGTCGGGCGAGTTCCCCGGCATCGACATCACCAAGGCCGCGAAGGCCAGCGCCTGGTTGGTCTTGTACGGGGAGGAACGGGACCGGCTGCTGAAGATGTGCAAGCTCGCTTCCGAGATGGGCATCGAGGAGCGGCGCATCACCCTCGCCGAACGTCTCGGCTCCCTCATCACCGACCTGGTCGGCGGAGTCCTCGCCGAACTCGACCTGACGCCCGAACAGTGGATCAAGGCCAACGGGGCGGTAACCCGGAATCTGCGCACCCTCGCCGGCGCGCTGGAAGGACGCCCATGAGCAGCTGGACTGACCGCATCCTCGCCGACGCCCTCGGCCGGGCCGAACGGCTGATCGCCGAGGAGAACCAGCTCGGCTACCCGCTGTGGGACAGCGAGGGGGTGCGCTGCTACGGCAGGCAGGGCGAGGAGTCCGCGGTGGTCACCCTTGCGCGCGGCGGCCAGGCCGTCATCGTCTACGAGGTCGTGGGCGTCGACTGGGAGGAGCTGCGGTGACCGCGCCCATCGAGGCGGTGATCCGCCACGCCATGGCCGCCGAGGCCGAGCTTGCCGCGACGGTGCGCGGCTACTACTTCCACCAGCACCCCGGCCCGCACATGCGGTTCCAGCGCCATCTGATCGTGTCCATGGTGGTGTTCGGCGAGTTGGAGCCGTGCGCCCACCTCCGGCCGGGCAGGCCGGTGCCCGCGTTCTGGTTCAGCTGGCAGCCCGATCTGCTCACGTGCGCGCCCTGCGCTCAGCTGGTGTGCGACACGCTCGCCCCCGACCCGGACGAATACGAGTGCTCCCGCTGCGGGATCCGGCCGGTTGAGGGCGTCCGGCAGCTGTCCCACCTGGTGGTGTACCAGCACGGGGGCGACCCGGATCTGCGGCTTCCCACCCCGGTTGTCCACCTGCGGGCGGGCTTGTGCCACGGCTGCCTGCTCAACGAGGTGTCCGACCAGCGGATGGCGCCGCTCGACCGTCAGGCCGTCGCCCGCTCCCGGCGGCAGTCGCCCACCGACAGCGGCCCCCAGGCCCCCCGCTGCAAGCCGCGGCGGGTCCGGGGAACCCCACCCAGAAAGGAAACGCCATGACCACAAACGCACCGTCGCTCCACCAGAGGGCTTACGCCACGTCGAGGCACGCACGGCTGGCCCACGGCTTCCATGTGCTCAATGACTACACGCTCAAGCACAACCCGGGGCTGCTCCGGGGCGACCTGGGGGCGATCGAGCGGAACGCGCAGGCCCACCAGATCATGTTCGCTGGCCTCGACCGGGACTTCCTGAACGGGCTGAACGCCGCTGCCAGGCTCCCGGAGCGGCGGCCCGGCTTGGTGGTGGTGCACAACCCGGCCCGAACCAAGCCTGTCGCCCGACGCGCGAGCACTGCCGGTGTCCTCGCGGACGCGCGGCGGAAGCTCCTCGCGGACAACGGGTTTGCCGCGGGCGCGAACCAGCTCCTGCGCGACGCCGAGTTCGCGCGGATGACCCGCCACCTGCTCGACCCCCAGTCATCCCCCAACGGAAGGAACCAGTCATGACCGTCAAAATCCACCTCACGATCGCCGAAGGCACCCGCCCGGCCCTCACCAATGACCACCGTCAGGCCCTCCGCAAGGGCATCGCGGCCGGCATGGGCGAGCTCGGCATCGGCAACGGCAGCCCGGCGGGCGAGATGCTCCTGAACATCGCCGACCAGATCGGGCGCGAGGAAACCCTGGTCGTCGACGCCTCCGAGCTCAAGCGGCACGACCTGGCCGCGCTGGTGCGGATCCTGCGTGACTTCGCCGCGCCGAGCTCGCACCTGTTCCACCCGGCGAGCATCAGCGCCGTACTGGGCCACCTGGCCCGCGAGGTGGAAGCCGAGGACGTCGCCGCCCAGGCCAGACTCGCGGACCTGGAGTATCAGGCGACGCTGGTCCGCGAGCAGCGCGAGATGCGGGTCCAGATCGAGAAGGCGGCGGGCAAGGAGATCGCGGCCGCCAAGAAGGCACTGGAGGCCAGTCAGGCGGCGCTGGTGAAGACCGTCAACGACGCGCAGAGGGCGCTCGTGTCGATGCTCGACGCGGCTACGGCCCATGACACGCTGGTCGAGCAGTACGCCCGTTCCCTCTCGGACGCCGGCCTCACGATCGAGGAGGGCGGCCCGGAGTATGAGAGCGGCGCCAAGGCCAGGGGCTCCATGAGTCGCGGGCTCCGGCTTCGCGGTGCCTGGTGGGCGCCGGTCCACGCTGTTGAGTTGTTCATCTGGTTGACCGACCGAGTGGGCAAGGAGCGGCTGGGCCAGCGTAAGAACCCGTCCCGGTTGGGGATCACCCGGCAGGCGAGTCTCCTGGCCCAGATCGACGAGTTGCCGACGCTGCTGCACCCGCCGCTCAAGCAAGGCCGGGTCGATCTTCCGCCGCTGGCGGGCGGGTTCAAGACCAAGTCGGACTACAAGGCCGCGGCCGCGACGCCCGATTCGGCGGCGTGATGTACGCGATTCTGCGGGGTCTGCTGCCGGTGGCGCTGGTCGTGGCCGGGCTGGTCTTCTTCACCGCCGGGGCGTGGATTCTCGCCCCGGCGGCGGGCTGCCTGGTGGCGGGCCTGTCCTGTCTGTACGTCGAGTGGGCGACGCGGCCCGCAGAACAGGGGTACGTGCGATGAGCAACAACGAGGTGCGCATCGTCGTCACCGGTGACAACCGGTCGAGCAAAGCAGCGCTGGCCGAGGCCGACGCGCAGTGGAAGGCGTGGGCGCGGTCGGTCGAGCAGTCCGGCGACAAGGTCTCCGCCTCCCTCAAGCGGACGCGTGAGCAGGCCGACCGCGACATCACGGCCACCATGCGGTCCATCATCGGCCTGTCCGGAGCGGCTGACGAGTACGGCGATGGCGTCCTGCGGGCGTCCGGTGACTCCACCCGGGCAACGGGGCTGATCCGGGCGGCGGCCGAGAGCGACCTGGGCGCGGTCGGGGTCTCCTTCGGCCAGGCCGGGGAAGACGCGTACGGCTTCGCCCGATCGACCGATGATGCTTCGACCAAGGCCGGCGGCTCGATACGGCGCATGCGTGACGAGATCGACGACGCCCTGTCCGGCATCGGCGACATCAACATCGGCGTGTCCGGCGGCTTCAGCACTGCGGGCCTGTTCGACGGCGTTGAGGAGGAGGCTGAGAAGGCGGGCGAGGAGGCCGGGGAGGCGTTCGTACGCGGCGCGGACGGCAGGCTGAGAAGCTCTCTTACCGGCCGGTTCGCCGCAGCCGGTAAGGACGCGGGCAAGGGTGCAGGAGACGGCATCCTGTCCGGTCTCAGCCCGATCCCCGGGAAGGCCCATGCGATCGCGGGCGCGGCCGCCGTCGCGCTGGCCGCGCTCGGCCCGGTCTCCCAGTTGACCGGCGGCGCGATCGCCCTCGGGCTCGGTGGCGGCCTGGCGGCGGTCGGTGTCATGTCGGCCACCCAGTCGGAGAAGGTGAAAGAGGAATGGTCGGGGCTCGGCGACTGGTTCAAGACCGAACTGGACGATATCGACGGCCCGATCGAACAGGCGCTACTCCGAATTCCCGACACCGCCCGACAGAGTTTCCTGGGCGTGAAGGGTGAACTTGAAGATTCTTTCTCTCAGGTCGGCCCGGCGCTGGAAGGTTTCGCGTCCGACTGGGGAGCGACCCTTAGCGGGGCTGACCTGTCGGCGGAAACGAACGGCTTCGTTCAGGTTTTGGACGCCATTGGATACAAGTCCGAAGAAATCGGCGCGGAATTCGGGGTCGCTTTCGATGAAATGTCGCGAGTCGCTGCGGAGCATGCGGATGATATCGCGGCCATGGTCGAGATTGTCGCTGACGGATTCACCAAAGTCGCGCAGTTCGCCGGATTCGTGGCCGACACATGGGATGACGAACTGGGGAATGCCGAAACGAAACTCAAGGCTTTCGGTGGCGTCCTGACCGGCAAGCTGATCGGCGACTTGGACAACAGCGGTGCCGCTGCTGGTAGGGCGGCACGGTTCGCTGTCGAAATGGCGACCGGCTGGAATGACGCCGCTACCGAGGCCGATGATCTGTCCCGCCAAGTTCAGGCATTGAATGAAATGCTGGAGAAGAATTACGATCCGGCGAAGGCCGCCTTGGATGCCGCCATTGATTGGAAGGAAGCGCTGGCGGACCTGAAAAAGGAGAACGAAGACGGAAACATGAGTCTCCTCGATCGGGAAAAAGCGCTTTCCAATTTGCTTGACCCGCTGAGAAACAGCATCGATGCCGAACTGGAACTCACCCAGGGCGTCCAGGATTCGACCGCGGCTTTCCAGGATCAGCTACCTCAGCTTGTCGAGCTCGCCCGGAACAGCGAGGAAGGGCAGCGCACTCTCACGGAGCTGGCCGAGGTTCTCGGCGTCGGGCTGGTGGAGGCAGGCGAAAACGCATACGTCACGATCGACAAAGCCGGTGAGGCGATCAAGATTTTGCCGGATGGGAAGGTCGTCAAGCTCGACGCGGTCATCGATTCACTCGAAGCGCAGCTTCGGCGGGCGCGGGAACAGCTGGACAGTCCGAACATCAGCCGGGAACGCAAGGCGAAGCTGAACGCGGACATCAAGCAGTTGGAGGACGCGTTGCGCCGGGCGCGGCAGCAGCTGGACGCGCTGGATGGCAAGACTGTGCAGACGTGGGTGGTGACGAACACGGTCCGCGGCGGTGGCCATCCGCTGATGGCAAGCGGCGGCATTGTGGGCGGTATTGGGGCGTTCGCGGACGGCGGTGCGGTCGGCCCGCGCGGTGGCATGTTCGCCGAGAGCGGGAGCGCGCTGGCCCTCGTCGGCGAGGCCGGGCGTGAGATCGTGCGTTTGCCGTACGGGTCGCAGGTGATCCCGAACGGGCAGACGGAACGGATGCTGGCCGAGGGCGACGGCATCCTCAGGGGTTACGCGTCGGGCGGTCCGCTCGGGGTCAGCGTCCACATCCCGCCTCCTTCGACACGCACTGAGGCGTACGGCGGGAGCATGGGCCTGCCGCCTGCCCGCTCGGGTTCGGGGTCTGGCCGGGTAGAGGTCGTTCTGGGCGATGTGAGCGGTTCAACCTCCTACGAGACGTTCCCGAACCCGTACGGCGGCGGCTGGGGCGGCTGGCCGGGCGGCGGCGGCGGCTCCGGTGGCGGAGGCGGTGCGCCGGTGCCGGGTGTGCCGGAGGACACGACGAGCACATACACGCCGATCACGCGGCCGACCGGCGGGAAGGTGCCTGCCGTGATCGATTCGAATCCGGTCCCCGCCAATCGCAGGGGCGACGACTTCGGCGCGGGCTTCTTCGCCGGGCAGGGCGGTGTGCCCCTGGCTGGCTTCTCCGGTGGCGGCTCTGGTGGCGGTGGAGGCGGCGGGGGTGCCGGAACGACCGTCATCAACGTCAGCGTCATCGTCCAAGGCTCGATCCGCGCCGAGAGGGACATCGAAGAAATCGTGGCGAACGCGATCTCAAGAGGCGGGTTCAGGGGGGTGCTGCCCTAATGAGGTTGACGCTGGGCGGCCTGGTCAGTCGCCCAGCGTCAACGAGAGCGGCTTGACGACCTGCTCGGCGGGGTACTGCAACCGCCCTCGGTGGCTCACCTCGACCCCGTAGAACTGGTGGCCGGGCGGCACCTCGCGCACCATGAACGCGAAGACGCACTTCCTGGACGACCATTGCCCCCCTCCGAGCTTCCCGAGGGCGATGGTCTTGCCCGCCGGGTCGGTGACGACCACCTGCGTGCCGGGCGCGATGTCCCGGTAGCCGCCGCCGAGGGCGCACTCGCTGCTTCCGGCCCGGCTGACGCCGCCGGCGACGCTCACGGTTCCGGTGATGGTGATAGGGGACGGCGAGGGCGGCGCTGAGGTGGGGGCTGCGGCCTCGGTGGCGGAGCATGCGGCCAGAGCGGCTGTGCTCAGGACGGCGAGGGCGGCGGGTAGGGGGCGCATCGGGGCTCCAGTGGCGGGGCGTCAGGTGACTGTGAGACGCGCTCTCCCGCCGGTGGGTTGACACGCCGACCATCCGCGACCAGCGCGAGCGGGCCCCGCGAATTCCACGCCCCTGCACAAAATAAGCCCTGCGTCCTAGCCTGAGGTTGTCGAGACATCAGGAAGGTGCAGGGCTTATGGGCGAGATTAACACGGGCCACATGATCAAGCTTCAACGTGAACGACGAGGAATGAGCACAACCGGGCTAGCCACCCAGGCCGGATGCACACCCCGGCACATCGAGCTCATCGAGCAGGGGAAGCGCACCCCGTCAGTCCCTTTACTGCGGGAGATCGCGAAGGTCCTCGGCGTACGATCCGCCGTCCTGTTCGGGGAAGCCCTGAGGGACAGCCACGAGCCCGGACGCCCCCAGGTCGGCGACATCGAGCGGGCCATCTTCACCTACAAGACACTCGCCCCCGACGCAGAACCGCCCGACGCCGAGCAGCTGGCCGCGCGTGTCTCGGCCGCCCGCGAGGCGTGGATGACCTCGCACAGCAAGTACTCGATCCTGATGCGGGAACTCCCGGCGCTCATCAGCGACGCCGAACGGCTGATCCTGCTCAACGACGCCCGGCCGGAAGCGCGGCGAGAAGCCTGCCGGGTGGCCGCCGACGCGTACATCCTCAGCCGCGGAGTCCTCAAGCACCTCGGCCGCGTCGACCTGGCCCACCTCGCCGCAGACCGCGCGATGAGGTACGCGGAGGAGACCGAGGACCCGCTGATGGTCGCGTGGGCGCACTGGAACCTCGGCCAGTCGATGCTGTCCGACGATATGCACGGGGTGGCCTACGACGTGGCACGCCGCGGCATGGAACTCTTCGAGCCCGCGCTCGGCGACGGCGACGACCGGCATCTGTCGGTGTACGGCGGCCTGCACCTGATGGCGTCCATCGCGCTCACCCGAGGCGGAAGCGGCGAGGAGGCCCGGGACCTCCTGCGCGGCCCGGCGCTCACGCTGGCCCGGCGAGTCGACGAGCGGAGCAACCACTTCGGCCTCGCGTTCGGACCCACGAACGTCGCTATCCACATGGCCAGCGTCGAATGTGAGGACCGCCAGCCGGACGCCGCGCTGCGCGTCGCCGACGAAATCCACCTCACCCGGTCGCCATCGGTAGAGCGGCGGACAACCCACCTCGGGCAGATCGCACGGGCGTGTGAAGACCTCGGGGACGACGCCGCATCGCTGGTGTATTTACTCCGAATTGAGCGGGAATGTCCTGAAGAGTTGGACTATAAGCAGCTTCTCCGCGAAATGGTCCGTTCCCTTGCCCGGCGTGCCCGTCCGTCGTGGGCACCGGAAGTTCGTTATCTCGCCGACCGGCATCACATCCTGGCCTAACGAACTTAAAGTTCGGTCCCGGCGGTTCGGATTTCTTGCGACCGTCCGATTTACGTTCACCCCCATGGGTGACGTGGTAATGGACCGGCTCCTTTCCGAGGCTCAACGGGAGTTCCCGGATTGGACGTTCAGTCGCCACGACGACGGTTGGACGGCCCAGCGGGACGGCGACGACTACACCGCGTCGAGTCTCGCCGCGCTCCGGGCCACCCTGCGCACCATCCCCGCCCAGGTCGCTCCTCCGGGTCACGTCGTGTGGCGGACCTGGGAGAGCGACCGGGGGCGGCACTGGGCCAGCCGCTCCATCCCGTTCACGAAGGAGCAGGCCGACGCTGGGGCGCACCGCACTGTGGACGCCGACACCGCCGAGGAACTCCAGGCGGTGATCAGTCAGCAGGAGCTGATCGCCGAGACCGCGTCATGATCGGGACGCAGCACGGCACCCATGTAGCCCACGCGCTCCCGGACGCCGAACAGATCCAGTGGCGCACCTCCCGTTTCGGCGCGTACGAGCGCGAGCGCGAGCAGGCGTGGACCTGCACGTGCCGGCGGATCCAGTACACGCTCATCCACGCTGGCGGGGTCGCGTTCATCCGCAAGGTGGAAGACGAGAAGTCGGTGTGGGACTCGCCCCCGACGCGCCTTCCCGAGGGTGAGGGACTGTGGACGCGCCTCGTCATGGGCGAGGCCCGATGAACTGCCCGCTCCTGTCGAGTCTCTCGCCAGGCGAGGGAGCGGGTGGGCGGCCCCCGGCATCTGGTCCATGGATCACCGTGGAGCGGGAGACGGACGTGATGCCGGGGGCCGCCATCAAGAGCTGGCGGTCCGGGGTTGTAATCGGAACCCCCTGGGAGGGGAAGACCAGATCCAGGCTCGGACCGCCTCAGACGCCGGTGCGCTCTCCAGAGGGAGGGGAGAGCGCACCGGCTTTCTCATGGGCGTGTACGGCTGCGCGCTGACGAACGGTTGCCCATGGGGCAGTTGTGGCCGAGACTGCCACAACTGGTCAACCATGGGCGTCTCGCCCATAGGCAACTCCCGAGTGGGCAGTTGTGGGGCAGTGCCCCACAACTGGGGGCTGCGCGAGCTCGAGTATTTCGATCTTGAGATTTGCTCCGGACAGGTTGTCCGTCGCAATTTGCGACCGCCAGATTGACGGTCTCAAATCCGGCCGCTGACCTGCCTTTTTCCCGGATCCGGGAAATCGTGATCTTCAGGGTGACGGTTGCAAATTGAGAGGGACGCGCTGTCCCCCTCAAACCTGGCGAGATTCAGATTGCAACTCGCGAATCCGCGCCGGTGTGGGGCGGCCCCTGTGACCGGCCCGACAGAGGGGGTCACCCTGACCCCCTGTCGGCTTGAGAGTGTCAGCGGTGACACCCTCAAACCCGCAGACGGACACGCCTGTCCCTCCGTGGATTCGCGACAGTCAGCTTGACCGCCGCGAATCCGAGAGGTTCACCGTGAACCTCTCGCGTACGGCTGCGCGTGGGATGCCCGACCTCGAGTGTTTTGATCTTGCTGCCACGGGTGCCACGAAGGGGTGCCACATCCCTGCCACGCCAGGTGCCACGAAGGGGTGCCACGGGCCGTGGCACCCCTCCCGACCTGTAACCCTCCCTCCAACCTCCCGCCCGGAGCGGCCGAAGGGTGCCACGCGATCATCAGACCTCGGGACGGTCCGGCATCAGGTAGCGCTGCGCGTCGTCGTCGTAGCCGCCCAGCACGCCCGCTTTCGCCAGGCGTTTGAGCTGGTTCTGCACCCACGACCGGGACATGTCCGTGCTCTCCCACAGCGGCTTGAAATCGCCGCTGGAGAAGTCCCGCGCCCCGCCGTCCCACAACTCCTGCAGGCGGGCCATGAGCGCCGCGCCGCGCTGCTCGGGCGTCATCTTCTCGGGCTGCCCGAACCGCCACGGCGGATCCCCGTCCGGCAGGTCCGGGATCTCGTCGTCCATCCCAACCTGGACGCTCGGATCCGGGTCTTCGGTCTGCAGGTACTCGCCGGCCACGTTCTCCACGTCGGCCCCGCCTTCCTCGTCGCCGGTATCGGCCGGTGGGGTGGGCGCGCCGAGTCGAGCGAGCGCGGCCGTGCCCGGGTCCACCTGCTTGGCGGCGGCCGGGTAGAGCGCGGCGTGGGCGCGCAGCGCGGCCGTGGCCGCCTGGTCGTCGAACTCCCCATCGGCGACTCCCCACGCGAAGGTGCGCAGCGGCATCGCGATGCGGTCCCGCGGGATCGTAGGCGCCCCCAGATAGGCCATGCCGGGCTGCCCGTTCTCCCACAACTCCGGCCGCGCCCCGGCGTCGTCCATGGCCTCCGACAGGCCGAAGCTGGCGTCTGTGGTGTTGGCGACGCCGAAGCACATGTTGCCGAGCTGGCCGCGCGCGATGGTGGGCATCTGGGTGTAGTCGGAGCGCTGGAGGCTGAGCACCACGGTGCCACCTCCGGATCGCAGCGCCTTGACCAGGGAGAGGAACTTCGCCATCTCGTCGTCGCTCAGCGCGTCCAGGATGTCGGGGCACTCTTCGAGCCAGATGATCCAGTAGGTGAGGCCGCATCCGGGCTTCCACTTCGTCAGGCCGCGCTCCGACAGCTGGTCGGTCCGGTTCTTCACCTCCGCCTGGAGCTCGCGGAGCATGGCGCGGACGCCCGCCTCAGTGGTCTCGAAGCGATGCAACGCCACGTCAAGCGGGCCGAGAGTCTGCCTGAGCTTGGTGACGTCGGCGGCGAACACCGCGACGTCGGCCCGGGTGATGGCCTCACCGAGGATGTTCCAGCAGCCGCCGATGGACTTCCCGGCACCGGACATCCCCATGAGCTGCAGGTGATGCCCGGTGATGACGTACAGGACGTCGTCCAGGTCCTGCCACAGCCCGATCCGCAGAGCCTCAGCGATGCTCGCCCCGGGCCGCGACGGGCCAGGCCACGGCAGTGGGCGCTTCATGACGCGCGGGTCCGACACCACGACGTGCGCCTTGCTGGCGTCGTCAGGATCGACCGAGGTGGTGATGCTGCCCGGCGGCAGGCTCATGCCCGACTCGATGTACGGGACTTTCCGCGCGAGGTCGTCGGCGACCTGCTTGCCCGCCTCCAACTGCACGACCGCCTCGACCTTGTGGTCGGTGCGGGCGGTGGTGCGCGCCTCGATCGCGGGCATGCCCGCCTTCGCCGCCGCGCTGCCGAACAGGGCTTTGAGCGGGTCGGCCGCGATGCCCTGCACGTCGATGCTCCTAACCCGGATCACCGTGCGGATGTTGAACGACACCGCCAGCGTGACGCCACCGATCAAGATGATGCGGCCGGTGGCGGTCGAGTCCGGCCCGTTGATGGTGGCCGCGCACACCCACATCCCGGCCGCCAGCGTGGTCAGCGTGGTGTGCAGGCGCCCGCCGATGCTGCGGGCGTGGGACTGCTGCCAGGTCAGCCCGGTCAGGCCCAGGACGCAGGCGGTGATGCCCGCCGTCGTCCACGCGATCACCTGCGGGTCGTCGCTCTTCAGCGTGACGTGGAAGAGCCAGCCCAGCCCGAACAGCAGGCCCACCAGCATCCACGGCGGCAGATACAGCACCGCCTTGGACACCTCGCGGGCGGCTACCTGGCCCAGCGCGCCGGGCGTCTCCTCGACGGGCTGAGCGCGCTGGTTGGTCCGCGTCGCCATCATTCCTTGCTCCAGTCGAAGGTGCTCTTCCTCTGCGCCTTGGGCGGCTGCAAGAGCTCCACAAACTCTTTACGGAACTGGGCGTGGAAGGCGACCAGCTCCCGCGCCGCGCCGCGCTCCAGCTCGGCGGCGCGCTTGAGCCGCTTGACGACCCGGCGCGCCTTCAGCTTCATGTCCGGGGCGCCGATCAGGGCCAGCAGCGCGTTGCCGCTGTAGGCGCGGCTGAGGTGCTCGTACAGCTCACCGGCGGCCATCTCGAACTCGTTGCCCAGGTCGCGGGACAGGTCCCGGCCCGCCCGGGAGTAGGCGGTGACGGCGGCCGGGCCTTCCCACGGGATGTTCGCGAGTTCGGGGATGCGGCTGCGGCCGGCCTTGGGCGGGGTGGTCACCGGTGCTCCTTGACGAGGGTGCGGATCTGGCGGGCCAGCGTCGAAACGCGGCGGGTGCCGAACAACGCGGCGAGGTAGGCGTCTGCGGCGCCCAGGGCCAGGACGACGGCGGCACCGACCGCGACCATGAAGGTCATCAGCCGGTGCAGGGCGAGCAGGGCGAGGTAGCGGAATGCGGTCACGGCCGGTGGCCTCTCGGCGCGGGCGTGGGTCATGCTGGGGGTCCTTTCGCGAAAGGGGAAAGGGGCCGGGCCCCCTGGGGAGTTTCGAGGCCCGGACCCGGCTTGTTAGGCCCGCGCGAGGGCGGTGCCGATGTTGCGGCTGGCGGTCTTCCTGCGGGTGGCCATCACGCGCCGGTCCCGTTCACCGCGGCGGGTTCGGCGCCCGTGAGCGCCCAGTTGAGGGTCCCGGTCAGCCGGTCCTCGTCGGTCGGCTCCTGGGGAGCCTTCTCGGCGTGCGCCTTGACCGCCTGCCCGATGAGTTCGCCCGCCCGCTTCGCGGAGACGCCGTACCGGTTGGCGACGTAGTCGGCGATGGGCGGGGAAGGGTGCAGGGCCAGCAGACCGGCGACCGCCTCGATGACCACTTCGCCGATGACCGCGCGGGCCTGAGGGCGGGTGAGCTTGAAGCGGTCGCCGAGGCCTCGCTCGGAGATCGGCTTGCCCTCGGTGATGGAGGCTTCGTAGGCGGTGCGGGCCGCCTCGATGGCCGTGCCCGGTACGGCCGGCGCGGGGAGCGGTTCAGGTGTCCCAAATGGGACAGGTGCCGGTTCGGGCTGGTCGAGGACGGTCGCGACGGGGGCGTTGTCCTGGCGGCGGAGCAGGCCCATCAGCATGTGAATGGCCGAGGCGAAAGCCAGTGGAGCGACCGCACTGACCAGCCAGGACAGTACTCCGCCCGACCACCCGGCAGCCACGTTGGCCGCGACCGTGGAAGCGATACCGACCGCGAGCGAGACAACGGCCAGCAGTGGCCGCGCGACCTTGCGCCGGGCCGCGTCCAAGAGGACGACCGAGGAGACAGCGATGCTGCCGTCGATCAGCGCGGGCAGCGTCCACGCCACCTCTGGCGGTTCGCCCGCCAGCCGCGCGAGAGCGAACTGGTGGCGGGCGGACACGTACGCCGAGATGCCCGCGATGAGCACCACAAGGATGATCGCCCAGCGGCGGGTGACCGGCTGGGCGACCACCTCGGGCGCGAGCGCGGCGGGTGGCGTGGCGGCCGGTCGGTCCTGTACCTCTTGCATGACTTCAGCTCCTGGATAGACAGGGGTTGGGGTGAAGCCCTCCGGCCACCGGTGAGGTCGGTGGCCGGAGGGTGGTCTAGCGGCTGCGGCGGGCGTGTTCGATGATCGTGCCGACGTAGGCGTGGCAGTGCTCGCAGATCGCCACGCCGGGGCCGAGGACGACGATCCTGGTGGCGGTCGGCGGCTTGCCGCACCAGGTGCACAGCTCGTACTCGTTGTCGACGGTCGTCTCCTCCGGCGGCTCGGGCGGGGGAGCGCCGGGGGTGATCTCCTGGGCGAGCAGGCCGCCGGCGCGGCGCAGAGCCGCCCACAGGTCCGGCAGCTGCTGGAGCGGCACGATCTCCAGCGCGTCGGCCAGCTCGACGGCGACCGGCACGGTGATGTCGAGGCAGCGCGGCCCGGTCCGCATGGTCTCGGCGTCGGGCCCGTACTGGAAGCGGACGCGCGTGCTGGCCGGGTCGGGGTCGCCGACCCCGCGCCACAGGATGATGCCGGTGGTTCGGCTGCCGGCGAACAGGGTGTCGAGGTCGGCGAGGTGGGCGTCGGCGTGCTCGGCCGGGGTGTTGGTGCACCACGGCACGTCGGGGCACCGCGGCCTGGTGGGCGGGTGGGTAGGGTTGTGCGCCATGCCTTGCTCCTGTGTATGCAGGGGTGAGGAGTAGGCCCCGGCCTGGTGTTTGCGCACCGGGCCGGGGCTGTCGCGCTATTCGATCTCGACGGCGGTGAAGTCGTCGCTGACGGGGGTGTTGGTCCGGGCGGCGCGCACCAGCTCCAGGACGAGGTGGGCGTGCAGCTCGGCCTCGTCGAGGGTGAGGTGCATGTCGCCGTCCTGGCTCGCGCCGATGACGATGCGCGGCTCGGTCTCGCGGTACTGCTGGTCCAGCTCGACCAGCAGCTCGACCGGCTCGTAGCGCGGCTCGCTGGGCGGGCCGCCGTTGACGAACCGCATGCTCATCAACGGGAACTCGGGCAGCAGCGCCTGGTGCTCGCGGTCGGCGGGGGCATCGTGATCGCTGTGGGTGGTGGCACACCAGGCCGGGCAGGGCGTGGTCAGCCAGCGGGCGCTCACGCGGCGTTCCGGGTGGCGAGCAGGTGCAGGATGTCGAGGGCGAAGCCCTGGGCCTGCTCGGGGCTGAGGTCGGCGTCGCGGACGTTCCACAGCCCGACGATGGTGGGCCTGCCGTCCTCGCGGGTCAGGACGAGTTCGCCGTACTCGGGGCGCCCGATGCGGGTGACCCAGCTCTCGCCCTCCTCGCTGTGGCTGATCTCCGGTCCGTCCGCGCCGGGGGCGGCCGGGGTGCCGAGCCGTACCAGGCCCGCCAGGTTCGCGGCCAGCTGCCCGGCCTCGCCGAGGGACAGCTGCCATTCGGTCTCGCCCTCGCCGTCGTGCACGATGACCCGGGCGTCGGCCTCGCGGTAGTGCTGAGCCAGGTGGGCGAACAGCCGGGGCGGAACCAGGAACGTGTGGCCGCCGGGGGTGGCGAGCTCCTCGAAGGACATGACCGTCAGCGGTACGGAGCTCGCATCGTTGCGGTGCTCGCGGTCGTCGGGATGATCGCTGGGCGTGTGCTCGACGGCGCACCAGTCCGGGCACGGCCCGGTAAGCCAGTCCGGGCGCGGCGCGTCGGCCTCGGGTACGGCGGGAACGCTCCGGCGGGCGGTGACGACGTGCGCCGCGAGGTTGCCCGCGAACTGCTGTGCCTCGCCGAGGGTAAGTTCGCCGTAGAACTTGTTGAGGGTGTCGGCGAGCAGAAGGCGCGGCTCGGCCTCGCGGAAGGTCTGCCACAGGTCGGCCATCAGCTCGACCGGCTCCCAGCGCGGCATCGCGTCGGAGCCCCAGTCCTGCCAGTCCATGGCGGCGGCGAGCGGCACCTTGAGCGACGGCATCGTGTGGATGCGGTCGCCGGGGTGGTCCTGCACGGTGTGCCCGCCGAAGGCGCCGTACTGACACCAGGTGGGGCAGGGGCTTGCGGCGATCCACCAGGCGTTGGCGGGCGGCTCGATGGTCTCGCTGAGGTTGGCGTCGTCGTTGGCGCCCGTACTGTTGTTCATGGGTCTCTTTCCGCGTACTCGGATATGGGGATCAAGGCCGGGCCGGGTGGTCGCACACCTGGCCCGTCCGCTTCTAGTCGTCGTAGTCGGCCTGCTCCTGCGCGTACTCCCACTCGGTGTCTAAGTCGAGTTGGGGGCCGCCGCGCCAGTTGGCGGGGATCTTGAGCGGGGAGCGCGGGGTCTCGTTCATGCGGCCCGCCGGGTGTCGGTGAGGGCGACGGCGAGGCGGTGGTAGCAGTTGCGGCCCTTCTCGAAGGCCTTGCAGCCGCAGTGGTCGCGGGTGACCAAGTAGCGGGTGGAGCCGTCGGAGCTCACCGCGGTGAAGGTGCCGGGGCGGCTGGTGGGGACGAGTCCGCCCTGCTCCAGGAGTTCGAGCGCGCTGGCGACCTGGTGGGCCTTGTATTCGTCGGCGACGGCCAGGGTGATCACGTAGTGTCCGCGCTCGTTCTTGCTGGCGTTGAGCTTGCCCGCTTTGGCGTGGCGTTGAACGGTCCGCACCGAGACCCGGAGCGCGAGAGCGGCCTCGCGGGTGGTGACCTGGATCTCGGTGCTCGTGCTGGTCATCTCGGCTCCCTCAAGTCCCGCTAACCTTGTGAGACCACAGTAGCACCTAACTGTGGTCCTCCACAATAAATCGTGCGAGAATCCTTGGGGGTACACGAGAGGACGAACATGCCGACTGATCTCACCGACGGTGAAGGCCACACCCACCAGACGCGATTCCGCATTCCCAAGCCGATGTGGGAAGCATTCGGCCGCGTCGCCGACCGGCTCGGCAGCAACCGGACCGCCAGACTGCTGGACCACGTCCGTGCCGACATCCGCGAGCACGGAGATGAGCGGGATATCGCCGACCTTGACGCCGGAGATCTGGAGCTCCTCGAACGACGCTCCCGCAAGGGTGGCCGGCCGCCGCAGAAGCCGAGGGCACAGTGAGGGCACAACACCGCGTGATCTCGCGTGATCCGGCGTGATCCGGCGTTGTGCGTTTTGCCTGGTAGATAGGTGTGCGGAGAGCTCCGCCGCAGGTCGGAGCCCTAGGGCGCTTAGTCCAATGTGAAGTAGTCGGGGCCGGAGTAGCGTCCGGTGTCCTGCTTCTGCCGCTGCATGAGCAGATCGTTGAGGACCGACGAGGCGCCGAGCCGGAACCAGTCCGGATGCAGCCAGCCGTCGCCGGCGGTCTCGTTGACCAGCACCAGCATCTTGATCGCGTCCTTGGTGGTCCGGATGCCACCGGCGGGTTTCACGCCGACCTTCCGCCCGGTCGTGGCGAGGAAGTCCCGAACCGCCTCCAGCATCACCAGCGTCACCGGCAGCGTGGCCGCGGGCTGCACCTTCCCCGTGGAGGTCTTGATGAAGTCGCCCCCCGCCAGCATGGCCAGCCACGACGCCCGCCGCACATTGTCGTACGTAGCGAGTTCCCCGGTCTCCAGGATCACCTTCAGATGCGCGCTCCCGCAGGCCGCCTTGATCGCGACAATCTCCTCGAACACCTTCAGATAGTCACCGGCCAGGAATGCCCCCCGATCGATGACCATGTCCACCTCGTCGGCCCCCGCCGCGACCGCCAGCGCCGTGTCGGTGACCTTCACCTCCAGCGACGACCGCCCGCTGGGAAACGCCGTCGCGACACTGGCCACCTTCACCCCGGAACCCCGCACCGCCTGTACGGCTTCCGCCACCAGATCCGGATAAACACAGACGGCGGCTACCCGGGGAACGTCCGGATTGCTGGGATCGGGATGGACTGCTTTGGCGCACATCGCCCGCACCTTGCCGGGCGTGTCCGCGCCTTCGAGCGTGGTCAGGTCCACCATGGAGATGGCCAGGTCGATCGCCTGCCGCTTGGCGGTGGTCTTGATGGACCGGGTGCCCAGCATGGCGGCGCGGGCGTCCGCACCCACCTTGTCGACACCGGGCAGCCCGTGCAGGAACCCGCGCAGGGCCGCGTTCGACGAAGCGACGTCGGTCGTCAGAGTTGACACCCCCCTAGCATCGCCGACCCGGACGAACGAATCCAAACCGGCTCGCCTCCGGCACCCTAGCCTCCAAAGGCATCACCGCAGGTCAGTCAGGAGAGAAGGGAACAGCCCGCCGATCCTGCGCCCGAATCTTTGGCAC
Source organism: Acrocarpospora sp. B8E8 (assembly GCF_039871605.1). Taxonomy (NCBI): domain Bacteria; kingdom Bacillati; phylum Actinomycetota; class Actinomycetes; order Streptosporangiales; family Streptosporangiaceae; genus Acrocarpospora; species Acrocarpospora sp. B8E8. Next base: position 465,502 of record NZ_JBDPLV010000001.1, on the reverse strand, counting down.
ATCTCACGGGTGCCAACACCGCCGATCACCCCCCATTTCACGGATATGACAGCACATACTGCCCAGCCGCCCCCTCGGCGATCGCCCACATCCTCCCCGTCCCGGCCACATGGGCAATGCCTTTCAACTCAGCCTGCGGCACTGGACTCAGCCGCCGCATCCACCGCCCGTTCCGCAGGTGAACCAGATAATCCCGCTCCGCCATCCACACCCCGCCGACGCCATCCGCCGCGGCATACGTGTACGCGCCGCTGGCCACCCGCCGCCCCATCCGACTCCACGAGCTGCCATTCCACCGCAGAACCACCCCTTCCGCCTTGGTCACGGATCCGACCGCATACACCTCCGTGGGGGACAAAGCGACGATGTCGTTGATCTCGATCGGCCCGCCGGGCGCGGCAATGGTGGTCCACTTCGAGCCGTCCCAATGCTGGAAATGGGTGACCCGATCGATGCTGCTCACCGCCCACACATCCGAGGGCCCGGTCGCGGCATACGCGGTGACCGGCCGGGGCGTCGTGACCTTCCGCCAAGCCTGGCCGTTCCAGCGCCACGACACATCCCGCATTCCGGCATCCGTCCACTGCAACCCGGAAGCCCACACATCGGCGGGCCCGGCGACGACCGCCTCGGTCACATGCGCGTCCAGCGCCCCCAGCGGCTGATCCGTCCATCCCCGCCCGGTCCACCGCCCGGCCACAACCCCCGCAGGACCATCCGCGAACCGCCACATCTCCCGCCCGCGCCCCACGATCAGGTACGGCTCGCCGTCCTCCCCCCAAACCCGGCCATCCCAGTGCAGCGCGGTAGCGCCAGCCCGTACCACCCAGAGATCGGAAGCCCCCGCCGACACTCCCTCAAGCGGCGTCGAGGCGGCCGGGGGCATAACCCGGAAGACCCGCCACTTAGTCGCTTTCACCTGCGGAGACAGCAGGGTCAGCAGCACCGCGAAGATCGTTAGAGAGGTCACGGAGCTTCATGCTGACGCGTCTAAGGCGGGGATACGGCGTGCCTTAGGGCGGCCTAGGCCAAAGGTTCAGCAAGAGATAGGGCATCCGCCTGATGTGGGCCTGGGGGCCTTAGCCCGAATCTTAAGTATGTAAGGAAAAAGCGAATCAAGGAGAACCTCAAATGGGTCCCGAACTGCACTACCAGCTGATCATCAACCGGGTCGCCGAGCTCCACGAGGAGGCCACCAGCCACCGTCGGGCACGCGAGGCGCAGGCGTCGAGGAAGGCTCACCAGCGGAGCGCGAGTCGTCGCCTCCGGGGCGGGCTCAACAAGTTTCGCTCCTCATGACGACCGCATGCATGCCCGGCCGGAACCTCCCTCCCGGCCGGGCATGTAAGGCCCCTCCCTAACCCGGTTCACCCGCAGAAAAACAGGGCGAACAGCCCATAGAAGGCATGACATGCTGGACAACATGGTGGGTCGAGCGGTTAGCCCCGTCTTCGTGGGACGGGTGGCGGAGCTGACGTTCCTGGCCGAAATATTCGACCAGGCGCGCAAGCAGACCGCCGCCGCGGTGTTACTCGGCGGGGAGGCCGGGGTGGGCAAGACCCGCCTCGTGAGCCGCTTCGCCGAACAGGCCGAACAGGACGGCGCCCACGTGATCGTCGGCGGCTGCGTCGAACTTTCCACCGAAGGCCTCGCGTACGCGCCGTTCACCGCGGCGCTGCGCCAGCTCGTCCGGGAGATGGGCGCCGCCGACGTGGCCGCGATGCTGCCCGAAGGCGCCGCCCGCGACCTGGCCCGGCTGCTGCCCGAATTCGGCGAGCCCAGCGGGGACACCGAGAGCGAAACCGCCAGGGCGCGGCTGTTCGAGCAGATCCTCACCCTGCTGGAGCGGCTGGCGGAGCAGCGGCCGGTGGTCCTCGTGATCGAGGACATCCACTGGGCCGATCGATCCAGCCGCGATCTCATCGCGTTCCTCAGCCGGAACATACGCGCCGTTCCGCTGCTGATGGTCATGACGTACCGGTCGGACGAGTTGAACCGCACCCATCCGCTCCGGCCGGTGCTGGCCGAACTGGCCAGGGTTGATGGCGTCTCCCGGGTGGAGGTGCCCCGGCTGACCCAGGACGAGGTGGCCGAGCAGATGGCCGGGATCCTCGGCCGGACCCCGGAGTTCGCCCGGGTGGGCAAGGTGTTCGAGCGCACCGAGGGCGTTCCGCTGTTCGTCGAGGCGATGGTCGAGTGCGACGGCGACTACTCCTTCCCCGAATCTCTGCAGGATCTGATCCTCAGCTCGGTCGAACGGCTGCCGGAAGAGACCCAGCGGGTGCTCCGGATCGCGGCCGCGGGCGGGATCCGGGTCGGGCACGAGCTGCTGGCCAGGGTCAGCGGTCTCTCCGACGTCGACCTGGAGAACGCGCTCCGGCCCGCCGTGGCGGGCAACGTGATGCAGGTCGCGGACGGTGGGGCGTACGCGTTCCGGCATGCGCTGATTCGCGAAGCCGTACACGATGAGTTGTTGCCCGGGGAGCACGCCCGCATGCACGCGCGGTATGCCGAGGCGATCGACCGGGATCGTAGCCTGGTGCCGCCGGGACGGGCGGCCATCGAGATGGCGCACCACTGGTTCTCCGCGCGGGACGATCTGTGGGCGCTGGTATCGGCGTGGGAGGCGTCCGGGAAGGCGGCCAACGCGTTCGCGTACACCGAGCAGATTCAGCTGCTGGAACGGGTTCTGACCTTGTGGGACAAGGTGTCGGACGCGGCTGAGCGGATCAACGCCGACCACACGACCGTGCTGGAACGGGCCTCCGAGGCCGCCTACCTCGCCGCCGACATCGATGGGTGCATGAAGTTCGCCAAAGGCGCGCTCAGCGAGCTTGACGAGGCCGTCGCGCCGGAGCGGGTCGCCGCGCTCCTGGTCCGCCTGGTCAACTGCAAGGTCCAGAAGGGCAAGGACGGCACCCTGGAGGACCTGCGGAAAGCCGAACGGCTGGTGCCGCTGCCCAGCGAGACGCGGGCGATGGTGCTGTCCCGGCTGGGGACGCTGCTCATGCTCGGGGACCACGTGGTCGAGGGAACCGCCGTCACTCAGGAGGCGTTGCGGGTCGCGCGCTCGATCGGGGACGAATGCCAGGAAGCCGACCTGCTCATCAATCTCGCGCTCGGCCACTCCATCTCCGGCGACCTGCACTCCACGTTGTCCACCAACCGCCGCGCCCAGGCCATCGGCGCGCGCCACAAGTCCGGCCGTGTCGTCCTGCGCGCGCTCGCCAACAATGTGGACGCGCTGGAGAATCTCGGCCGCTCGGAGGACGCCGTCGAACTTGCCGTCGAGGGCGAGAAACTGGCCAAGCAGTACGGCCGCTACCGGGATCAGGGCGTCTTCATCGCCAACAACCGCGCGGAAGCTCTGGAATCTCTGGGTCGCTGGGACGAAGCGCTCGCCGTCATCAAGCGCGCGTTGACCATGGACCCGGCGGTGCGCAATCGCTGGCATCTCACCCGGACCCGGGCTGGGATCCTGCTGGCCAGGGGTGACGCGGACAATGCCAAGGACGATCTCGTGGAAATCGGGGCGCTCTCCGGCCGGTTGGAGGAATGGACCCAGGAGTGGACCCAGAACACCCGGCTCGCGCTCAGCTGGCATCTGCTCGTTGGCGACCCCATGACCGCGCTCGACAAGGCCGAGAGCGCGCTGATCAACCCGCCGTGGTCGCGTAAGGCCATGCTCGGCTGGCGGTTGCTGGCCCAGATCTACCGTGTCACCGACGCCGCCGCTCCCGTCAGCCCCGATCGCGCGGACGCGCTTCGTGCCCGCGCGGCTGATCTTGCCGCGAGCATGAACACCGACGGGCCGGTCAGCGAGATGTTCCGGCTGGAATGCCTCGGGGATTTCATCGGCGCCGCCGAGGGCTGGCTGCACCTCAACCGCCCCTACGCCCGGGCCAAGGCCCTCTTCCACGCCGCCACCACGGCCACCAACCGTGACTTGATCAACGAGTGGCTCCGCGAAGCCAGAACCATCGCCGTCGACCTCGATGCTGTTCCGCTGGTCACTCACGTCGACCTGCTCGCGCGTCGTACGGGCATCTCCCTCACCGAGGCCCCCGAGGAACCGGCCCTCCTCACCCCTCGCGAACTGGAAGTTCTCCGCCTGGTAGCCGAAGGCCGCTCCAACCGCGACATCGCCAGCCAACTCTCCATCTCCGCCAAAACGGCCAGCGTGCACGTCTCCAACATCATCGCCAAACTGGGCGTCTCCACCCGAGGCGAAGCCACCGCCGCCGCCCACCGCCTCGCCCTGCTGAGCTGACCGGCTTCAGCGATGAGGACGCCGAAGCCATCGCGCCCTGATCAGAGAACGGCTTCGGCAATGAGGATGGCGGAGCCGTGAGCTGACCAGAGGACGGCTTCAGCGATAGGGATGAAGCTGCCGCCGCGCACCGCCCCCGCCCTGATCAGAGGATGGCTTCGGCGATGAGGATGACGCCGAAGGCGGCGAAGGCGGCGGATGCGCCGTATTTGATGAATTTTTCGGGCAGGTGGGTGCCGAGGAGACGGCCGACCACGATGGCCAGGGCGTCGGCGGCGACCATGCCGACCGTGGAGCCGATCCAGGTGGCGAGCCAGCCGTGCTGGGTGGCGAGGGTGATGGTGGCGAGCATGGTCTTGTCGCCCAGTTCGCTGAGGAAGAAGGCGACTGTTACCGCGATAAGGACGGATTTGGTGGCCTGTTGAGCTTTGCGGGCTTCGTCGGCGGTTAGTTCGTCGCCGCGGAGGGTCCAGAGGGCGAAGCCGAGGAAAGCGATGCCGGCGGCGATGGAGATGGCCGTGGTCGGAAGCGTGTCGCCGAGGAAGCCGCCGAGGGCGACGCTGAGCAGGTGGACGATCGCGGTGGCCAGGGTGATGCCCGCGAGAACCGGCAACGGCCGAAAGCGGCTCGCGAAGGTCAACGCCATGAGCTGGCTTTTGTCGCCGAGTTCGGCCACGAAAATCACAATGAGGGAGATCCAGAACGCTTCCACGCGGGGGTGGCCTTCCCGTTCACAGCAACCGGACCGCGTTCCACTGGGGGCATGACTTCGGTCCGGCAGCTTGGTATCGCTGTCGGACCGAAGGTCTCGTCCGCCACGAGGGCTCCGGGACCGGACGCGTAGCGCGTCAGTATGTCGATCGCCGGATTCTGGACTACTCCCCTTCGGGTTTTTTTCACTCTAGCCCATCACAGGCGCACACCTACCATGACCGGTTCGTTCACTAATGTGACCCCGAACTTCTCCCGCACCCCGTCCCGGACCTCCCGAGCCAGCGCCAGCAGCTCCTCCGCGCTCGCCGCCCCCGTCGGATTGGTAAGCGCGAGCGTGTGCTTGGTGGAGATCCGTACCGACCCGCGCTCGTACCCCTTCGGGAACCCCGCGTTCTCGATCAACCACGCTGCCGGAACCTTGACCCGCTCCCCCGGCATGTCCCACCGCGGAAACTCCGGCGCCCGCAACTCAAGCTCCGCCGCCTCGGCCGCACTCAAAATGGGATTGGTGAAGAACGACCCCGCACTGATCGTGTCCGGATCATCCGCATCCAGCACCATGCCCTTCCCCCGCCGCAACCCCAGCACCGCCGCCCGCGCCTCCGCCAGCGGCACCCGAGCCCCCAACTCGACCCCCAACGCCAAAGCCAGTTCCTTGTACGCCACCGGCCCCGACAACCCAGATTCGACAAGATCGTAGGTAACCGCCAGAACGAGATGCCGCCCCTGATCCCCCTTGAACGCACTGTCCCGATAAGCGAACCCACACGCCGCCGCCGGCAAATCCCGCGTCTCCCTGGCAAGCCGGTCATACACCCGCACCGACGAGACCGTCTGCGCGACCTCCTGCCCGTACGCCCCCACGTTCTGGATCGGCGTCGACCCGACAAGCCCCGGAATACCCGACAGGCACTCAACCCCGGACAGCCCTTCGGCCACACACCGCGCGACCAGCCCGTCCCAATCCTCCCCCGCCTGCACGGTCACCCGCCCCGCCCCGCCGAACTCCACCCCCGCCGACGCGACCTTCACCACCAGCCCCGGAAACCCATCATCACCGAGCACGAGATTGCTCCCGCCCCCCAGCACCAGGACCTGCTCCCCCGCCCGATCAGCCCCCGCCACAATCTCAACCAGCTCAGCCTGCGACCCCGCCAACACGAACGTCCGCGCAACCCCACCCAGCCGCAACGTCGTGTACGGCGCAAGCCGCACCCCTACCAAACGATCAGCCATACCCGTCCTCGATCGCCCCAAAGTCGCCGCCCAGCCTAGCCGCCCATGGTCTCCCGCAGCCGCTGCACTTCTACCCACAACGCCGACCACCGCGACTGCGGGGCCGGGCGGAGCACGGAGGAACAAAGGGTTGGGCGGGTGGGGAGTCCCACGGCAAACGCCGCACCCCGACCGCAACGCCGACACAACCCGCCAACCGTCCACATCCTCCCGCAATCACCAGCACGATCGCGGGCCAGGCGGAACCCGGAGGGACAACAGAACCTCGAAGTGTGGGCGACGGAACCACCGCGACTGCGGGGCCGGGCGGAGTCCGGGGGAAACAAAAGGGTGGGCGGGTGGGAAGTCCCACGGCAAACGCCAACACACCCAGCCAACCGTCCACACCCTCCCGCAGACGCTGCACTTTCGACGGCAAACGTCAGCATGACCCTGCTAGCCGTTCGTGGTCTCGCGCAGACGTTTGAGCACTCGGTCGTAGGTGCGGCGGGATTCCTTGTCGCGATAGTCCGGATCGACGTCGTGGTAGCCGCGGTGGCGTTCCTCCCGGACTGGGAGATCCTTCTCGGGGACCACGAGCGTGCCAGGCAGGCTGAGGGAGAACTCCAGGTCGGCGTTGCGGTAGAAACGCGCTCGTTCCGGGAATCCGCCCACGCCGAGCGCGGTCACCCGGCGGACGGCGAACAGATGGCCGAGCAGGGCTTTGACCTGGCCCGGGCCGGCGTCCTCCCACTTATGTCCTTCATTGGCGGGATTCACTCCACGCCAGCCCGCGGCTTCGACACCATCAGCGTCCAGCTCCTGCACCAGAGGCGTGATCGCGTCCCCTTCGAAGACCGTGGACGTCTCCAGCACGACGTGAATGTCCGCGGTGTCCAGATGCAGCAACTTGGTCCGCGCGGCACCCCAACCAGCCGAGCCCTCCCGCCAGTGCGGCTTTTCCGCGACATGCCACTCTTTGATGCGATCCGGGTAACGCGCAGCAAGCTCGTGCAGCATCGCACCGGCACCATCCACGTCACCCAAATCCAGCGCCACAATCTGCGCCGAGGTATGAGCAATCACCGACTCCACACAGGTCTGAAGATCTTCAGGCCACCCATCCACCAGAATCCCCACCGAAACAATCGGCGGCACGCCCGATTCATCCACACCCGCGCCAGTAACCTCACCAAGGTCACCGGCAGACCGACCTTGACCGGACTGAAGTTGGCCAGATCCCCCCTGCCCAGGCTGCGGTTGGCCGGACTGCCCCTGGCCGGACCGCACCTCACCTGACCGACCTTGATCGGACGGACCTTGACCGGACTGCGGCCGGCCAGACAGATCATGGTCAGATTGCACGTCGCCAGACAGACCCTGGCCGGACCCCACCTCACCTGACCGACCTTGGCTAGGCCAACCTCGATCAGTTGGCGCCTCACCGGACTGGCCCTGCCTGGGCTGGCCCTGCCTGGGCTGGCCTTGCCTGGGCTGGCCCTGGCTGGGCTGACCCTGGCTGGGCTGACCCTCGCTTGGCTGGCCGGGTTGAGGCTCGGTTGGTTGAACTTGGCTGGGTTGTGGGGCTTTGCCACGGTCCGCGCTTTCCTGTGGGGCACCCTCCTGTGCGGCGGCGGCCCTCTGTGCTTCGACGGATCTTTCGTGGTCGGCGATGACCTGGTCGATTCTGGAGGTTGCGCTGCTGCCGTCCCACAGGAGCTGGGAGGCGACCATGGATGGTGTGCCGGCCGCTGTCAGCGCGGTCTCGATCATGCCGCCGGGCGCTGTTGGGTCTTCTGCGGCGGTGATTGTCTCGTTGGCGGCGCGGGCGTTCTCGGCCTGGGATGGCGTGAGCGCGGGCCCGGCGGCCTTGTGTGATCGCTCCGGGCGGTCGCCTGCTCGTTCGGCCGAGGCTGCTTTGTCCCGAGCTTTCGCCCAGTGACGCGCCTTGTCACCTGCCCCGGTGAGGGTTCCCTTGGCCCTCAGCCCACCCTGGTCAAGTCGCGAAATATCCACAATGACGGCGGCGACCGGAATCGACTCCACCGTCGGCCAGACTTCGAACGGTGGTTTGGCGGTGAGATCGAAGCCGCCGCCGGGCGTGTCGTGCACGATCCAGCCCGCAGCCGCAATCTCATCCCGCAAATGATCGGCAGACACAAAGTCACGCTCCGCCCGCGCCCGCGCCCTCCGCTCGGCGAGTTCAACGACATCACGTGAAGGTTCCGTCACTTAAGTGACGCTACCCACCCACATCCGAAACTACCGCGACCAGCCACCCGCCCTTGGAGGAATCACAGCGCCGCTCACCGACGCCGGCAATCGCCTGATCATGGGGAAGCCGGACCACATGGGCAGGAGATCTGCACCATGTGAACGGGGAACCGCGCGGATCATCGATCAGGAGAACCCGCGCCATCTGGTCAGGAGAGCTGCACCACGGCGCGGGCCTTGGAGAGGACCCGTGAGTCGCCCGATTTGGCGGTCAGCGTGACGAGGACCCGCTTGTCCTCTAGCTTCTCCTCAATTACCCCGCTGACCACGAGTGTGGCGCCGTTCTCGTCGTCCGGCACGACCACCATCGACGAGAATCGCACGCCATAGTCGACCACCGCGGCCGGATCCCCGGCCCAATCGGTGACGAATCGACCGCCTTCGGCCATGGTGAACATCCCGTGTGCGATCACATCGGGCAACCCGACAGACTTGGCGAAACGCTCGTTCCAGTGGATCGGGTTGAAGTCGCCGGACGCTCCGGCGTACATGACGAGGTTCACCCGGCGCACCGTGTACTCCACCGCCGGGATCTCCTGTCCGGCCTCGACCTCGTCGTACTTGATCGTCGCAGCCATGGTTACGCCGCCCCTCCACGCTCGACAATAACGTTGTACGTCGTGCAGACCTGCTCCCCAGCCACGGTCGTGATGTCGCTCTTGACCGTCAGGAACTCATTACGCCCCACGCTGCGAATCTCCGAGATCGTCGACGTGCAGAGCAGCTGGTCACCCGCGTAGATCGGACGCTGGTAGGAGAATCGCTGTTCCCCATGCACCACCATCGCGTAGTTCAGCCCGAACTCCGGATCGGAGAGCGCCTCCCCGGCCCCGGACAGGGTGAAGACAATGGGAAACGTCGGCGGAGCCACCACATCCGGATGCCCGGCGGCGATCGCGGCCTCCCGGTCCCGGTAGATCGGGTTCGAGTCGCCGATGGCGGTCGCGAACTCCTTGATCTTCACGCGGCTGACCTCGTAGGGAACGGACGAGGCGTACGCCCGCCCGAGGAAATCGCGATTCAAAGCCATCGGACGGTACTCCTTCGGCGGCAAGAGACAACGAAGCCGACACTAACAGAACAAGGTTCCGTTGTCTGCGCGGCCATTCCCCACCGTAACCAGCCCACCCCTCAACCATCGCTGTCGAGCCCCGCCAAGCCCACCCCGAACTCCCTGTACGGACACAACAAACTGGCGCCCCATTCACGGGTACGCCGGTTCGCCAAACGCACTAATGACCTGCTTTAACCCGACAACAAAGGAAAGCAAGCAGCGTGAGACCGACCACCGGGAAATGGCTCTGACACGCATTCGGGGAACGACACCGCCATGCAGGACCTGTTCGTTCACCTGGCCGGAGGCCCGCGACGAGGTTCCCGACCTTGTCCCGGCCGGATGCGCTTGATCCGGAAGGCTTCGGGGCCAAAGGCCTGCGACGAGGTTCCCGACCCGGCTGCTCGCGGCCAACCTGCTGTTCACCGCCCTGCTGTGGGCAGGCTATCTCTTCGTGATCGTGGATCGCTCGCCCAGGATGCTATGACCTGGGACGACAGGCCCCACGGAACTCACATGGATCGTGGTGTCACCGGAAGGGCCGGGGGTTCTCAGTCATGTCGTAATGGAGAATCTCAGCGCCGACCCGACCAGGACCTTCACCCCGCCCAGCGGATGGCAGGCGATCAGCTCTCCAGCCGCGCGTCCGCTACCAGCGGCTCGTCAGCCGCCAGCGCGAAAGCTATTCCAGCCCATGCCGCTAAATGCCTCGGCACGTGCTCCCCATCACCTGAGCGTGACGCATGAAAGCGTTACGTCTCGCAAACCGGCGTACCCGTGAATGAGGCGCCGGTTATTGTGCCCATACAGGTGAGCGAGGCTGAACCCCCGGCGACCTGGGCAGGAGACCCGACCTCGGAAACCGGCCGGATCACCATGCTCCCTGCCGCCGTCACCCGTGGTGCCCACCCCAGGGCGTCGCCACCGGTCACGCGGCGGCGACGGCCGCCTCAACCTCGCCTATGCCGATCAAGTCGCAGGGCGAGGACGAGGGAAAGGGTTAGCGGGTCTCGCGGTGGGCCTGGTGCGTCTTGCAGTTCGGGCAGTACTTCTTCAGCTCAAGCCGATCCGGGTCGTTACGCCGGTTCTTCCGCGTGATGTAGTTGCGGTGCTTGCACTCCTGGCAGGCCAACGTGATCTTCGGCCTAACGTCTGTGGCAGCCACGTGGGAGTGCCTTTCTACGTTTGGGACTCTGGACAAACCCGGACCGGGCTCCTATGGAGGGGGACCCGGCAGGGTAGTAGCGGAGGCCGGACTTGAACCGGCGACACAACGATTATGAGCCGTTTGCTCTGCCTGACTGAGCTACTCCGCCTGGAGGCCGACGAAACTCACCGGCCACGCAAGGATACCCGACCTGCACGACCGTCACGCACATGCGCGCATCGCCAGGATCGGGCTAAGAAGCCCACGACTTTCACCGGAGCCCCCACATCACTTTCGGCACGAAACCCTGCGCCTGAACAGACGCCGCCCCTTTGCCAACCGACATTCTAACCCACCGCAACCCCAACCGAGACACGCGCTCACCCCCCAAGCAGGTCACACGGCCGAGCCACCTGCATCGCAGCGCCGTGGTTGTCCCACCCACCCAGCCCTTAGACTTCCCCCGGGCTCCGCCCCGCCCCGCCATTCCCCGAGTCGCCCGAACGAGTCCTCAGGGTTACTCCTGGTAGTTCTCCCACCCACCCAGACCTTTGGTTTCCCCCTGGCTCCGCCCGGCCCCTCGGCTCCGCCCGGCCCTTCCATCCCCGCGGTACCCACACCGGCGAGAACCCATGCCGTAATCGCTCACCTACCCAGCCCTTTGGTTTCCTCTAGGCTCTGCCCGGCCCCGCCATCCCCGCAGTACCCACACCGGCGAGAACCCATGCCGTAATCGCTCACCTACCCAGCCCTTTGGTTTCCTCTAGGCTCTGCCCGGCCCCGCCATCCCCGCAGCACCACACCGACGAGAACCCGTACTGAAGTCGCTCACCCACGCAGCCCTCGGTTGCCCTCTCCGGGACAAAGGGAATGGGGAAGAGCCAAAAGGCCGCCTCTGGAGACCAGAAGCGACCTGTCTGTGCAGCTAGATGGGAGCCCCCAAACGGAATCGAACCGTTGACCTTCTCCTTACCATGGAGACGCTCTGCCGACTGAGCTATAGGGGCGGTATCCGGGTCGCTCGCGCGCCGCGGACAGGTGCAACCATACACGTCCGCCGCGACGGATGCGAAATCAAATCCGTCCTCCGACACGCCCGACCAGCACCCCGCCCGGCGTCACGGAGTGGCTAGGGTTCCGTTGAGATCGGCGCCCTCTTGCTGGGCCACCGGCAGGTCCACTTGGATGTCATATTTCGAGAAATACGCCTGCCCCTGAGCCATCTTGATCGAGCTCAGCGTCACGGTCGCGTCATACGGTTTGTCCAGGCACTCCGGCAGGCACCAGCTGCCGCTCAGCTTTCCGGAGCCGACAGCGGTCTCCGGCCCCCAGTTCTGCCACGTCAACTTGCTCAGCGAGCTGAACTCCGAGACCACGAGATCGGCCGGCCGCTGATCGGGCCTGCCTTGCTCGTCGCCGAAGGAGTTGAAGACGTAGACCGTGGTCGGAGGCGTCTCCACCGGGGTGGCGGAAATCGGTTCAGGAGGGGTGGCGGTCGCCGTACTGGACGATGGGGTGTCGCTTGCCGAAGGCGTACCTGATGGGGTGGAAGCGCCGCAGGAGACGGCGGCTAGGGAGGCGGCGGCGAGGGCGATGAGCAGGCGCATACTTCGACGTTAGATGGGTTGGCCTGCGGATTCTCGGAATCAACGCAACAGTGGCTGCTACGGAACGGCGGCCCAGCGGTCGGCGGTGCGGCAGGGCAGCGGAATGACCTCGCATAGGTCGGCAAGGTCGACATGTCGGGCGACAGCCTCGACCGAGAAGCAGTCGGCGACCACTTCGCCGTTCCGCCGGACACGCAGCACCTGGCGGCCGTCGAGAAACGCGGGCACGATGTCGTATCCGTCCGGTCCCACCCATCGACTGTCCATAGCTCGACAAACTAGCGTCCAGCACCGTCATTTTCGGGCAATGACACACGCCACTCGCGTTTCACCAAGTCGACACTAGGTCGACCTTAAGCGGCCAGGCGCACCGTAGGTCCATGACGACCCCAGATCTCACCGGAATCCGGATTATTCACCGCGCGATGCGTGGCGACTTGCACCGTCTTGTCGCCCTCACCGAGGCGATCGGCGCAGGCCGCACCGACGTCTCCCCTGCCCGCGCCACCGCCATCGCGCACTTCGTCGGCCAGATCCGCCACACCATCCATCAGCATCACACCCGCGAGGACGAGATCGTCTGGCCGCTGCTCGAGCGCTCGGCCGGCACCGCCGTCGACCTCACCGACCTGTCCGACGACCACTCGGCTCTCGATCCGCTGCTCGCCGAGATGGAATCCGCCGGGCGCGCTTTCGCCGCGAACCGCGACGACATCGCCCCTTTGGCCGCCGCTATCCGCAAACTCTCCGAACTCCTCGACGAACACATCGAAGAGGAGGAACGGCGCATCTTCCCCGTCATCGCGAAATACGTCACCGTCGCCGACTGGGAACGCGCCGAAACGGCCATCCGTAAAGGCGGCAGCATCAAGTTCGACCTCGCCTGGGTCTCCCACTACGCGACCCCAGCCGAACTGGCTCATATCCGGTCCAAAGCGGGCCCCATCATCACCCTGATGATCGCGATGATCCGCCCCGGCCACCGCCGCCGCCAACAACTCATCTTCGGCTCAATCAGTTGATCCTGCTCCGCCGAGCTCTGCCAGCGTTCGGTAAACTCGTCGGCAGCGACCGGTGCTCGGGCGCGCGGGTCTCGTCGCCGATGATCCGCTGGAACTCCCTGACCATCCATGGGTACGGATCCGGCCCGACGACCGAGCCCATGCAGTAGCGGGAGCAACCCGCCCCAGCCCGAACAGCTCATCCCTGCCCCCGAGACTCGTGCGATCCCTCCCGGAATGGCGGGGATGGGCTGGGCTTGCCCGAGTGAGAAAGATCACAAACGATGCAGTGCCTCGCGGGCCTGCTGGGCGAAGTGGGTGGAACCGACCCGATTGGCGGTTTCGACGGCCGAGGTGTAGTGCGCCCGGGCGGCGGCTGGGTCGTTGAGATATTCGGCCAGTTCGCCGAGGGTCTGGTCGATCGGGCCCAGGGTGACCGAGCCGCTGTGCAGGCCCGCGATCTCCCCGGACAGCTGTCCGAGTTCGCGATAGCACCACGCGGCGACCTCGCGATTGCCGAGAATCATGGCCGTTTCGGCGCGCAGGACGGTGAAGCACGCCCAGTAAACCTCGGGCTTGGTGGGGTAGTCGGGCCGCCAGGCGGCGCGGGCCTCGTCCACGTGCCCCGCCGCGATCAGGGCGCGAATGTACACCTCGTGGAGCTCGTCGCCATAAATGTGGAGAACATCGATGACTTCCTGCAGCGATTCCCCGCCACGCCCCGCCAGATGCCGTACCGCGAACCGGGCCACGGCTCCGAAAACGGCTGCGTTGATTCCGCCGGTCTCGGCGATTCGGTCGGTGAGCGTCCCGTATGCCGCCTCGGCCGCGTCGAACTCGCCCGCGATGACCAGATCGAGCGCATCGAGGATGGCAACGATCGCCAGCATGTGGCCGAGTTGCCCGCTCGTGCTGTATTTGGTGGCTTGTTCGGCGTGCCAGCGCGCCTGCGCCCGGTCGCAGTTCCCCAGCGACACCATGACCATGCAATAGTGCCCGAGCGCTTGGTAGCCGGGCAGGCCACGCGCCTCCGACACCTCCAGCAGTTGGCGCCCCGCGGATGCCAGCTCGGTACGGCGCAGCGGAACGACAAGCACCCAATACAGTCCATTGAGTGCCATACAGAGCAGGACAGGATCATCAAGGTCGCGGGCGATTCGCATCGCCTCGGCGCTCGCGGCTTCGATAGCCGGGTGGTCAATTCCTTCCAGCTGGTGACATAGCGCGACAAGCAGCCGGGCTCGGAGCGGCGGGTCCGCCGACGGAATCGACTCCCGGATGGCGGCGACCATCTCCGTTTCCATGGTGGCGCTCGCCCGAATCGTCCAGATCAGGGGAGCGTCGAGGCACGCCGCCCGCGCGAGTCCCTGCGGATCGCCCATCCGCCGGGCCAGAGCCACCGCCTCGGCGCGCACCCGCACCGCCGCCGAGATGTCCCCGGCCAGCGCCTGCGCCGACACCAACCTGCACATCACGCCCAAAGTGAGCGCGTCGTCGGGCTCCGCGGCCTGGTCGAGGGCCTCCAGCGCGCCCTTCAACAGGGTGACCGCTTCGCGGTGCGCGTACAGACCGGAAGCCCTCGCCGCGGCTCGCAATCCATATCCGGCTGCCCGAATCGCGGTCGCCGGGGTCGCTGCCGCGAGGGCATGATGACCGAGAGCGCCCACATCGCCTGGCCGTACCGATTCGAGGGTGGTGAGCACTTTCTCGTGCAGCCGGGTGCGCCTCAACCGGGGAATGTCCTCATAAAGGGTTTCGCGCACCAGCACATGCGCGAACCTCACCTTTCCCGGCGCGGGCTCGGTGAGCAATCCGGACAAAACCCCCGCTTCCAGTCCGTCGAGCACAGTCTCCTCGTCCGCCTCCGGCAGCGCGATCAGCACATCCGCGTCGGCGTCCCGCCCCAGCACGGCCGCGTTCCGCAGCGTCGTCTGCGCCGTCGCCGGCAACCGCGCCAGCCGTCGCCTGATCACATCCCGCACCCCAGGCGGCAGCCGATAAGCCGCGGAAACCCCTTCCGCCCCCAGCAGCCGCGCCATCTCGCTAACAAAGAGCGGATTCCCCCCGGTACGCTCCGCGATCGTGACGATCGTCGCCGTCCCCACCTCGACCCCCCGGAACGTTCCCGGACAAGCGTGGCCACATCCGCCACGCCCAGCCCGTTCAGCGTCAGATTCTCCGCCGCCTGTACGGCCAGCGCCGCCCGCGTCGCCATGAGATCGTCATTGGTCTCCGTCGGCCGATGCGTGAGCAGCACCAGCACCGGGGTTTCGGCCAGCCGAACCGCGAGGTGGCGCAGCAGGTGCAGGGTCTCGTCGTCGGCCCGATGCACGTCCTCCAGCACGATCAGCAGCGGCCCCGGCACCTCGTCGAGGAAATCCCCCACCGCCCTGGCCAGCCAGAACTGCCCGACTTGCGGCGCATCGTCGGTAAGCAGCGGCGCCAGCCGGGAGGCGAGTTCCGGAGTCAGAGGACGAACCCCGGACAACTGCCGCAATACCTCGCTCCACGCCCACGCGGGCGGCACGCCTCCCAGCGTCTCCGGGCAGCGCCCGACCGCCGTCGCCCAGCCCGCCGTCGCCAGCTGCCGCGCCAGCGCCTCGGCCAGCGTGCTCTTGCCCGCGCCCGCGTCCCCGCCCAGCCAGGCGACCCGGAAACCGCCCCTGGCCAGGTTCGCCGCCGTCGTCAGGCGGGCGAGCTCGGCCGTACGCCCGACGATTCCGGGGGCGGCGGGAGCCGCGGCACGCTTTGGCCGTACGGGCGGAGGGGTGAGCTGAAGTGTTTCGGTCTGCGCGAGAATGTCGCCTTCGAGGGTACGCAACGCGGGCCCCGGATCCACGCCCAGCTCGTCGGCCAGCGTCTCCCGGGTCCGCCGGATGACCGCGAGCGCCTCCCCTTGCCGCCCGGCGCGATAGTACGAAAGCGCCAGCAACCGCACCGCGTTCTCCCGCAACGGATGCGCGGCGACATGCCGCTCCAAATCCGGTACGGCTGCCGCGTGCCCGCCCAGCGCCAGCCCCGCCTCCGCGCGGTACTCGACGGCGACCAGTTTCAGCTCTTCCAGCTGGGCGGCCTCCGCGACCGCCCACTCCTCGCCGGCGAATTCCGCGTAAGGCGACCCGGTCCACAGGCTGAGCGCCTCGTCGATGCGTTTGATCGCGGTCGCCGGTTCGCCCACGTTGAGCACCCGTACGGCCTCGTCGATCAGGCGCGGGAACCGCCAGGCGTCGACCGCGTCGGGGTCCAGCTGGAGCCGGTATCCCGGGGGCGCGCTGACCAGGACCGTCGCCGGTGTGCGCGGCAATCGTCCGGGTTCGAGGACCCGGCGCAGGTTGGACACGTAGACCTGCAGGGCGCCGAGCGCCTTCGGAGGCGCCTGGCCCTGCCAGAGATCGTCGATGAATCGATCGGTTGAGACGATATGTCCGGCAGCGGAGACCAGCCGTGCCACAACAGCACGCTGAAGCGACGTCCCCAGGTCGACGGGATGCCCCGCCACCTCGGCCGCCAACTGCCCCAAAACACGTATACGCACCATCGTGGGAGCAGCATAAGCGGGTCAGTATCGGTATTGACATCCGTCCCGGCGCCGGGACTCCCCACGTCGCCGTGGAGTTCTTACTGCTTCTACTACGCCGCGTGAGCGTCGTAGGTCGCGGGCGGTGCCAGGGTCGGAATTGCCTCGCCTGGTCTTACCCGCCCTCCACAGTCGTTTCGGGTGTCCGCCAGCCCGGCGGCCACCATGTCCTGCCTTTCCCCGGCCGAGGACGCCTCCGCCGCCTGCTCACGCAGGCGGATGCCCTCGGCCAGGATGTTCAAGGCGGCGGCGAGGTCGCGGTCGTGGCGCTCCCCGCAGGACGGGCAATCCCACTCCCGCACCTCCAATGGAACCTTTCCGTTCCGCCAGCCGCAGCACGGGCACAACTGCGAGGAAGGGAACCAGCGGCCCACCGTGATGAGCCTGCGCCCATAGCGGGCCGCCTTCCCACCCAGCAGCGTACGGAACCCGCCCCAGGACGCATCGCTGACCGATTTGGCCAACCGGCCGCGCACCAGACCCCGCACCGCCAGATCCTCGATCACGACCGTTTGGTTCTCACGGATGATCGCCGTACTGGTCTGGTGCAGGAAATCCCGGCGCGCGTCGGCCACCTTGGCGTGCTGACGGGCCACCGCGATCCGCGCCCTCTCCCGATTCTTTGATCCCTTCTGTTTGCGCGACAGCGCCCGCTGTAGCCGGGCCAGCCGTCTGGCCCGGCGGCGCAGCCACCGCGGATTGGCGATCTTCGTGCCGTCCGACAAGACCGCGTAATGGGTCAACCCCAGATCGATGCCGATCTCGGCCTCCGCGTCGGGCAGCACCTGCCCGGCGTCCTCGACCTCGATCACGAACGAGGCGAAGTAACGGCCCGCCGCATCCTGAATGACCGTGACCGACGACGGCACCGTCGGCAACTCACGCGACCAGCGCACCTCGACCTTCCCGATCTTGGCTAGGTACAGCGTCCCGTCACCGGGCAGGCGGAAGGCGGTGCGGGTGAACCGGGCCGACTGGCGCCGGTCCCGGCGAGACTTGAACACCGGCAGCCCCATCCGCTGGCCCTTACGTTTCCCGGTGACCGAGTCGAAGAAATTCTGGTAGGCCTGGTCCAGGTCGCGCAGCGACTGCTGGAGCGGGACCGGGGACACCTCGCCCAGCCACTCCCGCTCCGGGGTTCGTTTGGCCGCGGTGATACAGATCTTCTGCAGGTCCCCGCCGCCGATCCAGGGATGCCCGGCTTTGCGCGCGGCCTTACGCATCGCCAGCGCGTCATTCCACACCACCCGGACACAACCGAACAACCTGGCCAGCGCCTGACGCTGGGAGGCGTCGGGGTAGAGCCGGTAGTTGTAGCGCAGCCTCACCCGGGCCTCCTCTCCACACCAGCCGTACGCCAGCCACTCACTGTCACGACTCGAACACACTAGCGCGTGGTCGATGACAGCGGAAGCCGAATACCAGCGCAGCAGACACGCAGCAGACACCGCACCCCTGCCAACCTCCGCGCGCACGTTCATCCGGTCGCTGCGACCACATAACGGTGCGATATCACGGAATGTCTTCATGGATGGCCTGGTGGGCTTCAGGCTGGGTTGGACCCGAAGCGCCCGCGGCAGTCAGGCTTGCGAGATCCACAACCCTTTGGTTGCCCAACCTATTGGTTGTGGATATGGTAAGGGCGTGGCAATTGTTGAAGACGAGTTGAGTCTGGTTTTCTCGGCGCTGGCCGACCCCACCAGGCGCGCGATCCTAGAGCGGTTGGCTCACGGCGAGGCGACGGTGAACGAGCTCGCTGAGCCGTTTGCCATGACGCAGCAGGCGGTCTCCAAGCATCTAAAGGTGCTGGAGCGCGCCCGCCTGATCTCACGGACCCGGACCGCGCAGTCACGCCCCTGCATCCTGGATACCGAGCACCTAGACGTGGCCGCCGGCTGGATCGCGCGCCACCGGCAGATCTGGGCCGACCGGCATGACCGGCTCGACGCGCACCTGACCGCCCTGCGAGCCAAGCAAACCCAGGACGGGGAAACGCCACGATGACCGAAACCGGCGAACTGACCTTCCGGCGCGTGCACCGGGCCTCGCCCGAGTTGCTGTTCGACTGCATGACGACGCCCGAACACCTCACCCATTTCTGGGGCCCGACCGGGACGACGACGCCGATCGGCAACATCACCATCGACCTGCGGCCCGGCGGCGTCTTCGAAACCACGATGGTCAACGACGCCGACGGCAGCACCTACACCATGCGAGCCGTCTACGTCGAGGTACGGCGTCCCGAGCGGCTGGTGTGGATCGAGGCCGACGTCGAGGGCGGCATGCGTACCACGATCACCTTTGTCGATCTGCATGACGGGCGGACCGAGGTGGTCACCCACCAGACCAACGTTCCAGCGGCGTACCTCAGCGCCGAGGCCCAGGCCGGATTCATCACCAGCCTCGACCGGTTCGAGGTCTACCTGGCCGATCTGAACGAGTAGAAGGATCCACGAAATGCCCACAGTCATCTCAGCCGACGGCACCACGATCGCCTACGAGCACACCGGCGCCGGACCTGCCCTCATCCTCGTCGACGGAGCCATGTGCTACCGCGCCGCAGGGCCGATGCGGCCACTCGCCGCGCTCCTGCGGGACAGTTTCACCGTCTACACCTACGACCGTCGCGGCCGGGGTGACAGCTCGGACACCAGGCCGTACGCGACCGCCCGCGAGGTCGAGGACCTCCAAGCCCTCATCGCGGCGGCCGGTGGCCAGGCATACGTCTACGCCATCTCCTCCGGCGCGGCTCTCACCTTGGCCACCGCGGCGGTAGATTCGCGGATCACCAAACTGGCACTCTACGAGCCGCCGTTCATAGCCGAAGCCGGAGACGACACTCGCACCAAGGAGTACACCGAACGGCTGAACGAACTGCTCGACGCCGGGCAAAAAGGTGACGCCGTCGCCCTGTTCATGAGGCACGTCGGGATGCCCGCGCCGGTTGTCGACGGTATCCGGGCACAGCCCGGCTGGGCCCTGCTGGAGGCGATCGCCCCCACGCTCGCCTACGACGACCAACTACTCGCCGGTGGCCGGGTGCCGCGTGACCTGGCTTCGACGATCGGTGTTCCGGCGCTGATCCTCGCAGGCGGGGCCAGCCCACAGGCGCTTCAACAGGCGGCGAAGGCCACCGCGGACGCCCTGCCCACAGCGACCCACCGCACACTCGACGGCCAGACACACGACGTGTCCCCCGAAGCACTCGCACCCACCCTGACCGAGTTCTTCGGCACCTGACCTCCGTCATCAGGTCGGTGCTCACGCTATTGGCCTTTGAGTTCCGTCAGCAAGCGCAGTAGCGAAACGCGCAACGCCTCCAACTCCTCCGGGCTGGTCAGCTGCGCCCAGCGCTCTTCGACACGCGCGGCCGTCCCGTGCGTGACCGGTTTGACGGACGCGCCGCGCTCGGTGGGAAACACCAGCCGGGATCGGCGATCGCGCGGGTTCGGACGGCGCTCGACGTAGCCCATGCGCTCGAGCTGCTCAACCGCCTCGGCCATCGTCTGCTTGCGCACCCGGGCGAGCCCGGCAAGCTCCGAAACGCTGATGCCCTCCGCCGACAGGAACGGAAACACGTTTGCGTGCGCGGGGCGCAGGTCACCGAACCCCGCTTCATCCAGCGCAGCATCGATGTCCTGAGCGTAGTGCTGGTACAGCAGCCGCAACAGGAGCCCGATCAGCGGCCGGTCGGGAAAGTTCGCTTCCATAGGATAGACAGGCACCTGTCTACTTGCGTAAAGTGGTCAGGAACCTGTCGATCCTAATGGGACGGAACCCAAGATGACCACACCACAGGTCTCCTTCGGCCAGACCCTGGCCTTCGCCGAACGCACACTGACGACCGCACTCCGCCTCCACCTCGCCAAACGCCAAACCACCCCCGAAACCTGGTACGCGCTGCAGCTGATCGCCACACGCGGACCGAGAATTGCCCGCCAAACACTGAGCCAGGACCTCGAAGGCTCACGAACCCTGAACGCCGACTCCACACGCGAACTGCTCGCTCGCCTCGAAACCGAGGGCCTGATTCACGGCGACACCGAACTCGACCTGACCACCGAGGGCGAAACCCTGTATCGCAGCCTCCGCGAGTACGTCACCGGCTCAACGACCCAGCTCCTAAGCCAGTTCAACGCCGACGACATCAACACGACCATGCGCACCCTGCAGGCGATCACCAAGCAGGTGTCGGAGGAACTCGCCGCCAGCTAGGCCGTACAAGACGGGGTCAGGCCTGACGGCAAGGGCTCAGAGGGTTTTGATGAGGCCGCCGTCGATGACGAAGTCGGCGCCGGTGACGTTCCCGGCTCGGCCGCTGGACAGGAGCAGCACCAGGTCGGCGATCTCCTGCGGGTGAGTGAACCTGCCGGTCTCGGCTTGGGCGGCAGCCTGCTTGGCCACGGCTTCAGGATCACCGCCGCCGGCTCGGGCAACCGTCGCGGCGACGCCTTCCTCGCCGAGCCACAGGTCGGTGGTGACCGGGCCGGGGCTGATGGTGTTGACCCGGATGCCGTGGGCCCCGACCTCCTTCGACAGGGCTTTGGAGAAGTTCGTCAGGGCCGCTTTGGCGGCGCTGTAGTCGATCACCCCCGGGTCGGGCAGGAAGGCGTTGACCGAACTGGTGGTCACGATGTTGCCGCGACCGGCTGCGAGCATGGTCGGCAGCGCGGCGCGGGTCGTGCGTACCGCCGCCATGAGGTTGAGCGTCAGGGACTGGAACCACTGTTCATCGGTGATGTCCAGGAACCCGGTCAGGCGCGGCGAGACCGCGCCGACGTTGTTGACCAGGATGTCGATGCGCCCGTGTTCCAGCGCGGCGGCGACGAGGTGAGCCGGGCCGGCCGCGGTGGCCAGATCGACCTCGATCGCCTGCACTTTTCCGGTTCCGCGCAATTCCGTCAGTTCAGGCGTGCTCCCGCGTGACCCGGCGACGACGTGTACTCCCTCCGCTGCCAACGCCCGGGTGACGGCCAGTCCGATTCCCTTGCTGGCACCGGTCACCACCGCGATCTTGCCGTTCAGGCCCAAGTCCATGAGATCCCCTTTCCTGACGATTGCGGGTCTATAGGTCGTTCCTGGTGAGCCAGGTCAGGCAGGCGTCGGCGACTTCACGCCAGCCGTGGTCGATGGTCAGCGAGTGGCCACGGTCGGGGAATGTGTGCAGTTCGGTGATCGCGGTGGAGTTCCGGTACTGCTTGAGCGTCACCTTGGTGACGGTCACGGGGACGGTGTGGTCCTTGCCGCCGGCGATCAGCAGCAGCGGCCCCCGGGTGCTGTTGCCGGTGTTGACCTTCGCGGGCGAACGGGGGGAGAAGTTGGCGACGGCGGCCTCGAACAACGGCTTGCCGGGTGCCGGGATGGTCCAGCGGTCGTACAATTCAGCGGCTTCCTGAGCCGGGATGGCGTTGCCGAACGCATAGGTGAACTGCTCGAGGGTGAGGGAGACGGCCCGGCGCTTGTTGGCCGGGTTCTTGAACACCGGCAGGGTCGCGCGCAGCGCCGACAACGGCAGCGGCAGCACGCCCTTGATCTGGGCGGCGTCGATCGCGATCGCGGCCGCGGCCAGATCCTGCCCGAGCAGCTTCTGAGCGATCATGCCCCCGAAGGAGTGGCCGATCAAGATCGGCTTGACGTCCAGGGCATTGATGATCTTCGTGTAGTGCGCGACGACGTCGTCGATCCCATGGTTGGCGATGCTGCCGGGTTCATTGCGGGAGATTTTGACGGTCTCGCCGTCGCCCGGCCAGCCCGGAGCGGCCGGTGCGTAGCCGGCGGTCGTGAACAGCTCGGCCCAGGAAGACCAGGAGGTGGCGTGCAGCCATAGGCCGTGGATGAAGATGACGGGAGTGGTCGTTGCGGTCATCGGTTGCTCCTCTAGCCGTCTGTGGACGGCACGTGGGTGCTCATGAGCGGGTGACGTTCTTGACCGCCTGGGCCGCGGCGGTACGGATGTGGCCGGCGACGGCTGCCGGTTGCGACAGCGTGATCGCGTGCGACCCGTCGACCTCGATGGTGTCGGCGCCGGCGCGCTCGGCCATGAAACGCTGGGCGGCGGGATGGATGGCCTGGTCGGCGGTCGCGACGACGTACCAGGACGGCAGGGTCTTCCAGCTCGCGCCAGGAGAGCTCTCCTCGAACGCCACGGCGGCGATGGGACGCTGGGCCGCGGCCACCACCGAGGTGAGGCGTTCGGGCAGGTCGGCGGCGAACACCGAGGCGAACCTGTCGGTTCTGAGGTACAACTCCATGGCCTCCTGGCCGTCGCCGGTACGGAAGGCGGCCGGGCGCAACGCCTGGCCCAGCAGGCTGTCGGGGAAGCGGCCGGCGAGATCCAGCACGCTCTCCCCCTCCTCCAGGGCGAACGCGGTCACGTAGATCAATCCGACCACGTTGCCCGCCTGAGCTCCGGCCTGGGTGATGACCACACCACCGTAGGAGTGCCCCGCCAGCAGGACCGGACCGTCGATCGCGGCGGCGACGCCGGCGAGGTAGGGGGCGTCGGTGGCCAGCCCACGGAGCGGGTTGGCCACCGCGATCACCGGGATCCCGGCTGCCTGCAGCTCGGCGATCACGCCCGCCCAGCTCGAGGCGTCCGTGAATGCGCCGTGCACCAGCAAGACGGTCGGCGTGCTGCCGTTCTTGAATTCCCGCGTGGTCATGCCGCCAATGTAGGAAGCCTCGCATGGGCCTCGCGAGCGTCACATGACTGCGTCACCGAGCGTCATCCGGCTGATGCGCGCAGCGCTGTACTCAACGCCGATCGCGAGGTGACCTCCAGCTTGGGGAAGATCCTGTAGAGGTGGGAGCTGACGGTGCGATGCGACAGGTAGAGGATCTCGCCGATTTCCCGGTTCGTCAGGCCGTCGGCCGCCATCTGGGCGATCTGCAGTTCCTGCGCGGTGAGCACGTCTCGTGCTTCGCTGCTGCGGCTGCGGCTGCTCTCGCCGGAGGCACGCAACTCCTTGCGCGCTCGATCGCCCCAGGGGATGACCCCGAGGGCGTCGAACGTCTCGCGGGCCGCGCGCAGAGGCGCTCGTGACTCGGCCGTACGCCGCCGACGCCGAAGCCATTCGCCGTAAGCCAACTGCACCCGGGCCCGTACGAAGGGCCACCGCCTCAGGTCCGCCCCGAGCGCGGCTTCGAAGTACGGCTCTGCCATAGCGTCGTCAGCCAGAACCGCCCGGGCATAGCGCAGGTCGGCGTGCAGGGCGGGCGACGGCGTCGTGAGCGCCACTGTCTCCAGCTCCGCCACGATGCCGTCGATCGCCCGGCCCTGACCGCTGTGCACCGCGGCGTCTGCGAGCTCTGCCACGGAAAAGCAGCGCAAGGCCAGGTGGAAGGCCGGATCGGCGGGGTCGTGCATCCGTCGCAGGTGATCGTAGGCGTCGGCGTAGCGTCCTTGCCCCAGCGCGGCGAGCCCGCGCGCGAGCTGCACCGTGGCCAGCACCGGGACGGCGCCGATGGGCAGGGCCATCTGCTCGGCACTCGCCGCGAGGCTCTCCACGCGATCCTGCTCGCCCCGCAGTGCGGCGAGCATCGCTCCCGAGGCCTGAGCGAGGGCGTGCATCAGCGGCTGGGAGGTCTCCTGTGCCAGCCGGACGGCCTCCTCGGCCGCGGGGATGGCCACGCTCAGGTCGGCAAGCCGTACCGCGCTCCATGCCTGAGCACCGAGGTCTCGTGCCAGGCCGCTGAGCCGGCCCTGCGCCCGCAGGGCCGGCACCGACACGGCGCGGAACTCCTCCGACAGGTCCAAGGCTCCCACCATCAACGCCGAACTGCCGAGCAGGCGGGCTGCCTGCCAGCCACCGGTCGGGTGCGCGGCCAGGTAGCGCAAACGGTCGATCACGACCTTTCCGCGCTCGATCGGAGCCGCGAACGCCAAGATCGTCAGGAGCCGCCCGTCCAGGTCGTCGATGGGCAGGCTCTCGGCCACCGTGACCACGCGTTGCCGCGACTGGTCGTCGGTATGCGCCCAGAAGCACCGCAGCGACGCACTCGACAACAGCTTCAGCGCGAGGTCGGTGTTCCCTTCCGCCGCCATGGTCTCGGCGAGGTCGGCCAGGGAGCGCGCTGCCGCACTGCCGTCGCGGATGCCGTCCTCGAAACTCTCCCTCGTCCACACCATCCGGGCCCGCTGCTGCGCCGACGGCTTCATCGGCTCGGCTTCGCCCAGCAGCCGTACGGCGATGTCGCGCCGTCCCAGCTCGGCGGCGTGCTCAGCGGCCCGAACCAGCCGTTCACATCGATGAGCGGGAACCTCACTGAGCCTGGCGGCGTGCTCCAGCGCCGCCAGACCGGACAACCGGTCGCCCCGGCGCCGGGCGCGTTCGGCCGCGGCCTCCAACTCGGAAGCGATGACCTCATCCGGCCTGGGGGTGGACGTCGCGCGGTGCCAGACGCGACGGTCCGGCTGGCCCGCGAGGACCTGCGCCAATGCGCTGTGCCCCACGTGCCGCTGGGAGATGCTCGCCCCCTGGTAGATCGCCGAGCGCATGAGCGGGTGCCGGAACCGCAGTCCGGCTTCATGCACATCAACCAGCCGCGCGCTGGCCGCGGGCGCCAGATCCGCCAACGTGACCGGCCCGCCGGTGATCACCGCGGTGGCATCCAGGGTTTCCGAAAGGGCCGCGCCATCGTTGAGCGCGGCCACCAGCAGCATGGTCCGGGTGATCGACGGCAACCCCGACATGCGGGCGGTGAAGGTCTGTTCCAGGCGGGTGGTCAGCGGAAGCCAGCCCGGCGGCAGGGCTCCTCTCCCGCTCTGCTTGTCCGCGGCGATCGGCAGTTCGACGAGAGCCAGGGGGTTCCCCGCCGCCTCTGACAACAACCGTGTACGCACCGCCGGGGCCAGTGCAGGGCTGTACGCGTCCAGTAATGCGGTGGCAGCGGTGTCATCGAGCCGATCGAGGAACAACTCCTGCAGCCCGGCCTCATCAAGAGGGCTGTGGAAACCGTCGCGTATCGCGGCCAGCAGCACAATCGGTTCGAAGTCCAGCCGTCGCGCGACGAACGCGAGTACGTCGGCGCTAGCGCGATCCAGCCAGTGGGCGTCCTCGACAAGGAGCAGGACGGGCGAGCGGGCAGCGGCCTCGCCCAGGAGATTGAGCGCCGCCAGGGCAATGAGGAATCGGTCCGGTACGCGCGCATCGGTCAATCCGAACGCCGCCCCCAACGCGTCACGCTGTGGGGCGGGCAGTTCCCCGATCTCGGCGCGAACCGGAAGCAGCAGCTGATGCAAACCAGCGAAAGGCATGTGGGTCTCTGATTCCACACCGGCGGTCCGAAGGATCCGCATCCCCCGAGCCGCCGCGATCCCCGCCGTATCCCGCAGGAGGGCCGACTTTCCGATCCCCGCCTCGCCCCGCACCAGCATCGCCCCGCCGCCATTGCGGACGCTTTCCACGAAATCGCCGAGACGCCGTTGCTCGGGTCCCCGCCCGAAGAGCGCCGTCACCGGCTGGCCTGCTGACATATGAAATCCATGATCGCTTGAGCCAGTACCCTGCCAAGCGAGCGGACCGCCCGCCGCAGGGTGCCACCCCGTGTTTGTCCTGGACAATGCGCAACATAACGCTCGGTGACACAGTCACGTGACGCTCGCGGGGCACGTGAACCGATTCCTACGGTATGCCCATGAACGCACAGTGCTCATGGAGCAGCAACCCCACCAGACGGTCGACAACTGTGTGGCCCCCGTGAAGGGATCGTCCGGCGCCTGCTCACATCAGCCACCGCCTCAAACGCAGCTGTCAATAGCCGCGCATTCCTGGGGTTTCGGTGAGCAGAGGTCGCGATCAATAAAGGGCACGGCGAAATCCCGCACTGCCTCAGCGCCTCGCGTTGAGAACCTCAGCCCACACCAAGGAGATCCGCCCATGCCCACCCACGCATCCCCGATTTCCCGGCCGAGAGTTCGGATCACGCTGCCCGTGATCCTGGCCTTCCTGGCCATCCTGGTCGCGGCCGTCTCCCCATCGGCCGCCGCCTCCACATCGGCGGACCGGCAGCGGGTCAAACCGACCGTGGTGCTGGTCCACGGCGCGTTCGCCGACGCTTCGAGCTGGAACGAGGTCATCGCCCGGCTCCAGATCGCCGGCTACCCGGTGATCGCCACCGCCAACCCGCTGCGTGATCTGAGCGGCGATTCGGCCTACCTGTCCAGCATCGTCTCCACCATCCCCGGGCCCGTCGTCCTGGTCGGCCACTCCTACGGCGGGGCGGTCATCTCCAACGCCGCCACCGGCCATTCCAACGTCAAAGCGCTGGTCTTCATCGCCGCATTCGCCCCCGACCAAGGCGAGTCGGGACTCGACCTCTCCGGCAAATACCCTGGCAGCCTGCTGCCCACCAGCCTGATCACCCGCGAGTTCCCCCTGCCCGGCGGCGGGACCGGCACGGACGCCTACATCAACCCGGCCAAGTTCCGCGCCGCCTTCGCCGCCGACCTGCCCGCCCGAGACACCGCTCTGATGGCCGCCACCCAGCGGCCCGCCTCCCTGGCCGCGCTCGGCACCCCGAGTGGTGCGCCCGCCTGGAAGAACATCCCCTCCTGGTACCTGGTCGCCGGAGCCGATCAGGCCATCCCGGCCGCGGCCCAGTGGTTCATGGCCAAGCGCGCCGGCGCGCGCACCAGCGAGGTCAAGGGAGCCTCGCACTTGGTCATGATCTCCCACTCTGACACCACCGCCGCTCTCATCGCGGCGGCGGCCCGCGCCACCTCCTGATCCCGCCACCCCGGTCCGTCCCGAAGCTATGAGATCGCGCTGTCCCAGGGACGGCGCGATCTCCATGCTTGTCGCTCCGTCCTCATCCTCGAGGGGTCGAACCGCTTGACCCTCATCACCACGGCGCTCGGCGGGGCGGCCAACCTCTGGCAGCTCACCCACCGCCTCCCTCGACTTCGAACCCCGTCTCACCAACATTTTCCAGGCCACGCCACAGGCCCCACCGTCGTGTGAGCCGGTCACGGTGGTGCGGCAGAGGAGGATGCGCCCGTCCAGGGTGCCGATGACGACAGTGTCGGGCGGGTGCGTGCCCGTCAGTGGCGCGAAGCGCGAGTAGTTCGCCCGAGTTGAGGGTGACATAGACGATGCCACCGAGGGCGTCCACCGCAGTGACCTGGTGGTCGGCGGAGTGCGTCCATCGGGCGCGACCGTCGGGGTAGGACCTGCGTACCACGCGGACGTTGCCGGGCAGCAGGCCATGCCCATGGTGAAGCCAGCCCGCGTGGATCACCGCATCGCCTTCGGCATCGCTGATGAACACGCCGGGAGCATCGAGGATCTGCCTCCCGCGGACGGCATCCCACGCCAGCGGGAACAGGGGCTAGATGACGTGTCGCTCCGGGTCCAGAGCGACCGCCCATTTGATCGCCAGCTGGGCGGTACCGTGCAGGCCCGACAGCATCCAGGACAGGCCCTGGCCGGCGGTGCGGACGGCCACGGTCACGCCGTCGGGGCCGGTGTAGTAGCGCTTGCCCGTGATGGTGCCGCCGCTGCCTCGATCTCCACGGCGCCGAGGTAGAGGGTGTTCGTCCCATCGGGTACGTCATCCCGCACCAGCCAGCCGAGAAACCGGTTCAAGATCCATTCTGTGACCGCCAGCTTGCGGCTGTTGGTAGGAAAGTGGAGCGGGAGCCAGCCCAGGTAGCCGCTGAGCTGACTCCCGCAAGTCGGCTCGGTAGACTGACGTGCAGGCCGTACAGGGAAGGGGAAGCTGGCATGACCGCTCAACCTCCCGGGCCCGGCCCCAGGTCGGCTCCGCAGAAGATTCGTGCCTCACTGCATGCCGACCGAAGCCCGCGCAACATCCGCGCCTGCCTCCCCGAGGACGACCACGCGGCGTTCGACGCCGGGTACCGCGAGGCCCTTCGCCGGGCCGCGGACGAGTTGGACCTGACGCCTGTGCACGAGTGTGTGGAATCCTGGCGGCGGCTGGCCATCCTCAAGGCCGATCCCGCCGACTACGCGCGAATGATGCAGACTGCCGATCGCGTCCAGCAGCTGGCTGAGCGCGGGGAGCCGAGCGGCGGTATCGCCTTCGACGACGCCTTTGCCGAGCGGCTGCGCGCCCGCGTCACCCGGGCATAGGGCCGACGGCCCGCAACGTGTACAGCATCGAATTCGACCCAATCGCCCAGGCACAAGCCGACGCACTGCCGATCGAGGCGATCAACCCGTTCCTCGAACTACGGGCACTCCTGGAGCTGCAGCCGTGGGACGGACTGCCGTTCAACCCTGAGAACCCCAAGGCCAACATGCTGACCCAGATCTTCGGCAGCGCGGGCATGGCAACTTACCTCGTCGTAGAACATTCGCGTCTGGTGTATATCGTCCGGATCGAGTGGCTCGGCTGACGGAGAGTCCCAATCGATCGGATATCTCCCGAACTCCGTGTCCACGTGGCTCGACGCCGGGGCTCTGGCGCCCCAAGTTGCCGAGTGGGCTGACGTGAACCCTTCGGGCGGCTCGCGGTGAAAGCAGAGCAGCAGACCGCACCGCCCGAGAGGATCCCATGAGGGAAGCCACCGCGACGGCCCGGGACAACGACCTCGTCCGCGGGTCCCTGACCGACCCCGAGTGCTTCGCCGCCCTTTTCGATCGGCACGCACCCCATCTACACGCCTACGTCGCCCGCCGATTAGGCCCCGACGTGGCCGACGACGTC
Source organism: Acrocarpospora sp. B8E8 (assembly GCF_039871605.1). Taxonomy (NCBI): domain Bacteria; kingdom Bacillati; phylum Actinomycetota; class Actinomycetes; order Streptosporangiales; family Streptosporangiaceae; genus Acrocarpospora; species Acrocarpospora sp. B8E8. The sequence continues at coordinate 435,974 of NZ_JBDPLV010000001.1, read as the reverse complement.
GTCTCCGACACATTCCTGGACGCCTTCCGCCGCCGCCACGTCTACAACCCCGACCACACCGACGCCCGGCCGTGGCTCTACGGCATCGCCTCCAACCTGATCGGCAAACACCGCCGCCGGGAACAGGCCCGCTACCGTGCCTACGCCCGCAACGGCCCCGACGAGACGATCGCCGCCCTCGTCGAGGAGGGTGTCACCACCCTGGCCGTGAACCGGCCCCTGCTGCGCGCCCTGGCCGCGCTGAAACAAGGGGACCGCGACGCGCTGCTGCTGGTCGCCTGGGCGCAGTTCACCTACGGGGAGGTGGCGCTGGCCCTGTCGATTCCCGTGGGCACGGTCCGCTCCCGGTTGAACCGCGCCCGCACGAAGATGAAGACCGCGCTGGAGGCCACCGATGCGTGAGCTGGAGACCCTGTTCGAACGCCCTCCGACCACCGAGGCCAACCTGGCCGCCGCCCGGGCCCGTTTCGTGGATGGGGCCGCGAAGAGCCGCCCCCGGGGCTGGAAGAGGCTGGGCCCGTTCCTGGCGGCGCTGGCGACGGCGCTGGTGGGCATGATGGTCGCCGTGTTCCTTCGCCCGGTCCCGGTCGGCCCTCCGCCGCAACCCGAGCCGCCGCTGCTGAGCGGCGCGGAGATCCTGCGGCGGGCCGCCGACGTGGCCGAGGCGCAACCGCTTTTGAAGGCAAAGCCGGGAGAGTACAGGTACGTCCGCGCCTTTGCGGCGGGACTGGGCGTCCCCTGGAGCGCCCTCTACACGACGACCGAGGTCGAGGTGTGGACACCCGCGGACGGCAAGGGGCCCTGGCTCGACCGCTTGACGACCGAACGTGTGGAGACGCTGAACCCCGTCCTCTGCGGCTCCCAGCATCCGCCTTCCTGGCCGGCGGACCTGAGCTATCCCATCCCCAAAGGGAAAGTTCCCACGTACGCCGGCAAGTTCATAGACGTCGTGGGCAAGATTCAGAGGGCGGCGCCCTACCCGCTCCAGACGGCACGCTTGCTGCGGGTGACCGCGGAGTTTCCCGGCCTGGTCGTCAAACGAGGGGTCGCGGACGCCGCCGGGCGGCAAGGGGTGTCGGTCCTGATCGACACCGTCGGTGACAACAGCGGCGAGGAACTGGTCTTCGATCCGCGCACCTACCGATTCCTGGGGGTGCGCTTCGTGTACCCCTATGAGAGCGTGCAGGACCACCCCATGAATCCCGGCGAGGTGGTCACCGAAAAGGGCGACGTGCTGGGCGGGTGGGCGCTCCTGTCAGTCGGCGTCGCCCAGGCGCTCCCGGCTCGCGAGGACGGGATAAAGCGGCGCGAGGCCCCGAAGGAGCGCTGCCGCAAGATCTGACAGACACGACAGGGCGCCCTCCGGAAGATCCGGAGGGCGCATCCTAGCCCGGCTCCCCACGACTTGAGAACGACGGCGCGGCTCTGCTCGACCAGCTCCGCGACGTTCACGGAGGATGAAGCCCGGCCTCCGTTGGTGGGCGTGCCGTACGCGCTGCGCCATGCGGCGGTTTCGATGTGGCTGAACGCCGGCGTGCTCGCTCGCCAGGTCGCTCAGTGGGCAGGTCACAGCGTGAACGTGCTACTGCGCGTCTACGCGAAGTGCATCGACGGTCAGACGGGGTGAGGCGATGCGCCGGATCTCGGAAGCCATCGCCTAGGGGTACGGAAACTTCCCCGCGTATTCACCGCGAACAGCCGTAGATGGCCACCTACGGCCGTAGACAGCCGGACAGACGAAAACGGCCCTTGACTGGCATACACGCTGGTCAAGGGCCGTTTCTGCAGTTGGTGGCAGGTCCAGGATTCGAACCTGGGTAGTGAGCCGACGGATTTACAGACCGGCGCCTACTGCGCTCTGACCTGTAATTTCTCAGTAGCAAAGGCCCTTTGGGGAATGCATTGGGAAACGATCAATCCTGAGAGACTCCCTGCCGCCTTTGCTGGCAAGCGCAAGGATGGCCCGAGCACGTCTCAGGGAGCAGCACACGAAGGACTTGACACCGCCTGCCTGCCTGCCTGCCTGCGACCACTGTCAACCCTGAACATCCTCTGACAGAGTATGCGTGAAACGATCCACGACATCCCTGAGGTGTGGCGTGCCAGTAAACGAATGGTGGCTTAACGACCCAGCGGAAATCTTCTGGGTCGAAACAACTAACCGCACTGATATCGGGATCGACCTATGGGCACCAAAACTCGACGGGTCCGGACGTGAGCATGCTGCTTATTCGCTAACTTTTCACGTACGCCCCGGTGACGTAATCTTTCACTATGATACTAATGCCGGTCAGATTGCGTGGTGGAGCCGAGCGTCAGGTCATGCCTTTACGGAGGAACGGATCTGGGGGTCACACGGGGAAGTAGCACGTAAGGCGGGTATCCAACCTTTCAAGCGCCCGTGTTGGCGGGTTCTTTTAGAAGGGCCGTTCCCGGTAAGCCCAGTTCTGACATTAGAGGAAATAAGACGTTCCGAACCCCTCGTTAGATCTGCCCTAGAGCAGACCCGGGTGAGAGTCTCTGGAAGTATCTATCCACCGTTTGCTCTCTCAGATAAAAGACCGATCAGAGCGACCCAGTTCTATTTGACCAAGATGCCCCGAACTCTGGCAGAGGCGTTTCCTGCCTTAGCTGATGCTTTGTCCGAGAGCAGAATAGAAGCCCTCTTAGCCGATAATCACGCACTTGCATTAGGCCAAGCCTACGTGCCAGCCAATGAGCAACGCTCGGTCACTGAACCCGAACCCTTCACTGTGGATCCCGCGCTGATGGAGAGAAGTCAGCGAAGCCACGCCCACACTCAGAACGCCTTAGCATCCTATGTGACAAGCCAAGGTTGGATTGCCAGGAGCCCATCCTCCAATGAACCCCTATATGACATTGCATGGATGGCCGACGATATACTATTCGTAGCCGAGGTCAAGAGTTTGAGCGACGAGAACGAAGAAAGGCAACTTCGGTATGGCCTCGGCCAAGTTCTACGTTATGCGGATTTACTCAGAGGCTCCATTCCGGTCCACCCCGTACTTTCCATAGAGCGCGCGCCACGCGATCTGACATGGTCCGAGCTTTGCGAACGGTTAGGTGTGACCCTCTGCTGGCCTTCGACCTTTGGCCGACTCAAGCGCCCTTAAGCCTGAGCACCGGTAGAGAGGTCAGGAGAGGCAGTCGGACCAACTCGGCAGTACAGGATGCCCTCTTAGGCAGTAGAGCTGGACCCGATCAAGTGAATGCCGTCATGTTGCCGGATAGCCGGTCGATATTCGCCGCGCATTGCATCAAGAACGCGGATTGCGAACGCCTCGGTAGCGAACGATGCGACTTCATCGGCGGTAACCCACTGAAACGCTCGTGATTCGTCGTTCTCGGTCAGGGACCCAGCCACGGCGCGGCATCGAAAGACAAGGGCGACAATCCCCCGAGCCATGTTCTTGTATACCCCTGTCAGAGCCTCCACTTCGACTTCAAGTCCCGTCTCCTCATGGACTTCGCGACGAAGGCCAGTCGTGATGTCTTCGTCGCGTTCTAGGATGCCGCCCGGCGCTTCCCAGTGGCTGTTGTCACGCCGCTGGATCAAGAGTGCGCGGCCTTCTGCATCGAGCACGACGCCGGAAACGCTGACTGAGTGACGATTGTCCTGATTCATGCTGCCCTCCGGCGCTTCATCTACACAGCTACACTCACGGTAGTACACGTACGTACAAGTGGAGGAGTGGACTGTGGCTGACATCGCCCTGCCTGGTCTCGACCCCGCATCTGATCGCCCGGTCTTCAAGCAGATCGCTGATCACCTTCGTGAAGCCATGGACCGGAATGTCCTTCCACCAGGGTCCAAGGTGCCCTCAGAGAGCCAGCTCATGACGCATTACGGCGTTGCTCGCATGACAGTCCGCAACGCGCTACAGCTTCTACAGAGCGAGGGTCTGACGGTCGCTGAGCATGGGAAGGGGGTATTCGTCCGATCCCGACCGCAGGTTCGGCGTCTGGCTTCTGACCGCTTCGCACGACGCCACCGCGAACAAGGGAAAGCCGCGTTCATCGCTGAAACAGAAGAGTCAGGAGGCAAACCGTCCGTTGACTCCATCCGAATCAGCGAAGAGGAAGCCTCCACCGATGTGGCGAAGCGTCTTGGTTTGACATCAGGGCAGAGCGTGATTGTGCGATCACGGCGCTACCTGATCAACGATCACCCCGTTGAGACTGCCGTCTCATACATTCCCGCTCACATCGCGCAAGGGACTCAGATCACCCAACCGAACAGCGGCCCAGGCGGTATCTATGCACGCCTGGAAGAGTTGGGGTATCGACTCGATCACTTTGACGAGGAGATCCGTTCCAGGATGCCCCTTCGGGACGAGGTCAAAGCGCTCAAGCTTGCGCCGGGCATTCCGGTCTTCCACCTCATCCGCACGGCCTACGCCGACGACGGGCAGGCCGTTGAGGTCTGCGACACAGTGATGTCGAGTGATGCCTACGTCCTCGCGTACCAACTTCCTGCACGATAGGACTTGACTCCTCTAGACGAGTCTGAGATACATGTATTGCAACTCCTCTAGACGAGTAGATGCCTAGATGAGTTGGCACAGCCGGAAGACCTGGGAAGGCGGCCACAAGCCGCGCGCCGACGGGCTGTCGCACATGCCGCTTGATCAACTCAATAGCGATGAACAGGGCCACCGCCTCCCGCGAAAAGGCGGCCCGCGCAAGGACAACGACCCTGCGCACTGACCTTCTGCACGCATCTAGACGTGCCCCTGACCAAGTCCGGAGCGGTGTGTTTCCGCCAAGACCCGCACCGCTCCGGGTCTCCTCAACCATCAAGGAGCCCACCCATCATGACTCACAGACCTGCCCACCCTTCGCGCATGTCGCTGACCGAGGTCGAAGCGACGTGGCGCGTGGACGGCGACACGCCGCTTCCTGAGTGCACGTACGACCCGGAGTTGCACACCGGTCCGCGCTTCACCATCGAGACGCCCGCCGAACGCACCGCCCGCGAGGACGTGGCACGCGAGGTCTGCGCCGCCTGCCCGGCCCGCGCCCTGTGTGAGCAGTACGCGCGCAAAGTCCGCCCGGCCTCCGGTATCTGGGCTGGCCGCACTGCTACCGAGTTCACCCCGCTCTCTTCGCCTCGCGGCGTGCGTGAGGTGGCGTGATGGATACCGCCCGCGCCGAACACGCGATCACGCTGCACATGGCCGAATACGAGCGGCTCAAGGCCGAACAGGTGTCCCGTATCGGCTTCCGCGACAACCTGCTGTACGCGCAGCTGACCTCGGTCGCGGCGCTCGCCGCTGTGACCGCTTCCTCCGGTCGGCTGTACCTGCTGCTGGCGCTCCCGGTTACGGGTGTGGTGCTCGGCTGGACGCATCTGTGTGCCGACCACATGGTGACCATGATCGGCCGCTACATCCGGGAAGACCTCGCTCCGCGTCTGATCGCCGCCGCCGACCTGGACAGCGCCGACACCAGCGCCGTGTTCGGCTGGGAGCACGACCACCACCGCGACACGCGCCGCCGCTCCCGCAAGTGGTTCCAGCTCGCCGTGAACCTGCTGGCGTTCTGCCTGGCCCCATTGACGGGCCTCGCCTTGGTGTGGATCGCCGGACGGCTTTCGCCCCTGCTGATCGCCGCCTCGCTGGTGGAACTGCTGATCGTCGGCCTGCTGGCCGCCCAGATGACCCTGTACGCCGAGCTTCCCCAGCTCCGGAAGGGCGGTGCCCGCTCATGAGCCGCATCCGCGCCCGTTTCTGGGATCCGACCGGCGCCCGGTACGGCATCCCCACCTACCCGTGGAAGATGTCGCCGCCGCACCTGCGCACCCTGCGCCAGCTGGCCGCCGATGGCCTGCGCCCCGCAGGGCAGGGCGTGCAGGCACAGGTGCTGTGGCGCTCCCGCCGCCACGGCGCGCCCGGTGTGCGTGCCGCCTACCTGTATGACGTGCGGTTCGCGCTGCCCAAGCGCACCCCGACCGCGCGCCAGCGTGCCGCGCTGGCCAAGGCGAATGCCGCCCGCCGTACCTGCCCGCTGTGCCTGCGGGATGTCGGCTACGTGCTGCCGCGCCACCTCGGCACCTGCCTGGACTGCGCCAACGGCGCCGAGTGCGGACAGGAGGCCGCCGCATGAACAGCACCGACACCCGCCCGCGTGAGCTGAGCAAGGGCGAACGCACCGCCGTCACCGTGACCGCCGCCGTGACCGGCGTGCTGGGCGTGCTCGGCTTCGTCAACAGCTTCGAGCGCGTGGCCAGCGCCGCCGCGCCGTCCTTCGGTTGGTTCGCCTGGAGTGTCCCGCTCGGTATCGACTTGGGCATCGCGGTGTTCTCCGCGCTGGACATCGTGCTCGCGCGTCTCGGTATGCGGCTGCGCTGGCTGCGGTTCATCCCGTGGGCGCTGACCGCCGCCACCGTGTACCTCAACGTGGCCGCCTATCTGGAAGCCGCGGTAATCGACTGGTTCGCGGTCGTGGCGCACGCGCTGCTGCCGCTGCTGTGGGTCGTGGCCGTGGAAGTCGGCGCGCACGTCATCCGCAAACGCGCCGACCTGGTCAAGCCCGACCGGATGGACGGCATCCGTGGCTCGCGCTGGCTGCTGGCCCCGCTGCCGACCTTCGCCTTATGGCGGCGCATGGTTCTGTGGGAGGTCCGCAGCTACCCCGAGGCGCTCGGGCGTGAGCGTGACCGCATCATGGCCAAGACCGACCTGCAAGACCGCTACGGCAAGCTGTGGCGGTTCAAGGCCAGCCGCCGTGAACGCGCCCTGTATCGCCTCGGCGAGCTTTTGCCGGCCGAATCGCCGATCCGCGCCGACGCTGTGCGGCTCACCGCCGCGCCTGCGAGCTCTGGTCTGCCGTCGCGCGCCGCGCTGCCGCCCGCTCCCCGCAAGCCGCGCGCTTCGGCCGCCAGCAAGCGCGCCCGTGCGGCGAAGCCACCTGCGCCGGACGTGGACAGCTTGATGCCGCTCGGCTGGCAGATCGCTGCCGACCTCGACGCGCGCGGCCTGCCGCTCACCCGTGACCGGCTGCTGGCCGCCGTCCGCGAAACCGGGCAGTCCATCTCCTCCGACCGCGCCTCAGCGCTGCTATCCCGCCTCAAGGCCGAAGCCCCCGCCGACCCGGCGCACCGTCAGCCGGACGGCGAACTCGCGGCCTGATGCATCACCCGGGCGGACCGTCCGCATGGTCCGCCCGGTCCTGCCCGCCCACCCCCGCCTCGGAATGAGACCCCGCCATGTCCATGCTTCTCACCGCCGCCGCTTCGCTCATCACGCTGGCCTGCGCCGCGCTGGTGGTCTACACCCTGCTCCGCTACTGGATCACCCACCGGCGCGTGTCCGGCGAACTGCACACGCACATGGCCCTGCACAGCAAGACCTGCTGCAACCCCAACAAGCGCCCCAGCGACCGGGAGAGCACCCGGTGAGCAGCCCCGACCGCAGGTTCAGCAGGCAGGGCGCGGCCCCAATCCGCCAAGACAACGGCCGCGCCCTGCTCCCCGCAACCCGCTTCGAGCACGAGGTGACCTCATCATGACGCACGACACGTTCACGCCCGCCGACCGCCCGGACCTGACTCCCGAGGAGACTCCGGACGGCGCGCGGACCGACCACCCGGACGACCGCCCGGACGGCAAGGGGGCTGACATCGTCCCCATCGAGTCGGCCCGCGCCGGACGGCACCCCTACAGCAAGCTGTCCGACCGGCCGGACGGACCGCCGGACGACAGCACGCCGACCGTGGCGGACCGTCCGGTCCTGGAAGGCGACATCGTCCGCGTCGATCAGAGCGGACCGGACCGGCACGACTGGCGGACCGACCTGGAGGCCAAGGCGCGCACCCGTCAGCCGATCGTCCCTTTGTGGCTGCGCTCCCGCGCCGAGGCCGCCCAGACCCTTCGCTGGGTCGGCCTCCACTACGCGCACGTAACCGGCTACCAGCTCGCCCGCGCGCCGCTGTATGGCGGACGGCTGGCCATCCGCGCGCCGCGCGGGTTCGTCCGCCTGGTGGGCGGGATGGTCCGCTGGACCTTCGACCTGGAAGGCGAGCCGGTACGGGTCGCCACCGTGCTCAAGGCCGACCCCGAGGCGTACCTGAAGCTGTCCCGGCAGCGTGACTCCCGCGTCCGGCTGCGCGTGTGGGTCACCGGCGCGGCGCTGGTGGTGCTGCTGATCGCCGCAATCGTGGTGGCCAACCAGCCGACCGCCGTGCAGTGGACGGCGCTGGCCGCCGCGCTCGCGCTGCTGGGCATCCTCGGCAAGCCCGCCGACCGCCCGCTCATCAACCGCGCCGTCGTGGCGAGCGCTGTGGAGAAGCTGACCGGCGACATCGTCATCCGATCCCTGACCGTGCTCGGCATCGCGGGCATCAACCAGGCCATGGCCAAGAACGCCAAGGATGCCATCCGGTTCGTCGCGCCGATCACCCGTGATGGTCCCGGCTGGCGTGCCGACATCGATCTTCCGTACGGCGTGACCGTGGCCGATGTGTTGGACAAGCGCGACCGGATGGCCTCGGCGTTGCGCCGCCCGCTGGGCTGCATCTGGCCCGAGGGCGATTCCTCCATCCATGAGGGACGGCTGATCCTGTGGGTGGGCGACAAGGACCTGTCCAAGACCGTCGTCAAGTCCCCGCTGGTCAAGGCTGGCATGCACGATGTGTTCAAGGGCATCCCGTTCGGGTCGGACCCGCGCGGACGCGCCGTCACCGTGCCGATCATCGAGCACAACATCCTGATCGGCTCCCAGCCCGGCCAGGGGAAGACCGCCTCGGTCCGCGTGCTGGCCTCCGGCGCGGCGCTGGACCCGTCCACCGAGATGTGGATTCACGAGCTCAAGGGCACCGGCGACGTTGAGGCGCATGAGCAGAACTGCCACCGCTACGTCTCCGGCATCGAAGATGAGGCCATCGCCTACGCCGCCGATTCGCTGGTCTTGCTGCGCAAGGAGGTCATGCGCCGCGCCGCCGCGCTCAAGGCCCTGCCGCCCGACCTGTGCCCGGACAAGAAGGTCACCCGGCAGATCGCCGACAAGCGCTCGCTGGGCCTGCACCCGCTCATTGCCATCTTCGACGAGTGTCAGAACCTGTTCGCGCACCCTGAGTACGGCAAGCAGGCAGGTGAGGACGCCGAGTTCATCATCAAGCTGGGGCGCGCTCTCGGTGTGGTGCTGATCCTGGCCACCCAGCGGCCCGACAAGGACAGCCTGCCCACCGGCATTTCGGCGAACGTGTCCATCCGGTTCTGCCTGCGGGTCGCCGGACAGCTCGAAAACGACATGATCCTTGGCACGTCGGCCTACAAGAACGGCATCCGCGCCACGATGTTCGTGCCCGGTCCTCCCGCCAAAGGCGGTGACGCCGGTACCGGGTACCTGGTTGGCGCGACCCAGATGCCCAAGGTGGTCAAGTCGGCCTACCTCGACACCCCGGCCACCCAGAAGATTGCCGACCGCGCCCGCGCGCTGCGCTCCGGTGCGGGCGTGCTGACCGGTCACGCCCTCGGCGAGCGACCTGAGCAGGTCACGCCGAGCTTCGATCTGCTGGCCGACATCCTGGCCGTGGTCCCGCCCGCCGAGGCCAAGGTGTGGAACGAGGTCGTGGTGGATCGCCTCGGCGAACTCCGCCCGGACGCCTACGGCGCATGGGTGGCCTTGGAGGGCGGCGCGAAGACCGGTCAGCTCACCACCGCGCTCAAGCCGTACGGCGTGCGGACCATGCAGGTGTGGGGCACCCCCGAGGGCGGCGGCAAGGGCGCGAACCGCATCGGCATCGCCCGTGACGACATCCTCGCCGCCGTCACCCAGCGTGACAAGAGCCGGGTTTCCGGCGCGGCCTCCTAACCCCCGGATCGCCTCTAGACCTAGAGCCCTACCCCTCTAGGTCTAGAGGCTCCCCTAGACCCCGAAACAGCGATCTACCAGGGATCTAGCGCCTAGACCCTGACCTGCGCAAACCCCGGAAACCGGCATGGAGGCCCGTATGGCTACCGTCATCGCCCTGCTAGTCCTCTGCCTACCCGTCGTCACCCTCGGTTACATCGGCTTCTGTTACGCCTCCCCGTGGGGCACCTGCCGCCGCTGCTCCACCGCCCGTAAGCGCCGCACCTGCCGCGCCTGCGACGGCACCGGTATGCGCCCGCGCATCGGCTGGCAGCTCTACGTCTACCTACGCCGCCTGCACCGCGACGGCACCCGCTAACCACTCGGCCCCGACAGCCCTCCAGAAGCCGTCTCGGTCTGAGGATTTGTCAAGACATCAGGACATAGATCAAAAGCGCTCTCCGGCGCTCTCAGGCCGTCCTAGGCCGCTTCCGCCGTGTCATCCCGTTCTGAAAAGAAGGAAGGCCGCCATGTCCGGCGAGACCACGATCACCGTCATCGGCAACCTGACCGCCGACCCCGAACTCCGCTTCACCAGCGGCGGCAACGCCGTCGCCTCCTTCACCGTCGCCAGCACCGCCCGCACCTACAACAAGCGAGTCGAGAAGTGGGAGGACGGCGACGCCCTGTTCCTGCGGTGCAGCGCATGGCGCGAACTGGGAGAGAACGTGTGCGAGTCCCTGACCCGGGGCGCTCGCGTCATCGTCTCCGGACGGCTGCGCATGCGCACCTACGACACCAGCGAAGGCGACAAGCGGACCGTCTACGAGCTGACCGTGGACGAGATCGGCCCGTCCCTGCGCTTCGCCACCGCCAAACCCCAGAAGGCCACCCGCACCGCGCACAACGGCCACGCGAGCGGACCCGCCGACCCCTGGGCCAGCACCGCCCCCGGGGGCGACGAGCCGCCGTTCTAGGCCACCCAGCGCACGAAGCGGAACGCGGCCTCGGCAGCAAGCCGCCAAGCACAACCGCCGAGGCCGCCCGCCCCGCTCCCGATCACAAGAGGAAGGCATCACCAGCATGCCAGCCACCCACACCCCCGACCAGGCCGTCACCTACCAGGGCGCCCACTACCTGCTGCACGACGGGCGGATCGTCTTGGACTGGCTCGAACGCCGCCCTGTCCTGCATCACCGCAAGGGTTGTCCGCTGTGCTGCGCCGTGCGGGTCGGAGCGCTGCGCCGCCATCCCGGCGACTGCGGAAACTGCGGACCCCGCTACACCGGATCCCGGCCCGACCCCTGCGATTACTGCGGCAAGACCGCCCATCTGCATGATGACGACGGCCGTCCCGTCCACAAGGCATGCCTAGAGCAGGTCATCACCGCCCAAGCCCTACATGACGCGAGTCTTCCCGCGCTCACCCTCGATGGCTGGAGGGACGCGGCATGACCCGCCGAACGGAACGGCTCCCTCCGGTCAGCCCATCCCCCCATTGGACGCCTTCACCGGCACCCCGCGAAGGGAAGGCGTCCAATGGGGGGCTGGCTGGCCAGGTGTGCGAGTCCTGCGGTTCGCCGCACTGCGCCATTGAAGGCCACCGCGCCGACCGCGATCTAGACGCCCTGATCACCTACTACCGCTGTGACGACTGCGGCGCCGTCTTCAACGTGTGGACATGAAGGGATGCCGCATGACCACCCTGACCCGCTACGCTCTGGCCGCCGCCGCCCGTGGCTGGCACGTCTTCCCGCTCACGCCGCACGGCAAGATGCCCCTGCGCGGCTTCACCGACTGGGAGCAGCACGCCACCGCCGACCCTGGCCGTATCGCCGCGTTCTGGCCGCACGCGCCGTACAACATCGGCGTAGCCTGCGGCCCGTCCCGGCTGGTCGTGATCGACCTCGACATGCCCAAGCCCGGAGAGCAGCCGCCCGCCGAGGCCATCAAGCACGGCGCGACCTGCGGTGAGCAGGTCTTCCGCCATCTGTGTGCCCAGCACGGTCAGCCCTACCCTGGCGACACCCTGACAGTGCGCACCCGGCGTGGTGGCCTGCATCTGTACTACGCCGCCCCGCCCGGCCGACGCCTGCGCAATTCGGCCGGCAAAACGGGCGGCCTCGGCTGGCTGATCGACACCCGCGCCAGCGGCGGCTATGTGGTCGGTCCCGGCAGCTACGTCAACCAGCGCGACGGCACCGGTCCGTATGAGATCACCCGCGACGCGCCACCCGCGCTACTGCCCGGCTGGTTGGCCGAAGCGCTCACCCCCAAGCCGCCGCCCTCGGCCAGCACCGCCGATCTCCTGGCCGCCCTGCCCGGCCACCGGCTGAGCAGGTACGGCGAGGCCGCCCTACGCGCCGAGGCCGACCGCGTGGCCACCGCCCGGCGCGGCGCCCGGAACCGCACCCTCAACACCGCCGCGTTCAACCTCGGCCAGCTGGTCGCGCGTGGCGCGCTGCCCGCCGACCTGGTGAGCGCCGCACTCCAGAACGCCGCCGAGGCAGCCAACACCGATGGAGACCCCAACCCGCCCCGCGAGATCGCCGCCGTCATCGCCTGCGGCCTCAAAGCAGGCATGACCGCTCCACCGCGCCGCAAGGCCGTATGAGCAGCATCAACCAGGGAGCCCACCATGACCCACCGCCCGGACAACGGCGCTGACCTGCTTGACCAGCTCCGCGCCGCCCTCACCCGCTACGTCATCCTGCCCACCGCCGAAAGCGCCGACGCTGTCACGCTGTGGATCGCCGCCACCCACGCTCAACCCGCATGGGCACACGCGCCGCGCCTGGTCATCCGAGGACCGGAAAAGCGGTGCGGCAAGTCCCGGCTGCTGGACATCGTGGAAGCCACCTGCCACGAGCCGTTCATCACCGTCAACTCCTCAAGCGCCGCCGTCTACCGATCCATCACCGAGGACCCGCCCACCATGCTCGTGGACGAAGCTGACACCATCTTCGGCCCGAAAGCGGACGGCAACGAAGACCTTCGCGGCCTCCTGAATGCCGGGCACCAGCGCAACCGGCCCGCCAAACGCTACGACGCTGCTACCAACCGCGTGGAGAGCATCCCGACCTTCGCCATGGCGGCGCTAGCCGGTATCGGCGCGATGCCCGACACCATCGAAGACCGCGCCGTCGTCATCCACATGCGCCGCCGCGCCCCCGGCGAGAATGCCGCACCCTACCGACACCGCCGCGACCGGCAACCCCTCCGCCAGACACTGGCCACGCGCTTAGAGCAGTGGCTACGCGCCGACCTGCCCACCCTGGAGCAGGCAGAACCCGCCATGCCCGTGGAAGACCGCGCCGCCGACACCTGGGAACCCCTGGTCATCGTCGCCGACTACGCAGGCCACAGCTGGCCCGACCGCGCCCGCGCCGCCGCCCTGGCCCTGACCGCCGAGGCCGACGACAACGACCACACCTCGGCACGTGTCCGCCTGCTGGCCTCCTGCCGCACCGCGTTCGCCACCGACACCGCCCTGCCCACCGCCCTACTCCTGGAACGCCTCAAGGCCGACCCCGAAGGCGAATGGAACGAGCACGGACCGGCCGGACTCACCGCCATGAGACTCGGCGCGATGCTCCGCGAATACGGCATCCGCCCCGTCATGATCCGCTTCGCCAACGGTCCCGCCCGGGGGTACCACCGTGGCGACTTCACCGACGCATGGGGGCGCTACTGCCCGACCGTCGAACCCGTCCCCGAGGCCGCAATCCTGACCATGGGCGGGGGAACCCGTAACAGCCGTAATAGCCGTAACACCGCAGGTCAGCCCGCGACGGCTTCCGACCCTGTTACGGCTTAAGCCGTAACACCCAACCAAGCCGTACGGCGCTGAGCTGCGGAAATGAAGCTGTTACGGCTGTTACGGCTACCCCCCTCAAAACGCGCCAAGACGCCTCGGCGGCAAGCCGCCAAGCACAACCGCCGAGGCTTCCCCCCTCCCGATCATGGAAGGAACCTGGAAGGCCATGCACGCCTCCAATGCAAAGCTCACGCTCGCTGAGGTCTGCGCAGAACTACGAATCTCCCGTTCCACCTTCTATGAATGGCGCGCCAAGCGGTGCGCGCCACCTTGCATCAAACTTCCCAATGGCAATCTTCTCGTCCGCCGTAGCGACCTTGACCGGTGGCTGGAATCCCGAGAGGACATGGCCGCCTGATGAGCGATACCACGTTCCGTGTCCGGATCTACAAGACAGAGAAGCGCAAGAACGTCAAAGGCGTAATCACGTCGTACCGCGTTCTCTGGAAGGTAGGTGACGAAATCTGGAAAGAGAGTTTCAGTAAGGCAGCTCTGGCCGACGCATTCCGTTCCAAGCTGGTCACTGCCGCCAGTGAGGGCGAGGCGTTCAGCGTTAGCTCTGGCCGCCCCGTCTCTTGGCATCGGGAAGAATCCTCGGTGAGCTGGTACGCCTTTACGCTCTCTTATGCAGACGTCAAATGGCCGTACGCCTCTCCAAACCATCGGCGAGGAATCGCCGAAACTCTGACTGACGCCACAGAAGCGCTCATGACGTCCGAGAAGGATGCCCCACCGAGGGAGGTACGACGCGCCGCCCTCCGCTGGTCCTACAGCACGCGGATCCGAGACCAGAAAGAGCCGCCTCCTGAGCTACGGGAAACGATTCGCTGGTTGGAGCAGCACACCACGCCGCTTCTCGCGCTCTGCGAGCCCGGGAAGGGTGCCACGCTGACCCGTGCGCTACTCGATCGGGTGAGCCGCATCAAAACCGGTGAGCTGGCTGCGGCGAACACAGCGAATCGCAAGCGCGCGATCCTCAACAACGCAATGGAGTATGCACGCGAGATCAGCGCCCTTCCGGCGAATCCTCTCAAGAGTGTGAAGTGGACCAAGCCCCGGAAGCTAGCAAGCGTTGACCCTCGTACGGTCATCAACATCGAGCAGGCGAGACGGTTCTTCACAACGGTTCGCAAGAACGGTAAGCGCGGTGAGCGAATGGAAGCGTTCTTCGCATGTATGTACTTCGCTGCTCTACGTCCCGAAGAGGTCATAGACCTTCGAAAGGAACACCTGGTGAGCCTGCCTGACGATGGATGGGGAGAAATGCGGCTTACCAACGCTGAACCGCGTGCCGGAAGTCGCTGGACCAATAGCGGTAAGCCTCGCGAGAGGCGCGCCCTTAAACATCGCGCGGATGGCGAGACACGCCCTGTTCCGATTCATCCGGATCTGGTGTCTCTGCTTCGCGGACACCTAAAGGAGTTCGGCACCGGCCCGGAAGGTCGCGTGTTCGTCGGCCCCCGAGGCGGACAGATGACCGACCGCGCCTACCTCAAGGTGTTCCACGAGGCCAGAGCCGAAGCATTCACCCCCGAGGAAGCCTCATCACCACTCATGGACGTCCCCTACGCGCTGCGGCATGCCGCCGTGTCCACGTGGCTCAATGCCGGGGTTCCCGCGCCTCAGGTCGCTGCGTGGGCAGGGCACAGCGTAGACGTCCTGCTGCGTGTCTACGCCAAGTGCATCTACGGCCAGGAGGCGGACGCCATGCGCCGGATCTGGGACGCTACCCGCCCTTGATCGTGGGAACGCATTGGGAACGGCTACCCGTAGAAGGCCGACGCTAGCCGGACACAGCCGGACAGACGAGAACGGCCCTTGACCGGCGTACGTGCTGGTCAAGGGCCTTTTCTGCTGTTGGTGGCAGGTCCAGGATTCGAACCTGGGTAGGCTGAGCCGACGGATTTACAGTCCGCTCCCTTTGGCCGCTCGGGCAACCTGCCTTGTCTTCCGCTTGCGCGGTGACAGGTAGAAGAATAGCGGACTTCGCGGGTGCTCGTGACACCCGGTTTGCAGGCGGTGGGCGGGGTGGGTGGTGGGGGGAAATGAGGGAGGATGGGGGTTGTGATCAGGTGGGCCAAGGTGGGGGATCTTGCGGGGCTGGTGGGGGTGGAGTTGGCCGCGGATGGGATGTTCGCGGAGGTGGGGATTACGTTTCCGGCGGGGACGACCATGATCGAAGGGTGTACGGAGCCGGGGCGGGTGATTGTGGCGGGGCGGCCGGCGGTGGGGTTCGCGCTGGTGGGGTGGGTTGATGGGGTGGTGCATCTCGATCAGCTGGCGGTGCGTCCTGAGGATGGGGGGCGCGGGATTGGGGGCGCGCTGCTGCAGGCGGTGTGCGAGCATGCGGCGGCGGTGTCGGATGCGGTGACCTTGACGACGTTTCGGGATGTGCCGTGGAATGCGCCGTGGTACGCGCGGCGGGGCTTTGCCGTACTGGAGGCGGAGCGGTGGGGGCCCGAGATGGCGAGGCTGGTGGCGTATGAGCGGGAGTCGGGGATTGCGGTTGAGCCGCGTGTGGTCATGCGCAGGGACGTGTGAGCTCGCGGCTACTAAGGTCGGAATCGAACGAGGAGAGGATACGGACAGCGATGGCCGATAGCAGTTTTGACGTGGTGTCGGAGATCGACCGGCAGGAGGTCGATAACGCCTTGAACCAGACGGTCAAGGAGGTCGGGCATCGGTTTGACTTCAAGGGGACCGGGGCGACCATTTCCTGGTCGGGGCAGAAGGGGATCGAGATCAAGGCGAACAGCGAGGAGCGCGCCAACGCGGTTCTCGATGTGTTCAAGGAGAAGCTCGTGAAGCGCGGGCTTTCGCTCAAGGTGCTCGACGCCGAGGAGCCGAAGCTGTCCGGTAAGGAGTATCGGATGGCCGTGGCGCTCAAGGAGGGCATCGACCAGGAGAACGCCAAGAAGATCTCCAAGCTCATCCGGGATGAGGGGCCGAAGGGCGTGAAGGCGCAGATCCAGGGCGAGGAGCTCCGGGTCAGTTCGAAGAAGAAGGACGAGTTGCAGGAGGTCATCGCCCTGCTCAAGGGCAAGGATCTCGACATCGCGCTCCAGTTCAAGAACTACCGCTGACGAGACGGCGTTTCTGTTCTCGTTCCACGGGCGATTTCCGAGGCACACGGTCGACCACGCGTCTTCCCTGTGCCTCGGCCCATGTCTGGGCGCTGTTCGCGGTTCGGCATGTTGAGGAAGGCAGGCGCGGGTGGCCGCGTACTAGGCCGGCGAGGGCGGGAATGACACCTTCTTCACGAGCACCGCACCGGGCGTCAGCACCATCGCCTTCATCGGCGGCGCCAGCGACAACGACCATGCGCTGATGGACCGAGCGACGGTCAACTGCGAGACCGTCAGCTGAGAAACATCCGAAAACTGGGCCGGGATTCAATCCCGGGCCCGGTTTTCGTTTCTGACGAATTCATCGTTGTGCGAGAAGTTCACCGAGACGGTCATGAGCCCGGGAAGCGCGTGACTTCACTGTTCCGATCGGTACGCGGAGCTGGTCGGCGACTTCCTGCTGGGTCAGACCTTCGAAGTACATGAGCTCGACCACCCGCCGGTGATCCGGTTCAAGATTTTGTACGGCATGCCGCACAGAATCCAAAACATCGCTATCGGTAGCCGGTTCAGGGATGGTGTCCAGAAGTTCGACGGTGGCCGGATGGCGGCTGACCCGCCGGTGCACGCTGAACGCGCAGCGCCGGACGATCTGGTACAGCCAGGGAGCGATTTCGCGATCGCTGTCGAAGCTTGACGCGTTCCGCCACGCGCGGAGCAGCGCGTCCTGGACCGCCTCTTCGGCCAGATGCGCGTCCCCGAGCAGGGTCAGAGCGGTACGGAACAGGGCGGGCCGGTAACGGGCCCCGATCTCAGCGAACGCGGCTTCGTCACCTGCGCGGAAACGCTCCAGCATGCCGCGCCGGCAGTACGAGGGACGACCTGGCAGGCCATGTCGGGATTCGGTTGACGTGTTCACAGGACGAGCCTGGTCGATCCCGGTTTCACCGGCCTGTCGGATCGAGTTCGTCACGCGTACCCAACATCCGTTATCAATTCGTTGTGCAACCTTTGGGCGCGCGGTCGCATCTACTTCAAGTAACGAAAGGAAATGACGATGAAAAGACTGGCGATTCTGGCGGTCGCGGCGGCATCCGTCGTTGTGGCGTATCCAGCGCAGGCGCAGGATACGGACGCTACCGCTCGATATGCGGTGCTGAAAAGCTGCCCGAAAAAGGATTACCGGGTGCCGTGCGGCCCGTGGACGATAACGCGACGCGATGGCAAGCAGTTCGTGCTGGCGGACGCGCAGGTTTTCCAGGTCGAAGCGAACGGCAAAACCTCCACGGAGGTATCGCTGCCGATCACCCTGAGCGGTGACGGGCAACGGGTCGCGTACTTCCGCAAGTCCGACCGGCGACTCGTGGTCCGCGACCTGACCACGGACAAGGTGTTCACGCTCCCCAGCAAGGTCGCCCAGGTACCCAAAGGGCTCACCATGGGCGATATTGGAACGTTCTTATCCAAGGATGGGACGCTCCTGGCCGTCGACTACCTCGGTGACACCGCCAGGCGGCCGTCCTGGATCGTCGAAGTGGAAACCGGCACGGTCAGCACGGTCAAGGGCAACGCCTCGGTCGAGTCCATCAGCCCGGGCGGGAAATACGTCCTCGCCTCCGAGTACACGAACGAGAACACCCTCAAGTACATCGCGTACGACACGACGGGCAACGTGGCGAACAGCCAGGTCGTCCCGCAGGTGGTCTCGAACAATTCACCGGTCACGCTGGCCGACGACGGCGCCACGGTGGCCGTGATCGTGAACAGCGCCACCGGCAAGAAGTATCTGCGCACCTACGACCTAGCTCTCGACACGGTCGGCGAGCGGATCGAGGTGGCGATTCCGAAGACGGAGTCGGTGCAGCGGGTGCTGTGGGACACCAGTGATCGGCTTTCGGTCTGGACGTTCCATGACACGGAGAGCTACACCGCCACCCTGACGACATCGTGGCACCTGGACGCCGGCACCGGCGAGACGAAGAAGACCGACTCGTTCAAGATCAAGTCCAAGGTTTGGGACTACCGGCTGCCAGGAGGATGAGCCGGGTTATCGTCACCATATGGGCAAGATCTATGAGGAACTGACAGACCGGTTGCGGGAGTTCATCGCCTCACAGCCGGTCTACTTCGTCGCGACCGCCCCAGAATCCGGCGGGCACGTCAACGTCTCCCCCAAGGGATACGCGGACACGTTCGCCGTCCTCGACCAGACCACAGTCGCCTATCTCGATCTCGACGGCAGCGGCGTAGAGACGATCGCCCACATCCGCGACAACAGCCGCATCACCGTCATGTTCTGCGCGTTCTCCGGCAAACCCAACATCGTCCGCCTGTACGGCACCGGCACGGTCGTCACCCCGGAAGATCCGCGATTCGCCCAGCTGATCGGCAAGTTCGGGCCGCACCCGGGAGTTCGCTCGATCATCGTGGTCGCCTGCGATCGCATCACCGATTCGTGCGGTTTCTCCGTCCCCTTCATGACGTTCGAGAAGGATCGTACGCTCCTCGATGAGTGGGCAGGCCGCAAGGACGTGCAAGAACGCCGCGCCTATCGGGCCAAGAACAACCGCGAGAGCATCGACGGGCTGCCCGCCCTGCGCCCCGACGAGACGGACCCGGCCCATCAGCACTCCTGACGGGAACTCGCTCAGGCCGGGCGGCCCGCCATACGTTCCAGGCGGGCGACGCGTTCTGTGGTCGGCGGGTGTGTGGCGAAGCACGAGCCAGCGCCGAATGGGCTGGCGATCATCATGTGACCGGCCGAGATGATCTGGGCGTTTCGCGGGAGCGGGAGATGCCGAGTGCCTGCGTCGATCTTGCGAAGGGCGCTCGCCAGGGATGCGGGGTCGCCGGTCAGGCGGGCCGCGGCCTCGTCGGCGGCGAACTCGCGGGAGCGGGCGACGGCCAGTCGGATCATGGTGGCGGCGACCGGGCCGAGGGTCAGCAGGATCAGGGTGCCGAGCAGGCCGGGGGGTTCGTCGCCGTCGTCGGTGAAGCCGAAGAGCACGCCGATGTAGCCGAAATAGGTGATCATCGTGGCCAGCGCGCCCGCGATCGAGCTGAGCAGGATGTCGCGGTTGTAGACGTGCGAGAGTTCGTGCGCGATCACGCCGCGCAGTTCCCGTTCGTCCAGGAGGGTGATCAGGCCGCGGGTGACGCAGATGGCGGCATTGCGAGGGTTGCGACCGGTCGCGAAGGCGTTCGGCTGGTTGGTCGGGGAGAGGTACAGGCGGGGCATCGGGCGGCGGGCGTCATACGAGAGTTCGCGGACAATGCCGTACAACTCTGGCTGTTCTACCTCGCCGACGGGGCGGGCGCGCAGGGCGGCGAGGGCGATGCGGTCCGAGCAGAAGAACGCCACGCCACCGGCTCCGAGCGCGATCAGCAGCGCGATCCGCACCCCGGTGCCGCCGCCGATCCAGGCCCCCACCGCCAGCATCAAACCGGACAGAACCCCCAGAAGCACCGCCGTACGCACACCGTTGTGACGCACGCCCTCCTCCTCCCGGTCAGCCCGAAGAAGCGGAGCGACCCGCGCCCGCCTACCGTCCAACGCGCGCGGTCCGGTCGAACGTTCCCGGAAACGGGGGTCAGGCGAGGGTGCCGAGCACCAGCTGGGGCACCACCGAGAAGGCGACCGTGAGCAGCAACGCCGCGCCGATGGCGATGATCACGGGAGTCCGCCCGCGCTCTTCTGTCACGGTACGGCTCTCGCCTGCCGGAGCCGGAGTGAACAGCCGGGCTGTCCACGCCAGGTAGTAGTAGAGCCCGATCACGGTGTTGACCGCCATGACGATCGCCAGCCAGCCGAGGCCGCCCGCGACGATCTCGCGGAACACGACGACCTTGGCGAACAGGCCCGCGAGGCCTGGAGGGAGCCCGGCCAGGCAGATCAGGGCGAAAGCGAGGGAGATCGCGGCCCCGGGGCTGCGATAGGCGAGCCCTCGGTAGTCGTCGAGCTGGTTTCGCGCGTGCCTGCGGGAGATCAGCATGACCACGGCGAACGCCAGCAGGTTCATGGCCGCGTAGAACACCAGGTAGGCGATCGAGGCGTTCACGGCCCAGGGCATGCCGACATCGCCGGATAGCTCGATGGCCTGCGATTTCGAGATGACGGACGCACCGGATCCGGTCGCGGCGGGTGCGGCCTCCGGGTTGCTGATGACGGCGGCGGGTCCGGTCATGGCGTTCATCAGGGCGACGACGTCCATGTGGACCGCGAGCGGTGCCAGGATGTAGCCCGATTGCGCGACCGACGACCAGGCGAGCATGCGCACCGCGTGGCGTTGCCGGAGCGCGAGGACGTTGCCGACCGTCATGGTGAGCGCGGCGATGATCGCGACGAGGGGTGTCCAGGTGGCGGCCTCGCTGAACAGGGCACGGCTGAGGACCAGGATCAATCCGGCGAAGCCCGCCGCCTTCGAGATCACCGACAGCAGTGCGGCCACCGGCACCGGCGCGCCTTCGTAGACGTCGCCCGCCCAGAAGTGGAACGGCACCGCCGCGACTTTGAACGCGAACCCGGCGACGACGAGCACGACGCCTACGGTCACGACGGCGGAGCCGTTGTGGAGCACGGCACCGGTGGATTCCGCCTGCTGGACCAGCATGGCCGAGCCGCCGTAGAAGGTGGAACTATACGAGTATGTCGGTCGCAGGGCTGCGGCCAGGCGGTCCAGATGCACCGCACCGGTCATGCCGTAGAGCAGCGAAACCCCGAACAGCATGACCGCGGTCGACACCACGGAGACCACGAAAAGCTTCAACGACGCTTCGGAGGCCCGGCCGTCGTATCGTCGCAGCGCCGTCAACGCGAACACCGGGAGCGACACCAGTTCCAGGGCGACGACCAGCATGACCAGGTCCCGCGCGGCGGGCAGCAGCACCGCGCCAGTCAGCGTCGCCAGCAGCAGAAAGTACCACTCCCCCACCGGAATCCGCCCACCGGCCAGCTCCGCCATCGACAGCAGCACGACGACGGCGCCCGCCACCAGGGTCAGCCCGGCGAAGATCTCCGTGAACGAATCCATCACGAACGAACACGACGCGGCGTCCCCTGGCACGCAGAACGTCCGCAACTCATCCCCGTGTACGGCTTGCGCCACCACCACCCCGAGCGCCGCCAGCACCCCCACCAGCGAAACCAGCCCGAGGACGGTACGCGACACTCCGGCCCGGTTGGGCAGGAAGACATCGAGAACGAGCACCAACCCCGAGGTCAACGCGAGAATCAACGGCGCGGCGATCGCCCAGTAGTCGATGGACTGAATCATCCCGCCCCCTCCGTTCCTCGCCGGTCCGGGAAGCCCAGTGAGCCTGCGCGGATCATGGGGCTCCTAGCAGGGAGACGGGGTCGATAAGCAATGCCGACGATCCCTCCGTCCTTAGCCGTCCCGGGGAGCCCAGTGAGCCCTGCGCGGATCATGGCGCCCCCAGCAGGGATTGGACGACAGGGTTGGTGAGCCCGAGCAATGCCGACGGCCAGAGCCCGAAAAGCACGGTCAACACAACCAGCGGAACCCACGCAGCCAATTCGGACGGCATGACGTCGGCTGTTCTGAGGAGGAGGGGGTCTTCGGCTGTTGCTGTTTCGGTGGCTGCGGGCTCGGCTAGGCCGGGGATTCCTTCTGTTGTTTCGCCGGGGGGTGTGGTGAGGGGGTCGCCGGGGTGGCCGTGGGTTATGCGGGACAGCATGAGGAGGAAGTAGGCGGCGGTGAGGACTGCGCCTAGGCCGCCGATGGTCATGAAGACGAGGAAGAGGGGGCGGGACAGGATGGCTGCGGGTTGGAATGCGCCTTGTAGGGCGAGCATTTCTCCCCAGAAGCCGGCTAGGCCGGGGAGGCCGAGGGAGGCGATGCAGGCGAAGGTGAGTAGGGAGCCGACGTAGGGGAGGCGGCCGAGCATTCCGCCGCCCAGGCGGGTCATGTCGGCGGTTCCGTAGCGTTCCTTGATGGCTCCGGCGATGAAGAAGAGGAGGCCGGTGATGAGGCCGTGGGCGACATTTCCGAAAAGGGCGGCGTTGATGCCTACGGGGGTGAGGGTGGCGAAGCCGAGCAGGATGAAGCCCATGTGGCCGACGGAGGAGTAGGCGATCATTCGTTTCAGGTCTTGCTGGGCCAGGCAGGCGAGTGCGCCGTACACGATGCCGACGACGGCGAAGGCGCCGAGCCAGGGGGCGATGGTTGCGGCGCCCTCGGGGAGAATAGGGATCGCGATTCGGGCGAAGCCGTAGGTGCCCATTTTGAGCAGGACGCCTGCTAGGAGGACTGAACCCACGGTGGGGGCTTCGGTGTGGGCGTCGGGGAGCCAGGTGTGCAGTGGCCACATGGGGGTCTTCACCGCGAGGCCGAGACCGATGGCGATGAATGCGATGATTTGCGTCGCTCGTGACATCGGATGGGATTGCGCGAGAGCGACCATGTCCAGGGTGCCGGTTTGGGACCAGATCAGGAGCAGTCCCAGGAGGAGTACGGCGGAGCCGAGCAAGGTGTAGAGGATGAACTTGATCGCTGCGGCGCGTCGCTGTGTGCCGCCCCAGATCGCGATCACGAAGTACATCGGGATCAGTACGACCTCGAAGAACACGAAGAACAGCAGGAGATCGAGCGCGACGAATGTGCCGATCATGCCGAATTCGAGGACCAGCAAGGTGAAGACGAGCGCTCTTGGCCGGAGTGCCTCAAGCCGGATCCCGCCTTGTGAGGATCGCCCTGCGAGGTAACCGAAACATAGGAAACTCAGCAAGGCGGTCAGAGCGATCAAAGGTAGGGAAATGCCGTCGAGTCCCAGATGGAAGCGGAGATCCAGGCCTGGGATCCATGGCACATCGGTCTCGAACTGCATGCGCTCCGGTGCGGAGTAGTCGAACCCTGCCAGCAAGACGACCGCCACCGCCAGCGTGGCTCCGGACACGGCCAAGCCATATCCCCGAGGAACACGCCCGGCAAAAGCCGGAGCCATCAGCCCGGCGGCCCCGACCAGCGGCAACGCCACCAGCACGACCAAAAGCCATCCAGAACTGCTCATTCAGATATCACCGCCCCGAGAAGCCCCCGAGGCCGGACATAGCAAATGTTTGCGGGGGTTCTCCCACCCACCCAGCCCTTTGTTTTCCCTCGGGCTCCGCCCGGCCCCGTCATCGCCGTGGTTGCCGGACAAATTGGCAGTCGCGGGATCGTGGTTCTCCCACCCACCCACCCTTTGTTTCTCCCCGGGCTCCGCCCGGCCCCGCCATCACCGTGGTCTCCCGCGAAAACGCCAAAACCACCACACGATGGCTCCCCCACCCACCCGCGTCGATCGCCCACGAGCCGCCCCAACGCTTGCCGGATTCTCCGATCCACCGGCCCTTCGGGGCGCTCAGCCATCGGATACGCCGCAGAACGGCACGCGTTCGGCCCTTTGGGACGCTCGTGCTCAGCCGCCTCAACGAAAACTCGATCTACAACCAGACGTTGAACCGGACGAAATTCGTCAGCCCTCATCCCAGCACCACCGCCCCCACGGCGATCAATAGGACTCCCGCCAGCAAGCCCGTCACATACAACTGGGCGTTACCGTTCTGGCTGAGCCTGGCGAGGGAAGACAGGCCAATTGTGAGCCGACCAGAGCCACGAACCGCCCCATCCACCACATGTGTATCGGTCCGGACAACGCCACGAGCCAGCGCCAGCGTTGGGCGGGCGATCAGCGCCGCATAGACGCGATCCACGTAAAAGGCCTGTTCACAAGGGCCACGGAACGGCCCGAGCAGGCGGGCGGGATCTGAGTGGGGAGCTCCACGCCAGGTCGTATAGACGATTCCCGCGCCGAGGAGGGCGACGAGCAGGCTGATCGCGGCCGACGGCCAGTCGATGTCGGCGACGCCGATGAAGCCCAGCAGGAGGGCGGGGATCGCGAGTAGCACGAGTGGCCACACCATCGTGCGGGGCGCTTCGCGGCCGTCGAAGACGTGGGCGGTGCCGGGGGTGGGTTCCGCGAGGGCATGGACGTGTTCTTCGCCGAAGAAGGTGCGCAGCCAGGCCCGGATCGCGTACGCCCCGGTGACGCCGACGGTGATCAACGCGGAGCCGTACAGGAAGAGGCGGATCGGGCTGGTGGAATGTTCGATGGCGAGGATGACGGCGTCTTTGCTGAAGAAACCGCTGGTGGGAGGGAGGCCCATCAACGCGGCGAAACCGATGGTCATCGTCCAGAAGGTGATTGGCATGGCGTGGCGGAGGCCGCCCATGTGGCTCAGCAGGTTGGAGCCGACATGGTGGATGACGGCGCCGGCGCAGAGGAACAGCAGGGCTTTGAAGGCGCCGTGGCTGATCAGATGGAAAATGGCGGCGTCGGGTGAGCCTGCGGAGAGCGCGGCGGCCATGTATGCCAGTTGGCTGATCGTCGAATAGGCCAGGACACGTTTGAGATCGTCCTGAGCGAGCGCGGCGAGAGCGGCGCCGAGCATGCCGATGGCGGCCAGCACGCCGAGAACGTCCAGGGTGGGTTGCGGGAAGACGGGGAACAGCCGGGCGACGATGAAGATCCCGGCGGCGACCATGGTGGCCGCGTGGATGAGCGCGCTGATCGGGGTCGGACCGGCCATCGCGTCGGGCAGCCAGGTGTGCAACGGCACCTGCGCGCTCTTCCCGGCGACACCGCCGAGCAGCAACATCGTCGCCAGGACCAGCGTTCCCGTCGGGATGTCGGCGGCGATCACGTCATCGATCCGGAAGCTGCCTGCCGCGAAACCTAGGGTAAATATCCCGAAAAGGAAGGCCACATCACCCAGCCGGGTGACGAGGAACGCCTTCACCGCCGCGCGGGAGTTCGCGCGATCTTCCCACCAGTGCCCGATTAACAGGTACGAGCACAACCCCATGATCTCCCAGCCGACATACAGCACCAGAAGATCGGCGGCGAACACCACGAGCAGCATCGCACTGGTGAACAAGCTGATAAACGCACTGTACGAAGGAAAGCGCGAATCGCCCCGGAGATACCCCACCGAGTAGACCTGCACCGCCGTCGCCACCACGGTCACGAGGATGGCAGTCAGCACCGACAATCCATCGACCTGGAGCCCCACCGAGATCGGGATCGCTCCGGTATCGATCACGCTCAACGTGCCCTCGGCCGACCCCGGCAGAAACTCGGCCCAGAACACATCAGCGGACCCACCCGCACCGGACACCTGCCAGGCCAGCCACACCGTCAAAACCAGCGCCCCAGCCGCCGGACCCACCGCGAACCAGCCAGCCCGCCGATTGGCCCGAGCGTTGTTCTCCTCAGTACGGCTCCCGCCCCGCGGCCACCGCGACCCCAACAACCCCGCCACCGCCCCGACAAAGGGCAACAGCACAATGAGCGCGGCGGCAACGATCATCCCCCGACACCTCCGGAAGCAGCCTCCGAGATCACTCCGACGCCTCCATCCGAGCGCAAACGACCAGGCCGCCCCACCACCCGACCAGCGGCAGGGCACCGATCCCGACCGCGAGACACAACAGCCTCCGCGATCAC
This sequence comes from Acrocarpospora sp. B8E8, assembly GCF_039871605.1. Classification (NCBI taxonomy): domain Bacteria; kingdom Bacillati; phylum Actinomycetota; class Actinomycetes; order Streptosporangiales; family Streptosporangiaceae; genus Acrocarpospora; species Acrocarpospora sp. B8E8. Next base: position 409,776 of record NZ_JBDPLV010000001.1, on the reverse strand, counting down.
CCCCACGCCTCCGTCTGAGCGCAAACGACCATGTCGTCCCACCAGCTGGCAAACGCGACGACACCGATCCAGACCAGATACAACAGCCTCTGCGATCACCCCCACGTCCACATCTGAGCGCAAACGTCTACGCCATCCCCGGCCAGCGCTAGGACACCAATTCCGACCGCGAGACACAACAGCCTCCGCGATCACCCCCACGCCTCCGTCTGGGTGCAAACGACTATGCCGCCGCGCCACCTGGCAAACATGAGGGTGCGAATCCCGACCGCCCGACACAGCAGCCACCGCGTCTGGGCGCGCACGACCAAGCCGCCACGCCACCCCGCAAACGCGAAGGCACCGATCACCAGATACAACAGCCTTCGTGATCACTCCGGACCACCTCCGGTCGTGACCTTCGTCGCCACCGGTTGCGCTCCATTAGGGCTGGGTGGGTCGGATAGTTCGGTGGGCTCGGACAGTTCGCGTAGGCGGTCCAGGTCGATGCTCTGGCGGTTCCGATAGACGGCCAGGACGATCGCCAGGCCGATGCCCACCTCGGCTGCGGCGATCACGATCACAAACAGGGTGAGCACCTGACCGCCGTGCAACTGATCCCGCAACCAGACATCGAACGCGACCAAGTTGAGGTTGACCGCGTTCAGCATCAACTCCACCGACATCAGAACAAGGATGGTGTTGCGCCGGGCGAGCACGCCGTACACGCCGATCGAAAAAAGGAGGGCGGCCACGACGGCGGGATAGACGACGTGCATGGTCAGCCCACCGCCTGGGGGTCGGGTTCGCGGGTCATTCGCGGCCCTTGATGTCGGTTCGGGAGATCACGATGGCACCGATCAGAGCGGCGAGGAGCAGGACCGACAGGGCCTCGAACGGGAGCACCCAGATGCGGAAGATGCTGCCGCCGAGGGATTCGGCCGAGCCGGTGCCGGGCTCCAACGGCGTATACGCCGTGCGGAAACCGTCAATGACGACCGTAACCAGGACAGCGGCGGTCGCGATGGCGACGATGGCCGCGATGACGCGGTTACCTGAGTTGAGGTCGGCGGTGCGGCCGATGGGGGCGCGGGTGAGCATGATGCCGAACAGCATGAGCACGACGACCGCGCCCACGTAGATGAGGACCTGGACCCACGCGACGAACTCCGCGGTCAGGACCAGGTAGGTGCCCGCGAGGGCGCCGAAGCAGGCGACCAGCCAGAGGGCGGCGTGCACAAGTTGGCGAGTGGTGACGACGAGCAGGGCCGAGCCGACCGCGACCACGCTGAGCAGCAGGAAGACGATTTCCTGTGCCGTCGGTGGCCAGAAGGCGGGGGTCACGCATCCCCCTCGGACGAGGGGCGTTTCGGGAGGGCGCCCGGGGGGCGGATGGATCTGGCGGACGGGCGGGGAGCGGACTCCGCGGCCAGTTCCTTGGGGGGTTCCGCGCCGAGTTCGTGGGCGGGTGGGGGTGGAACGCGGGTCGCCCAGGTGGCCAGCCGGTCCTTCTCGTGAAGGAGGTCCCTGATGTCGTGTTCGGCGTATTCGAAGTCGGGCGCCCAGAAGAGGGCGTCGAAGGGGCACGCTTCGATGCAGATGCCGCAGTACATGCAGAGCGAGAAGTCGATCGCGAAACGGTCGAGCACGTTCCGCTGGCGGGGGCGGCCGCCTTCGGGAGCGGGGATGGTTTCCTTGTGGGAGTCGATGTAGATGCACCAGTCGGGGCACTCCCGCGCGCACAGCATGCACGAGGTGCAGTTCTCCTCGACCAGAGCGATCACCCCGCGGCTGCGCGGCGGCAACTCCGGCTGCACCTCTGGATACTGCTGCGTCACCGATCTGCGCAGCATGTGTCGCAGGGTGACAGCCAGCCCCTTCGCCAGCCCTTTACCTGGTATGCGCGCCACGATTCAACATCATGACGCACTATTGCCGCCCCGGGAAGTTAGGGGGCGCGTGCTTCGCCGACCAGGATGCTCGGAGGGGTTTCCCGCGTATTGTTCACATATGGACCACCCGCCGCGGTCGACCGCGGGCAGCTTTCTGTGGGCGTTCGCGCCCCTGGTGACCTTCGGGTTCGCGACTCCGTTCACGCTGGGGTACGCGGCTGCGAAGCGGCGGAGCTGGTGGCTTGGGGTGGCCGCGGTGGTGTACGCGGCGGGGATGGCGGCGTGGTTGGCCATCGCGAACTCCCACGAGAATCGGGTGCCGGGGATCCCAGCGGCGATCATGGTGATCGGATTGTTCGGAAGCTGGATCGGGGGAACGCTCCACTCGCTCCTGATCCGCGCCACGGTCTTCGAGACGCGCCCGGTCCAGCGGACCCCGAACGAGCAAGCGCTTGAGCATGCACGATACCGGCGCCAGCTCCGCCAGGAGGCACGTGAGCTGGTCAAACGCGATCCGAAACTGGCCAAGGAACTCCACGTCGGACGGCCCGATCTCCCCCGCCAGTACGACGACGGCGGCCTGATCGACTTCAATCACGCACCCGCGCGCGTAATCGGGACCGTTCCCGGAATGACCCCGGATCTCGTCGATCGAGTACTCAACGCCCGCCACGAATCCGGACTTTTCACCTCAGCCGAGGAGCTGTCGGTCACCCTCGACCTCCCGGTCTACCTCAACGACGAACTCGACGAGTACAGCGTCTACCTGCCGTAAGTCCCCGAGATACTGGAATAACCGAATATTTCTGGCGCTCTACAGCGTCTACCTGGCATAACCGTATCCTCGCCATGTGCATCCCACTCGCCGGCATCTGAAATCGGGCACCCGGGTCGCGTTGAGCGTCATCTGGGCTCTGGCCCCGCTGATCACACTCGGTTCTGCCACCCCGTTCGTGATCGCACACGCCGCCGTCCGCCGCCGCAGCCCGCTGCTGTTCCTCTCCGCCGGCGTGTACGCGACGAGTTTGGCCCTCTTCCTCATCCAGGCGGCCAACTACGAGACCATGGACGCCGCGCCCCAATGGCTGGACACGACCACCACGCTGGGCTTCTTCCTGAACATGTTCGGCGGCCTGGCCCAGACGCTCTACGTGCGCGCCTCCGTCTTCAACACCCGCCCGGTCGAGAAGACCGCCAACGAGCGTGCGCTGGAACTCGCCAACACGCGCCGCCGCCTCCGCCGGGAGTCCCGCGAGCTGGCCGCGCGCGACCCGGCACTGGCCAGGGAACTCGGCATCGGCCACCCGGACCTTCCCGGCGAGTACGACGACGGCGGCCTGGTCGACATCAACCACGCCTCCGCGAAGGCGATCGGCAGCATTCCTGGTATCACCCCGGAGCTGGCTGACCGAATTGTTACCGCTCGAGCCTCCACAGGCCCGTTCACCTCGGCGAACGAGCTTTCTGTCCTGCTCGAACTGCCCATAGACCTCAATGACGAACTGGCGGAATACACCGTGTATCTCCCCTGATTGCCGAGAAATCCGTATTCTCGCGCTGTGAACCCGTATTGGCAGCAGCAACAGCCCAGGACCCCTGATGGCTTGACCGTATTGTGGGCCCTGGTCCCGCTGTTTACCTGTGGGTTCGGTACGCCGTTCATCATTGGGTATGCGGCATACCGGCGTCGCAGCCCGTGGCTGATCATCTCGACCGGCGGATACGTCCTGAGTGTCGTCATCTTCGTCATCGCCGTCGCCTCGTACGACGACCTGGAGCTGCTGCCCCCGTGGCTCGACGCGACCATGACGGTCGGGCTGCTCATCAACTGGATCGGCGGCCTGATCCAGGCTCTGATCATCCGCACCAAGGTCTTCTACGGCCAGCCGGCGCCCCACCAGATGAACCAGCCACACCAGATGAGCCAGATGAACCAGCCGTACCCGCCGATGCCGGTTCGTCCGCCGATGCCGCCCCCGGGGCCGGGCTTCCCTCCGCCGCCACCGCGCCCGGCCGGGCATATGACCGGTCCACGCCCGCCGATGGGGCCGCCCATGGGCCAGCCGATGCCGAGGGGCCCGCAGATGGGTCCGCCGATGGGGCCGCCGCAGCCGCATTCGACCGGTCCGCGCTCACCTTGGCGGGACGCCGCCACCCGTCCAGGTGCCAACGGACCCGCCGACGGATCGAACCGCCCGCAGCAACTCGGCCACTACCGGGTGATCGGGAACTTAGGCAAGGGCGGGCAGGGCTCGGTCTACCTCGGGGTGGACCCGCAGGGCCGGAAAGTCGCCATCAAGGTGCTGCACGCGCACATCGCCGGCGACGAGGCGGCCCAGGCAAGATTCCTGCGCGAGGTGGAAGCGGCCCGCAGGGTGGCCCCCTTCTCTACCGCGCGCGTGCTGGACGTGAGCGTCACCGCCGAACTCGCGTACGTGGTGAGCGAGTTCGTGGACGGCCAGTCCCTGGACCAGCTGGTCAGAGAGAAGGGCCCGCGCCCGGAGGACGGCCTGATCCGCCTGGCCCTGGCCACGTCCGGCGCCCTGGCCGCCATCCACAAGGCCGGAATCGTGCATCGCGACTTCAAGCCGAGCAACGTCCTGATCGGCGCCGACGGCCCACGCGTGATCGACTTCGGCATCGCCAAAGCGCTCGACCAGGTGACCGCCACCGCCAGCCAGATCATGGGCACACCCGCGTACATGTCACCCGAGCAACTCGCCGGGGAGGTGGTCGGCCCGAAGACGGACGTGTTCAGCTGGGCCGCCACGATGATCTTCGCCGCCACCGGCAGGACCGCGTTCGGCGACGACACCATCCCCGCCATCCTGAACCGGGTGATCAACCATCAACCGGACCTGAGCGCCCTCCCCGCCAGCCTCCGCGAACTCGCCCGCGCCTGCCTGGACAAGCGCGCCGAGAACCGCCCCTCAGCCTCAGACGTCATGCTGGGCATCGTGCACTAGAGCACCTTCACCACACCGGTCAACGCCAGCTGGAACAGCGCGAGCGGCACCAGCCCCACCCAGGCGAGCTTCTGGAGCTGGTCCTCGCGCATCCGCGGGTAGCTGACCCGGACCCAGATCACCACGAAAGCCAGCACGAAGATCTTGATGAGCGTCCACACCGGACCGGGCAGGAACGGGCCGTGCCAGCCGCCCAGGAACAGCACGGTGGTCAGCGCGGAAAGCACCACAATGCCGACATATTCGGTGAGCATGAACAGGGCAAATCTGATGCCCGTGTACTCCGTCATCGGCCCCATGATGATCTCGGACTCGGCGATCGGCATGTCGAACGGCGGGCGGCGCAACTCGGCCAGCCCCGCCACGAAGAACACCACCGCGCCGATGGCCTGCCAGGGCAGCCACCACCACTGCCAGGCCTCCACGATGCCGGTCAGCGAGAGGGTGCCCGCCGCCATCGCCACGCTGGAGGCGGCCAGCACCAGCGGCAGCTCGTACGACATCAGCTGCGCGGCCGACCGCATCCCGCCCAGCACCGAATACTTGTTGGCCGACGACCACCCGGCCATGATCGACCCAAGCACGCCGACGCCCATGACGGCCAGCACGAAGAACAGCCCGGCGTCCAGATCCACGCCGTACAGACCCGGCCCGACCGGGATAACGATCATCACGACCAGGTACGGCACCAGCGCGACCGCGGGGGCGATCTTGAAGATGGCCCGATCGGCGGCGGCCGGGATGACGTCCTCCTTCTGGACGAACTTCACCCCATCCGCGATCAGCTGCGCCCAGCCGTGAAACCCCCCGGCGTACATCGGCCCCAGGCGCGACTGCATATGCGCCATCGCCTTGTGCTCCATCTGCCCGACGATCAGCGGCAGCAGCAGGAACGCACCGATGATCACGATGAGCCGGAGCGCGATCTCAAGCATCCTTGCCCCAATCGGCCGGAACCCCGGGCGGAGCCATCTTGCGGCGGCTCGGCGCGCCATGACCGGATTCGCCCGGCTCCTTGGCCCCCGGCCAGACCTTCGCCACCCGGGCGGCGAGCACAAAATCCTTACGCAGCGGATGACCCTCGAAGCCGTCGGGCAGCAGCAGCGGCTTCAAATCCGGATGACCTTCGAAAATCACCCCGAACATCTCGTACGTCTCGCGCTCGTGCCAGTTCGCCCCGCGATAGACGCCCGTCGCGGAGGGCAGGCGGGGATCTGCGCGCGGCACCCGCGTCCGGATCAGCAGGTGCGCGAAGGACTCCGGATCGAAGACGTGCGCCACGACGGAGAAGCCGTCCGGCGGGTCGTCGACCCCGGTCAGCCAGTCGAAGAAGGTGAAACCCTGATCGCGAGCGTGCCGCAACGCGTCCGCCCAGCCGGATGGTTCGACGTCGGCGGTGGTCTCACCGAAGCTCTCGGAGAGCACGGCTCCCGGAAAGTCGATCACGCGATCACGCGACCCTTCGCCCGGACAGCCCGGACAGCCCGGACAGCCCGGACAGCCCGGACAGGCAGGCCCTTGTCGCTGGGCGGCAGCGCGGCGGCCATCAGCAGCAGGCCGACGGGGAGCACACCCGCCGTGTCCATGACTCGATCAGCCGTGGCCGATTCCCGCCCGTCGCCGCTCATGTGATCACCGGGTTGCCCGGCTGGTCCTTGGCCCAGACGTAGCGGTCACTGAGGTTCTCGGTGGCGATCATTTCCTGAAGTTTCACGATGCCGTGGAGCAGGGCCTCCGGCCGGGGCGGGCAGCCGGGGACGTACACATCGACAGGGATGATCTGGTCGACGCCCTTGGTCACGCAGTACGAATCCCAGTAGGGCCCGCCCGAGTTGGAGCACGCACCGAACGAGATCACGTACTTGGGGTCGGGCATCTGCTCGTAGAGGCGTTTCACGGCGGGGGCCATCTTGTCGGTCACCGTGCCGGAGACGATCATCAAATCGGCTTGGCGGGGGCCGTTGGCGAACGGGATGACGCCGAACCTGATGAAATCGTGGCGGCTCATCGAGGTCGCGATGAACTCGATCGCGCAGCAGGCCAGGCCGAAGTTGAACACCCAGAGGGAGTACTTGCGGCCCCAGTTGAGGACGAACTTCATTGGTTTGGGGGCGAGCCGGGATACCGGCCCCACGGTCGGCATCGGAAGATCGGCCATGCGTGGCATTCTCCTCCTCGAATCACGTCCAGGCGAGCACGCGTTTACGCCAGGCGTACAGGATGCCCAGCGCGATGAACGCCAGGAAGACGAACATCTCCACCAGCGTGGTGAGACCGAAGCCGACATCGGCGAAAACGGTTGCCCAGGGGAACAGGAACACCGCGTCCACCGCGAAGACCACGTAAAGATAGGTGAACACGTAGTACCTGATCTGCGACTGCGCCCACCCCTCACCAACGGGGTCGACCCCGCACTCGTAAGTGGTCAGCTTCTCAGCCGTAGGCCGATCGGGCCGAAGCAACCGATTGACCAGCAGCCCACCCGCGAAGATCGCCACACCAACCCCGAGCAAAACGGCCACAACCACGTATGACTCGAAATATCCGGTCATCAGCCCTCCTCGCTCCTGCGCAACCCCCCAAACGAGGTTAACCCAACAGCCCCTGGGCAATTCCTGCCCTCTGAGTCGTATGTCCCAGCTTGGCCGCGACTGCGCCTGGACTGAGGAACGCAGATCGCGGAGCGGCCGGAGTGACGAGGGAAGACACAGGTTGAAGGCGGCCAAGCCGCCGTGCCGGAGGCGCGGCCATAGACACGGCCGCGACTGCGCCTGGACTGAGGAATGCGGGTCGCGAGGCGGCCGGAGTGACGAGGGAGAACACAGGCCGAGGGCGGCCAAGCCGCCGTGCCGGAGGCGCGGCCAACGTCCCTGCCAAGCCCGTCGATCCGGAGTCGCGGCCAACATCCCTGCCAAGCCCGCGATCCGAAGGATCGGCCATGTCACTGCCACAGACCTGCCACACTCCAGTCAAAGAAACGCCCAAACAATGACAAAGCGGTATGGCGGGGGGACAAATCGTCCTAACGTGGCATACATGCCCTCACTTCGATTCGCCGGAGGAATTACGCTGTGTGTCGCGCTGAGCGCGGGATGCGCCGTAGTCACCTCCTCAGGTGATGGCAACCCCGAAGATCACGTCACGCTGGCATCAGAGCCGACCATGCTCACCTACGTCGACCCGGCCTCGGTCCAAGGCCTTAACCCGGAGACCATCTCCGGCGAATCACGGCAACCCCACCTGCACCTCAGCTACCCCTCCCTAGCCGACACCCCCGCGCTCAACAAGCGGCTGCAAACCGACATGACCAAGGCGGCCAACTACTACACGGCCCACACCAAGACGGCCGACCGTTTCCCCGCCCCCGAATACAACGTGGACTGGCAGCTCACCGCCGCCTCCCCCGACGTGGTCGGGGTCCGGCTGCGCACCGGCGAGTTCGCCGGCACCCGCTGGGCCAACTCCACCAGAACCCTCTGGTACGACCGACCGGCCGGCCGCGTGCTCCGCTCCGCCCAGCTGGTCAACGACCTGGATCTGCTGGCGGCCCTGGTCAAGCAGCACCTGGCTCGCGACCCCGCGGTGGACTCCGAAGCCGTGCGCCCCGACCCCCTCCTGTTCGACTCGCTGGACTTCAACTCCCGCGGCGATCTGGTGGCGGAGTTCGACGACTACCAGGTCGCCCCGGGCTCGATGGGCCGGATCGCGGCCGCCATCCCGCGCAAGGACGCCGACGCCCTGCTCACGCCGTTCGGGCGGCGGGCCAGGCACGCGGTGGAGAAGGCCAAGCCGGCGACCGTACCGGAGATCGTCACGATGAGCGGGGGCGGCGGGCGGTCCGGACCGAACGCGGGCACGCCGGACCTGGGCACGGCTGGCGATCGGAAGGGCCGGGTGAACTGCGCGCTCCTCACCTGCGTGGCGCTGACCTTCGACGACGGCCCCGGGCCGAACACCGCGCGGGTGCTGGACGCGCTCGGCGACAACCGGGCCACTTTCTTCACGGTCGGGTCGAACGCGGCGGTCCGGCCGGAGTTGCTGGCCAGGATGCGGGAGCGCGGGCACGAGGTGGCCAACCACACCTGGTCCCACCGAGATCTCACCACGCTGCCGGAGAACCGGGTGTACGAGCAGCTGAGCCGTACCCAGAGCTTCATCAAGGGGATCACCGGGAACACGCCGACGCTGGTCCGGGCGCCCTACGGCGCGACCGATCCGGATGTGACCGAGGTCGCCAGGGAGCTGGGCCTGTCCGTGGTGCAGTGGAACGTGGACCCGAAGGACTGGCGGGACGAGGATCCCGACGCGATCGCGGCGCGCACGCTGGGCGGGGTGCGGCGCAATTCGATCGTCCTGCTGCACGACACCAACCCGGCCACCGCCGACGCCATCCCGGCGATCGTGGCGGGTCTCGCCGCGCGCGGGTTCACGCTCGTCACCGTGCCCGAGTTGTACGGCCCTGGGCAACTCGCCCCCGGCCACACCTACGACGCAGGTGGGACGGCTGCCGTCTCGCGTCGTGGGCAACCGCTGCCGTGAGAGCGGCGGGGACATATAGTTAGACAGCGTGACCCGAAACATCCTCTTCACGCGTCGACACGTAGACCTGTGCCGGCTCGCGTCGGGGCTGTGTCGCCGGGCGACCTGACAACAGTGACGTTCCCCCCTGATGGCCCCAGGATCACTGTCCGACCGCTCCGCGTAAGTCACACCCTCGGCGAAGAGCAAACTACGACAATTTTTCGTAGTTCCGGGGATCTAGCATGAAGACAAGAACGCGACGAGCTCCTGCGCTCGGTCGCGTCAAGGAGGATTGAGCAGCTGTGACCAAACAGGTTCAGCAACTCGACCGCGTGATCATCCGGTTCGCGGGTGACTCCGGCGACGGTATGCAACTGACCGGAGACCGCTTCACAGCGGAGACCGCCGAGTTCGGCAACGACCTCTCCACTCTCCCCAACTTCCCGGCCGAGATCCGCGCTCCCGCGGGCACCCTGCCGGGCGTATCGAGCTTCCAGCTCCACTTCGCCGACCACGACATCCTGACCCCCGGGGACGCGCCCAACGTCCTGGTCGCGATGAACCCGGCGGCGCTCAAGGCGAACCTGTCCGACCTCCCGCGCGGGGCCGACATCATCGCCAACTCCGACGAGTTCACCAAGCGCAACCTGGCCAAGGTCGGCTACGCGGAGAGCCCGCTGGAGGATGAGTCGCTGAGCGAGTGGCGGGTGCACTCGGTGCCGCTGACCTCGCTGACGGTCAAGGCGCTGGAAGAGTTCCAGATCTCCAAGAAGGACGCGGAACGCGCGAAGAACATGTTCGCGCTGGGCCTGCTGTCGTGGCTCTACCACCGGCCGGTCGAGGCCACCATCAAGTTCATCGAGTCGAAGTTCGCGAAAAAGCCGGACATCGCCAGGTCGAACGTGGCGGCCTTCAACGCGGGCTGGAACTACGGCGAGACGACCGAGGCGTTCTCGGTGTCGTACGAGATCAAGCCGGCCAAGCTGGCGCCCGGGATCTATCGCAACATCTCCGGCAACCAGGCCTTGGCGTACGGATTGATCGCCGCATCTGTGCAGTCGGGTTTGCCGCTGTTCCTGGGGTCTTATCCGATTACTCCGGCCTCTGACATCCTGCACGAGCTGTCCAAGCACAAGCGGTTCGGGATCCGGACCTTCCAGGCCGAGGACGAGATCGCGGGCGTCGGCGCGGCGCTCGGCGCGGCGTTCGGCGGGGCGCTCGGGGTGACCACGACCTCCGGGCCCGGCGTGGCGCTCAAGGCCGAGACCGTGGGCCTGGCGGTGACCACCGAGCTGCCGCTCATCGTCGTGGACGTGCAGCGCGCCGGACCGTCCACCGGCATGCCCACCAAAACCGAACAGACCGACCTGCTCATGGCGCTGTACGGCCGGAACGGTGAATCCCCCATCCCGGTCGTCGCCCCCTCGACCCCGTCGGACTGCTTCGACATCGCCGTCGAAGCCGCACGAATCGCCCTAAAGTACCGCACACCGGTCATATTGCTGTCTGACGGTTACCTGGCCAACGGCTCGGAACCGTGGAAGCTCCCGGAGGTCGACGACCTGCCGGATATTTCCGTCGACTTCACCACCGAGGTCAACAGCGACGACGGCACCTTCCTGCCGTTCAAGCGGGACACCGAGACGCTCGCCCGCCCCTGGGCGATCCCCGGCACCCCCGGCCTGGAGCACCGGATCGGCGGCATCGAGAAGGCCGACGGCACCGGCAACATCTCCTACGACCCCAACAACCACGACCTCATGGTCCGGCTCCGGCAGGCCAAGATCGACGGCATCGACGTGCCCGATCTGGAGGTGGACGACCCGTCCGGGTCCGCCCGGGTGCTCGTGCTCGGCTGGGGGTCCACGTATGGCCCGATCGCGGCGGCGATCCGCCGGGTGCGCAGAGCGGGCGGTCAGGTGGCCCAGGCCCACCTGCGCCACCTCAGCCCGTTCCCCAAGAACATCGGCGAGGTGCTGAAGTCCTACGACAAGGTGCTGCTGCCGGAGATCAACCTCGGCCAGCTGGCGCTGCTGCTGCGGGCCAAGTTCCTGGTGGACATCATCAGCTACAACCGTGTTCGAGGGCTTCCGTTCAAGGCCGAGGAGCTGGCAGGCGTGATCCAGGACGTGATCGACAGTGAGTGAGATGACGGTGAACGGCCATCAGAACGGGCGCGGGCTCGCGCTCGTCCCCCGGGCCGAGGGCAAGCAGACGCTGAAGGACTTCAAGTCCGACCAGGAGGTGCGCTGGTGCCCCGGGTGCGGGGACTACGCGATCCTGGCCGCGGTGCAGTCGTTCATGCCGGAGCTGGGCATCAAGCGCGAGAACACGGTGTTCGTGTCCGGTATCGGGTGCTCGTCCAGGTTCCCGTACTACATGAACACCTACGGGTTCCACTCGATCCACGGGCGGGCTCCGGCGATCGCGACGGGGCTGGCCGCCTCGCGGCCGGATCTGTCGGTGTGGGTGATCACCGGGGACGGTGACGCGCTGTCCATCGGCGGGAACCACCTGATCCACGCGCTGCGGCGGAACGTCAACCTGAACATCCTGCTGTTCAACAACCGGATCTACGGGTTGACGAAGGGGCAGTACTCGCCCACCTCCGAAATCGGGAAAATCACGAAATCGACGCCGATGGGGTCGCTGGATCGGCCGTTCAACCCGATCTCGCTGGCCATCGGCGCCGAGGCCGGGTTCGTGGCACGCACGCTGGACAGCGACCGCAAGCACCTGCAGTCGGTGCTGCGCGAGGCCGCCGCGCATCAGGGCACCTCGCTGGTGGAGATCTACCAGAACTGCAACATCTTCAACGACGGCGCCTTCGAGATGATGAAGGACCCGGCGACCCGGGACGCGATCACGGTCAGGCTGGAGCACGGCCAGCCGATCGTCTTCGCCGACCAGGCGGTCCGGCTCGCGCCCACCGGCGGCGTGGAGGTCGTGCCCCGGGCGTCGCTGCGCGAGGACGAGATCCTGGTGCACGACGCGCACCACCCGGACCCGTCGCTGGCGTTCGCGCTCAGCCGGTTGGACGAGCCCGCCTTCGCGCACGTGCCGATCGGCATCTTCCGCTCGGTGGACCGGCCGTCCTACGACGAGCTGATGAGCGACCAGCTGGCGGCGGCGACCGCGCAGAAGGGCCGGGGCAGCCTGGCCGACCTGCTGCACGGGGGAGACACCTGGCGGATCAGCTGAAAAAGGGCTGGCGTTTGCACGACCTGCAGGCGACAGATCGGCTAATAACCGGATTAGAACGGGTTTAAAGCGCGGTTCCGGATTAACTAGTATATCGGGACATATACGGATCGACCGCTGTCATGTGGCGTGTGACGGCGGTAGGTTCGTTGTATCGTTCCAGCCGATCCGTGGAGGCGATGTGACCGTTCTGCTGGAGACTGTCCCTTTTCTGGAATTCGCGGCCGAAGAGGTCGGCGGAGCATTCAGCGGCCTGCTGGCCGGTAATGTCCGCCGAGTCCGGCAGCGGGTGAGTCACCTGGTCTTCGACCGCCGCTATGGGGTGGAAACCTCGGAGTTCGCCCTGCTCGACCAGTTCGGGCTGGCCCATCACGAACGTGTCTATTACTCGCCCGCCAATTGGGGCACCCTCCGCCGTACGCTCCCGGCCCGCGAGGTCGGCGCCGACGACGTCTTCATCGACCTGGGTTCCGGCAAGGCCAGGATGGTGCTGGAGGCGGCCGCCCGCTTCCCGTTCCGCAAGGTGATCGGCGTCGAACTGTCGGGCGAGCTGACCGAGGTGGCCCGCGCCAACCTCAAATCCACCCGGCTCCCGATCCGCAGAGACCGGGTCGATCTGGTGCAGTCCGACGTGCTCGACTACCAGATCCCCGACGACGTCACGGTGGTCTTCCTGAACAACCCGTTCCGGGGTGAGATCTTCGCCGCCGCGATCACCAACCTGCTCGCCTCGGTGGACCGCAGGCCGCGCCCAGTCAAGGTCATCTACTTCAATCCGGTCGAAGAGCCCTTCCTGCTGAGCACCGGACGGTTCCGGCATCTCCGCACGATCACCCGGGGACGGGCGCGGGAAATTGACGTCTTCGGGACCACTCGCATTTATGCGGTATCTCAGTAACAGAACCCATATTCACCCGGATAGAGAGGCATGACACGCGTGGGGAGGGTCATCAACCTGACGGTGCACGGGATCGGGCCGGCCGAGCGGGAGTTCGATCCGGGCGAAGACCGCACCTGGGTGAACATCGCGCAGTTCGAGCAGGTGCTGGACGCCGTCGTCGGCCGCGACGACGTGCGCATCACCTTCGACGACGGCAACTCCTCCGACGTGCGGATCGCCCTGCCCCGGCTGCTCGACCGCGGCCTGACCGCCGAGTTCTTCGTGCTGGCGGGCGAGTTCGGCAAGCCCGGCCGGGTGACCGAGGACGACGTGCGCAGCCTGCTCAAGGCGGGCATGCGGGTCAGCTCGCACGGCTGGGCGCACCGGGACTGGCGGCAGATCGACGACAAGCAGGCCGAGGAGGAGCTGACCGGGGCACATCAGGCGCTCAGCGAGCTGACCGGGCAGCCGGTCTCTCGGGTGGCCATCCCGTTCGGCTCCTACGACCGGCACGTGCTGCGGCGGCTCCGCCAGGCGGGGGTGACCCTGGCCTACACCTGCGACGGGGGCAAGGCCACGCCTGGCTCCTGGCTCCAGGCGCGGACCAGCCTGGTCTGCGACCTGGACGCGAACTGGATCAGGCGGGTGCTGGACGACACGGCCTCGCCGGCGCTGCGGGCCCGGCGGCTGGTCGCGCGGACCGTGAAGCGGGTGCGTGGCTGACATGCGCGAGATCCCCCGAGTCGCCGTCGTGATCGTCACCTACAACAGCGGGGACGTGCTGGCGGGCTGCCTCGCCTCGCTCCCCGAAGGCGCCAGAGGCGTGGAACTGGCCGAGGTCGTGGTGGCCGACAACGCCTCCAAGGACGACTGCGTGGCCCTGGCGGCGGCGGCCGAGGTCCCGGTGACGGTGGTCCAACTGGGCCGCAACGCCGGGTACGCGGCCGCGATCAACGCGGGCATCGCCGCACTCGACCTCGACGAGCTCGACGCGGTATACGTGCTGAACCCCGACTGCCGGCTACCCCCGAAATCGATCGCACCCCTGGTCCGGGCCCTGGAACGACCGGGCGTGGGTGTCACCGTCCCGAAAATGGTCAACCCCGATGGATCGTTACAACCGTCGCTGCGCCGGATGCCGACCATCGGCCGGGCCGCGATCGAAGCGATCATCGGCGGCAGCCTGGCCGGCCGGATCGGGCGACTGGGCGAGCTGATCACCGACCCGCGCGAGTACGAGAACGCGGGCCCGGTGGTCTGGGCCACCGGGGCGGCGATGCTGATCTCGGTGCCGGCCATCCGCGCGATCGGCCCGTGGGACGAGTCATTCCTGCTCTACAGCGAGGAGACGGAATTCGCGCTCCGGGCCGCCGACCTAGGCTGGACGCACTGGTACGAACCCGAAGCCCTGATCGAACACATCGGCGGCGACTCCGGCGTCAACCCGGCGCTGGCCGCACTACTCCTGGTCAACAAGGTGAAACTGTTCCGCCGCCGCCGTGGGTGGCTGGCCGGCGCCGTGTACTACCTGGTGGTCCTGCTCGGCGAGTCGGTACGAGCGCTGGCCGGCCGCAAGATTTCGAAGACGTCGGTGACGTGGCTGCTGCGGCCCTCCCGGCGATGGACGGTATTGCCCGGATAGTCCCCGTCACACCAGAGGGAGCGTGGATGGCACCCACGAGAGTCCTGGTCACCGGAGCAAACGGATTCATCGGCACCCATCTCACTCGACGGTTGAGTTCGCTCGGCCTTGATGTGCACGCGGTCGCGCGGGTCCCCCGGGAATCCGCGCATGGAGAGGTCTGGCACGTCTGCGATCTGCGCGCCGGCGACGCCGTGGAGAAGCTGTTCACCATCGCCCGGCCGGAGGTGGTCTTTCACCTGGCCAGCGAGGTCAACGGGGCCCGGGACAGGGGCGTGGTGCTGTCGACCTTGGAGTGCAACCTGCTGACCACGGTCAACGTGCTGGTCGCCGCGGCCGGAGGCGCTCGGGTGATCATGTGCGGATCGAGTGAGGAACCCCGGCAGGGGAACAACTTCACGCCGCCGCCCTCGCCGTACGCGATGGCGAAGTGGGCGGCGACCGGCTACGCCCTCCAGTTCAATCGGCTGTGGGGGCTGCCGGTCACGATCCTGCGGCCCACGATGGTCTACGGGCCCGGGCAGTGGGATACCGGGAAGCTGGTGCCGTACCTGACGCTGGCGCTGCTGCGGGAGGAGGAGCCGCGCCTGACGAGCGGGGCCAAGCTGGTCGACTGGGTCTATGTCGACGATGTGGTGGAGGCGTTCGTGGCGGCCCTGCGGGCCGAGCAGGCGGGTGCGGAGATCGACATCGGGACGGGCACCGCGACGTCGGTGCGGCACACCGTCGAGTTGCTCTTCAAAGTCGTCGGCAGCCTGCGGGAACCGAAGTTCGGCACCATCCCCGACCGGCCGCTGGACCTCCCCCAGATCGCCGACCTCAGCACCGCTGACCAGCTGGGATGGCGTCCGAAGGTGGGCCTGGAGGACGGCCTGAGGCGGACAGTTGAGTGGTATGCGGCACAACTCCACTCTGGTAACGGAACGTTCCCACGTGCCGATAATGTCCCGTGACAGTTACCTACTCGAACCCTCGCTTCGACGATGACGAGCGGCGTTCCCGGCTCTTCGACGGCCAGGTGCTCCTCTATCCAGCCCGTACGGAATCGACGGCCTTGATCGAGTTCGCCAAAGGGATGATCACAGAGGCTTTCGGCGAGCGCGATCCCGAGCTTGCCCAGCACGAGCTTCCGGTGGAGGAGTTCGCGGGCATCCTGTCCAGCTTGAAGCCCTCGTTCATTCACCACCCCCGGTCGAAGGAGCTGCTCCAGGCGATGCTCGTCGCCTTCGGCTGCGACCCCGAGACGACCTACTTCGACGTGCCGCGGATGCGCTCGTCCACCTCCAACGACTACTTGACGACCGGTATCGCGTACGCCTTCCACCCGCACCGGGACACCTGGTACTCCGCACCACTTTCCCAGGTCAACTGGTGGATCCCCATCTTCGACGTAGTACCCGAGAATGTCATGACATTTCATCCTCGGTACTGGAGCAACCCCGTCAAAAATGGTTCGGCGAAATACGACTACTACGAGTGGAACCGGACCAGCCGGTTCAACGCGGCCCAGCACATCGGGGTCGACACGCGCGAGCAGCCCAAGCCGGAGGAGCCCATCGAGCTGGAGCCACGGGTCACCCTGGTCCCCGAGCCCGGCGGCGTCATGATCTTCTCGGGCAACCAGCTGCACTCCTCGGTGCCGAACACCTCGGGGCGGACCCGGTTCAGCATCGACTTCCGCACCGTCAACATCGAGGACGTGATCAAGCGGCGGGAGGCGCCGAACGTCGACTGCGCCTGCACCGGGACCTCGCTTCGGGACTTCCTGCGCGTCTCGGATCTGGAGCGCATGCCGGAGGACGTGGCACTCGCGTACGAGGGCAAGGCCTGAAAATATGGACGCCAGTTCGTTTGCGCCGCATTATCGGCGCAAACGGACTGCACGTCCTCGCCAATAGCGCGATCTGTCCGATCTTCTGCGGATGAAATCTACGTAAACCTGAAAAGTGAAGGTAACGCCTGTAGCTCGACACACGATGAGTCCGTTGTGATGTCTGCACCCCGCCGGATTACCGCGGTCGCGCTGCGTGACCGCCGCATGCCGGTGGGCCGCCCGCCTCTCCTCCCAGGCCGTGCGGGAGTCACACAAACCCGTGCTTTTTTGTTCACCCGTGATTTCGGAACGGTCCAATCGCCGTGCCTAATGTCCGTCGGGGGGCGGGCATTTCGCCGAGGCTTTCGCCAGCGAAGACCTTTCCGGCGTATCGGTACACTCATCGGATCGATGACCGATCACCGTAGGTTCGACAAATCGCACATCATTCCGCGAAGCGCTGCGGTCATCTGGGAGGCCCACCATGAGCTGGTCCGTCGGCGAGACCCCCGCCGCCGTCCGTACGGCGAACGTGCGCGTGGTCGGCTTCGACGCCCTCTCCGCCGAGGAGATCGACGCCTGGCACACGCTCCGGGCCGCTAATCCGCTCCTGGACAGCCCGTACTTCCATCCGGGGTTCGCGGCCGCCGTCCATCAGGAGGCGAGGGTCGAGGTCGCCGTGGGCCGCGACGAGATGGGCCGAGTCTCCGCATTCCTGCCGTTCCACAGGGACAAGACGCTGACCCGACCGGCGGGCTGGCCGGCCGCCGACTTCCAGGGGCCGATCCTGGCGCCCGGGTCCTCGATCCAGCCGCTCCAGTTACTTCAATCGGGCGTGCGCGGATTTGAATTCGACCATCTCGTGGAGAGTTGTTCGGACTTCGACCCCTGGGTGGAGTCGCGCCGCGTCTCGCCGTACCTGGACACCACGGGCGGCCTGGACGGCTACCTGGGCCGGGCGTCCAAGAGCGGCAAGGACAACATGGGCCAGGCCCGGCGGCGCACGGCGAAAGCCGAGCGCACGCACGGGAGCGTGCGGTTCGCCGCCGACGCGGTGGACGCCGAGTCGCTCGACCGGGTGATCGAGCTCAAGCGCGGGCAGTACGCGGCGACCGGCGTCGCCGACTACTTCGCCGACCAGAGCCGCCGCGACCTGATGACGCGGCTGATGCACACCCGCGACCCCGACTTCGGCGGCATCCTGTCCACCCTGCACGCAGGCCCGCACCTGGTCGCGGCGCACTTCGGGATCCGTTCCGGGAACGTCCTGCACTGGTGGTTCCCCGTCTACGACCCGGAGTTCTCCGCGCTCGCCCCCGGCTGGATGTTGCTGCGGGAGCTGGTATCGGCCGCTCCCGCGCTCGGCGTCACCCGGATCGACCTCGGCCGCGGCGACGACGAGTACAAGCGCCGCGCCAAGACCGGCGAGAGCGTGGTCTGCCAAGGACTCGTGACCAGGAGCTCCGCCCGGCTCGCCGTGCGGCGGGCCAGGAACTCCATGATCACGGTAGCGAAATCATCGGCATTGGGGCCCGGACTACGACAAATCGTAAGGAGACTCCGTGGCGGACACAGGTGAGAGGCCGTATCCATGAGAATCAGCGTTTTCGGGCTCGGCTACGTCGGCTGCGTGACCGCGGCCTGCCTGGCGGCCCGCGGGCACCAGGTCGTCGGCGTGGATGTGAATCCGCTCAAGGTGGAGCTCATCAACCGCGGCCAGGCTCCCATCGTCGAGGAGCGCATCGGTGACCTGACCGCCGAGATGGTCACCAGCGGCGCCCTCCGGGCCACCACCGACGTCGCCGAGGCGGTGTCGGCCACCGAGATCTCGCTGGTCTGCGTGGGCACCCCGTCCGCGCCCAACGGCAGCCTCTCCACCACCTACCTGGAGCGGGTGGCCGAGGAGATCGGCGCCGCGCTGGCCGGCCAGGGGCGGCGGCACACGATCGTCTTCCGCAGCACGATGCTCCCGCGCACCTGCACCGACCTGCTCATTCCCATTCTGGAACGTGCCTCTGGGCTGACCGCGGGCACCGATTTCGGGGTGGCGGTCAACCCGGAATTCCTGCGCGAGGGCACCAGCGTCAAGGACTTCTTCGACCCGCCCAAAACCGTCATCGGCGAGTACGACCCCGCCAGCGGCGACCTGGTCGCGGCCCTCTACGACGGGCTGCCCGGCGACATCTTCCGGGTCCCGATCGTGGCCGCCGAGATGTCGAAATACGCGGAGAACTCCTTCCACGCGCTGAAGATCGCCTTCGCCAACGAGATCGGCGCCGTCTGCCGGGCCATGGACCTGGACTCCTACCAGGTCATGGACATGCTGGTGGCCGACCGCAAGCTCAACATCAGCCCCGCCTACCTGCGGCCCGGCTTCGCCTTCGGCGGCTCCTGCCTGCCCAAGGACCTGCGCGGCCTGGTCTACGCCGCCCGCCGCGCGGACGTGTCCATCCCGCTCCTGTCCCACCTGCTGCCCTCCAACGAGGACCATCTGCGCCGCGCGTTCGACCTGGTCGCCGCCACCGGCCGCAAGCGGATCGGCCTGTTCGGGCTGTCCTTCAAACCCGGTACGGACGATCTCCGCGAAAGCCCCCTGGTCGAACTAGCGGAACTTCTCCTCGGCAAGGGATACGACCTTCGTATCTACGATGAAACCGTTACGCTGTCGCACCTGATGGGTGCGAACCGGGAATACATCCAGAGCAGGCTGCCGCATCTGGGCGATCTGCTCACCACCTCCGCCGACGATGTGCTCGCGCACGCGGAGGTGTGCGTGGTGGGATGCACGACGCCCACCGTCCTGTCCGCGCTCGACGCGGCCGGCGACCGCACGATCATCGATCTCGTCCGTCTCCCCGACGCCGCCCAGCGCCGGGAACTCCCTGGATACGTGGGCCTTGGCTGGTAAAGCGCTCATTCTCGTCGAAAATCTGTCCGTGCCTTTCGATCGGCGTGTCTGGCAGGAGAGCTGCACCCTGCGCGACGCCGGGTGGGAGGTGCACGTCATCTGCCCGAAGGGCGCCACGATCGACACCGAGGCCGAGGTGGAGATCGATGGAATCAAGATCCATCGATACCCGCTGAAGGCCGCGACCGGCGGGCCCCTCGGCTACCTGCGGGAGTACAGCTCCGCGCTGCTGCACACCTACCGGCTGGCCCGCAAGCTCGGCCCGGTCGACGTGGTGCACGCCTGCAACCCGCCCGACCTGCTGTTCCTGGTGGCCGGCCGGCTGAAGCGGCAGGGCGCGCGGTTCGTCTACGACCAGCATGACCTGGTGCCCGAGCTCTACCTGTCCCGGTTCGGGCGCGGGCAGGACTTCCTCTACCGGGCGGTGCGCTGGCTGGAGCGCCGCACCTACCGTTCGGCCGACGTGGTCATCTCCACCAACGGCAGCTACCGCGACATCGCGCTGAGCCGGGGCGGCAAGCAGCCGGACGAGGTCTTCGTGGTGCGCAGCGCGCCCTCGGTGGACCGGTTCTACCAGGTCGAGCCGGACGAGTCGATCAAGCGGGGGAAGCCGCACCTGCTGTGCTACCTGGGGGTCATGGGCCCGCAGGACGGGGTCGACTACGCGCTGCGCGCGCTGGCCAGCCTCCGCGACGATCTGGGCCGGGACGACTGGCACGCGGTGTTCGTCGGGGCCGGGGACACCTTCGAGGCGATGGTCGCGCTCTCCCGCGAGCTGGGTCTTTCGGATCGGGTGGAGTTCACCGGGCGCATCCCGGACGAGGAGCTGATGCGCTACCTGTCCACGGCCGACGTCTGCCTGGCGCCGGACCCGCTCAACCCGCTCAATGACGTGTCCACCATGAACAAGATCATGGAGTACATGGCGATGGGCCGGCCGGTGGTCTCCTTCGACCTGCACGAGGCCAAGGTCTCGGCCGGGGACGCCGCCGTGTACGCCCCCGCCAACGACGAGGCCGAGTTCGCCAAGCTGGTCGCCCGCCTGCTGGACGACCCGGAGGAGCGGCTGCGCATGGGCGAGATCGGGCGGGCCCGGGTCAGCGGCCCGCTGTCCTGGGAGCGCTCGAAGGCGGCGCTGCTGTCCGCCTACGAAGCCGTGCTGCTGCTGATGGCCTGAGGGAAGGATCCAACACGTGAGAGTGGAACGCACCACGCTGGACGGAGTGCTGCTGTTCGTGCCGACGCCGTACCGGGATGAACGCGGGCTTTTCACCCGGACCTTCGATGCGGCGATCGCGCAGAAGGCCGGGCTCGACCCCGCCGCGTTCATCCAGGACAGCCAGTCCCGCTCGCGGCAGGGCGTGGTGCGCGGCATGCACGGCCGGTCCGGGCGGGGCGAGGCCAAGCTGGTGCGCTGCGCGCGCGGCGCCGTGTTCGACGTGCTGGTGGACGCCAGGCCGGATTCGCCCACCTTCGGGCAGCAGACCTCGGTCCGGCTGGACGACGAGTCCTTTCTTACTCTGTACGTCCCGCCGGGCTTCCTGCACGGCTTCCAGGCGCTCACCGAGGTGACCGACGTCTGCTACCGCATCGACAGGGAGCACGACCCGAGCGAGGATTTGGCCGTCCGTTTCGACGACCCGGAGCTGGGTATTGGTTGGCCGCTCCCACCGTCGATGATCAGCGATCGGGACCGCACCGCGGGGTCGTGGGCTAATCTGCGGGAACGCCTGACCACCTGAACTGAAGAGGCACGAATGAGACGAGTCCCCCTGCTGGCGGTCTTCTCCGTGCTGCTCGCGGCCTGCACCCAGGCGCCCCCGGCGCCGCCGGTGGCCGAGCCGACGCCGACGGTCGTGCCCTCGGTGACCGCGTCCCCGTCGCCGACCGGGCCGTGCCCGAACCACCCCACCCCGGCCTGTACGGGAGTTCCGCCCGGCACCAAACTCCGCAAGCTCAAGCTGAACGAGGACGGCGAGGCGTACCGGGTGCGTAAGAAGGGGACCGTGCTCGACGGCGTGCACATCCCCGGCGTGCTGCTGATCCACGCCGAGAACGTGGTGGTGCGCAACAGCCAGATCGACGGCTACGTCTCCAACCTGGACGGCGAGAAGTCGTTCGCGTTCCGCATCTCCGACTCCACCGTCGGCCCGGCCAAGGGCTGCCTGACCATGCCCGCGGTCGGCTACGCGCGCTACACGGCGGAGCGCCTGCACCTGCGCGGCAACTCCGACGGGTTCCGGGCCTCGGGCGACGACATCGAGATCCGGGACTCCTTCGTCTTCCTCTGCTCCAATCCGGACGACCACTCCGACGGGATCCAGGCGTACAACAGCGGCAAGGGCCTGATCTTCGACCACAACACGGTCGACCAGCGGTTCGCCAAGGACATCACCGCACCGATCTTCCTCACCGACGCGGGCCAGCAGGACATCACGCTCACCAACAACCTGATCATGGGCGGCACGTTCAGCATCCAGGTGCGCAAGGCCGGCGGCAAGATGATCGTCACGGGCAACCGGCTGGTGGACAAGTCCTGGGTGTACGGCCCGGTCGACTCCGAGTGCCCGCGGATCGACTGGCGGGACAACACCCTGGTGACCATCGACAAGGACTACACGATCACCGGCACGGTGGGGCCACTGGAGTGCGTGGGGTAACTGGAATATGGCAGTACCAGAGAGCAATTTGTGACTCGCCGGATAGATGTCACTTCGTGATATTCCAGATGAATTTTCGCGAAAACGATGCGCGGTCGTTATCGAAGCCGACAGAATTGCCCCAGGAAGTCGATCACATCGGGGCATGAGGAATGGCGCCGAGCAGTGTGGAGGTCCGCAGACATGGCAGGTATGCACGCGCCACGTCACGGCAGACGGAGAAAACCCAAGTCCACGCTACCCACGGGACGAGCGCCCTGGACCATGGTGTCGGCACTGGCGGGGACCCTGCTGGTCGTGGGCATCCCGGTCACCATGTTCTCCAACCGCGATCAGCCGCCTCCGGCCGGCTCGGTCAACGTGGCCGACACCAAGCCGGTGCTGGTCACCGAGGCCAGGGAGAGCAGCCTCTGGTCGCTGGACACCGAGGTCAGCGCCCCCACCCGCAAGGACAGGTCGCGCGTCGAGCTCGGCACCCGCTTCAAGGCCGGGCAGAACGGCCTGGTCACGGGCATGCGCTTCTTCAAGGCGCGCGGCGAGCGGGGCAAGCACACCGGCAGCCTGTGGAACTCCCGTGGCGTGCGGCTGGCCCAGCTGACGTTCACCGGGGAGACCCCGTTCGGCTGGCAGGAAGCCCGCTTCAGCGCCCCTGTACGGGTGCGCGCGGGTGAGACGTACACGATCTCCTACCACTCCGACAACGGCACCTACGTGGGCAACGCGGGCTCTCCGTCGATAACCTCGGGTCCGCTCTCCACCCCGGCCAGGCGCGCCGGCGTCTACAAGTACGGCCGCAGCGGGTTCCCGAACCAGGCCAACCCCAGGAACTTCAACTACTGGGTGGACGTGATCTTCCAGTGGAACGAGTTCACCTGGAAGACGCCCACGCCGACCCCGGTCCCCGAGGCTCCGGCGACGAACCCGCCCGCGACGGTCATCCCCTCCGCCGGGCCGCCGGTGGCGCCGAGCCCCAGCCCGAGCCCGGAGAACTCCGACCCGGTCGTGATCACCCCGACCCCGACGCCGACCGTCACGGAGACGCTGACGCCCACCCCGACCCCCTCGCCCACCCCGACGCCGACGCCGACCCCCAGTCCGAAACCGACGCTGACGGTCGCCCCCGAGCAGCCGGTCCCGGAACCGGGCGTCTGCGGGAGCGAGCATCCGACCCCAGCCTGCGCCGGCGTGCCCGCGGGCACCAAGCTGACCAAGCTCGGCAACGGCTTCTACCAGGTGAAGACGGACGGCACGGTGCTGGACGGCGTGCACATCACGGGTGACCTGCTGATCACCGCCAACAACGTCGTGATCAAGAACAGCCAGATCGACGGCGGCGTGGTCGGCGAGCAGGACAACAAGTTCTACTCCTTCACCATCACCGACTCCACGGTCGGCCCGGCCACCGGCTGCCTCACCGACCCCGGCATCGGCGACGCCCTGTACACCGCCACCCGGGTGCACGTCCGCGGCCACGGCGACGGCTTCCGCGCCTCCGGCGACAAGATCGCCATCAGGGACTCCTACGTCAAGCTGTGCTCCAGCCCGGGCGACCACTCCGACGGCATCCAGTCGTACGTGGCGGGCAAGGGCCTGATCTTCGACCACAACACGGTCGACCAGCGGGACGCCCGGCACATCACCGCCCCGATCTTCCTGACCGACCCGCGCCAGGTCGACATCACCCTGACCAACAACCTGATCATGGGTGGCACGTTCAGCATCCAGGTCAAGAACGCCAAGGGCACCCTGATCGTCCGCAACAACAAGCTGGTCGACAGGTCCTGGGTGTACGGCCCGGTGGAAGCCGACTGCGCGGTCATCGACTGGCAGAACAACTCCCTGGTCACCATCGACCAGAACTACAAGATCACACGGACGGTGGGTCCGCTGGACTGCCAGCTCTAAGGTTCGTGGCAGCTCTGACGCTTCTGAGCAGCGATCCGGCCGCCCCGATCAGCAGGAACGACAGCCCGGTGACGGTGGCGAAGGACAGCAGGTCGAAGGTGGCCGCGCCGATCAGCGGGACCACCAGGCAGGCCGTCAGGGTGAGGCCGAGGTCACGGGTGGCCGGGTCCGCGCTCAGGAAGCGGGCCCGCAGCCCGGAGTACATGGCGACGACGAACATGGCCACGATGCTGGCTACCCCGATCACGCCGGCCTCCAGCGTGGACAGGATGTACTGGTTGTCGAAGACCTGATGCTTCGGGGCGTACCAGGTGGAGACGCCGCGGCCGAGCCAGAAGTGTTTGGTGATCTCGTGCCCGGCGATGGCGTAGTCGTGCAGCCGGTAGCGGATGCTGTCGTCGCTGCCGAAGTTCGCGAACAGCCCCCAGATGGCGCTGACCAGGCCGGGGACCAGCAGCCGCATCGCGACCAGGAAGCCCAGGCTGACCAGGATCACCGTCTTGCGTTGTTTGGCCGACCAGCCGAAGAAGAGGATCGCGCCGACGCCGATGATGCCCAGCATGGCCGAGCGGGAGACCGAGAACATCAGCCCGGCGCCGATCAGGGCCGCGCACGTCCACCAGCGCCACTGCGGCTCGCCGTTCTCGCGAGCCCGGAACCCGAAGTGCGCGGCCAGCGGCAGCAGCATCGCGCAGACCACGCCGAACTCGATCGGGTGCCCCATGGTGGCGGCCACCCGGCGGAACTCCGAGCGTTCGAGCACGAAGGAGTCCTCGGAGGTGTACCGCAGGATCGGCAGTTCGAGCAGCCGGGTCGGGTCCCAGGCCAGGATGAACTGGCACGCCCCGACGACCGAGACCACGGCCCCCATCACCACGAGCACCTTGAGCAGCAGGTTCAGCCGGTCCACCCCGCGCACGCCGTCGCAGATGAGCAGGGCCAGACCGACGTGGGCGAGGATCAGCACGAGCGCGTGGTCGGTCAGGTTGAGCTCGTCGGCCGGCAGGTAGCCCCAGGTCGCGTAGCCATAGGTGGCGAGCATCGCGGTCAGGTAGACGAACACCGAGGTTCGCACCGGAGAGCGGCCCTTGGCCATGCTCAGACCGGCGCTGAAATGCGCCAGCAGCCAGCACAGACCGAGCGTGAGCGCGATCACGTCGGCGAGGGTGAGGGAGAGCGGCAGCCCGCGGAGCACCATCCGGGCCGGGATGATCATTAGGGCGACGACGAAGAACGCGGTGATGGTCGCGCCGTCGGCCCGCTGCCGCAGCGCGGAGTCGGGGAGAGCGGTAACGGTCATGGGGGTGTCAGCGCCTCATCGCCGGTTCATCTGCTCGCTGTCTGGCTCGGGGAACCCCGAGGACGGGTTCGGCCGACGCCCGGCTCGCCCGGCGACGGCGGCGCGCGGCGGCCATGCTGTCGACCGCGAACGCGGCGCACAGGCTCGCGATGGCGCCCACCGCGAGGGCGACCAGCACGGCCCGCAGCTTGCGGCCCTTCTGCGCCTCTGGCTTGGTCGGCGGGACCGCCTCGTAGGTCGTGATGTAGGTGGCCGCCGGTGCTTTCAGGCCCTTCTGCCGGTCGACCAGCTCTTCGTTGGCCTTAGCGATGAGCCGCGCCACGATGTCCCGCGCGCCCTCCGGCGTCAGGCTCTCGCCCTGGATGAACACCAGCGGTCCGGTGGCCAGTGACTCCAGGTTGTTCTCGCCGTTGCTGACCTCGTAGTCGGTGTCCGAGTCTTCCAGCACGCCCAGCTCGCGGGAGGTGTCGGAGGTGTTCAGCGCGGCGATGATGATCGAGGCCGACACGCTCAGCCCGTGGTCGAAGTTGAGCAGCGGGTTGGTGAGCGGGTTGGGCGAGTCCGCGTGGGTCGGAAGGCTGCCGCCCGAGGGTGGCAGGGTCAGCGCGAGCACCGCGCTGGAGACGTAGTACGTCGGCACCGTCGAGTAGATGCCGAACGCGGCGGCGACGGTGGCCCCGAAGACGGGCAGCACGACATACCAGCGCCGGAACACGGTGAGGACCGTCCCCCAGAAGTCCATGCGCTTCCTTCCGGACGATGAGTGGACATGCGGGGATCAGACCCCACGTAATGATCCGCTATTGGTTGCTGGCGCGGTCGGACAGGCCGCCGTTGACCCGCAGGACCGGGTCGTCCTCGACCGAGACCACCTTGAAGCTCTGGGTGTCCTCGGCGGGCGAACCGTCCGACTCGTCCGTGCTGCTGTAGACGACCACGACCAGATCGTCGTTGTCCAGGGAGTCGCCGGTTTTGGTCCGCCACTTGCTGTCGCTGCCGTTGACCGGTTTGAGCGGCATCGCGGGCGCGATCGCCGGCCGGAACGCGGGCCGGTAGGTGGGTTTGATCGGCTCAGGGTACCTGCGCCGGGTCGCCCGCAACTGGACCACCGCGTAGGCCAGGCCGAAGCCCAGCAGCAGCGTCACGGCCAGGGCGCCGCCGGCGGCCATGACCTTGGGCGTGAGCAGGATCTCGGGGGTGGAGGCCGGCACGGCTTCCGAGACGTCGATATAGGTGGACTTGGGGGCTCGGAGCGCCTGCTGCCGCCGGGTCAGCTCGTCGCGGATGAACTGCTGGGCACGGCGGGTCGTGTCCAGCACCCGCGCCGGGGTGTCGCTCTCGACCTCGATGTAGATGAAGGGGCCGCTGGTGCTGATGCCCATCAGGTCGGGGTTGGACCGGCCGTCGTCGACGATCATCTCGGTCGGGCCGCCCTTGACCACGCCGACGCTGGACCGCACGTCCACGCCGTTCATGGTGAGGATCAGGATGCCCGCAGTCGTGCGCAGCCCGTCGTTGAACTGGAGCAGCGGGTTGGTCAGGCCCTGCGGCTTGGTGGGGTCCGATGGGAGCGTTCCACCGGCCGCAGGCGTGGCCAAGAACATGGCCGACGTCGACATATAGCGCGCCGGCACCATGAACCACGCCGTGGCCGCAGCGGCCACGGCCAGCACGATGAGAGGAGGCCCGATGGACTTTCTTCGAACGAGCCGAAGAAGCGTCCTCCAGAAATCCATGTTCCCCGCCCTCTATGCAGACCCGGGGTGTGTCAACCCCGGCAACTTATAGATACCAATAGCACCTAGCGGACAAGTCATTACAGAACGCACCCTCTTCGGATGGTACGTGGGGCATTCTGTCGGACACCAGTCCCGTGCGTGCGCCAAAGCCGTAACGGGATCATCGCCCCACCGCCATCCGGACCAGCCTGCGACCCCGCCGAGCTGCCACCCGCTGCTGACGCCGCAGGTACATGCGGTAGACGGCCGCCCGAGCACGGCGACGCTGCTCGGGGGTGAGCCCGGCGTGCGAGGTGGCCCACTGCAAGGTTTCCCGGCACTGCAGGGCGGTCGCGAACCGTGCCCGCCACGTCGGGACGTCCAGCCGACGGGCGATTTCGGTCATCTGTTCGGCCTTCCAGTGCCGGTGCGCGAGCACCTCGGGCACGTGCCCCCAGGGACCGGCCAGCGCCAGCTTGGTGGCGAAGACCTCGTCCTCGCGGAGCATGTTGCGGCGCGGGATGGCGGCGACGGGCTCGCGGCGCATCATCGCGTACAGCGGGTCGATCTGGAGGTAGCTCTCGTTGAGCAGGCGGAGCATCTCTTCGAACCGCTCGACCGGGTCGTCGGAACGCAGGCCCGTGCCGTGGTACTCGCCGACCTCGGTGCTCCCGTCCGCCGTCGTGTACGACAACTGCGTCGTCACCAGGATCAACCGCTCATCGGCGGCGAACTCCCGCAGGGTACGGGAGACGAACGCGGGCTCCAGCCGGTCGTCGTCGCCGATCCACCGGAAGAACGTGCCCCGGGACTCCTGGATGACGTGCATGAAGTTGTTGAACAGCCCGATGTTCTGGGGCTGCCGGTGATACTCGACCCGGGAGTCGGCGCGGGCCAGCTCCCGGGCGACACCCTCGGTGCCGTCCGTGGACGCGTTGTCGGAGATCACCAGCTGCAGCTCCTGGTGATCCTGGGCGAGCACCGACCGGACCACGTGCTCCAGTCGATCCTCGGCGTTCCGCACCGGAAGTCCGATGGAGACGAGAGACATGACACTCCTTAATACGGATATTTATCGAGATCGGCCGGGGATGAGGTCGCCGACTTTGCCGCCCAGGTCCTTCAGGACGGCCCCGGGGACCACGATCAGGACATAGGTCAGGATCCCTGCTCCGCCCGCCACGATCAACTCCACCAGAGGCCCGTGGTCCACCAGGTACGCCACGAAAACGGTCGCCCCGCAGGAAACAGCTCCGCCAAGCAGTGGCCGTACCAAAGCAGGAAATATCGGCCCGAGCCGGACGCCAGCCCGGTGCAGTGCCCAGGCGGCGAGCGGCAGGCCGACCAGCGTGGCGGCGGCCAGGTGGCCGATGGCCGCGCCCCGGATGCCGTCCAGGTGGGTGCCGACATACACGGCGGGCACCAGCGCGATCCCCGTGCCCAGGTTCATCCACATGGTGGCCTTGGCGGCGCCCTGCCCGGTCAGGATGTCGAACGCGAACGAGGTGACCATTCGCACGATCATCAGCACGCCGAGGAAGCGCAGCACGCCGGCGGCCTGGTCCCATTCCGGTTCGTAGAGGAACGCGATCAGCGGGTGCGCCAGCGCGACCATCACCACCGAGATCGGCAGGATCGCGGCCACCAGCAGCGGCACCGAGCGCTGCACCCCGAGGGAGAGCGACTCGGAGTCGTTCTCGGCCAGGCGGGAGAAGCTGGGAATGGAGACATAGCGGATGGCGGTCCCGATCAGGCCGGGCACCCAGCTGGACACGTTGAACGCCAGCAGGTAGTAGCCGTTCGCCTCGACCCCGTGCACGGCGCCCACGATGATGAAGCCGACGTTGAGCAGGACCGCCTCCAGGCCGGTCCCGGCCGCGGACGGCAGGCCGAACCGGAGCAGCTGGGAGGCGATCGCCCGGTCGTAGCCGAGCTTGAACGGCACGGCGGCGGAGAAGAAGATGATGATCCCGGTCACCACGGAGGCCGAGAGCTGCCCCCAGGCGAAGCTGTAGGCGCCGGCGCCGTTCATGGCCAGGGTGATCGCCACCGCGGCGTTGACCACGAAACCGGACAGGATGGCCTTGGTCAGCTTGTCCTGCTCGAAGCGGCGCAGCAGGGCGGCGGCGCGCACGGCGGTGACGGCCTCGACCAGGATGACGGCGGTGAGGATCCGCACCACCGGGGTCGCGTCGGCGCTGCCGGCCAGTTCGGCGAACATCGGCGCGCCCGCGTAGAACAGCAGGTAGAGCAGCACGGCCGAGATGAAGGAGAGCACGGTCGCCGTCGGCGCCATGTCCTCCAGCTTGCCGCGCCACTGCACGGTGGCCGCGATGATCCCGATGTCCTTGATCGTCATCACGAACTGGGTGGCGGCCAGCGCGATGGCGTAGATGCCGAAGTCATCGGGATCTATCAGGCGCACCAGGACAAGCCCCATCAGGAAGGACCCGCCCCGCAGCACCATGTTGCCGAGCAGGCTCCAGCGCAGCCCCCTACTCGCCTGACGGCCGATTAATCCGACGTGCTCGGCCGCCTCGTCCTCCCCCGCCAGCTCTGTGTCCGGGTTTCGTTCCATGGCGTTCGCCTAACTCACAGGGAGATCCTCAACCCGCTCCAGCCAGATCTCCCGCCAGAACGGCACGAATTCCCGGGGGCAGTTGAGGTTGTAGACACCACTACACACGATTCCGTCGAGGACGATGCAGGGGTTTTTCATTTGCAACATTCGTCCGGTCGGCTCGTCGATGCACTGGTCCACCCGCGCGACCACCCGCGCGGTCTGCCCGCAGAACCGGGCCATCTCCTCCTCAAACCCCATCCCTCGGTTGAGCTGGTCTTTGTTGAGGGTGCGCAGGATCTCGGCCTTGGGTTTGATCCGGACCAGCTCGCCCGGCTGGAGGTCGAGCACCGCGGTCGGGGTCTGGCCTTCGACGAAGCCGCGCACGAATCCCCAGCGCAGGCCGCCCTTGATCCACAGCCAGCGGGGCAGGAAGCGCTGGCTCAGTTTCTGGAAGCGGTTGAAGGCGCCGACGAGCATGCCGCGGAGGGTGGTGAAGATCCCGGCGTTGCCGCTGCGCACGTCGATCACGTACTGCTTCATGTCGGTGAACGGCACGCAGGTGGGCGCGGCGCGCAGCAGCTCGGTGGACTGGCAGGAGAACCGCTCCTCGCCATCCGGCCCCGGCTCCTTGCGCGTGTTGACCTCCAGCAGCGGCAGCATGCGCTCCGGGCGCGGGGACGGCTCGGTCGGCTCGGTGCCCGGTTCGACGCGCTTGAGCCAGGCTTCCTTCCAGTAGAGCGTGCACGCGGTCTGGCAGCCGCCGTGCGCCTCGCCGCCGCAGCGAGTGCCGGTCAGGTGAACGGCACGTTCCATTTTCCGCAGACCGGTCCTGCTGATGGTGTCGCACAGCTTGTGCGCCACCTTGTGCACGGTGAGCCGCTGTCCGACGAAGCGCAGCATCTCCGGCATGAAGGGCAGGCTGTCCAGCTCGCCCTTCTCATCCAGCGTCGCCAGGATCTCGGCTTCGCTGCGCACCTCGACCAGGTCGCCGACCTTGAGGTGGAGCACCTCAGGGTCGGCAGTCCTGAACCGCGTCGTCATGCCATCTCCTTGAGTAGTCCCGCGTCGTGCAGTGCCTGAGCGGCTTCGGCCATGGCCCCAAACGGCAGGCCGGCCCGCTCGGCGATGTCCAGCAGGGTGTGGTCGCCGTCCGAGAGGTTGAGCACCCACAACATGGCCATCTGGAGTTGCTTGGTGTCGCTGCGGCCGCCCAGGGAGCCGTAGAGGCCGCGCTTGCCGAGCTGGGGTTCGCCATACGGGCTGAGGTTGACGTAGCGGCGGTTGCGTTCCAGGACCTGGACGATCTCCCGGCAGACGGCCAGGGTGTCGGCCATCGCCTCGCTTGAGACGAATTCCAGGTTGTCGGCGGACGTGTGGTACTCGGGGTAGCCCGCGTAGGTGGTTCTGGTGAGCGAGCCGACGCCGAGGTTGAAGCCCGGCGAGCAGAACTGGCGCTCGTCGTAGCCGTAGGGGGTGAAGTCGAGAATGGTGTGTTCTCGATCCTTCAGCACGTGCGCGGCCACTTGATCGATCTCGGAGCCGCGGCGGCTGCGCTTGTAGGTGAGCGAGCCGCGGTCCCCGGCGCAGGCCAGAGTCCAGCCGTGCTTGATCCGGTCGGTCTGGTTGCGGGCCAGCCAGGTGATCGACCCGATCGTGCCGGGCGCGAACAGGAACCGGTAGGTGTACCAGGGGTCGACCAGGCTCTTCGCCAGCTCGACCGCCACCGCGATCCCGGCCAGGTTGTCATTGGCCAGGGACGGATGGCAGGTGTGGCAGGAGATGATCACCTCGTCCGGCACCTGTCCGGGCACCACGTATTCGCCGTAGGTGAGGTGCCCGTCTTCGAGCGTGGAGTCGATCAGCACCTCGTACGGGCCCTCGTCCATGCCGGCGAGGGTCTCCTCCGACAGGCAGAACCCCCACGTCTCCGCGTAGTAGCTGGTCCGGTAGGGCACCAGCGACGGCTGGTCGGGCAGCGTGTGCAGGTGCGGGCGCAGCTCCTCCAGCGACATCGTCGCCGACACCGGCACGCTGTAGCCGAGCACGTGCAGGTTCGACGCGCCGAAGTCGACGACCCGGTTCCCGCTCGCGTCTTTTAGGTACGCGTCCCGGATGTTCCACTCTTTCGGAATCGTCCAGTCGAGAACCTGGGTGCCGGTCGGCACCTCGTGCACCTCCAGCGGGATCGACTCGCCGATGATCTCCAGCGTGCGCCGCACGCCGTCGCCGGTGATGCTCCGGCAGATCGGGTAGAGCCGTTCCACCAAGGCGTACATATCGGTCATGACACCGGCCGGAGTGTGCCGTCGATGGTCCCCGCCGACTGCCGGTCCGCCAGCCGGGCCAGCCGGGTGAACTTGCGGTGGAAGTCATGGTCGGTCAGCCCGAACTTCTCGTACGCCTCGGCCAGCTCGGCCGCCCCCGCCTTGACCGTCCAGCGGGCCTGGTAGTCAGGCAGCGCCGCGCGGATCCGGGAAAAGTCCACCCGGTAGGAGCGCGGGTCGGCCCCGGCCTCGCCGGTGATCACCAGCCGGGAGCCGGGCACGGCCTCCACGACCTCCTCGGCGATCTGGGCCACGGTGAGGTTGTTCTGCTCGGTGCCCACGTTGAACGCCTGCAGGTGCACGGCCTCGATGGGGGCCGACAGCACGTGCGCGAACGCCTCGGCGATGTCGAGCCCGTGCACCAGCGGGCGCCACGGCGTGCCGTCGGACATCACCTTGACCTCGCCGGTGAGCAGGGCGTAGCCGACCAGGTTGTTGAGCACGATGTCGGCGCGCAGCCGGGGCGAGAAGCCGAACGCGGTGGCGTTGCGCAGGAACACCGGGGTGAAGCCGGAGTCGGCCAGCGCGACCAGGTCGTCCTCGACTCGCACTTTCGACTCCGCGTATGGCGTGACCGGCCGCAGCGGGGCGTCCTCCCCGACCAGCCCGTCGCCGCCGGAGGTGCCGTAGACCGAGCAAGTGGAGGCGTAGAGGAACCGCCTGACCCCGGCTTCCTTGGCCAGGCGGGCCAGCCGGACCGACGCGTGGTGGTTGATGTCGTAGGTGAGCTCGGGGGCGAGCGACCCCAGCGGGTCGTTGGACAGGGCGGCCAGGTGGATCACCGCGTCCACGCCGGACAGCATGTCGGCGCCGACATCCCGCAGGTCCACCGGGAGTCCCGGCGGGTCAGCGGGGGCGGGGCCCAGGACACAATCGGCGAACAGGCCCGAGTCCAGGCCCACGACGTCGTGTCCGGCGGCGGTGAGCACCGGCGCCATCACCGTGCCCAGGTAGCCCTGGTGGCCGGTCAGCAGCACGCGCATGCCTAGCATCCTCCAGTCAGATCAACGGTCATTTTGGCCA
The DNA here is from genome assembly GCF_039871605.1 of Acrocarpospora sp. B8E8. Lineage (NCBI taxonomy): Bacteria > Bacillati > Actinomycetota > Actinomycetes > Streptosporangiales > Streptosporangiaceae > Acrocarpospora > Acrocarpospora sp. B8E8. Next base: position 376,481 of record NZ_JBDPLV010000001.1, on the reverse strand, counting down.
CGTGGAAGGCCTCCGCGTAGCGGGCGTTGCATTCGATGCCGCGGATCCGGGCCAGGCCGAGGAAGGCCTCCCGGTCGTACCACGGCCGGTGCCGCTGCGAGCCGTAGTGGCGTTGCAGCAGGTCGACTTTGGCTTCGGCGAGCTCGGGGGTGAGCGGCTGGTAGACCGACGGGCGGCCCAGGTCGCCGTCCCATTTGACGATCTCGTAGCCGAAGATCTGGTGGGCGCGGAACGCGGTCGGGACGAGTTTGGCCAGGCCGCGGTGGTCCTGGTGGGCGTCGCCCGGGTGTGGGGCGAAGATCAGGTCGGGGTCGGTGTCCGACCGCAGCCCCTCCACCGCCTCCTTGGCCTCGTCCCAGTGCGCGGGCAGGCGTCCGTCGGGGATCTTGCCGATGGTGATGCGCAGGTCCGCGCCGGGGCAGAAGGCGGCCAGGGCGGCGCGCTCCTCGTCCTCGCGGGGCGTGCCGCCGCCGGAGAGGATGAGCGCGTCCACCTGGACGCCCGGCCGGGCGGTGCAGATCGCCAGCAGGGTGCCGCCCGCGCCGATGGCGATGTCGTCGCAGTGCGCGGCGAGCGCGGCGATCCGCTGCGGGCCGGTGTGCTTGATCATCCGCTCCGCTCCCACAGGGCCCACGGGCGCTCGCCGCGTGAGTACGCCTCGTCCAGGGCGATCCGCTCCTTGACCGTGTCGGTGGGCTTCCAGTAGCCGCGGTGCCGGTAGGCCATCAACCGCCCGCGCTTGGCGAGTTCGGCGCAACCGTCCGCGACAAGGTCCCCATTCTCCGGGATGTGGTCAAAGACCTCCTGCCGAAGCACGAAATATCCCCCGTTTGCCCATAATGGCATTTCGGAGATGGGGGTGATGCCCTCCACGTCGCCGCTGTCACCCACCTCGATCGCGTGGAAGGTCGCCGGGGGCGGCACCACCAGCATCGACGCGCCGGCGTCGCTGGCGGCGAACCGGTCGATGATGTCCGGCAGCGGCGCGTCGGTGAGCACGTCGGCGTAGTTGGCCAGGAACATCTCGTCCCCGTCCAGGTAGTCGCGCACCCGGCGCAGCCGCTCCCCGATCGGGGAGTCGATGCCGGTCTGCACGAACGTGATGGACCAGTCCGAGATGTCGGTGGACAGCAGCTCCACCCGGCCGGAGCGGAGCACGAAGTCGTTGGACGTGGTCTCCCGGTAGTCCAGGAAGAAGTCCTTGATGTGCTGCGCGCCGTAGCCGAGGCAGAGCACGAACTCGGTGTGGCCGAAGTGCGCGTAGTACCGCATCACATGCCAGATCAGCGGGCGCGGGCCGACGAGCTGCATCGGCTTGGGGACGTCACCGGGGGTGCCGCTACGCATCCGCGTGCCGTACCCACCGCAGAACAGGACGACCTTCACACGATCTCCAGGGTCGGGATGGGGAAGACCAGGCGGCCGCCCCACTCGTGGACGTAGGACAGCTGCTCGGACAGCTCCGTGCGCAGGTTCCACGGCAGCACCAGAACGTAGTCCGGTTTGTCCAGAGCGATCTGCTCGGGGGCGTGGATCGGAATCCGGGTGCCGGGGGTGAACCGGCCGTGCTTGTACGGGTTGCGGTCCACCGTGTAGGCGAGCAGGTCGGGCCGTACCCCGCAGTGGTTGAGGAGGGTGTTGCCCTTGCCGGGCGCGCCGTACCCGACGACGGTCTTGCCCTCGGCGGCGGCGTCGATGAGGAAGCGGAGCAGGTCGCGGCGGACCCGGGCCACCCGGGCCGCGAATTCGGCGTAGCCGGAGAGCTCGTGCAGCCCGGCGGCCTTCTCGCGGGCCAGGATCTCTAGCACACGCAAGCCGGGCTCGCCGGACGGGCGGGCCCACAGCCGGATGGAGCCGCCGTGGGTGGGCACCAGCTCCACGTCCACCAGCGTCAGGCCGCCGCTGGCCAGCGCGTTCTGCGCGGAGGCGACGGTGTAGTACTGGAAGTGCTCGTGGTAGATGGTGTCGTACTGGTTGAGCTCCATCAGCGTGAGCAGGTGCTGCACCTCGATGGAGACCCAGCCGTCGTCGGCGACCAGCGCGCGCAGGCCCTTGGTGAAGCCGATCACGTCGGGGATGTGCGCGTAGACGTTGTTGGCGACCACCAGGTCGGCGGGGCCGTGCTCGGCCCGGACGGCGGCGCCCGTCTCGGGGCCGAGGAACTCGGTGACGGTGGGCACGCCCTTGTCGCGGGCGGCCTGGCCGACGTTGGCCGACGGCTCGACGCCCAGGCAGCGGATGCCCTTGGCGACGACGTGCTGGAGCAGGTAGCCGTCGTTGCTGGCCACTTCGACGACGAACTGCGGTTTCAACCGTTCCACAGCCGCGTCGACGAACTCCCGCGCGTGCTCCACCCAGGAGGTGGAGTAGGAGGAGTAGTAGGCGTATTCCGTGAAGGTCTCTTCCGGAGTGATCAGAGCCGGGATCTGGGCCAGCCAGCAGTCGGTGCAGACCCGCAGATGCAGCGGGTAGGTGACTTCCGGCTCCGCGAGCTGATCGGCGGTGAGGAACCGCTCGCACGGCGGGGTGGCCCCAAGATCGACCACGCTCACCAGGCTCGCCGAACCGCACAGTCGACAGGCTGTCATCTCCACACTCCTTGCCGCGCACCCGCACGGGTCGCATGTTTCTCGGACGTATCAATGACGCGGCTGGGATTGGAGTGGTTGGCAGACAATCTGGACTCCCCCCAATGAATCAGAGCCTGCTACCTAAGATTCGGGCAATAGCCACTAATCGTTACATCTAGCCTGGTCAGCCTGGTTACCGGCCATTTTGTGGCATGCTGCGCGGCATGGAACCTCTCAGCATCGATGGAGCCTGGTCCTACAGCCCCCGCATTCACCGCGACCCCCGGGGCGACTTCCTGGAGTCTTACCGGGCCGGTGAGCTGGAGTCGGCCACCGGACGTCGGCTGGACCTCGCGCAGGTGAACTTCTCGGTGTCCCGCAAAGGGGTGCTGCGCGGGATCCACTTCTCCGACGTGCCGCCTGGCCAGGCCAAATACGTGACCTGCGTGGCCGGGGCGGTGCTGGATGTGGTGGTGGACATCCGGGTGGGTTCGCCCACGTTCGGGAAATGGGAGACCCTGCGGCTGGACGATGTCACCCGCACGGGCGTATACCTCGCGGAGGGGTTGGGGCACGGGTTCCTCGCGCTGACCGAGCAGGCGGCGGTGAGCTACCTGTGCTCGACGCCGTATGCGCCGGGGCGGGAGCACGGGGTTCACCCGCTCGACCCGGCCCTGGGGATCGACTGGCCGCTGGACTCCGGCGCGGTGCTGTCGGACAAGGACCGGGACGCGCCCACGCTCCAGCAGGCGCGTGCGGCCGGTCTGCTGCCGGACTACGCCACCTGCCTGGCGTTCACCAAGGGGGCCTGAGCATGATCAGCATTGTGATCCCGGCGCACAACGAGGAGCAGGTGCTCGGGCGGCTGCTCGCCGCGCTGCTCTCCGACGCCGAGCCGGACGAGTTCGACATCGTGGTCGTCGCCAACGGCTGCTCCGACGGCACCGAGGCGGTCGCCGCGGCGCACGGCGTGCGGGTGGTGTCCACGCCGGTGCCGTCCAAGCGGGAGGCGCTGCGGTTGGGCGACGAGGCCGCGCGCGGCTTTCCGCGGATGTACGTGGACGCCGATGTCGAGCTGGGCACGGCCGACGTGCGCGCGCTGGCGGCGGCCTTGCGGGACGCGCTGGCGGCGGCTCCGGAGCGGGAGCTGCCGATGGCCGGGCGGCCGTGGGTGGTGCGCCGGTACTACGCGCTCTGGAGCCGGCTCCCGCACGTGCGGGACGGGCTGTTCGGGCGCGGCGTGATCGCGGTGAGCGAGGAGGGCAACCGGCGGCTGCGCGAGCTCCCCCAGGTCATGGCCGACGACCTGGCCGCCTCGCACGCGTTCACCCCGGCCGAGCGGGTGGTGGTGCGGACCGCCTCGGTCCGGATCCAGCCACCTCGCACGGTGGGCGACCTGCTCAGGCGGCGGGTCCGCGCGGCCACCGGGGTCGGCGAGTGGGAGCGCAACTCGACCGTCACCGTGCGGACCAGCCCGCGCGACATCCTGGCCATCGTGCGGCGCCGGCCGCTGCTCGCCGACGCCGCCGCCGTGTTCCTGGCGGTGACCGTGCTGGCCAGGCGGCGGGCCAACCGGGCGATCAGGTCAGGCGACTACACCACCTGGCTGCGCGACGAGAGCAGCCGCGCTCAGGACTTGCCGGGCTCGAAGAGCCAGGCGTAGAGCAGCCAGCCGAGCTCGTAGGGGCGGCATTCCCGATCGATCGTGACCGGCGGGTAGAGCCGGTCCAGCGTGCCGAGCCTGGCCCCGGAGCTGGCCCGGGTGGCCACCGCGCGCAGCCCTCGCACGATCTTCTTCGGGTCGGCCCTGGCCGCCTTCCGCCAGGTCAGCGCCAGCTCCTCGTCGATGAGGGACTCGCTGGACTCGGGCCGCTCGGTCATCCAGGCCAGCCCCTTGGAGATCTCCGCCAGGTACGGCGTGCCGCCCGCGTCGGCCAGATCCAGCAACGCCATCGGCGCCATCGCGAGCTGGTGCACGCTGTAGACGGGGTATCCCTCGACCACCGACCCCGTACGCGCGTCGTAGTGCCACCACCACTGCCCCTGCTCGCCCTGCGCGGTGCAGATGCCCGACGCGACCCGCTCCGCGGCGGCGAGCGCCTCCGGGTCGCCGACGGCGGCGTGTAAGCGCGCCAGCGCCTGCAGCGGGTAGACCTGGTCGGCGAAGCAGCCGACGTGCGCCCGGTACCAGGGCACCAGCGGCCCTGACCCTTCGCCGAGCACATGCCGGTAGAGCCGGTCGGCGGACAGCCCGGCCAGCAGCCGTTCCCGCGCCCTGGCCAGCCGATGGTCCCGCACGCCCGCCGCCACGTAGGCCGCCAGCGCCCAGGACGCCTCCACCGTGTAGACCTGCGGCGCGGCGCTGTGCTCCTCATCGAGCTTGGTCAGCGCCTCCAGCGCCACGTTCAGCCGGGGATGCCCGGTCTCGGCCGCGGCCCAGCAGCTGAGCGCGGCGTCGCCGAGCCCGCGGACCTGGGGTAACCCGTCGATCAGGTGCCCGACCAGGTCGAGGGCGTTCTCGCCGTTGAGTGCCTCCCGCTGCCTGTCCTCGGGGAGGGTGGCCACGCCGAGCGCGACGATGGCCGTGTAGCGCACGCTGCGCCCTTCGGGCACGGCGGTCCAGGTTCCGTCGGGCTGCCGCGCGCCTCTGCGGGTGAAGACGAACTCGCCGTCGGCGTAGCCCGGGGGCAGGCCGCGGATGGCCAGGTTCACCATGCCTGGCAGGAGGTCGGCGCCGGACCCCAGCTGGGCGATGCGGCGATGCGGTGTCACGTCGTATTCCTCCGTTAACAGAACAGGGGCGCGTTCGTGGATGGGGGGACGGTTCCGGTGGAAGAGCTCGCCGGCGACCATGAGGATGAACTTTCCGTTGGTCTTCAGGTAGCGGGGAGCCAGCCGGACCGGTTCCTGGAGCGTGCGGTAGAGCCACTCCAGGCCCAGCCGCTGCCAGGACTCGGGGGCGCGGCGGGTCCAGCCCGCCAGCACGTCGAAGGAGCCGCCGACCCCGTGGATGACCTTGGCCCGGGTCAGCGCCCCGAACTCGCGGATGAAGATCTCCTTCTTGGGCGAGGAGATGCCGAGGAACAACATGTCCGCGCCGGATTCAGCGATCTCGGCGGCCACCTCACCGGAATCCTCGATCGCGAAGTAGCCGTCCCGCGCGCCCGCGACGGCCAGGCGGGGGAAACGCCGCTGGATCTCCGCCAGCATGGCGTGCAGGACTTCGGGCTTGGCTCCCAGGAAGTAGGCGCGGAAGCCGCGCTCCTCCCCTTCGGCCAGCAGCCGGGTGAACAGGTCGATGCCCGCCACCCGCTCGGGGAGGGGCTGGCCCAGCACCCGGGAGGCCCAGACCACCGACTGGCCGTCCGCCAGCACCAGGTCGGATTCGATCACCGAGCTGGCCAGCGCCGGGTCGGTCCGCATGTTAACGATCTTCGCGGCGTTCACGACGCCGATGGCCAGCGGCTGCTCCTGGTCGATGGCGGCGACGCAGCGGGCCAGGACCTCGTCCATGGTCAGCGCGTCCAGCGGGGTGCCGAGCAGGTAGCGACGCCGGGGCTCGGGGCGTACCTGTCCGGGGAGCGGGATCATGGGGCGTCACCGGCTTCCGTCATCGTCATGTCAGGTGGTCTCGGTCAGGGTCGGCCAGGCCGCGCGCAGTGCCTCCTGCCAGTCGCGCATGGGCTCCACGCCGGCGACTGCCCAGGCGTCGTGGCCGAGAACACTGTAGGCGGGGCGGGGTGCCGGGCGGGGGAATTCCTTGGTCGTCACCGGGCGGACGCGGTCGGGGTCCTGGCCGAGCAGGGCGAAGATCTCGCGGGCGTAGCCGTACCAGGTGACCTGGCCGGCGTTGGTGCCGTGGTAGATCCCGGCGGGGGCGTCCGCCAGCCGGGTGAGCTGGGCGGCCAGGTCGCCGGTCCAGGTGGGCTGGCCGAGCTGGTCGTCGACCACCGAGACCTGGCCGTCCCCGGCCGCCAGCCTGATCATGGTGCGGGCGAAGTTGGGGCCGTGCGCGCCGTACAGCCAGGCGGTGCGGACCACCGTCCCGCCGTAGGCGAGCGCGGCCCGCTCTCCGGCCAGCTTGGTCCTGCCGTACGCGCTGAGGGGGCCGACCGGGTGATCCTCCGGATAGGGCTTGGTGCCCGTGCCGTCGAAGACGTAGTCGGTCGAGAGGTGGATGAGCCGGGAACCCCGGGCCCCGCAGGCCGACGCCAGGATCTCGACCGCCCGGCCGTTGATCGCCAGGGCCTCGTGCTCGTCGGTCTCGGCGGCGTCCACGGCCGTCCAGGCGGCGCAGTTGACCACCACGTCAGGACCGAGGTCGCCGACCATGGCGTGCACCCGGGCCTTGTCGCGCAGGTCGAGGTCGGCCCGGGTGACGCCCTCGACGATCTCGTCGCGTTTCCGGAGCAGGGCGACCAGGTCGGTGCCGAGCATGCCGCCCGCGCCCGTGACCAGCCACGTCGTCACGGAAGCGGCTCCCACCAGGAACGATTGTCGGTGTACCACTTGACGGTGGCGGCCAGCCCTTCGTCAAAGGACACCTCGGGCGCGTACCCGAGCGCGCGCAGCTTGGCGTCGTCCAGCGAGTAGCGGCGGTCGTGACCCTTGCGGTCGGTCACCCGCCGGACCATGTCGTCGGAGGCGCCCAGGATGTCGAGCAGCCGCCGGGTCAGCTCCAGGTTGGTCAGCTCGGCCGTGCCGGCGATGTGGTAGACCTCGCCGGGCTCGCCGATCTCGGCCACCAGCTGGATGCCCGCGCAGTGGTCGTCCACGTGGATCCAGTCCCGGATGTTCCCGCCGTCGCCGTAGAGCGGCACGGTCAGCCCGCGCAGCAGGTTGGTGATGAACAGCGGGATGACCTTCTCCGGGTGCTGGTAGGGCCCGTAGTTGTTGCCGCACCGCGTGATCGACACCGGCAGCCCGTGGGTCACCGCGTACGCCCGGGCGATCATGTCCCCGCCCGCCTTCGCCGCCGAATACGGCGACCGCGGCGCCAGCGGCGCGCTCTCGTCCCACGACCCGGTCTCGATCGAGCCGTACACCTCGTCGGTGGAGACCTGCACCACCCGCCCGACCTCCGCCGCCAGGCACGCCTCCATCAGCGTCTGCGTCCCCAGCACGTTGGTACGGACGAAGTCCGCCGCCCCGTCGATCGAGCGATCCACATGCGACTCGGCCGCGAAGTGCACCACCACGTCATGCCCCGGCACCACCTCGGCCAGCAGCTTGGCGTCGCACACGTCACCGTGGACGAAGTCGTACCGGCCTTCGACGGAGGTGAGATTGGCCAGGTTGCCGGCGTACGTCAGCCGGTCGAGCACCGTCACCGAAGCCCCGGCGAACGCCGGATACCGCCCGGCCAGCACCTGCCGGACATAGTTTGATCCAATGAACCCGGCGCCGCCGGTGATGAGAAGCCTCACGTTGATATCCGCACCCTCTGGTTCGTGCACTTCCCCAACGGATATATCGACTCCCCAGCGGGCGCAACGGTTGACATCAGGTGCTGATCTGGACCTTGCTGTGATCTCCGAGCACCAGCCGGTGCGCCTTCGGCGTCGCGGGCGCGGGCGTGACCTCCACGTCATGGCCGATCAGCGACGCCTCGATCCGGTGCACGCCGGAGATGGAGGAGCGCGGCAGCACGATCGAATATTCGATCTCGCTGCGATCCACGGTGCAGTCGGCCGCGATCGAGGTGAACGGGCCGACGTAGCTGTCCTGGATCCGCGCGCCGGAGCCGATGATCGCCGGGCCGAGGATGCGGGACCGCTCGACCACCGCGCCCTCCTCCACCACGACCCGCCCGATCAGCTCGCTGGCCGCGTCCACCGTGCCGTCGATCCTGGGCTCCACCGACTCCAGCACGAGCCGGTTGACCTCCAGCATGTCGGCCACGTTGCCGGTGTCCTTCCAGTAGCCGGAGATGACCGAGGACTCCACCCGCTGCTTCTCGTCGATCAGCCACTGGATCGCGTCGGTGATCTCCAGCTCGCCCCGCCAGGACGGCTTGAGTTCGGCCACCGCCTGGTGGATGGCCGGGGTGAACAGGTAGACGCCGACCAGGGCCAGATCGCTCTTGGGCGTGCTCGGCTTCTCCTCCAGGCCGACCACGCGGCCGGACCCGTCCAGCTCGGCCACGCCGAACTGGCGCGGGTCGGCGACCTGGGTGAGCATGATCTGCGCGGCCGGGCGGTCCTGGACGAAGCGTTCGGTGATGCCGTTGATGCCGCCGACGATGAAGTTGTCGCCGAGATACATGACGAAGTCGTCCTCGCCGAGGAACTCGCGCGCGATCAGCACCGCGTGCGCGAGCCCCAGCGGGGCCTCCTGGCGCAGGTAGGTGACCTCGACGCCGAACCGGGAGCCGTCGCCGACGGCCGCCTCGATCTCGGCGTGGGTGGCGCCGACCACGATGCCGATCTCCCGGACCCCGGCCGCCGCGATGGCCTCCAGGCCGTAGAACAGGACCGGCTTGTTGGCGACCGGGACCAGCTGCTTGGCGGAGGTGTGGGTGATCGGCCGGAGCCTGGTGCCAGATCCTCCGGCGAGCACGAGGGCTTTCACAGCTAGTAGGCTCCGTTTCCGTTCTTCATGACCGACCACGTCTTCCACAGGATCTGCAGGTCCAGGATGAGCGACCAGTTCTCCACATACCGCAGGTCCAGGCGGACCGACTCCTCCCACGTCAGGTCGGAGCGTCCGGAGACCTGCCAGAGGCCGGTCATGCCGGGCTTGACGACCAGGCGGCGCCGCACGTCCTCACCGTACTGGGCGACTTCCTCGGGGAGCGGCGGGCGCGGCCCGACCAGCGACATCTCGCCCCGCAACACGTTCAGCAGCTGCGGGAACTCATCCAGCGAGAACCGCCGGAGCACCGCTCCCACCCTGGTCACACGTGGATCGTTCCGCATCTTGAACAGCACGCCGTCGAACTCGTTGTCCTCGTGCAGCTGCTGCTTGAGGCGTTCGGCGTCCTGCACCATGGTGCGGAACTTGAGCACCCGGAACTCCTTGCCGCCGCGCCCGATCCTGGCCTGACGGAACAGCGCGGGGCCCGGGCTGGTGCTGCGGATCACCGCGGCGATGGCCAGCATCGGGATGGCGGCCACCAGCAACACGGCGGAGGCGAGAACCTTGTCGAACAGGTTCTTCATGATGTGCTTGGTGCCCTCGAACTCGGGGTGTTCGACGTGCAGCAGCGGCATCCCGGCGACCGGGCGGATGCTGATCCGGGGACCGGCCACGTCCATCAGCGCGGGGGCCACGAACAGGTCGGTCTTGGCCGCCTCCAGGCTCCACGCCATCCGCCGCAGCGCGGAGCCGTCCAGCTCCGGGCAGGCCAGGATGGCCACCGAGTCGGCGTCGGTCTTCAGCACGACCTCGTCCACGTTGGTGAAGTCGCCCAGCACGGGCACGCCGTCCACGTCGAGATTGCTCCCGTTGGGCAGGCAGGCCGCGACGATGCGCATGCCGTGGTGCGGCTGGCGGCGGAACTGCATCACCAGGTCGAGCACGGCCTCGCGATGGCCCACCGCGACGACGTTGCGGACGTAGTGGCCGTCGCCACGACGGCGGTGCAGGTGCTTACGCATGCGATACCTGAAATACAAGGTCAGGAAGAGGGCCAGCGGGAACATCGCCATCACGAAGCTGCGCGCGATGGTGGTCTGCGTGGCGTAGGCGCCGATGGCGACCGAAGCCGTGAGCCCCATACCCCCCGTGAAGACGGCCCGAAATTCGTCGGTGCCCTCTCCGTGCACCCGTTTTCGGTAGGCTCCGGCGATCGCCATGGCGATCGGCCATGCCAGGGCCAGGGATAAGCCCAGGAACGCCTCGTATTTCGGAATCCATGCTCCGAGCCACAGGCGCACGCCGATGACGGTCTCGCACGCGATCATCGCGCAGGCCAGGTCTCCGGCCAGCAGGACGCGCGCGTACGTTCGGGTCCAGATGCTGGGCGCAGTCCGGATCTTCTGCTCGGGAACGCCCGTAGCGGACGTCTGAAGCCCCACCCTCATGACACTCCACCTGCTGCCTCGTTGTTCGCAATGAACAAGACGCGCACCCCGTCCGGTTGGTTGACCGCTTTCTCTGTTACACCAGGAGAGGGGGGTACCCGAGGTAAATGTTAAAGATCGAAACCTTACAAGGGAACGATCACATCTGTCCACAATCGGCCGAAACCGGGGCACCCAGTCGCTTGACGGAACGATCCAAAGATGTACAGAGAACTTGTCCCCGAACTAGGTTCGGGGAGCATGACGGTACGCGTGGAACGGCAAGGATCTTTGACGACCGTGATTCTGGACCGGCCAGATGTACGGAATGCGGTCGATGGCCCAACAGCAGCCGGACTCGCGGCGGCTTTTCGGGCATTCGACGCCGATGACGCCTCCTCGGTCGCGATTCTGTGGGGAGCCGGGGGCACTTTCTGCGCCGGAGCCGACCTGCACGCGATCGGCACCGAGCGCGGCAACCAGGTCACCGAGGACGGCGACGGCCCGATGGGCCCGACCCGGATGCGCCTCTCCAAACCGGTCATCGCGGCCGTCGAAGGCCACGCGGTGGCCGGCGGCCTCGAACTCGCGCTCTGGTGCGATCTCCGGGTGGTCGCCGCCGACGCCACCTTCGGGGTCTTCTCCCGCCGCTGGGGTGTGCCCCTCATCGACGGCGGCACGGTACGGCTCCCGCAGCTGATCGGCACCGGCCGCGCCCTCGACCTGATCCTCACCGGCCGGGCGGTCTCCGCGCGCGAAGCCCTGGACATCGGCCTGGCGTCCCGGGTGGTCCCCAGCGGCACCGCCCGCCAGCACGCCGAGGCCCTGGCGGCCCAGCTGGCCGCGTTCCCCCAGGCGTGCCTGCGCAACGATCGCCTCTCGGCGCTGGAGGCGGAGTCGATGGCCACCGAGTTCCGCTACGGCCTGGCCTCACTCCAGGCCGGGCTGGACGGCGTCGAACGGTTCCGCTCGGGCGCCGGACGGCACGGAACCTAGTCGTATTCCAGATCCGGCAGCGGTGAAGGTGGCTCCGGGCTCCGCCATACGACGACATATCCGGAATGTGCCGTCTCCACGGCGGAGCTCAGCCGATCCAGGTCGAAATCGGGCAAGTAGCGGAGGCGCGCCAGGAATGTGGCGTCCGTCGCGGATCTGGGCACGACGCAACCTTCGCCCTCCCGATCAAGGAGGACGATGAGGACGTCCGCGTCGTCATCGTCCTTAAGGTCGGCTCCGCCGACTCGGACCTCGACCACGTCCTCCCAGGCGAGCGCTTCCACGCTGCCGTCGGAATAGTGGCGCGTCACACCCTCTTCGGTGACATATACGTATGAATCCGGCACGCGCGAATCCGTGCCCGGCTCTGGCACTGAATTGCCGTGCATGGCCGCGATTCTGACGACTCCCGGGTGTTCCCGGCAAGAGACGGCCTCAACTGCGCCATTCCAGGTGTTCCCGGACGGCTCGCCGGGCCGCCTCGGCCGGGCCGCGCTCGATCGCGGCGAGCAGGTCACGGTGTTCCGCGACCAGTTCGGCACGTTCGCGGTAGACCGCGCGGAGCCGTACCAGGCCGAGGCGGGTCTCGGCGGCGAGGGCGGCGTAGAGGCGTTCCAGGCGCGGGCTGCCGACGGCGACGATCAGCGCCTGGTGGAAGGCCATGTGCTCGGCGACCACCTCGGCCCAGGGTTCGTCCGGCGGGAGTGCCTCAAGACGGGTCAGCGCGGCTTCGGCGTCGGGGACGCGGTGGCCGTACAGGGCCTCGGCCATGAGTTCTTCGAGCGGGCCGCGGACGTACATGAGGTCGACCAGGTCGGACGTGGTGATCTCCGGCACGTACGCGCTGCGGTTGCGCTCGCGGCGGAGCAGGCCCTCGTGCACGAGCGCGGCCAGGGCCTCCCGGACGGTTGGCCTGGCCACGCCGTAGGTGTCGGAGATCTCCTGCTCGGGGAGGGAGGTGCCGGGGGCCAGGTCGCCGGACAGGACCCTCGTGCGCAGGGCGTCGGCGAGGGCCTCGACGGTGGAGACAGGGCGCAGCTTCACGCTGCCGAGCCTAGGGGGACTCGGCGTTCTGGTAGAGCGACCACGATCAGGCTGGTGGCAAGCAGGGCCAGGCCGGCCCAGGAAAGCGGGGTCAGGCGTTCGTCGAGCACGGCCACGCCGAGCAGGGCGGCGACCGCGGGTTCGGCCAGGGCGAGGGTGGCGGCGGTGGCGACGGGGGTGGTGCGCAGGCCCCGGCCGTACAGGACGTAGGCGAGGGCGGTGGTGGCGGCGCCCAGGTAGAGGGCGGTGAGCAGGCCGGACGGCGTGGTCAGGAAGCCGGGGCCGGAGAGCAGGAGCACGGGGAGCATCAGGACGGCCGCGCCACCGAACATCGTGCCCATCACGGTGTCGGAGGGAGCGCCGCGGTCGATCGCGCGGGCTGCGGTCACCGCGTAGGAGGCGTAGAGCAGGCCGCCGATCAGGGCGAGCCCGATGCCGCCGGGATCGGCGCCGCCCTCGCTGCCGCCGCCCAGGACCAGCACCGCGCAGCCGGCGACGGCGGCGAGCGTGCCGCCGAGCCAGCGGGCCGAGGGGGTCGTGCGGTCGAGCGCCCAGGAGAGCAGGCCGGTGAAGACCGGGCCGCTGCCGATCGCCACCACGGTGCCGATGGCCACGCCGGTCCTGGCGACGGCCGCGAAGTAGCACAGCTGGTAGGCGGCGACGCAGACCGCGCCGAGCACCAGGTCGCGGCTGAAGGCCCGGGAGCGGAGGAACAGCAGGGCCAGGATGGAGCCGCCGATCACCAGCCGGGCGGCGGCCAGGGAGACCGATCCGGCGCTCGCGAAGGCCCCGGCGGTTCCCGCGGTTCCCCAGAGAACGGCGGCGGCAACGATACGCATAGACTGATTGTCTTACAATCAGACACTGGGTGCACCTCCTATGCGCATTAGGAGTCGTATCGTTAAGAAAGTCACCTAGTGGCCCAGCTCACACATTGCTAGTGTTTCGCCACTATTAACGCATGTGTACGGGGTCCCCTATGGCTGGCCGCAAACGTTCCGTCCGCGTCAAGATCTTCGCCATCCTGCTGCTTCCGGTCGTCGCGCTGACCGTCATCTGGGGATTCGCCGCCGCGATCAGCCTGCAGACGGGCATGGAGTACGTCCGCATCGGCGCGGTTTACGAGCATGTGGTGTCACCCGCCAGGGTCGTGCTGACCGAGCTGCAGAACGAGCGCCTCCGGTCGCTGTCCTACCTGGGCCGCACGAGCACCTACCACGCCGACCTGGACACCCAGCAGGAGACCACGGACGCCGCCGCCGCGGCGCTGGCCGCGCACGCCACCGAGGCGGAGAGCTCGACCCCGCCGGCCATGTGGGAGCGGGTCCAGGAGTTACTGAGCCAGCTCAGCCGCCTGGACACGGTGCGCGAGCAGGTCGAGAACCGGGACATCTCCCGGCTGGACGCGCTGGAGGAGTACAGCTCCATCGCCGAGGTCGGCTTCCAGGTCTACGACCGGCTGATGATCTCCCCCGACATCGACCTGGTCGCCCAGACCAAGGCGATCATCCTGGTCGGGCGCGGGCGGGAGATCGTCAGCCAGCAGTCCGCGCTGCTGGCGGGCACCCTCGGCGCCGGGAAGATGACCGAGGACGAGCGCGCCGCCTTCGCCGAGATGGTGGGGCAACGGCGACTGTTGTACCAGCTGGGAACGAGCCAACTCGACGACGAGCTGCGCCAGCCGTACGACGCGTTGAACGCCTCCCCCATCTACGCCGACTACCTGACCCTGGAGAAGGGCGTCATCGAGGTCGTCCGGCCGGGCAAGGTGCTGCCGATCGAGGCCGCCCGCTGGCAGGCCACCGCCGAAGCCGTCTCCATCACGCTGGACAAGCTGGGCGGCGAGATCGCCAGGAAGATCACCCAACGGGCGGCGCCGCTGGCCGAAAGCGTGCTCTGGCGGGCCGCGCTGCTCGGCGTGCTCGGCCTGGTCGCCGTCGTGGTGACCGTGTTCTTCTCCTTCCGGTTCGCCCGCAAGCTCGCCACCGAGCTGGCCGGGCTGCGGCACGCCGCGCTCGACCTGGCCGACCGGCGGCTGCCCGACGTGGTACGGCGGCTGCGCAACGGCGAGGAGGTCGACGTGGCCGCCGAGACGCCGCCGCTGGCCGTGGCCCGCGACACCACCGAGGTCGACGACGTCAGCGCGGCGTTCGCCTCCGTGCAGCGCACCGCCGTCGAGGCCGCCGTCGGGCAGGCCCGGCTGCGCAAGGGCGTCGGCATGGTCTTCCTCAACCTGGCCCGGCGCAGCCAATCGCTGCTGCACCGCCAGCTGGACCTGCTCGACACGCTGGAGCGGCAGGTCGCCGACCCGGCCGTGCTGGAGCAGCTGTTCGGCATCGACCACCTCACCACCCGCATGCGGCGGCACGCGGAAGGCCTGATCATCATGTCCGGCGCCGCGCCCGGGCGCGGCTGGCGCGACCCCGTCTCGCTCTACGACGTGACCCGCGCCGCCGTCGAGGAGGTCGAGGACTACCTGCGGGTCCTGATCGCCGTGCCTCCCGAGACCGCGCTGGCCGGACCCGCCGTCACCGACGTCATCCACCTGGTGGCCGAGCTGGTGGAGAACGCGTGCATCTTCTCCCCGCCCAACACCCAGGTCTTCGTCCGGGGCGAGCTGGTGGCGCGCGGGTTCGTGCTGGAGGTGGAGGACCGCGGTCTCGGCATCGGCGCCGAGGAGCTGGCCCACCTCAACGAGCGGCTGGCGGAGCCGCCCGAGTTCGACCTGGCCGACAGCGACCGGCTCGGCCTGTTCGTGGTCGGCCGCCTCGCCCAGCGGCACGGCGTCCGCGTCTCGCTCCGGGCCTCCCCGTACGGCGGGACCACCGCGATCGTGCTGCTCCCGCTGGACATCGTGGTGGAGGGCGAGCCGGAGGAGTACACGGTCGAGCGGCTCATCCCGCAGCAGCCCGCGCTCACCCCCGTGCCCTCCGAGGGAGACGGCCTGCCCCGGCGCGTACGGCAGGCAAGCCTGGCGCCCCAGCTGCGCGGGGAGAACTCGTGACCGACGAACCCCCCCTGCTGCGCCCCTACACGCTCACCCGGGGACGGACCCGCCCGACCGGGCCCGACTTCGATCTGGTGACGATCGTCAGGGCACTACCGGCCTCGCACGTGACCGGCCTGCCGCCCGAGCAGCTGCGGATCCTGCGGGCCTGCCAGTCCCCGGCCTCGGTGGCGGACATCGCCTCCGATGTCGGGCTTTCGCTGAACGTGGTGCGCGTGCTGCTGGGGGATCTCCGCGAGCTGCGCCTGATCGCGGCCCGGCCGCCCGCGACCGTCGCGCAGCTGCCGGAGGAGCGCATCCTGCGGGAGGTCATTCAGGGGTTGCACGCGCTCTGAATCGCCTGGTCGAGGTGCCAGCGGGCGGGCATGATCAGGTCCTCGGCGTACCGGTTGAGCAGGGCGACGGGCGTGCCGGTCTCGATCTCCTCCAGGCGGAGTAATTCCTGGTCTTCGAGGGTGATCGCGCCGCCGATCGTCCACGCGCCGTTGTCGTGCGGGCGGAGGGACACCTCGAAGGACATCTCCCGGCCGTCGGGGAGGGTGAACCACATGCCGAGCCGTACCGCGCCGACCAGGTCGGTGATGGAGTGCCAGGCGCGCAGGTTCGGCAGGAAGTCGAGGTAAAGCTCCCGCCCGGCGATGCTGAAACGCTCGGCGGCGGCCATCAGCGCGGGCAGCAGCTCGGTCATCGGGGGGCCATTTCTCAGTCAGGGAGAGAACAACACTCAGGGTAACTGCGTTAGACCGCGCCTCCGGCCGCCCCAGCCTTGTTTATGGCCGCGCCTCCGGCACGGCGGCTCGGCCGCCTTCAGCCTGCGTCTTCCCTCGTCACTCCGGCCGCTCCGCGACCTGCGTTCCTCAGTCCAGACACAGGCGCGGCCGTGTCTATGGCCGCGCCTCCGGCACGGCGGCTCGGCCGCCTTCAGCCTGCGTCTTCCCTCGTCACTCCGGCCGCTCCGCGACCTGCGTTCCTCAGTCCAGACACAGGCGCGGCCGAGCATTTGAGTCCGACTCTTGACGACAATGTGCCGCGCAAGTTAAATCAAGGATCGAAATAAGGTGTTGATTTACGGCATGTCGTAAGTCGCGTCTGTTGGACCTTCACCCCCCGCTTCCGCTGTGGAGACACGCATGAGAGGTCTGTCCCGAACTGCCGCCTTATTCACCGCATCCGCGGTGGTGGCGGCACTGATCACCCTTCCCGCCACGCCTGCCTTCGCCGACACTCTGGTGTCGCAGGGCAAGCCCGCCACCGCCTCCTCCGTCGAGAACGCCGGCATGGCCGCCGGCAACGCCGTCGACGGCAACACCGGCACCCGCTGGTCCAGCCTGGCCACCGCCGACCAGTGGCTCCAGGTCGACCTGGGATCCTCGATCCCGCTGACCCGGGTCATCCTGAACTGGGAGGCCGCGTACGCGACCGCGTACAAGGTGCAGGGCTCCCAGAACGGAACCACGTGGACCGACCTGCGATCCGTCACCGGAGGTGACGGCGGGATCGACACCTGGGACATCACCGGCAGCGCCCGCTATGTCCGCATGCTCGGCATCACCCGCGCCACCGGCTGGGGCTACTCCCTCTGGGAATTCCAGGTGTACGGCGAGCCCGGCGGCACCACCGACCCCTGCCCGGCCGCCAACGCCGCGCTGAACAAGCCCAGCAGCGCCTCCTCCATCCAGAACGCGGGCTTCCCCGCATCGGCCGCGTTCGACGGCAACAACGGCACCCGGTGGTCCAGCGCGGCCAGCGACCCGCAGTGGATCCAGGTGGACCTCGGCTCCACCCAGACCATCTGCGCCATCGACCTGCGCTGGGAGGCCGCGTACGCCAGCGCCTTCAAGCTCCAGGTCTCCGCCAACGGCGCCGACCCCTGGACCGACCTGAAGTCGGTCACCGGGGCGACCGGCGGGGTGCAGTCCCACGCCGTCAGCGGCTCAGGACGCTACGTCCGGATGCTCGGCACCACCCGCGCCACCGGCTACGGCTACTCGCTCTGGGAGTTCGCGGTGCGCA
Organism: Acrocarpospora sp. B8E8; assembly: GCF_039871605.1. Classification (NCBI taxonomy): domain Bacteria; kingdom Bacillati; phylum Actinomycetota; class Actinomycetes; order Streptosporangiales; family Streptosporangiaceae; genus Acrocarpospora; species Acrocarpospora sp. B8E8. Next base: position 358,848 of record NZ_JBDPLV010000001.1, on the reverse strand, counting down.
CGACAACCACCACGAACCCTCCTGACCCGATTCCCGGCGGCGGTTCGCTCGGCCCGAACGTGCACGTCATCGACCCGTCGATGTCCAGCGCCACCATCCAGAGCGCCCTCGACACCGTCTTCACCCAGCAGGAATCCGCCCAGTTCGGCACCGGACGGCACGCCTTCCTGTTCAAGCCGGGCACCTACAACGTCAACGCCCGGGTCGGCTTCTACACCTCGATCATCGGCGCCGGCCAGAACCCCGGCGACGTCGTCATCAACGGCGGCGTGACCGTGGACGCGGGCTGGTTCGGCGGCAACGCCACCCAGAACTTCTGGCGCTCCACCGAGAACCTGGCAGTGCAGCCCACCGGCGGCGAGAACCGCTGGGCCGTCTCCCAGGCCGCGCCGTTCCGCCGCATGCACATCCGCGGCAACCTCAACCTGGCGCCCACTGGGTACGGCTGGGCCAGCGGTGGCTACATCGCGGACAGCAAGATCGACGGCTCGGTCGGCCCGTACTCCCAGCAGCAGTGGTACACCCGGGACAGCACCATCGGCAGCTGGGTCAACGGCGTCTGGAACATGGTCTTCTCCGGCGTCGCCGGCGCGCCCGCCAACTCCTTCCCCGAGCCGGTGTACACCACGCTGCAGAACACCCCGATCAGCCGGGAGAAGCCGTACCTGTACGTGGACGGCGGCGGCAACTACCGCGTCTTCGTCCCCGCCCTGCGCACCAACGCGCGCGGCCACAGCTGGGCCAACGGCCCCACCGCCGGCACCTCGCTCCCGCTGACCGACTTCTACGTCGCCAAGCCCACCGACACCGCGGCCACCATCAACGCGGCACTCGCCCAGGGCCTCAACCTGCTCCTCACCCCCGGCATCTACCACGTCAACGCCCCCATCAACATCAACCGGCCGAACACCATCGTGCTCGGCCTCGGCCTGGCCACGATCATCCCCGATAACGCGGCCACCGCGATCAAGGTCGCCGACGTGGACGGCGTCAAGCTGGCCGGCTTCCTCATCGACGCGGGCCCGCAGAAGTCCGACGTGCTGATCGAGGTCGGCCCGGCCAGCTCCAGCGCCGACCACGCCGCCAACCCCACCACCCTGCAGGACGTCTTCGTCCGCATCGGCGGCGCCTTCGCCGGCAACGCCACCACCAGCCTGGTGATCAACAGCGATGACGTCATCATCGACCACACCTGGCTCTGGCGCGGCGACCACGGCGAGGGCATCGGCTGGACCGTCAACACCGCCGAAACCGGCATGATCGTGAACGGCGACGACGTCCTCGCGACCGGCCTGTTCGTCGAACACTTCCGCAAGTACGACGTCGAGTGGTACGGCGAGCGTGGCCGCACCATCTTCTTCCAGAACGAGAAGGCCTACGACCCGCCCAACCAGGCCGCCTACATGAACGGCACCGTCAAGGGCTGGGCCGCCTACAAGGTCGGCCCGAACGTGAACGTCCACGAGGGCTGGGGCATGGGCAGCTACTGCTACTTCAACGTCGACCCCACCATCGAGGTCGACCGCGTCTTCGAAACCCCCATCAAACCCGGCGTCAAATTCCACAGCCTCCTCTCAGTCTCCCTAGGCGGCAACGGCCGAATCAACCACGTAATCAACGACACCGGCGCCCCCGCCTTCGGCACCGCCACCATCCCCTCCAAGGTCGTCTCCTACCCGTGACCCATCCCTAACCAGGAACCGGCCGCCTTCCGGCCCTCTGGGGCCGCAAAGCCCGGCCGGTTCCCAACCACCACCGCACCAACCGGTTCCCCTCCCTACTCCCCAGGGCGGGGAACCGGACGGTTCCCAACCACCACGCACAAACTGGTTCCTGCTCCCCCTGAGGCGCAGAGCCCGGCCGGTTCCCAACCACCACCGCACAAACCGGTTCCCTTTCCTACTCCCCAAGGGCGGGGGAACCGGATGGTTTCTACGGCCACGCGGTTGTGATTCGTGCGGATGATCACGGCGACACGGGGCCGGGCGGAGCCCGGAATCAAACAAAGGGTGGGCGGGTGGGGCTAAGACGGCAACCACCGCCAATCCCACGACTAGGCACTCACTCCCCCAACTCCTCGAAGAGCGTCAGCTGCAACCCCGCCTCCCCCTCAAGCCGCGCGTTCAGCGAACCCCACGGCGTCCGCGTCGGTGCCGCGACCACCTGCGCTCCCGCTTCCGCCAACTCCGCCGTCACCCGCGCGGTGTCCCCCACCTCAAAAGCCACCCGAATATGCCCAGCGACCCGCCGCCCCACCTCAACCCGATCGATGAACTCCGCCTGCCGCGCGTCGACCAACTCCAACGTCGCCCGTCCCGCGTCCAGCAACCGAACCCGCCCATCCTCCGACGAGAAGTCAGCCAACTCAGGCAACCCCAACACATCCCGATAAAACCGCAACGCCCTCTCGTAGTCGTCTGCGGTCACAACCAGCCGAAGCTCACGCACACCCATACCGGGATAGTAGACAGAGGCCCTCCGCCCCTTCGTGCTCCAACCTCCCAAACCACCGGCAGATCCACCACCACAACAGCGGCAGACCCACCACTCATGTTGCGGCAGATCCACCACGATCATGACGGCAGATCCACCACCAACACTACGGCTAGACCACCACCAATCCTACGGCAGATCCACCACGGTTGCGCTAGAGCGGCCTATATTTAGGCAGTGGACATCGATGAGTTGACCGTCTTCCCCCGCCGCGCAGAGGCCATGGCGATGGAAGCCCTCGCCGACACCCGCGTCGTCGTCATCAATGGAGCACGCCAGGTAGGCAAGAGCACGCTCGCGAAGGCCATCGTTCAGCGGTCACCTGGTTCTCGTGAGATCTACTTGGACCAAGCGGCGGTTCGTGCGGCCGCCCGCCGGGATCCGGACGGGATCGTCTACCACGACGGGCTCACCCTCATCGATGAGATCCAGCGCGTGCCCGATCTCCTGCTCTCCATCAAGCGAGAAGTCGACGCCGATCCCCGACCGGGTCGTTTCCTGCTGACAGGTTCGGCGCGTCTCCTGGGCCTTCGCGACCTCCCCGACGCCCTCCCAGGTCGCACGGAGACCATCGAACTCTGGCCGCTCTCCCAAGGGGAGATCGAGCGTTGTCCCGATGGATTCATTGACGCCGCATTCCACGAGGGTCCGGAGCTCCGAGTCCCAAAATCCCGGCTTCGTCGGGCCGACTACGTCAATCGGGCGCTCACAGGCGGCTACCCAGAGGCCGTCCACCGCTCGACACACCGGAGGCGAGCCCGATTCTTCGAGTCGTATATCACCGATCTGATCAATAGGGATGTGAAGCAGGTGGCCGACATCGAGCGGCCATCAGATATGCGGCGTTTGCTGAACGTCCTATGCGGCCGCATGGGAGGTCTGTTGGTCATCGACCACCTCAGCAATGACCTCGGGCTCCCCCGCACGACAGTGAAGCGCTACATCGATCTACTCGACCTGATCTACGTGGTGAGACGGATTCCGGCCTGGTCCGCCAACGCCACCACCCGCGCTGTGGCAACCCCGAAACTTCTCGCGGTCGATACGGGCCTAGGTGCTCACCTCTCCGGTCTCACACCAGCCCGCGCGGCAGGAATCACCGCCCCGGTCGGCCCGCTCCTGGAGAACTTCGCTCTAAGTGAGCTGGCCCGCCAACTGACCTGGGCAGAAGAGCCCGTCCACCTCTACCACTACCGAACCCGCGACAATATCGAAGTCGACGCCATCCTCGAACGGGCATCCGGCGAAATCATCGGCATCGAAGTCAAGGCAGCCGAAACTGTCCGAGCAGACGACTTCAGGGGCCTCCGTCACCTGGCGGACAGGGTGGGCGACCGCCTCATCGCTGGTTTCGTCCTCTACTCAGGCCAGGAAAAACTTCCATTCGGCGACCGGATGCGCGCGCTCCCGATGTCTGCCCTGTGGGAGGTCGCTCCCTGAACCGGTGAGTCGTTGATCTCCTCTCCTTGGAAGGGAGGCAACAACGTCGGAAGCAAGATCAGCACGGTCATTGCGTAGCCTGCAACGTAGCTTGCAGGCTACGCAAGTTCCCAGGTCAAGGGGGGACGGCTACTTGCTGGAGTCGGCGGGGGTGGGGTTCGTTGTGCTGGGGGTGGGCCGGGGCTCGACCTTGTTGCCGCGCAATGCTGCTTCAACCTGGAGAAATGCTCGGAAGAATATGACGCACGGCTTTCCTGATCGTTTGTAGCCGAGTGCGAGGTCTTCGGCGGCGCGCCGGAGTGGGGTGCCCTTCAGGCGGAGCGCGGCGGCCTTCTCGACCTTGCCGGTGGCCTTTCCGCGCCAGAAAGCGGCCATGTCCAGAAGACAGTTCTTTCTGTCGGTGTGGTCGGTCATGATGGACGCTTCGCAGGCGAGGAGAATGGCTGCCTGGTAAGCCGCGTTCGCGTCGCCCATGGCGGCCCGGCGGAGAATCGCGGCGCCGCTCCTGCCCCAGGCTCGGGGCATCCGAAACTGGACGGACGGAAATCGCTCCACCCGTACTTCCTGGATGGTGGGCTCGAGGATGTCGCCGGGTGTCCAGCGTGGCGAACTGACGTACGCCAAGGAGCCGCCTGTTTCGAGTTTGGCCGCTTTCCAGAGGCTGCCGAACTCCGCCATCAACTCCCTCGCCGGCGGAACCTCGAGCTCGTTCGCGACCGCGAGACGATGGCACACAGCCACGAAGGTGTGAAAGAACTGCCAGTCCGGAAGCTTACGAAACTTGCCGCTCAGGACCTCGGACACGGTTGAGGTGGGAAGGCGTTTCCAGGCGATGTGGATTCTGGCCCCCTGCTGCTCCTCGATGAGATCGTTGGCGACCTGCTCGACCATCTGCAGGGTCGGGTGGCCCGCGTCGAGATGGAGGCTCCTGGACCTCTCAAGTAAGTGATCTACATGACACCGACTTGCGCTCGCTTCACTCATGAGCAAGATCCGTTTCAGGACTACGGTCAGGCGGCAAGCAAAAGGGACATCAGGCGCGTTCAGCCCTTGCCCACCAGGAGTCACACCGGTAACTCCGGTGCATATGTCAGGCTAGTGGGGCTTGGCACGCCCTGCACCGATAATTCCCGATTCTGGGTTTACCACCGCCATAGGGGCAATCAGTGTCAAAAATCCGCATGCATCCGGAGCCGTCCGGATCCATCCGGATATGTCCGGCGACGTTCGCACTCGTCCGCCGGTAGCGATTGTTGTCCGAAGTTCGGCCGATCCGTGGACTCAACCGTCACACGATGGTAGAAAGATCGCCCAGTTGCTCACCGCGACGATCTGAGAATAATTCTCTTTCGCATCGAATACAATGCGACGACCATCGTCACATCACATTCGCGCGGTTCCGGGCATCGCTATAACCTGATCCAGCGAAGTGAGCGTGCGAAAGTGTCACGACTGACGTCCTTGACCATTGCGGGCCTGATCTCCATTATCCTCGCGCTGTGCTGCTACATCGTGAGCGTCGCGTCCGGCATGGCCCCCTCCGCGGCGGTCCTCACCGCGGGCGGCGCGTTCCTGGCCGTGGCCACCCTCACCGTCCTGATTCTCGAATACCTCCGCTAAACCACGACCATCTCCGGGAGGGCCTGCCATGACCAGCACAGAACTACGGCTGAGGGATGTATATCCGCACCTCACCGCCAACATCGTCGCCCTGCTCGCGCCCGACCCGCTGGCGGCCACCGTCGACGCTTTGCCGTACCTGGGCAGATGCACCTGCACACCCACGTGCGTCAACCTTCTCACCGCACCCCCAGGCTCGGCCGGATACGACCTGATCGAACTGGAACGCGGCGACGAACCCGTCATCTGGCTCAACCTCAACCCGTCAAGAACCGCGATTGTCGACATCGAAGTGCTCGACCCCCGCGAATTGACGACCACCCGCCCGGTAGCGCAGTCGACGGTTGTCTCATAAATCCCAACCGCAAGCCCTGCCCGGATGGCGTTTTCATACTTTGGGCCGGTCCGGAGTGAGGCGAGTTTTCGTACCATGATGGGGTGCTTCCCCTTCTTCGTTCTGTGTGGGATGAGCCCCGTCCGCCCAATCCGCCGCGGCGGGTGTGGCGGGATTGGGCGCTCGTGGGTGTGCTGGTGCCGATCGCCGTGCTCGAAGGGGTTCTGCGGAAAGATCTTCCGTGGCCGGTCATTTCGGTGATCCTCTCCGCCGGGCTGGTGCCCACCCTGCTGTGGCGCCGGACCAGACCGCTGCTGATGGTCGTGATCGCCTTCGGCATCACCGGCGTAGCCGACCTGTTGGCGGGCAGCGGCTCCTTAGAGACGAACACGCTGGTGTATCTGCTGCTCCTGGTGTACGCGTTGGTCCGGTGGGGGTCCGGGCGCGAGGCGGTGATCGGGCTGGCAGTCATTCTCACCAAGGCCTCCTTCTCGCTGGCCACCACCTACACCACCACCGGCATCGCCGACGTGATCGGCGGAAGCACCGTCCTGTTCCTGGGCATCGCCCTGGGAGCGGCGTTCCGGTATCGGGCCGGGGCGCGGATGCGCGAGCTCGATCAGGTCAAGTTGCTCGAACGGGAGCAGCTGGCGCGTGAGCTGCATGACACCGTCGCGCATCACGTCTCAGCCATGGCGATCCGGGCTCAGGCGGGCCTCGCGACGGCGGCGGCGCAGCCGAACGCGGCGACCGAGGCGCTGCAGGTGATCGAGGCGGAGGCGTCACGTGCCCTCGCCGAGATGCGCAGCATGGTCCGGGTGCTCCGCCGCGACCAACCGGCTGACCTGACGCCGGGGCGGCGGATCGCCGACGTCGAGCAGCTCGCGAGCACTGGCCGCTCGGGGCCGTCCGTCGAGGTGGAAATCCTCGGCGACGTCGACGACGTCCCGCCATCGGTCGGGGCCGCGATCTACCGCCTCGCCCAGGAGTCGATCACCAACGCCCGGCGGCACGCGCGCCACGCCACGCGCGTGCAGGTCCGCGTCGCCGCCGACGAGACGTCCGTACGCCTGCGGGTGAGCGACGACGGCGAGACCAGCCAGACTCGCCAGCCGGGATACGGGATCATCGGCATGGTGGAACGCGCTGACCTGCTCGGCGGCACCTGCGTGGCGGGCCCGAACCCGGATCGAGGGTGGACCGTGACCGCCGTCCTGCCTCGCGCCGGGGCGGCCACATGAGCGTCCGGGTGATCGTCGCCGACGACCAGGAGATCGTCAGGACGGGGCTCGTGATGATACTCAACGCCCAGCCGGACATCGAGGTCATCGGCGAAGCGGCCGACGGGCGGCGAGCCGTCGAACTCGCCCGCCGCCTGCGCCCCGACGTGTGCCTGTTCGACATTCGCATGCCCGCCATCGACGGTATCCAGGCCACCCGGGCGCTCGCCGGGCCGGGCGTGGAGGATCCGCTCGCGGTCGTCGTCATCACCACGTTCGACCTCGATGAGTACGTCTACGCCGCGCTTCGGGCCGGAGCCCGGGGTTTCCTGCTCAAGGACGCCGGAACCGCGCTGCTCTCCCAGGCCGTACACGCCGCGGCCAACGGCGACGCGCTCATCGCCCCGAGCATCACCGCTCGCCTGTTAGGGGCTTTCGCCCGCTCCGGGCCCGCCGAACCGGCGATGCGGCCGATCGAGGAGCTCACGGAGCGGGAGGAACAGATTCTCGCCACGGTGGCACGCGGGCGGACCAACAGCGAGATCGCCGACGAGCTCTACATCTCGCTCAGCACGGTCAAGTCCCACATCACCAGCCTCATGGCCAAGCTCGGCGTCCGCAATCGCGTCGAGATCGCCATCTGGGCGTACGAGACCAACCGGGTCAGGAACGGATGATCCATTCGGCCACGGCGAGGTTGATCACCCAGGCGGCGCCCAGGAGCAGCGTTCGGGTGAGCCCGTCAGGCGTGCCAATGACCAGCGCCGCGGGAAGGTGGATCAGCGCCTGGGTGCCCGCGCCCTGGCCGATCGCGTAACCGCGGATCATCCAGGCGCGGTGCCGGGTGATGTCCCGCCGCCGGATCGCGGCCAGGCCGAGGAGGATGCACGCCGCCATGGCCGTACCGAACAAGATCCGGAAACCGGAGAGGAGACCATCGTCACCGGCGGGGAGGGGCGAGAACAAGGTCATCCACAGGCCGGTGAGCGCGGCGAGGAGTCCGCACACGATCAGCAGGCGTCCGGCGGCGCGGTGCCAGCCTGGCCTGCGACGGCGGAACCCGGGGACGAACTGGAAAGCCCCCAGAACGCAGTACGTACTGGCGCCGACGATGTGCAGCATCACGGGCAGCGGAGCCGCGAAGAACCGCGCGTTCTCCGGCGTGATCGCCGCGCCCCCCGTCAGCTCGGTGAGGCGCACCGCGCCCGCGACCACCGGGACGAAACTGAGCATGATCAGCAAAATCGGCACGAGTGTCACCGTTCGCTGGCCGCTTTGGTGGGTCATGACCCGATCGTGACGGCTGAGGCGACGCTGGTTCATCGACAGAACGGCCGGAGCTGAGCTGGCCGATCATCCACCAATCGGGCGTACTTTCGGCCGATGAGCCTTTCGCGCGATTTTCCTACGCTCGGGGGAAATCAGCGGACAAGGAGAATGTGATGAAGGCGTTCGTTCTGCGCTCGTACGGCCCAACCAGCGTTCTGGATCTCACCGACATCGACAAGCCCGTGCCCGGCGACGACGAGGTGCTGGTTCGGGTGATCGCCACCTCTGTCAATCCGTACGACTGGCATAACATGCGCGGCGAGCCGTACCTCGCGCGTCTGATGCCTGGCGGGCTCGGGCTGCGAACCCCGAAGCTCGGCATCCTGGGTGTGGACATCGCCGGAAACGTCGAGGCGGTCGGCAAGGACGTGACGGAATTCCACCCGGGCGACGAGGTGTTCGCGATGCTCTTACAGGGCGGCTTCGCCGATTATGTGTGCGTACGGGAAAGTGAGCTGGCGCCGAAGCCGAAGAACCTGTCGTACGAGCAGGCTGCGGCCGTGCCGATGGCGGCCAACACCGCCCTGATCGGCCTGCGCGACGTGGGACGGCTCCAGCCGGGTCAGCAGGTCCTGATCAACGGAGCTTCGGGGGGCGTGGGAACGTTCGCGGTGCAGATCGCCCGAGCCTTGGGCGGGGAGGTCACGGGCGTCTGCAGCACGAGGAACGTGGACCTGGTCCGCTCCCTTGGCGCGAGTGACGTCATCGACTACACCCGCGCGGATTTCACGCGAAATGGGCGCCGGTACGACATCCTGCTGGACGTCGCGGGAGGCCGGTCGATGTCGGCGTGCCGACGGGCGCTGACACGCAAGGGCGCCCGCGTCATCGTCGGCGGACAGTCCGGCCGATGGATACGACCGATGGGAAGCATGATCTCGGCGGTCGCGCTATCGGGGTTCACCTCCCAGCGCGCGGCCCTGGCGGACGTGGTCCGATGTACGGAGAACAAGCAGAACCTGATAGCGCTGACCGAGTTCATCGAAAGCGGGAAGATCACCCCGGTCATCGACCGACGTTACCCGTTCGAGGAGATCCCGGCGGCCATCAGCTATCTGGAAAGGGGGCATGCCCCAGGAAAGGTCGTCATCACGGTCTGAGGGGCCAGAACACCGCTGCTGTTCGTGGCGCCGGCGCGACGAGAACCACCACCAGCGCTAACGGCGCCGGGTAACGGTGAGCATTGGGTTAGGTGCAACGTCAGGAACAGGTGCCCTTCTTCGTGAGCCGGCCGCCGATGACCTTGTTGTCGCACGCGATGGTGTTGCCGCCCACGGTGTCGTTGATGCCGACGCCCTTGCCACCGGCAAGATCGATCCTGTTCTTGCGGAAGATGTTGCCGGTGCCCCAGCCATCGATGATCTCGTGCGTCTGGAAGCCGTCCTGCGGCGTCTTCTTTCCGGAGTTGCCCTCGATCACGTAGTTGTTGCCCTTGACGTCGACCCAGGAGTCGTTGACGTCGTCCCCGACGAGCGCGGACCCGTCGAAGATGTTGCCGACGATGCGGCCCCCGCTGGTGCCTTCCTTGATGTCGATGGCTTCGGCCGTGGCCCGGATGACATTTCCGCGCACCAGGTTTCTGTCGCTCTGGTCCATCCGCCCGCCGGTGTACTTGCCCCAGTTGGATTCCGCCGACCCGAGATAGACGCCCTCACCGAACTTCGGGCGGCGCAGGCCGGTGTTGTAGATCTTGCTGTACTGCACGATGTTGCCGGTGCTGAAATTGCGGAGATGGATCGCCTCGTCGCCGATGTCATGCACGGTAAGGCCCTGGATGATCGAGCTTCTGGTCCGGTCGGCCATGATGCCCTTCTGGCTGTTCTGGACGGAGAAGCCCACCAGTCGCCAGAAGCTCACCTTGTTGAGGTGGAAGGCGTACCCGTTCTTGATGCCGCCGCCGTCCAGAACCGCCTTGGCGGTGCCGCACAGGAAGATCGGCTTCGCCTTCGTGCCCGACTTCTGGGCGACGAACTTGCCCTTGTAGATGCCCGGACGCAGTTGGATGACCTCGCCCGGCCGGGCCGACTTGATCGCCTGCTGGAGCGCGGAGGCGTTGCCGACGATCTTGGTGGGCTGCGGGCAGCGCACCTTGCCAGGTCCCGTAGGCACGCGCGTGAGCGGTGCGGGAGCGGACGCCAACCTTAAACCCCGAAGCTCGCTGTCGCCGTCCCCAATGCTCGTCACCGCACCGGCCACCAAACAGACTCCCGTGGCCATGGCCAGCGAGCCAATCTTGATATCAACCTTCATCATTGATCTCCCCTATGGGTGTTCGACCAAGAAATTGCACCAGGGCGCAAGAAAATTCTTGAATAACATTCGAAGTCGTGACTTCGGGCGATCATCCGGTCAACGAGAGCAACGCCTTCCTTCACAAGACTCAATCTTCACAGCCGCCCGTTGCCCGAATCGGGACTGTTGCGACTCCGTTGCGAAAATGCCACAAAATTCCCAAGATCGCCTAGTGTCGGCACCCGCCGGAGGGAAACGCACATCAGGATTTGTCCGTAGTGAGGCAGGCTGGGCATTGTACCCCATCACACTGGGCGTCGCCTGCGGGGGTCCCGATCAACACCAGATGTGATCACCAAAGCCGGACTGAGCCCAGGATTCGAGCATCGCTGACACATTGACACTTTTTCACCGACTCTTTTCCGGTACAGGAATTCAACGTCGGCGTTGCGTTGTGAGGTGGCTCGCGGCAACTGTAAGCATCATACCGGTCTCGTCGGCTTGCTCACTGGACAAGTAGGTCACATTCGGGCCTACGCGTCAGCCGCGACCAAGAATCACATTCCGAAAGGAACGGTATATGCCCACGCCTATTCCCCGGACAAAAGCCCCAGCCGCTACCGCCCGGCCGAAGGCACGTCACGCGGCGAGGAGAACGGCGATGGCGACCATGCGTGGCTTTCTTTCGATGACTCTGGTCGTCACCTCGGCCCCGGCGACAGCCAGTGCCGAGAACGACCAACACGAGCACTGCAAGTCAGCCGACTTCTGCCTCAATGACAAGCGCAAACGGTGCGGACCGCGCCACTTCTACAAGTTCGGCCGGCTCACACCGAGAAACTTCTTCATACCCCGCACCCGCTACGTCGACGGCCCTGGCGGCTCGATGAAGGTGTCGGTCCTACGGGAACACGAAGTGCTCGGTTACCTCGAGTTCGAGGATGAAGGCCAAGAGTCCATCACCGCCAAAGACGTGATCCGCCACTTTCGGAGGCTGGACCGTCCCCGCGTCGAAGTCCGACACAAGATCTTCACCGGCCACGAATACACGCGAAAGATCAGCAAAGGCATGTACGGCAACACCTGGTACCGCGTCTTCGGCTACCGCATCGGCTGGTCGGCCTGGTCGGTACTCGGCACATGCCGCCACGTCAAGATCGCCAGCGGAATAGCCAACGTCCCCGCCAGAATGGAAGGCTGGCGCTACTGGGAGACCAAACACCCGTTCTCCAAGAAACCCGAGCCCACCAGCAAGGAAACAGAACAGCCCACCGCTGACGAACGACCCTCAGGGGAAGACCAGGCCACAGAACCTCCCCAGAAGGCGGTCACGAAGACCAGTCAGCCTCCTGTGGCGGTGGTTCCCACAGGACAGCCAACCCCGGCGCCCACGAGCACAAAGACCAATGCATCGCAAGCGCCTTTCGAGTGACGGGGGGCATTATCGTTCTGACACGCTCAGTACCCGGGGAAGACCCGGCGCAAGTCGTCCAGGGTTACCGCGCCAGTGACCTCCACCGCAGCCGGAGTGCGCTCCGGAGCGTGACGCCCAACGACCAGACGCAGCCACCACTCCGCCGGGGCAGTGAGAACCGCGTCCGGCGCATCCGGAACATCGACGATGGCCACCGCCTCACGAATATCGAGCCCAAAGGACCGTTCTGGCGAGGTGATGTGCACCGCTACGGTCGCCTGGCCCCCGCCCAGCCCCGCAGGCTTGCCGGCAAAGCCGACGACGGACCCCACACGATCCACCAGCAGCCCGACGGTCTCCGGATTCAGCGTCGCCCCCGGGTCCACCGCGACCTTGACATCCCAGGTGTGGTGAGCGACCTCACTAAGCCGCATCGCGCCAAACGAGGCCACGTCCACCGGCTCAGTCGGAAACCAGAGATGAACGCGAACGTCCCCCCTCGTCTGCGGATCCAGCTCCTCGAAGCGCCGCACCAGCGCCTCATTCGCCCCGACGAAACCCTCGGCCCGCTGCACACGCGACATCGCGTCCCACCGCCCCCACACCCCCTGAATGAACTCCATTCCGGGAGCACCGGCCCCCCGCACCGCCCCCTCAAGCGCAGCGAGATTGATCTCCGCCCCACTCCCCAGATGACTCAGCACCTGCGACACATCCCACTCCGCCGCCCCCGACTGCCGAGCGAGATCCTCCTCGTCAAACCCACGCACCAACGCCGCGAGCTCATCGAACTCCGAACGCAGCGCCTTAATCGTCTGATCCGTCAGGTCGGTCATCCTGCTCTCCTGTCCAGCGATTTCAACTCATCAACGCCGAACACCAACAACGCCGTGGATCATCCCAACTGCACCGGGCTGATGAGGGCAAGATCCGCGATCCCGAGCATTCGGCGATGGACCAGCAGGTCACGCTTCACCGCTGGCCACGATGTCCCTCTGGTCGTGACGGCTCAGCGTCCCGCCAGTATCCGAGAAGACCCTTGCTCAGATAGATCACCTGGGACCGGCACCCAACCCCACCAGGCAGCTGGACAGCACGAGGGGGGCTATCCCATCAGTCAAGGAGCCCTTCCGCTTGGGCCCAGGCGAAGAAGGTAGTCCCATCGCACGGCAAGAAGGCTTCATGATCACTCAAAAGATCGACTACGGTCGCCGCTTCCGCCACGTCGATTATTCCGCCCCGAATTCCTTCGCAAAGGATTTCAAGACTCCCCGTAATCTTAACGCCACGCTCCAGGCCGTGGCGGCGACCGGCGCGGTCATCCACGACCGCGGTAATGCCGTGGAATTCGGCATATGCCAGGGTAGTGGCCTCACCGATATTCTTTGAACCTCTGCCAAGCCGCTCATGATACGCAGAGAACAAGACGAGATAGTCTAGCGCCGACTCTTCCACGACCGCGATCCAGGACTGAATGGAAACTTGATACAGCTGCGCGTACTTGGTTCCGCCCCTTGAGGATCTCCTGCTCAACAGCTCCCGTAATAGAGCACGCACGATCGCCCAGCAACTTACCCAGGACCGGCAATTGATTGGAGCGTGCGAAATAGTTTAGCGGTGAGCTGTCGATAACATATCGCTCACCATTCAACGCAATTCACCCCGCATGGCCTCCAGCGGGATCTCGTCACGCAGCGGCAATTCATCGATTTCGATCTGGCCCCGCAGCAGCTCAGTCACCCTCTCTGCCGAGAGTCGATGGCTCCGATATGCGCGTATCGCAGCGGCAGAGAACCCAGTAGCGATATAGGGTGACTGCAGCTCCTCCGTGATGCGAAGGTTGCATTCAAGATAGTCAGCCCGGGTGGAGGATCTCGAATCAAGTAGTTTGTAGTCGTCCTTCGAGAGCAACCCGAAGCTCTTCAGTTGCTTCAAGGCGGCAGTCCAGCTGATCCTATACTCAGCGCTGACAATAATCGCGGCTTGACGCAGACTGTGGTCCTGTCGTAGCTCCGACCACCGTTTAACTACCCCAACCCGAGGGAACAGCAAACTAATGGCAAAGCTATCGATTGCCCTCTCAGTTTCACTGGTGTTCGCTCCCCAATCCAGCGAGTAGGCGTCGCCGAACAGATGGTGCCCAAGTTCATGAGCGAGCGTTGAACGCCTTCTACCTGGGTCGAGGTCCCCATTTATAAGTGCGACCCCCGCGCTCTCGACTTCGACATAAGCGCCGTCCGCATCCGCTTCGCCCAAGCTCAATGAGAAGGAGAACAGACCAACCTTCTCCGCATGTTCAGCCAAGTCATGAATCGGTTCACCGGCATCGAGGCACATGGCCTCGCGAGCCTGAGCCGCAGCCGTCTCGGAAGCCCAGCCCTGGTCACCTGGCTTGATCGCGCCCACATGGCCGCCAGGAACAAGCGCACGTATATCGACCAGAAGCCTTACGTCACGCGCGAGATCCTCAATGGCCTGGTCACTCTTCTGATCGCCAAGCGGACCAGCTATAGCCGCGCGCCGACTCACGCTGGCACTGGGCGGCGCTGATACAAACCACTGCAAAGGCCGATCGAGGATCTCCGCAAGACGTACAAGCTCCAGGGATTTGATCTGCCTTCGGCCCGCTTCGATCTTGGTGATCGCAGTCCGATCCAATCCCATGGCATCAGCAAGATGGTCTTGACTCAGGCCACGCGCCCTACGAGCCTCAGACACGCGCCTACCGACTTCAAGCCATCCTTGATCCTTCGCCATAGTGCCATTATCGCACATACCCTGGCCACCAGCACTTGACGGAGCGCCAGGGTCGGTCGCCGTTACTTCAGCTCGCCGAAGAAGGTGCGCAGGTCCGCGGCCAGGACCTCCGGTGCTTCCATGGCTGGGAAGTGCTTGCCCCGCTCGTACTCCGCCCAGTACGCGCCTGCGGGCGGGTTGACCAGCTTGCGGACCGTGGCGTCGGCGCCGAACACCGCGAACCCCTGCGGTACGGCCGGTGGCGCCCCCCAGTCGGAGGAGTGGGCCTGCTCGTACAGGAAGCGGGCGGCGGAGATGCCGGAACCGGTGAGCCAGTAGAGGCTCACGATGGTGAGCAGTTGGTCGCGGTCGTAGGGCAGGTCGGTCCACTCCTCGAACTTTTCCGCGATCCAGCCGAGTTGACCGGCGGGTGAGTCGTTGAGCAGATATCCGATGGTCTGGGGGCGGCTGTTCTGGATCGCCAGGTAGCCGCTGCCTTGGCGTTGGAACTCTGCCATCCGGTCCAGGATCAGTTTGTCCACCGGGTCCGCCGGGGCCAGCCTGTCGGCCATGCCAGGCAGGAAGGTGGCCGTGGCCGCTGCCGTGAGCGGGTCGGTCACTACGTGGACTCCCACGACATGCTCGCCGTCCA
This sequence comes from Acrocarpospora sp. B8E8, assembly GCF_039871605.1. Classification (NCBI taxonomy): domain Bacteria; kingdom Bacillati; phylum Actinomycetota; class Actinomycetes; order Streptosporangiales; family Streptosporangiaceae; genus Acrocarpospora; species Acrocarpospora sp. B8E8. The sequence goes on along the minus strand of NZ_JBDPLV010000001.1, from coordinate 343,378 downwards.
GGCCCGCCACGGCGCCCGAGACACCGGCGCCGACGTCGCCGCCGTGCACGCCGTACCGGTGATAGCCAAGGCGGCGCATCAGCTCGACCCAGGCGCGGGCGGTACGGCTCATCGCCCAGCCACTCTCGCGTACCGGCGTGGAGAAGCCGAAGCCGGGCAGCGACGGCGCCACCACGTGGAAGTCCTGCCGCAGGTGCCCGATCAGCGTGGTGAATTCGGCGAACGAGCTGGGATATCCGTGCGTGATCAGCAGCGGGAGCGCGTCGGGATTGTCGGAGCGGACATGCAGGAAGTGAATCCGCTGCCCGTCTATTTCGGTGGTGAACTGCGGAAATTCGTTCAGCTGCGCTTCCGCGGCGCGCCAGTCGTAGTGCACCGCCCAGTGGGTGGCCAGCTCTTTCAGGAACTCCAGTGGCACGCCGCGGCTCCACCCGGCGCCGGGCAGCTCATCGGGCCAGCGGGTCCTTACCAGCCGGTCGGCCAGATCGTCGACGTCGGCCTGCGGGATGGCGATGGTGAACGGCCGAATGTCCATCAGGACGCTCCTTCTCTTTGGGGATGCCGCCACGTTACGAGGGAATGCGGAAAGGTTCTTTCCGCGATTGGATGGCAGACTCGGAGCATGTTGGATACCTCGGCCAGATTGCTGAAGCTGCTGTCGCTCCTGCAGGCAAGGCAGAACTGGACCGGCCCCGAGCTGGCCGACCGCCTGGAGGTCACCACGCGCACCATCCGCAACGACGTGGAGCGGCTGCGCGAACTCGGCTACCCCGTGCAGGCCGCATCTGGTGTGACCGGCGGCTACCGGCTCGGCGCGGGCGCCAACCTGCCGCCGCTCCTGCTCGACGACGAGGAGGCCGTCGCCGTCGTGGTCAGCCTGCGTACGGCCGTCGGCGGCACCGTCGCGGGGATCGAGGAGATCTCCGCCCGGGCCTTGGTCAAGCTGCAGCAGGTGTTGCCGTCACGGCTGCGCCGGCGGGTCGACGCGCTCCAGGCGTACACGGTGTCGACGCCCTGGGCAGGGCCGACTGTCGACGCGGGTGTGCTGACGGCGATCGCGACCGCGTGCCGGGACCATGAACGGCTTCGCTTCGACTACCGCAGCCACGACGGCGATCACGCGGTGCGTACTACCGAGCCTTACCGTCTGGTCCACACCAGGCGCCGCTGGTATCTGTTCGCTTGGGACGTGGAGCGTGACGACTGGCGTACCTTCCGCGTGGACCGCATCCAGCCCCGAACGCCAACGGGGCCGCGGTTCACCCCGCGGGCGTTGCCTGGCGATGTCGCGTCGCGCGTCTCCCGCGGCGTCGCCACGGCGCCCTGGCGCTACCGGGCACGGGTGATCGTCCACGCGCCGGCCGAGCGGGTGGCCCAGAAGCTGCCCGTACCGGCCGAGATCCAGCCGCTGGGTGAGGACCGGTGCGTGTTCGAGCCAGGGTCGGACAATCCCCTGATGCTCGCCGGCTACCTGGCAATGCTCGGCGAGGATTTCACGGTCGAGGGTTCGCCCGAACTGGTCGCGGCCCTGCGTACCCTCGCGGAAAGGCTCTTGCGAGCGATATGAGTTCAGTGGGGAAATGCCCTGGGTGAACGGGGGGTGATCTCCGCGCGGAAGCTCTGGATGGTCGACCTGATCTGGCGCATCAGGGTGGTGCCTTCGAGGCGGTCCAGGTAGAGCGAGCGGCGAGCCAGCCCGTCAGCGTCTACGGCGAAGTAAATAGTCATCAAGGGATTGATGAACAGCTCGCTGCCACTGGTACGAGCAGTGAAGTGCGCATCGCCGACCTGGCCGTTTAATGCAGCCGCGATCGACCCGTTGACGATGCTCGGACGAGCCGGTGTCTCGGCCTGGGCGTACGCGACGGCGTCAAGATAGAACTCGGATGCCCGGCTCGCGCGCGGGATGGAAAACGCACCCAGATACGCTCCATCGCGGTCTAAAGCCGCCAGATTCTCCAGCACCTGGACATGATTAACCCCATGGTAGGCATCCACGCCGAACCCAATGCAGGCGACGATCTTCTCCCTCACCTCAAGGCCCTGTACGGCGGCCAGGCTGGCCATATCCTCCTCCGGAGTGCCCAACCCCGCCTCGTCACCGCGCAGCAAGATGTCGGTTCCCCCATCGACCAGGACGACGGCGTCGATGTCCAGCCTCTCCACTAACACCTCGTAAGCGGCGCGAAGCGGACTTACGCCGACCTTGGGGAATGCGTACACGGTGGAAGGCAGGTCGTGGGCTTCGAGCCAGCGAGCAAGCGATCGTTCTGGGAAATACCAGTCCCGGGTGGCCGTTTCCGGACCGATCGCGGCCACATCCTGATCCACCCAGACCTCGAGATCCAGCCCGTGCAGCCGGCTGAACGACAAATTGGCCAGATGCACGTCCTTGCCCAGCTCCCACAGCGCCACAGCGAGCGGAAGCCCGGCGTACACATCGAAGCCTCCCCCAGCTCCGGCCACCAGGACGCGCTGAGCCTGCTTGAGCCGAGTGAACAGCGGAGGCTCGTGCAACGAGAACATCCCGGGAACCTACCAGGGACATGGGCGTCGTTAGGCTGAGCCTGTGACACCGAAAGCCGTACGGGTGACAGCGCTGCGCGCGGATGCCGCGCGCAATCGCGCCCGGGTGTTGCAGGTCGCTCGCGAGCAGCTGGCCGCGGGCGACGACTCGCTCCAGCTGAACACCATCGCCCGGCTCGCGGGAGTGGGCGTCGGGACGGTCTACCGGCATTTCCCCAACCGGCACGCGCTGCTGGAAGCGCTGTCGGCAGAGCGCTTCCAGCAACTCGTCAGCGAGGCACAAGTCGCGGCGGCCGACGAAAACGCCCTCACAGGTCTGCACCGCTTGCTGCGTTTCGCCCTCGCACGCGCGCTGGACGATGCCGGTTTCGCGGCAGTGCTGGAATCCGCCAGCGACGCCGACGCGCGAACCTCGGCGATGAAGGCCGAACTCGACCGCGCCGTCGCGGACCTGCTTGATCGCGCCCGCCACGCTGGCGCCATCCGCCATGGCATCGAAGCCGACGACGTCCGCCGCCTGCTCTGCGGCGTCGAGCACGCGGTCCGCTCCGGCGACGGAAACCCCAAATACGCCGAGCTCTACCTCGACGTCCTCCTCGAGGGCCTGCGCCCCCCACGCTAATCGGATAACTATCCGATTGTGATACGGTACGAGCAGCGAATCGGATAGTTATCCACTTAAGGAGGACGAAGCCATGAGCCAACGGGCGGTGGTGACGGGAGGAACCGGGGGAATCGGCCTGGAAACCGCGATAGGCCTGGCAGCGGCCGGTTACGCCGTTACCGTGGTCGGCCGGAACGCCGAGCGCGGCGCCCATGCGGTCGAGCGGATCGGCGCTACGGGAGCGGAGGCGAGCTTCGTGACGGCCGACCTCGCATCGCTCGACGCCGTACGAGCCCTGGCGGCCCAACTGGCGGCGGACGGACCACTGAACGTTCTCGTCAACAACGTCGGGGCAATGTTCGCGGACCGGCAACAGACACCCGACCGGATCGAAGCGACCTTCGCCGTCAACCACCTCTCCCCATACCTACTCACCGAACTCCTGCTGGAACCGCTCCGCGCCGGAAGCCCAAGCCGGATCGTGAACGTCACCTCCGGCTCGGTCCGCGTCGCCAAGCGCACCTTCGACGCCGTCGAACCACCGGGCGGCTACTACGGCTTCCACTGGTACGGCCGGGCAAAGCTCGCCAACCTCGCCTACACCCTGGACCTGGCCGAACGACTACGCGGCACCGGCATCTCGGTCTTCGCAGCCGACCCCGGCGGCGCCGCCACCACCATGACCAACGGCACCATGCGCTCCCCCAAGATCGTCTCCCCCGCCCTACGCCTGCTCTGGCCCCTAGTCCGCCGAACCTTCGAACGCGCCACCTCCGGCCCCGCCTCAGTAGCCGCCCGCCCCTCACTCCTCGCCGCAACCGACCCCTCACTCAACAACCAAACCGGCCTAGTCATCGGCCCCAACGCCCAACCCACCACACCCTTCCGCCCCAGCCTCAACCCACAAACGGTCCAGGCCGTCCTCAAACTCAGCCGACAGTTGGCGCCCCTTACCCAAGCGCTGCATTGAAGCCCTGGCAGGTCAGCCCCAGACAGCTCAGGAAATAGCCACTATCCGCTCACAACGGAGGTCCGGTTTTCCCGAACACGAAGGACGTCACCGCCCTTGCCGATTCCCGTACTTATCGAGTCAGAGCCGCCGGGCCCGCGGCATTGCCAGCGGCCAAGCTGCGCAAGATCGCCGAACGAGCTACAGCGCGGAGATCGAGGCGGGGGCGCGTTCGGCGCGACTGAGTGCTCGTAGGACATTGGTCGCGCCGTGCCGGCGCAGCGCGATTCGGGTCAGCAGGTCCACGACAGTCTCGATGGCCTCGGCGGGCAGTTCCGGCGTCGGCACGCCCACACTGTGGGCCAGATCGTCACTGTGGATGACCACCTCCAGCAGGCGACTCGTCACGAAGTCGTCCAGGCTGATCGACCACGCTCCCCAGGTAGGGCGTCGCACCGGCCGCGACGGCGCGGCCGGGAGCACGGTGCGCAACTCCTGGACAGTGGCGTGCACCTGGGCCGCGAGGGCCGCAGGGCCGTCTTTCGCGTCCTCTTCACCGCTGGTGCGGATAAGCGCGTTAAACGGATCGTCGAGATCTGATCCGATCCAGCTCACTCGTGCGTAGTACTCGTGGATCGAGATGATTTCCTCGGCAGGCGCCGGCTCAGCGAGCACCTTGGGTATGAAGAAGATCTGCCCGGCCAGATGACCGGCGAGACCCTGGACGCTGAGTTTGGCCAACGCGCTCGGCTCATGCCACGAACTGGCCACCTGAGGGGTCGCGATCAGTTCGGCCGCGGACGCCGCTGCCGTGAGGTAGAGGTCTCTGATCTGGGCCATCCCCGAACCTCCAGGTCGAATACGACCTCTGCCCCCAGAAACCCTATGCCACGAGCGGGTTAGCGACGGGCGGCATCATCATTCGCCGGCACGTCTCTCTGTGAACGAAGCCTCTCCACCAGGCGTCATAGGAGTGAACGGAGGGAGCGAATCATGCGCAGCGTATTCGTCTCAGGGATGAGTGTGCTCGGGCTGGCGTGCACACCGGCCATGGCGGCGACCGGTGTGGCTCACCAGGTCGAGAGGGCCGCGCCGGTGTGGAAGTTGACCAGGGTAAACACGCTGCCCGGGGATGACGTCCTCAACGATGTGACGGTCTTGGGCAACGGGTCGGTGTGGGCGGCTGGTCACCGGGTTGTGAACGGGAAGCAGCGGGGTCTGGTTCAGTGGTTCGACGGCGGGTCGTGGAAAGCGATCCCGAACAGCCCCCCGTATGAGCTGAACGCCGTGACAGCCATCTCCAACAGGAACGTGTGGGTCTTCGGCAACGACAAGGCCGCGCGCTGGAACGGCCGGGCGTGGACCAGCACCTCACTCGGCGGTGGCTTCTCGGCAAGCGACGCCGACGGAACGAACGCGAAGGACATCTGGGCGGTCGCCGGGTCCGCAGCCTCGGCGAGGCACTGGAACGGATCCTCGTGGAAGAGCATCCAGCTGCCTGGCCGCGCCAGCGCCGTCGACGCGTACAAGGCCGGTGACGTTTGGGCAGCCGGGACCAAAGGCAACCGTCCCGCAGTCATGCGGTGGAACGGCAAGTCCTGGGCACTGGTGCCCACGCCCGCGCTCAAATTCCCCGCTCCTGACGCCGTCGCGGCCATCAACGACATCGCGGTGCTGGGCCCGCGCAACGTGTGGGCCGTCGGCGGCGTCACCTGGGAAGGGGCCAACGACGAGGGCGACGATGTGAACTTCAGCCGCACTCTAGTGATGCACTGGAACGGCAGTTCCTGGGCCACCTCGATCGGCACCGCCAACGCACAGCCGTACACAGAGGTGGAGCCCGACGGCAAGGGCGGCGTATGGGTCGTGCAGAGCCACTGGAACTCCACCCTGTGGCACGTCAAAGGTTCGGCTTGGACGGACACCCCGCTCCCACGGAAGGCCCGCACCGACGCCGTACTGTTCTCGATTGCCCGCAGACCAGGGACGGCGACGGTGTGGGGAGCAGGCTTCACGGTGCCGCAGGGCGACCCCGACGACCCCTCGGCCAACGGCTCGTTCTGGCGCACCCTCTGACCAACTGAGCGAGGGCTCAAGATCGGGCAATCAAGGGCCAGGATCGAGTTAGCTCCGCGGGTCTACGCCTCGCCGGACGGCAGACCCGCCGGGCAAGCCACGCCCGTACCTACGGGTACGGGACTCAGGATCGTCGTATGGGGTGCGGCTTCCAAGTAACCGATCCAAGTTCTGCGGAACAGGAGGTTCAAGCGGCCGGAACCCGGGGTGTCAGGCGGACCTCGACATGCGCATCTAGGGCATGTGCCAGGCGCTCAAGGACCGGAAGTGTCGGAATAGTCCCACCTGCTTCGAAGCGGGCCACTGCCGACTGGGTCATATCAGCCCTGCTGGCGAGGTCGCTCTGGCTCCAGCCTCGCGCCTCGCGCATCACCCGGACCGTCTTGCCGAGCTCGTAAGCCAAGCGTGCGGCTTCATAAGCCTCAGCGGCGCCCGGTTCGGTCATTCGACGATCTCTGAGTTCCCGCCAGTCGGATCGCTCACTCATGCTGGCTCCTCCTCGTCGAGACTGTGCGCCTGTTCGATGCAGCGACGCAGGGCTCGGCGGGCGCGCTCGACTTCGCGAGTCTCGCGCATCCGACTCTTGTGAAACACCGTTAAGAGCATGATCCGCCGCCCAGAAGCGATCCAATAGGTGATCCGCATCGCATGTTCGTCAAGATGGAATCGGAGTTCCCGCAGCTTGCCGTCAAGTTGCTTCGTGTACGGCTCGCTCAGCAGGGGACCTTCCGCCGCCAGTAGATCGACATAGAAGGCCGCCCGCGCAAACGACTCCGAAGGAAGCTTCTCCAGCCACTCGCGAACTTCGGGTTCCAGCTCAACAGTACCCCAGGCCATAGCACTGATGCTATATAGGCTCGTCCGGCAGGGTCTTCCGTTTGATGAAGGTGACGCTTCGACGTCAGCTGTGGGCCCAGAGTTCGCGCTGCGGGCACACCACAGTCGGTCAAGCATGTCAGCGACTGGACGACCGCTTCCTCTGAGCCGCCCGAGAAGCCGCCACCCTAGCTCACGGTCCTTCAGTCACCTCCGCCACCGAGCAGGAACCGCCGCCCTACTCACCCGGCAACGCCCTCTTGCCTGCTCCCTTCGTCGCATGATCGTCTCCCTCCTCATGCTCCTCTCTGTAAGGCACCACAAAGAGGATGCGAGCGAGTAACAACCAGGACCACCACATGCGGGGACGACACCAGGACGTCTCAAGCCAAGCAGGACATCCCACGCGGCAACACAGATCCACAGCCACCATCTGTACGTAATCAAAGCCGGCCCCGCCTGCGGCGGTCCGGCGCGCGTCGGGCGGTTGCGGACCGCGCTGCGACTCTTCGGCCGGTCGCGGCCAGCACCGCCCACGCGCGGGCACGGCCATCAACAGGCACCGCTTTGTACACGCCCACGCTTCAGCTAGGGACGGAGCGTGATAGGTAGCGCTCTTCTGCGAGACGATATATCCGAACTGAACTACGCTGACCGCATGAACGCGATGGAACCCAAGATAGGCCAGCAGAGCACAGCACCGTTGGATGCCGGGCGTCTAGATGCACTTCGAGACTTGCCCTTTAGTGCATTGCTTCGCCCTCATCAGCAGAGAGCGATCATTGCGACAGAAGAAGCGCTAGCCTCGGGCCGGAAAGCGCCCTACTTGTGACGAGCGGACAACTGACAAGCGTTGCCTCTAATGCGCTACAGCAACTGAATGACAAGGGTATGTCTGTCCACGTAATGGATGGCCTTCGTCTTAAGAACCATCTGCTTGCATTCCCAGATCTAATTAGCGACTATTTCACTCCCCCTCGGAGCGTCTTGTGAGTTCGGGAGACGATGTTACGGGCGCCGAGCTGCGACGCAGGATCAGGGGTTGCACTCCGGGGATGGCTGGATGGAGGGATTATGAGGATGCTGCGTTAGCAGCATTGCGGTATCTCTTTGTTCCGCCACTCGCAGAACCCCATGTGCAAGCGCGATCATACTCTGGGGTGGATCGACGTGACGCCATATTTTCCCAACCGAATTACAGACACGAGTTCAGCTTGGGGTCTACTCCGTCACGATTTGAGCGCCAAGCTGATTCTTGTAGAATTTAAGAACTACGACCAGCAAGATATAGGCAAGGATGAAACGAATCAAACTCGGAATTACCTAAAGGATTCCATGGGAAAGTTGGCGATTATGTGCTGCAACAAAATCCCCAACGATGCCGCACACCGCTGTCGGAATACAATTTATTCCGAAGAAAAGAAAGTGATAATCTTTCTAACAACTGCTCAAGTGATCGAAATGATAGACATGAAAGACCGCGGTGACGATCCCAGATATTTCATCGTGGATAGTGTGGAGAAGTTTTACATTCAGCACGAATAGAGGGCCGCCGCGCCGCTTCCTGTGCTCGGGTCTTGGCGGCCCTGCGCTCCGGATCAGCTTGCTACCGGAAGGCGTACAGCTGATGTCCGCGGCAACATCGACTACGGAATCTAGAGCCCGGTGGAAAGCATCGACCGAAGATTGACACACAGCGAAGGCCCGCGATCCAGCCCGGGACAAGCCGAGCGATCACGGGCCAACCTAACGACGTTCTAGCAGGTCACGCCTCACCGGACGGCAGACCGATCGGACACGAGACTCCGGTGCCGCCGATGCCGCAGTAGCCGTTGGGGTTCTTTTCCAGGTACTGCTGGTGGTAGTTCTCGGCGTAGTAGAACTCGGGGGCGGGGGCTATTTCGGTGGTGATGGTGTTGTAGCCCGCGTTGGTGAGGACGGATTGGTAGGCGTCCTTGGAGGCTTGGGCGGACTTTTCCTGGGCGGGGGTGTGGGTGTAGATGGCGGAGCGGTACTGGGTGCCGACGTCGTTGCCCTGGCGCATGCCCTGGGTGGGGTCGTGGGATTCCCAGAAGACTTTGAGGAGTTCCTCGTAGGAGATGCGGGTGGGGTCGTAGACGACGCGGACGGCTTCGGTGTGGCCTGTGTGGCCGGAGCAGACCTCTTCGTAGGTGGGGTTGGGTGTGTAGCCGCCCTGGTAGCCGACGGCGGTGGTGATGACGCCGGGGGTCTGCCAGAACTTGCGTTCGGCGCCCCAGAAGCAGCCGAGGCCGAAGTCGGCTATTTCGGAGCCTGGGGGATACGGGGGTGCCAGGGGGGCGTCCAGGACCAGGTGGCGGGGTGCTACCGGCATGCTGGTGGAGCGGCCGGGGAGTGCGTCCTGGGGGGTGATCATGGTGATCTTGTTGGTGCCGAAGATCCAGCCCATTGGGGTCCTCCTTAGGTCCTATCGGGGAAACCGTGGCACCCGGCGGTTTGTTCCATGGGTTAGCAGTGCTTAAGAGTCATAGGAGGTTTGCTTATTTGTGGTAAAGGTCGTAAGCAGTCAAACTGGGGCACATGCCTGAAACACGTCGGGGTCTTTGGTATGGGGTTGCGGCCTATGCCATGTGGGGGCTCTTTCCGCTCTACTGGCCGCTGCTGAAGCCGTCCTCGGCGGTGGAGATCCTGGCGCATCGTATGGTGTGGTCGCTCGTGGCGGTGGTCGCGGTCCTTCTGGTACGGCGGCACTGGACGTGGATCCGGCAACTGACGAAACGCCAGCTGGGCCTGCTCACCCTGGCGGCCGTGCTGATCTCCGGCAACTGGGGAACATACATCTTCGCGGTCAACACCGGACATGTGGTGGAGAGCGCGCTCGGATACTTCATCAGCCCGCTGGTCAACATCCTGTTCGGCGTGGTCGTGTTCCGGGAACGGCTGCGCCGCTGGCAGTGGGTGGCCGTCGGGCTGGGCAGCCTCGCGGTGATCATCCTGACCGTGGCGTACGGCCGCCTGCCCTGGATCGCGCTGACCCTGGCCTTCACCTTCGGCCTGTACGGCCTGCTGAAGAAGACCGCCAACGTGGGCGCGGCGGAGAGCCTGACGGTGGAGACCGTGGTCCTGCTGGTCCCCGCGCTCGCCTACCTGGCGCTGCTGGGCGAGGAGAACACCTTCGGGACGCAAGGCACCGGGCACGCCCTGCTGCTCGTGGGGGGAGGCATCATCACAGCAGTGCCGCTGCTGGCGTTCACGGCGGCGGCGATCCGGATCCCGATGAGCATCGTCGGCATCCTGCAGTACATCGCGCCCGTGCTCCAGTTCCTCCTCGGCGTGCTGATCGCCCACGAATCGATGCCCGCCAGCCGCTGGGCGGGATTCCTGGTCGTCTGGCTGGCGCTGTGCGTCTTCACCTGGGACAGCCTGCGCAACGGGCTGGCTTCCCCGCGTGCCGCAACCGAGGCCGACGACGAAGAGGACCTCCCGGAAACGGCCTTGGCAGCACGCGGCGGCTAGTGGGGGGTCACATACCTACGCCGGGTCTGGGCGACCTGCCCACCTACAAAACAGCCACGCCGGTGAGAACCCAGGAGACCGGTGAGACGGCCAAGCCGCCCGTCAGCCGGAGCGTTCGACCACGTAGTCGCACAGGTTCATCAGGGCGGTTCTAGCCGGGATGTCGGGCAAGCCCTCCAGCTCCGACTTGCCGCGATCCGCCCAGCGCAGCAGTTCCGCCCGTGCCTGCTTGAGAGCTTCGCTGTCGCGCAGCAGTAACAGCGCCTCATCCACGTCGGACTCGGCCACGGGAGCGGAGATCAGCGCCCGCAGCCGGGCTTCCGCGGGCGAGGTCGAGCCCAGGGCGTACAACACAGGCAGGGTGCGAATCCCCTCCCGCAAATCGGTCCCCGGCGTCTTGCCGGAGCCAAGCGTGTCGGAGGCCACGTCGATCAGGTCGTCGCCGAGCTGCCAGGCCACCCCGATGGCCTCGCAGGCGGCGGTCACCCGGGTGATGACATCCTCGGAGGCGCCCGACAGCAGCGCCCCGAAACGGCCCGACGTGGCGATCAGGGAGCCGGTCTTGTCGGCGAGAACGCTCAGGTAATGGGCGATGGGATCGGCGCCGGAAGCCGGGCCGATGGTCTCCCTGATCTGGCCGCGAACCAGCCGGGAGAAGGTCCTGGCCTGGATGCGCACGGCCTCAGGACCCAGATCGGCGAGGAGGTCGGCCGCCTGCGCGAACAAATAGTCCCCGGTGAGGATGGCGACGGTGTTGTTCCACCGTGCGTTGGCCGAAGCCGAACCCCGGCGCACGGCGGCCTCATCCATCACGTCATCGTGATAAAGCGTCGCCAGATGGGTGAGCTCCATCACCACCGCCCCAGGCACGACCCCCTCGGACGCGGGTTCGCCGAACTGGGCGGCGAGCAGCACCAGCATGGCCCGGAACCGCTTGCCCCCGGCCTCGATGAGATGCTTGGACGCCTCCGTGACGAAGGCGTCCTCGCTCTCCACACAAGTCCGCAGTAAGCGCTCCACCGCGGCCAGACCGGTGGCCAGATCCTCGGCCAGCCGCTCGTCCACAACAGGCAGATCAACAACGGGCGGCGCGGCCATGGATAAAGCTCCTTAATGAACGAACAACGAGCCCGCGGCCGACTGAGCGAGGTCAAGGACAGGCTGCGGGAAGACCCCCAGCACTACGGTAGCCAACGCGGCGAAGCCGACGACGCTCGCGGTGCCCCAGGAGGGCAGGACCACCGAGGGGCCGTCGGGGGCGGGGTCGCTGAAGAACATCAGGACGATGACCCGGACGTAGAAGAACGCGGCGATGGCCGAGGAGACCACGCCGACCACCACGAGCGGCAGCGCGCCGCCGGAGACAGCCGCCTGGAACACCGCGTACTTGCCGAAGAAGCCGCTGGTGAGCGGGATCCCGGCGAAGGCCAGCAGGAAGAAGGCGAACAGCCCGGCCAGCTTGGGCGAACGCTTGCCCAGCCCCGCCCAGCGGGACAGATGCCAGGCCTCACCGCCCGCGTCGCGGACCATGGTCACGATGGCGAACGCGCCGATCGTGGTGATGCCGTAGACGGCCAGGTAGAACAGGATCGCGCTGAGCGCGAGCGCGTTCTGCTTGGGGTCGGCCGTGATGGCGACCACACCCACCAACAGGAAGCCGGCGTGCGCGATCGAGGAGTAGGCCAGCATGCGCTTGATGTCGGTCTGCGTGATGGCCAGGATCGCGCCGGCGACCATCGTCAGGATGGCCACCCCCCACATGATCCCGCTCCAGTCCCAGTCCAGGTTGCCCAGGGCGATCCAGAACACCCGCAGCAGCGCGCCGAAGGCGGCGACCAGGGTGCCGGAGGCCATCAGGGCGGTGACCGGGGTGGGAGCGCCCTGGTAGACGTCGGGCTTCCAGGACTGGAAGGGGGCTGCGCCGATCTTGAAGAGCAGGCCGACGCCGAGCAGGGCGGCGCCGGTGTAGAGCAGGGCGTCCTGGCCGCCGACCGTGCCGAGCGCGGTGCCGATCTTCGCCAGGTCGACCGAGCCGGCGAAGCCGTACAGCAGGGCGGTGCCGTACAGGAAGAAGGCCGAGGAGAAGGCGCCGAGCAGGAAGTATTTCATCGCCGACTCCTGGGACAGGAGGCGGCGACGGCGGGCCAGGCCGCAGAGCAGGTAGAGCGGGAGGGACATGACCTCCAGGGCGACGAACATGATGAGCAGGTCGTTCGAGGCCGGGAACAGGAGCATGCCGCCGATGGCGAACAGGGCCAGCGGGTAGACCTCGGTGTGCACGTTGCCCTCGATGAGGGCGCGCTCCTCCTCGGCGGAGCCGGGCACGGCCGCGGCGGCGGGGACGAAGTGGTCCTCGTCGTTGAGGAGCAGCAGGCTGACGAAGGCCAGCACCAGGATGGTGCCCCAGATGAACAGGGTGGGGCCGTCCACGGCGACCGCGCCCATGGCCGACGGCTCGGTCGGCACGCCCTTGACCGTCTGCACGATGACGAGCGCGAACGCGCCCGCCAGGGAGAGCAGGGTGATCGGGATGTGCATCGCCCGGCGCAGGTAGCGCGGGGCGAACGCCTCCACGAGCACGCCCAGGATGGCCGCGCCGAAGACGGTCAGCAGCGGCGCGAGCTGGAGGTACTCGATAGTGGGAGCGTTCACTGGCCCTCCTTGGCGACGGCCGAGGCCGGGGCGGTCACCGAGACGTTGTGGATCGTCTCCTTGACCGACGGGTTGATGACGTCGAGCAGCGGCTTGGGGAAGAAGCCGAGCACGATGATGAGGGCGACCAGCGGGCCGACCACCCAGCGTTCCCTGATGTTCAGATCCGCCATGCCCTGGACGGACTCCGCGGTCGGGCCGTTCATGGTCCGCTGGTACATCCACAGGATGTAGATCGCGGCCAGCACCACGCCGGTGGCGCCGATGATGGCCGGCACGGCGTAGACCTCGTAGGTGCCCAGCAGCACCATGAACTCGCTGACGAACGGGCTGAGCCCGGGCAGCGAGAGGCCGGAGAGCCCGGCCACCAGGAAGGTGCCCGCCAGGATGGGCGCGACCTTCTGCACGCCGCCGTAGTCGGAGATGAACGCCGAACCGCGCCGGTAGATCAGGAACCCGGCGATGAGGAACAGCGCGCCGGTGGCGAAGCCGTGGTTGACCATGTAGAGGGCAGACCCGGCGGCGCCGTTCTGGGTCATCGCGAAGACGCCCATCGCGATGAAGCCGAAGTGCGAGATCGAGGTGTACGCGATGAGCCGCTTGATATCGGTCTGCCCGATGGCCACGATGGCCCCGTACACGATGCCGATCACGGCCAGCGCGATCACGACCGGAGTCGCCCACTTCGAGGCCTCGGGGAAGAGCTCGAGGCAGAAGCGCAGCATGCCGTAGGTGCCGACCTTGTCCAGCACGCCGACCAGCAGGACCGCCGCGCCCGCCGGGGCCTGCGCGGCCGCGTCGGGGAGCCAGGTGTGGAACGGCCACAGCGGCGCCTTGATCGCGAAGGCGATGAAGAAGCCGAGGAACAGCCACTTCTGCGTGGTCGGGTCCGTGATCGCGCCGATCAGCTCGGGGAACAGGAAGGTGCCCTTGCCGGCGATCACGTAGAGCGCGATCACCGCCACCAGCATCAGCAGGCCGCCGAACAGCGAGTAGAGCAGGAACTTGACCGCCGCGTACGACCGCTGCGCCCCGCCATACGACCCGATCATGAAGTACATCGGGATCAGCATGGCTTCGAAGAACACGTAGAAGAGGAAGACGTCGGTCGCCGCGAAGACGCCGATCATCATCGCTTCCAGCACCAGCAGCAGTGCGAAGTACGTCCGGACCGACCGCTTGCCCGCCTCGGCGTCATGCCAGGAGGCCAGCACCACGATCGGCACCAGGATGGCCGACAGCAGGATCAGCACCAGCGCGACCCCGTCCACGGCGACCGCGTAGTGCACGCCGAAGGCGGGGATCCAGTCGTAGGTCTCGGCGAACTGGAAGCGGTCGCCGTTCGGGCTGAACTGCACGGTCATGACGATGGTGAGCACCATCACGACCAGCGACACCGCGAGGGTGGCCTGCTTGGCGAGCTTGTCGTTCTTGACGAACGCCACGCCCAGCGCACCCAGCGCGGACACGCCCATCAATATGGAGAGCCAGGGCATCACAAGGTCCCTACGACGAACCAGGCACCGGCCAGGATGGCGGCGCCGACGAAAATGGACAGCGCGTACGAGCGGACGTAACCGGTCTGGATCCGCCGCAACCGCCCTGACGAGCCGCCGATGGTCGCCGCCAGGCCGTTCACCAGGCCGTCCACGCCGCGGTTGTCGAACCAGACGGCGAGCCGGGTCAGCCACTGGCCGGGACGCATGAACAGCGCCTCGTTGAGGGCGTCGCCGTACAGGTCGCGGCGGGCGAAGGTGGTGAGGAACGAGCCGCGCGGGGCGAGGGCGGGGACCTCCTGGCGGCCGTACTTGAGCCAGGCGTAGCCGGCGCCGGCCGCGACCAACGCGAGGGTGGCCAGGCCGACCGGGGCGAACGCGTGGAACGCGGGCAGCTCGTCAGGCCGGCCCACCGCCGGACCCAGGAAGATCATGAAACGGTTGCCCATGATCAGGAAGGCGCCCAGCCCGGCCGAGCCGATGGCGAGCAGGATCAGCGGCCAGGTCATCACGGCCGGGGACTCGTGCGGCTCGACGCCCTCGTCCCAGCGTCGCTCCCCGAAGAAGGTCATGAAGACCACCCGGGACATGTAGAAGCCGGTGATGCCGGCGCCGACGACGGCCAGCCAGCCGAGGATCGCGTTGTGCTCCATCGCGGTCTCGATGATGCCGTCCTTGGTGAAGTAGCCGGACAGCAGCGGGAACCCGATGATCGCCAGATAGCCGATCACGAAGGTGTAGAAGGTGATCGGCATGAAGGTGCGGAGGCCGCCGTACTTGCGCATGTCGACCTGGTCGTTCATGCCGTGCATGACCGAGCCGGCGCCGAGGAACAGGTTGGCCTTGAAGAAGCCGTGCGTGATCAGGTGCGCGATGGCGAAGGCGTAGCCGACCGGGCCCAGACCCGCGGCGAGCATCATGTAGCCGATCTGCGACATCGTGGACCCGGCGAGGGCCTTCTTGATGTCGTCCTTGGCGGTACCGATGATCGCACCGGCGAGCAGCGTGGCCACGCCGACGATGGTCACGACCAGGGAGGCCGTGCCGTCGCCCGGGAAGAAGGCCGCGCCGGAGCGGACCACCAGGTAGACGCCCGCGGTGACCATGGTGGCGGCGTGGATGAGGGCGGAGACCGGAGTCGGGCCCTCCATCGCGTCCAGCAACCAGGACTGCAGGGGCAGCTGAGCCGACTTGCCGCACGCGCCGAGCAGGAGCAGCAGCCCGATCGCGGTGAGCGTGCCCTCCGAGGCCCCACCGGCCTTGGCGAAGACCTCGCCGAAGGCGACGGAACCGAACGAGGTGAAGATGATGAAGATCGCGATGAGCAGGCCGAAGTCGCCGACCCGGTTCACCACGAAGGCCTTCTTGGCCGCCGTCGCCGCAGTCGGCTTGAACTGCCAGAACCCGATCAGCAGGTACGACGCCAGGCCGACGCCCTCCCACCCGACGAACAGCGCGACGTAGTTGTCGGCCAGCACGAGCAGCAGCATGGCCGCCACGAACAGGTTCAGGTAACCGAAGAACCTGCGCCGGTCCAGGTCGTGCGACATGTAGCCGATCGAGTAAATGTGGATCAGCGCGCCGACCCCGGTGATCAGCAACGCGAACGAGATCGACAGCGGGTCGATCAGCAGCCCCATGTCGGCCACGCCGGGGATGAACTCATACAGGGACACGCCGCGGCGGCGCTCCCCGGGCGCGAACCCCAGGATCTGGACGAACGCCAGCACCGCCACCACGAACGACGCCAGCACCATCAGCACGCCGAAGTAGTGGCCGAACTTGTTGGTACGGCGACCGCCCAGCAGCAGGACCGCGGCCCCGAGCAGCGGCAGCGCGATCATGAGCCAGCCGACCCCGATCACACCGCCCGGGTTCGAGAGGATCTCAGCGGGTTCCACGGTCACCTCTTAGTGCTTCAGCAGGCTGGCGTCGTCGACGGACGCGGACCTGCGGGTTCGGAAGATCGTCACGATGATGGCCAGCCCCACGACGACCTCGGCGGCCGCCACGATCATCACGAAAAAGGCGATGACCTGGCCCTCGATGTTCCCGTGCTGGCGGGCGAAGGTGACGAACGCCAGGTTGCAGGCGTTGAGCATGAGTTCCACGCACATGAAGACCACGATGGCGTTGCGCCGGGTGAGCACGCCGATGCCGCCGATCGCGAACAGCAGCGCGGACAGGACCAGGTAATGGGTGGTCACTTGGAGTTCTCCCCTTCCGTGATCTCCGCGACGGGGGCCTCGGGCTCCTCCGTGTGCCGCGTGAGGTGCCGGTTGACCGACAGTTTGGAGATCGTGCCGTCGGGGAGCAGCGCGGGCATGTCGATGGCGTTGTGCCGGGCGTACGTGCCGGGGCCCGGCAGCGGGGCCGGGTTGGCGCCGGTCTCGCCGAACGCCGCGAACCGGGCGCGGGACAGGTCCTTCTGGGTGGCCTTCGGCTCGGCGCGCTCCCGGTGCGCGAGCACCATCGCCCCCAGCGCCGCCGTGATCAGCAGCGCCGAGGTGACCTCGAACGCGAAGACGTACCGCGTGAAGATGGACTCGGCGATGGAGGGCACGTTGCCGACCTGGTTGACCGCGGTCAGGCCCTTCGGCGCGGCGAAGACCACGTTGCCGAAGCCCAGCGCGAGCAGCGCGGCGAAGCCGAGGCCGGCGATGAAGGCCCAGAAGCGCTGGCCGCGCAGGGTCTCCACCAGCGAGTCCGAGGAGTCCACGCCGACCAGCATGAGCACGAACAGGAACAGCATCATGACCGCGCCGGTGTAGACGATGATCTGCACCGCCGCCAGGAACGGCGCGTCCTGCACCGCGTAGAGCACCGCCAGCGAGAGCATCACCACGCCGAGCATCAGCGCGGAGTAGACCGCCTTGCGGCTGAAGACGAGCCCGAGCGCGGCGGCGACGGAGACCACCGCCAGCACCCAGAACGTGACCGTCTCACCCATTGTCGCGTCCCAACCGGTAGTAGTCCTCTTCGGTCTCCCCGAGGCGCATCGGATGCGGCGGCTGCTCCATGCCGGCCATCAGCGGAGCGAGCAGCATCTCCTTGGTGTAGATGAGCGACTCGCGGGTGGTGTCGGCCAGCTCGTACTCGTTGGTCATCGTGAGCGCCCGGGTCGGGCACGCCTCGATGCACAGGCCGCACAGGATGCACCGCAGGTAGTTGATCTGGTAGGTCCGGCCATACCGCTCGCCCGGCGAGTAGCGTTCCTCGTCGGTGTTGTCGCCGCCCTCCACGAAGATGGCGTCGGCCGGGCAGGCCCAGGCGCACAGCTCGCAGCCGATGCACTTCTCCAGGCCGTCCGGCCAGCGGTTGAGCTGGTGCCGCCCGTGGAAGCGGGGCGCCGTGGGGCGCTTCTCCTCCGGGTAGTTGACCGTGATCGGCTTCTTGAAGGCGTGATGGAAGGTGACGCCGAACCCTTTGACCGGATTCAGGAAGTCGAAGAACTTAGACACTGGGGACCTCCTTGCGATTAGCCCCGTGGTAATGCGGCAGATCCAGGGCCGGCACCGGGAAGCCGCCGGCTTCCGGCCGGTCGCGGAGGCGCTCGAACTCCTCTTCCACCTGCGCGGCCCGCTCCTCGCGCCGCCGCTGCAGCACGGTGTCGAACCGGAAGTAGACGATCATCGCGCCCACCACCACGACCGCCATCACCGTGATCACCAGCGGGCTGTTGTCCACCCGCAGCGCGCGGAAGCTGGCGACCGCGAGGATCCAGGCCAGGTTCAGCGGGATCAGGACCTTCCAGCCGAAGTGCATCAGCTGGTCGTAGCGGACCCGGGGCAGCGAGGCGCGGACCCAGATGAAGAAGCAGAAGATCAGCACCATCTTGATGAAGAACCAGAGCATCGGCCACCAGCCGACGTTGGCGCCGTCCCACAGCGAGATCGGCCAGGGGGCCCGCCAGCCGCCGAGGAACAGCGTGGTCGCGACGCCGGAGACGACGAACACGTTCACGTATTCGGCCAGCATGAACATGGCGAACTTCAGCGAGGAGGAGTACTCGGTGTGGAAGCCGCCGACCAGCTCGCCCTCGCCTTCCGGCAGGTCGAACGGGACCCGGTTGGTCTCGCCGAGCATGGTCAGCGCGTAGATCAGGAAGGACGGGAGCAGCAGGATCGCATACCAGGACGGCAGCGGGATGCTGACGCCGCCGAGGTCGAACGTGCTGCCGTCGGCCTGCTTGGCGACGATCTCCGAGGTGGAGAGCGTGCCCGCGTAGAGGAAGACGGCCACGAAGGACAGGCCCATCGCGATCTCGTACGACACCACCTGCGCGCTGGACCGCAACCCGCCCAGGATCGCGTACGGCGAGCGCGACGCCCACCCGGCGAGCACGATCCCGTACACCCCGATCGAGGCCATGGCCAGGATGAGCAGCACCGCCACCGGCAGGTCGGTCAGCTGCAGCGGCGTCTTCTCCCCGAACATGGACACGACCGGACCGAACGGGATGACGGAGAACGCCAGGAAGGCCGGCACCGCGATGATCACCGGGGCCAGGAAGTAGAGCAGCTTGTCGACCTTGCGCGGCATGATGTCTTCCTTCAGCCCCATCTTCAGGCCGTCGGCGACGGACTGCAGCAGGCCGAACTTGCCCGCCCGGTTGGGGCCGTAGCGGTGCTGCATGCGCGCGATGAGCTTGCGCTCGGTCCACACGCCGAACAGCACGCCGAGCATGAGGAAGACGAAGATGAACACGGCCTTGATGATGCTGATCCACAGGGGATCGTGGCCGAAGTCCGCCAGCGTGGGCCCGGGGCTGGTCGGCGCCGGGCTTACTAGGAAGGTCATGGCCGCTCCTGTTGGCCGATGATGGTGACGACGTTAAGGGTGACGAGGTCCCCGGCCGCGGCCCGCAGGTCGCGGGTGGCCGAGACACCGCCCGAGTTCGCGGGCACCCAGACCACCCGGTCCGGCAGGTCGGCGACGCGCACCGGCAGCGTCACGCCGTTGACCGTGACCTTGTCCTGGGCGCCGATCTCGGCGGCGGTGGCCTCCGACAGCAGCGCGACCGCCTCGCGGGCGGTGCCCGCCAGGTACGGCTCGCCGTCCTGGAGTTTCCCGTCGTCGAGCAGCAGCCGCCAGGTGGCCAGCACCGCCTGCCCGGCCTGCGGCACCGCGCCGGACCCGCCGGTCACGATCGGCGCGGCCTGGCGGGAGCCCTTCCAGGCGCCGAGCCCGCCCAGCTCGCGGCGGACCGCGGCGACGTCGGGCAGGGCCAGGTGCACGTCCATGTGGTCGGCCAGCGCGACGATGGCCCGCAGGTCGCTCATCCCGCCGGGCTGGGGGACGGCGGCCTCGAAGGAGCGCCCGCGCCCCTCCCAGTCCACGAACGTCCCGTCCTTCTCGGCGACCGCGGCCACCGGGAGCACCACGTCGGCGCGGTCGGTGACCGCGCTGGCCCGGATCTCCAGGCTGACGATGAACGGGGTGTTCTCCAGGGCCCGCAGCGCGAGGTCGGGGTCGGGCAGGTCGTCGGGGTCGACGCCCGCGACGACCAGCGCGTCCAGCTGCTCGTCGAGGGCGGCCTGCAGGATGCCGGAGGTGTCGCGTCCAGGGGTTTCCGGGAGCGACGTGACGTTCCAGGCCCTGGCCACCTCGGCGCGGGCGTTGGCGTCGCCGACCGGGCGCCCTATCGGCAGCAGGTTGGGCAGCGCGCCCGCTTCGAGCGCGCCGCGCTCGCCCGCGCGCCGGGGCACCCAGGCGATCCTGGCGCTGGTCGAGCGGGCCAGCCGGAGCAGCGCCGACAGCGCGCCCCGGGTTCCGGCGAGCCGCTCGCCGGCCAGGATGATCGCGCCTTCGGGGATCGTGCCGCCGCTGTTGGTCAGCTCGCCGATCACCTCGGCCTCTTCGCCGGGGACGGTCCTGATCAGGGTGCCGCCCATCTTGACCAGGCCGGGCGTGGCGAAGGGGGCCAGCGCGTACACGCGCAGCCCCTTCTTCTCGTGTGCCTTCCTGAGCCGCAGGAAGACGATCGGCGACTCCTCCTCCGGCTCGAACCCGGCCAGCAGCACGGCGGGCGCGCTCTCCAGGTCGGCGTAGGAGATCTCGATGCCCTTCCCGGCCACCGCGTGGGCCAGGAACTCGGCTTCCTCGGCGGAGTGCGGCCTGGCCCGGAAGTCGATGTCGTTGGTGCCGAGGGCGACCCGGGCGAACTTGCTGTAGGCGTACGCGTCCTCGACCGTGACCCGGCCGCCGACCAGCACGCCCGCGCGGCGACCGGCCAGACCGGCGGCGGCCACCGACAGGGCCTCCGGCCAGGAGGCCGGGACGAGCACGCCGTCGGCGTTGCGGACCAGCGGGGTGCGCAGCCGGTCCGGCTCGGTGGCGTAGGTGAACGCCCACCGGCCCTTGTCGCAGTTCCACTCCTCGTTGACCTGCTGGTCCTCCCCGGCCAGGCGGCGGGTGACCTTGCCGCGGCGGTGGTCGGTGCGCAGCGAGCAGCCGGACGCGCAGTGCTCGCACGCGCTCGGCGTGGAGACCAGGTCGAACGGCCGCGACTGGAACCGGTAGGCCGCGCCGGTGAGCGCTCCCACGGGGCAGATCTGAATGGTGTTGCCCGAGAAGTAGGACTGGAACGGCTCGCCCTCGGCGACCGCGACCTGCTCCTTGGCGCCGCGCTCGAAGAACTCGATGAACGGGTCACCGGCGATCTGGTCGGAGAAGCGCAGGCAGCGGGCGCACTGCACGCAGCGTTCCCGGTCCAGCAGCACCTCGGTGGAGAGCGGGATCGGCTTGGGGAAGGTGCGCTTCTGCTCCTGGAAGCGGGATTCGCCCTGCCCGTTGGACATGGCCTGGTTCTGCAGCGGGCATTCGCCGCCCTTGTCGCAGACCGGGCAGTCCAGCGGGTGGTTGAGCAACAGCATCTCCATCACGCCGCGCTGCGCCTTCTCGGCGACCGGCGAGGTGAGCTGGCTCTGCACGACCATGCCCTCGGCCACCTCGATGGCGCAGGACGGCTGCGGCTTGGGGAAGCCCCGGCCGTTGCCCGCGTCGGTGATGTCCACCAGGCACTGGCGGCAGTTGGCCGCCGGGTCGAGCAGCGGATGGTCGCAGAACCGGGGGATCTGGATCCCCAGCAGCTCGGCCGCCCGAATGATCATTGTGCCCTTGGGAACGCTGACCTGGAAGCCGTCGATGGTGAGGGTCACCATGTCCACGGCCGCCAGCTCGGGCTGTGTTGCTTGGATGGTCACTTGGGCCCCCACACAGTGGACAGTGCGGGATCGAACGGACATCCGCCGATCTCGAAGTGCTTCAGGTATTCATCGCGGAAGTACTTGACCGACGAGTAAATCGGACTCGTCGCGCCATCACCCAACGCGCAAAATGAGCGCCCAAGGATGTTGTCCGCGATGTCGATGATGGTAGCGAGATCCTCTTCGCCGCCCTGGCCAGCCTCCAGCCGCTTGAGCACCTGCTTCAGCCAGTAGGTGCCCTCCCGGCAGGGGGTGCACTTGCCGCAGGACTCGTGCGCGTAGAACTCGGTCCAGCGCAGCGTCGCCCGGAGCACGCAGGTCGTCTCGTCAAAGATCTGCAGCGCCCGGGTGCCGAGCATGGAGCCCTTCGCGCCGACCGACTCGAAGTCGAGCGGCACGTCCAGGTGCTCCTCGGTGAAGATCGGCGTGGACGAACCGCCGGGGGTCCAGAACTTGAGCCGGTGCCCTTCGCGAATTCCGCCCGCCATGTCGAGCAGTTCCCGCAGCGTGATGCCGAGCGGGGCCTCGTACTGCCCCGGTCTGGTCACGTGGCCGCTCAGCGAGAAGATGCCGAAGCCCTTGGACTTCTCGGTGCCCATCCCCGCGAACCAGTCCGCGCCGTTGGCGATGATGGACGGCACCGAGGCGATGGACTCGACGTTGTTGATGACCGTCGGGGCCGCGTAGAGACCCGCCACCGCCGGGAACGGCGGCTTGAGCCTGGGCTGGCCGCGGAACCCTTCCAGCGAGTCCAGCAGCGCGGTCTCTTCCCCGCAGATGTACGCCCCTGCCCCGGAGTGCACCACGAGCTCCAGGTCGAACCCGGACCCCATGATCCCCGTCCCCAGGAACCCCTTCTCGTACGCCTCCCGCACCGCCGCGTGCAACCGCCGGATCACGTGCAGAACCTCACCGCGCACGTAGATGAACGCGTGGTTGGCCCGGATCGCGTACGCCGTGATGATGATGCCCTCGACCAGCGCATGCGGGTTGGCCATCATGAGCGGGATGTCCTTGCAGGTCCCCGGCTCAGATTCGTCGGCATTCACCACCAGGTAATGCGGCTTGCCGTCATTTTGTGGGATAAATCCCCACTTCATGCCGGTGGGGAAGCCCGCGCCGCCACGACCCCGCAGGCCGGAGTCCTTGACCGCCTGGATGATCGTGTCCGGGGCCATGCCCAGCGCCTTCTTGGCCGCCGAGTAGTCGCCGTACCCCTCCAGGGTGAAGGAGTTCGGCAGGTCCCAGTTCTTGGTCAGGATCGGGGTGAGCGTCGTCACTTGGGAGCCTCCCAGCCGTTGGCCTTGGCGATCCGCAGGCCCTCCAGCGACGGACCGGCGGCCGCGGGGCCGTCACCGGCGAGGCCGTCGGGGATCCCGGCGAGGATGCGCGAGGCGTCCTTGAACGAGCAGAGCTTCTTCGGGCCGCGGGTCGGCGTGATGTCCTTGCCGTCCCGCAGGTCGTCCACCAGCTGCTTGGCCGACGCCGGGGTCTGGTTGTCGAAGAACTCCCAGTTGACCATCATCACCGGCGCGAAGTCGCAGGCCGCGTTGCACTCGATCCGCTCCAGCGAGACCTTGCCGTCGGCCGTGGTCTCGTCGGCGCCGATGCCCATGTGCTCGGTGAGCTCCGACCAGATCTGGTCGCCGCCCATCACCGCGCAGAGCGTGTTGATGCACACCCCGACGTGGAACTCCCCGGCCGGCTTGCGCTTGTACATCGTGTAAAACGTCGAGACGCCGACCACCTCGGCCTTGGACAGGCCGAGCATCTCCGCGCAGAACTCGTGACCGTCGTCGGAGACGTAGCCGTCCTCGGCCTGCACCAGGTGCAGCAGCGGCAGCAGCGCCGACCGCGCCTTCGGGTAGCGGCCGATGATCTCCTTGGCGTCGGTCTCCAGACGCTCGCGGACCTCGGGCGAGTAGGTCACCGGTCCACACCTCCCATAACGGGGTCGATCGAAGCGACCGCCGAGATCACGTCGGCGATCATGCCGCCCTCGCACATGGCCGGGACGGCCTGCAGGTGGGTGAAGGACGGGTCCCGGAAGTGCACGCGGTAGGGGCGGGTGCCGCCGTCGCTGACCACGTGCGCGCCGAGCTCGCCGCGCGGCGACTCGACGGCGGAGTAGACCTGCCCGGCCGGCACCCGGAAGCCCTCGGTCACCAGCTTGAAGTGGTGGATCAGCGCTTCCATCGAACTGCTCATGATGTGCGCGATGTGGTTCGGCGAGTTCCCCAGGCCGTCGGGGCCCAGCGCCAGCTGCGCGGGCCAGCCGATCTTCTTGTCCTCGATCATCACCGGACCGGCCTTGAGCGGCCCGGCCAGGCGCTCCAGGCACTGCTCGATGATCTTGAGCGATTCTTCCATCTCGGCGACCCGGACCAGGTAGCGGCCGTACACGTCGCAGGACTGCTCGATCGGCACGTCGAAGTCGTAGGTCTCGTACCCGCAGTACGGCTGCGACTTGCGCAGGTCCCACGGCAGCCCGGCGGCCCGCAGGATCGGCCCGGTGATGCCCAGCGCCATGCAGCCGGTCAGGTCCAGGTAGGCCACGTCCTTGGTGCGGCGCAGGTAGACCGGGTTGGCGTCCAGCAGCTTGCGCATGTCCTTGAGCCGCTGCGGCATCACCTTGAGCAGCTCGCCGACCTTGTCGAGAGCTCCCGCGGGCAGGTCCACGCTGACCCCGCCGGGGCGGACGTAGGCCATGTTCATCCGCAGGCCGGTGATGTACTCCATCACGTCCAGCACCATCTCGCGCTCGCGCACGCCGAACAGGAACGGCGTGGTCGCGCCCAGCTCCATGCCGAAGGTGCCGATCGCGACCATGTGCGAGGAGATCCGGGTGAGCTCCATCATCATGACCCGGATGGCCTCGGCCCTGGCCGGGATGCGCTCGGTGATGCCGAGCAGCTTCTCCACGGCCAGGCAGTACGCGGTCTCGTTGAAGATCGGGGACAGGTAGTCCATCCGGGTGACGAACGTCACGCCCTGGGTCCAGGTCCGGAACTCGATGTTCTTCTCGATGCCGGTGTGCAGGTAGCCGATGACCGTGCGGGCCTCGGTGACCGTCTCCCCGTCCAGCGTCAGGACCAGGCGGAGCACACCGTGCGTGGACGGGTGCTGCGGGCCCATGTTGATGACCAGCCGCTCCTCGTCGGACTCCAGCACGGTGTCGACGAGCTGGTCCCAGTCCTGGCCGGCGACGTCGTAGACCTTGCCCTCGGCCGCTTCGGTTGCATGGGTTGTCACGCGTACGACCTCCTCTGGTCGGGCGCCGGGATCTCCGCGCCGCGATACTCGACCGGGATGCCGCCGAGCGGGTAGTCCTTGCGCTGGGGGTGGCCCTCCCAGTCGTCGGGCATCTCGATGCGGGTGAGCGCCGGGTGCCCGTCGAAGATGATGCCAAAGAAGTCGTAGGTCTCGCGCTCGTGCCAGTCGTGGGTCGGGTAGACCGAGACTGTGGACGGGATGTGCCGGTCGGTGTCGGGCGCGGAGACCTCGATCCTGACCCGGCGGTTGTGGGTGATCGAGGCCAGGTGGTAGACCGCGCGCAGTTCCGCGCCGCTCTCCTCCGGGTAGTGCACGCCGGAGACGCCGAGCGAGAGCTCGAACCGCAGCGCCGCGTCGTCGCGCAGCTTCTTCATGGTCTCGACCAGGCGTTCCCTGGCGATGTGCAGGGTCAGCTCGCCGCGATCGACGACCACGCGCCCGACCGTGCCCTCCGGGAGGGCGTCGACGAGTTCGTCGAAGTAGCCGCCGTACGGGCGGGGGGTGGACAGCTGCGGCGCGCGGCGGACCACCAGGCCCCCGTAGCCGGAGGTGTCGCCGGTGCCGGAGACGCCGAACATGCCGGTGCGCGCGACCGGTTCCTGGGGAACTTCAGGCAGGTTGTCGCTCATCTCACACCCCCTGGTCGATCAGCGGCAGGCTCCGCAGCGCCTGGAGTTCGAGCTCCTGCACCTGCTTCTCGCGGTGCGCGCCGAACTTGGTGTTCTGGATCTTGTCGTGCAGCTTGACGATGGCGTCGATCAGCATCTCCGGGCGCGGCGGGCAGCCGGGCAGGTAGATGTCGACGGGCACGACGTGATCCACGCCCTGCACGATGGCGTAGTTGTTGAACATTCCGCCAGTGGACGCGCAGACCCCCATCGAGATGACCCACTTGGGCTCGGCCATCTGGTCGTAGATCTGGCGCAGCACGGGGGCCATCTTCTGGGACAGCCGCCCGGCCACGATCATCAGGTCGGCCTGGCGGGGCGAGGCCGAGGCGCGTTCCATGCCGAACCTGGCCAGGTCGTGGGTCGGGCCGCCGGTGGACATCAGCTCGATGGCGCAGCAGGCCAGGCCGAACGTGGCCGGCCACACCGAGTTCTTGCGCGCCCACCCGGCCACCTGCTCGACCGTGGTCAGCGCGAAACCGCTGGGGAGTTTCTCTTCAAGACCCATGGCTATCTAGTCCCAATCCAGGCCGCGGCGGCGCCACACGTAGGCGTACGCCACGAGCACGGTGACGATGAACAGCACCATCTCCACCAGCCCGAAGACGCCGAGCTGGTCGAAGGCCACCGCCCACGGATAGAGGAAGATGATCTCGATGTCGAAGACGATGAAGAGCATCGCGGTGATCATGTATTTCAGCGGGAAACGACCGCCGCCGACCGGCTGCGGAGTGGGCTCGATGCCGCACTCGTAGGCGTCCAGCTTGGCGCGGTTCCACCGCTTGGGCCCGGTGAAGGGGGCGATGCTCACGGAGAAGACGGCGAATCCCGCCGCGAGGACCGCGAGCACCAGGATGGGCGCGTAGAGCTCCATCGCTAAGGCGTCCTCTCGGTGATAGAGATCATCAGGTTCAGTTTCACGATAGTCATGCCGGCGGAGTGACTTTGGACAGGGCGTTGATGATCCGGTCGGATGCGTCGCCGCTCCTGGGGTCGGTGAGGTTCGCGAGTAACTTCATGGCGAACCGCATCAGGCCCGGGTGCGGCAGCGTATGCCGGGTGATGAAGCCCATCACCCCCGGTTTGCCGATCGCCTCCACGAACAGGCGACCGAGGGTGAAGTATCCGCCGTACGCGTCTTTGAGTATCCCCGGGTAGGCGCGCAGGGTGCGCTCGCGCTGGGCGGGGGTGGGCCGGGCCAGCGCCGTCGCGATGGTGTCGGCCGCGATCCGGCCGGTCTCCATGGCGTACGCGATGCCCTCGCCGTTGAAGGGGTTGATCATGCCGCCGGAGTCGCCGACCAGGACCAGGCCACGGGTGTAGTGCGGCTGCCGGTTGAAGGCCATCGGCAGCGCCGCGCCGCGGATCGGCGTGGTCCGGTTCTCCTCGGTGAAACCCCAGTCCGGGGGCATGTGGCGGACCCAGCGGCGGACCAGGTCGCGGTAGTCGATGTTCTTGAAAGATTCACTGGTGTTGAGCAGGCCGAGCCCGACGTTGGCGGTGCCGTCGCCCACTCCGAAGATCCAGCCGTAGCCGGGCAGCAGGCGGTCGCCGTCCCAGAGTTCGAGCCAGATCTCCAGGTAGTCGTCGTCGTGCCGGGGGCTGGTGTAGTACGTCCTGACGGCCACGCCCATCGGGCGGTCCGCGCGCTTGTGCAGGCCCATGGCGAGGGAGAGCCGGGTGGAGTTGCCGTCGGCGGCCACCACCAGCCGGGACCGGTACACCTCGCCGTTCTGGGCGCGCACGCCGACCACGTGGCCGCTGCGCTCGTCCAGCACGGGACCGGCGACGTTGACGCCCTCCAGCAGGGTCACGCCGCCCTTGACCGCGTTGTCGGCCAGAATCTGGTCGAAGTCCTGCCGGGTCCTGACCAGGCCGAAGTCCGGGAAGCTCTGCAGCTCGGGCCAGTCCAGCTCGAAGCTGCGGCCACCGCCGACGACCCGCAGGCCCTTGTTCCTGACCCAGCCAGGGGCGCCGATGTCGACGCCCATGGCCAGCAGCTCTTTCACCGCGCGCGGGGTGAGACCGTCCCCGCACACCTTCTCGCGCGGGAACCTGGTCTTCTCCAGCAACAGGACCGACAGGCCGGACTGCGCCAGATAGTACGCAGTCGTCGACCCGGCAGGGCCGGCGCCAACGACGATAACGTCGGCGTCCGCCGCCACCCGCTGTGTCGCGGGGCCTGACTCGCTCACGGGGGACCTGTCCTGTCCTAGGAACGAAGGCCGGGACGGTTGGGGCCTTCGTTCCTTTGTGAACCTCTTCACAAACTTGTCGGCCGCAGTCTAGTCCGTCCCCGTGCCGCTTTGTCAGGGGGTAGGTTGCTACTCGCCGGTAACTGGCTTGTCCGCGCCCGTTTCTGGACTGAGGAACGCAGGTCGCGAAGCGGCCGGAGAGACGAGGGAAGACACGGGCTAAGGAGCGGACAAGCCCGCTGAGCCGGAGGCTCGGCCAATGACACTGTCGGACTTGATCGCTCCGATGAAGTCTTCCCAGACCTCGCGGGGGAAGTCGAGCACCGTGCCGGACGGGTTTTTTGAATCGCGCATGCCGACGCGGTCGCCCATGCGCACCTCCACACATTCACCGCTGACACTGCTGAAGCTGCTCTTGACCCAGTCATGCGGCGACGGCATGAACGTTCTCCAATTATGAAGGCGCCCGTGACCCGAGGGACAGGGCGTGCGGTTGGTACGACGGGGCACCCATGATCCCCTATTTCAGGGGGTTCTGTCAGTCACTCCTGGTAATCCTGTTCGGAGCGTTCCCAATTCGCCAGGTCAAATTCACCGGCGCGTACCCCGCCGAGGAATGCCACCCACTCGCCGGGCGTGAAGAGCAGGGGCGCGCAGGATGGGTGCTTGGAATCGCGGACCGCGACGGTGTCGTCGACCACCGCGACCTCCACGCATTCCCCGTTCACACCACTGAAGGTGCTCCTACGCCAATCGATCCGCTTGCCACTGGCAGCCGCCATTGCCGCATCCTTTGCCCGGAAACCTGGGTGGGTATACCCGGGTTCTTAGGCCCAGAAATACGGCAGAGGTTTACAAAGCACCCTTACAGCGCACTACTGGCACAAGCGCCTACATCTCAGCCCGCGCGGCAATGAGGGTCATCGACTCCTCCTCGCTCAGGGAGGCGTCCCGGAGATGATCGAGAAGCAGGCGGAACCGGTAGGTGGTGGCCTCGTCCTCTTGAAACGTGCCACCGGCGACGCTCTCCAGGTAGACCACGTCGTCATACAGCGGCCCGAACCCATTGACTTCTGGAAATTTCAGGATCACGAAGCTGTCGGAGTCGATCGGGTGCGGGCCGTCCAGGGCCAGGATCCGGACCGAGACGTTGGGGAGTTCGGCCAGCGCGTACAGGTGCTGGAGCTGGTCGCGCATCACGTCCTCGGAGCCGAAGCGGCGCAGCAGGGCGGACTCGTCCACGACCGCGCTGACCCGCAGCACCTGCTCGGTGACCAGGGCCTGGCGGCGCACCCGGACCTGGGTGCGGCGTTCGACCTCGCCGGGCGAGAGGCGGGTGAAGGTCTCCGTGCTGTTGAGGGCGCGCGCGTACTCGACGGTCTGGAGCAGGCCGGGGATGCCGCGGGACTGCCAGGTCAGCATCTCCTCGGCGGCGGTCTCCAGGCCGACATAGGTCACGTACGACTCGGGCAGCGTGTCCGCGTAGGCGTCCCACCAGCCCTTGCTCTCGGCGCGAGCGGCCAGTCCCAGCAGGAACTGGCTCATGGTGGAGCCGATCCGGTAGTGGGTGAGCAGCGTGCGCACGTCCCGCTCGCGCGGCAGGATCTGGCCGTTCTCCAATCGGCTGATCTTGGAGGTCGACCACTTGAGCTGGTCCGCGACCTGCACGCCGCTGAGCCCCACCGCCTCACGTAACCGGCGCAGTTCCACAGCCAGCCGACGCCGACAGACAGTCGGGCTGAGTTCCGGCGTCACCGACCATCTCCCTCCAGCAAACCCACCCATAATACGGGTAAATATCCCAGCTTAACGTGGCTTTCAAGGCCGAAACCGGTATCCTGCCGCATCCCGAATGTGTTCCCATCGGGAATTGCACCGCGTATCCCGCCAGCGCATTCTGAGGGTAGTCCCGAAAGGGGAACTGGGGGCGGGGTAGATGGAACAGGTTCGACGCCTGTTGGCGACGCTCGAATATCGGCTATGGGTGGAGCCGGATGAATTCGCGATGTACCGGGGATGGGGTGTCGACCACTCGCGAGTCTTTCGGCGACGCTACCGCGATCCGGGGTTCAGGCGGCTTTGACCGCCCGGTGCAGGGCCACGATGCCCAGGCTCAGATTCCGCCAGGCCACCCGGCGCCAGCCTGAGGTCTGGATGACCTGCGACAACTCCGCCTGGTCGTACCAGTCGCGGATGGATTCCGCGAGGTATTCGTAGGAGTCGGGGTTGGAGCTGACCGCGCGGGCGACATGCGGGAGCAGGCGCATCAGGTACTGCGTGTAGACCACGTCGAAGGCTTTGACCGGCGGGCGGGAGAACTCGCAGATCACCAGGCGGCCGCCCGGGCGGGTCACCCGGAGGAGTTCGGCCAGCGCCTGGTGGGTGTCGGACACGTTGCGCAGGCCGAAGGAGATCGTCACCGCGTCGAAGGCGCCGTCCGCGAACGGCAGTCGCAGCGCGTCACCGCCGACGAAACTGACGCCGCCGCCGGAGAGACCGGAACCGCCGTGCTTGCGGACACCGGTGCGGAGCATGCCGAGGGAGAAGTCGCAGGCGATCGCGCGCGCGCCGAGCCTGGTGAACGCGTCGGTGGAGGTGCCGGTGCCGGCCGCCAGATCCAGCACGACCTCGCCGGGCCCCGCGTCCACCGCGCGGGCGGTGGCCTTGCGCCAGAGCCTGTCCTGGCCGAGCGAGAGCACGTCGTTGACCAGGTCGTAGCGCCGCGCGGTGCGATCGAACATCGCGGCGACCTCGTGCGGCTGCTTGTCCAGGGATGCGCGCGTCATGAGGCGATGATATGGCCGCGCCTCCGGCACGGCGGGCTTGGCCGCCTTCAGCCTGCGTCTTCCCTCGTCACTCCGGCCGCTCCGCGACCTGCGTTCCTCAGTCGAAGCACCTTCTTAGAAGTACCATAAAGTATGACCTCAAAACGAGCGCTTCCCCCGCAAACCGGCCTCCTCGCTGCGGTAACGCTCACCGGCCGGGAGGCTGAGGCACCGCTTACCGGCCGTGAGTACCTCCGGGTTTCCAAGGATAAATCCGGAAAGATGAAGTCGCCCGCGCAGCAGCATGACGAGAACCAGCCATCATGCGCGCGGCACGGGATCACGCTGCTTGACGACCCCTACCGGGAGAAGCGCGCCGTCTCCGCCTCTCGCTTCTCCACCGATGTCCGCGAC
The DNA here is from genome assembly GCF_039871605.1 of Acrocarpospora sp. B8E8. Lineage (NCBI taxonomy): Bacteria > Bacillati > Actinomycetota > Actinomycetes > Streptosporangiales > Streptosporangiaceae > Acrocarpospora > Acrocarpospora sp. B8E8. The sequence goes on along the minus strand of NZ_JBDPLV010000001.1, from coordinate 312,241 downwards.
GAGTTCGAGCGCCTGATGGAGGATCTACGGACCGGTCAGTTCGGCGCGGATGTCCTGGTGCTGTGGGAGAACTCCCGAGGTTCGCGCAGGGTCATCGAGTGGGTGACCCTGCTTGACGTACTGGAAGCTCGGGGGATCTTGGTCCATGTGACCACGCACGGTCGCACCTACGACCCGCGCAACGCCCGCGACCGCCGCAGCCTCATCGACGACGCCAACGACAGCGAATACGAATCAGCGAAGATTGCCGGGCGGATCGGGCGTGACATGGCCGCCAGCGCCGCCCAGGGCCGCCCGCACGGTCTGTGCCCCTACGGGCTACGGCCCGTCTACGACGAGCGGACCGGCCGCCTGATCACCTGGGAAGCCGACCCCGGCAAGGCCGAGGTGATCAAGCAGCTGTTCACGCGGCTCCGCAAGGGCGTGAGCTTCCGGCGGATCACTCGCGATTTCGCCGAGCTTGGCTACGTCAACGGCAAGGGCAACCCGTTCACCGCCCCCCATCTGCGGGACATGGCCGTCAAAGCCGTCTACACCGCCTACCGGGATTACAGGGGCGAACTCATCGAAGGCACGTGGGAACCCCTGGTGGATCGGGAGACCTGGTGGGAGGTTCAGCGGATCCTGTCCGAGCCAGGCCACCAGTTGGTCAAGCCCCGCCCCAGCAGCGTGATGCACGCCTACACGCGCACGCTGCGCTGTGACGAGTGCGGCGGCCCGATGGGCGTCACCGAACGCAACGGCTACACCGACTATTACTGTCAGGAGAAGGGATGCGTGCGGATCAAGAAGGCCGCCGTTGACGCCGTGCTGGATCGCGTCATCGTGGCCTACCTGTCACGGCCGGACGTCCACCGCAAGCTTTCCCGCCGCATCGACTCCGCCCAAGTCCGCGCCGTCAGGGCCGAGCTAGCCGAGCACCGGGCGGAACTGCTGAAGGCCAACAACCAGCGGACCACCACCGTGGCGGAGGCCCTGGCATTGGCCCAGTTGCGGGAAGACCTCAAGATCAAGGTAGACGAAATCGAGGCCCGTCATCGGGCACTCACCATCCCCTCCGAACTCGCCCACTTCATCGAGCCGGGAGCGGATGTGGCCAAACGGTGGAAGGAGGCCCCCGTGGAAGCCCGCCGCAAGGCCGCCGCGATCCTGCTCTCCCCGCCATGGCTGGGACAGGTCCGCATCACCCCCGCACCCCCCAAGCGGCGTGCACCGGCAGCCGAGCGCATGACCTGGAAACGCGAAAGCCAGGCCGCCTGACCCGCCCCGCACCTCCGCCCGCCAGCACAACCCCCCGCCGCCACCACAGACGGGGGGTTTGCCGCGTGAGCCGCTACCGGTAGCCCAGCAGCGCCGCCAGCCGCTCCGCCTGCTCATCACTCAACACCGGGCACGCATCCACCACCAAGCGGATATACGCCGCCAGCGCGGGATCTTCCGGCGCGTCCCCACCGACGTCACTCCCCAGCCGCCCACGCGCCGACGAACCCTCAGGCCCCCCAGCAAGATCAACACCGGGACGCTCACCCTGGTCGCGCTCCCCGCATCCCGCCCGCCCACCCGGGCCGCCGTCGTGGCCGGACGCCGCCCGCACGCTGGCCGCCGCACCACCCGACTCAGCACCACAAGCAGAACCAGAAGAGGACCCTTCGGGACGCCAGCTAAGACGGCGACGCTTCCCCGATCTCCGAACCGCCGACCCGCCACCCCCAGCAGTCACCGGCCACTCCCACCGGCCGCCCCACCGGCCCCGATTGCCGAATCACCCGGGGGAGCCAGCCCCGCACCCAATCCCGCCGCCGCCAGCTCCGCCCGCCACCGCTGACGCCGCGCTACCTCCCGCAACAACCTGACCCCGATCGGATCTAGACCCGGATCATCAGCCCGCACCGGCCGCCACAGACACCGGCCCCCGCCGCCGTCGTCTTTCTCCTCGATCCCGAGCGCGGTCATCACCCACACGCGACGGTCCGCCTTGTGCTGCCCCATCGTCTTGCCCGACCAGCGCCGCGACACCAGCACCCGCCGCCCCCCATAGCCGAGACAGTCAGGCCGGTGCGCCTTGCCCCGGCACCACCCCGCAACCAGCCCCGCCCTGGCGTGACGCGGCTGCACCCCATAGCGGAGCCAGTTCGCGCACTCCGGCGTACACGGCTCGAACCGCAGGGCCGCCAGCAGAGCACGCGCGTGAGCCCGCCTCGCCGCCACCCCGGGATCATCGGCCCCCGACCCGTCCACCGGCCCCGCCGCCTCGGTTGCCGAATCATCCGGCCCGGCAGCCGGGATCTCGGCCCCGGCACCCTCCCCGAGGCTCTTGCCGAGATACTTCGCCAGATAGCGAATGCACTGGTCGGCATCCCTGGTCCCGGCAAGCACGCCTTGCATGTCCAGCTGCTTGCCGAACCGCACCACATGCAGCGGCACCGCATCCGGATCAGCGCCCAGCGCATCCAGGGCCTCATCCCAGGTGGGCAGCACCTCACCCGTGACCGCATCCACATACCCCGCCCCGTCCTGCCACACCAGCAGCTCATCACCGTCGTAGCGGACCTCAGCCACCAAAGGCCACCACACTTGGTGGTAGGTAGCCGCCACCACCCGCCGCAGGTCAGCGCGGGGTAACGTCCCCCGAATCGCCATGTGCAGATGCGGAGCCTTCCGGTGCTGGTACTCCACCACCGCGAAGTACTGGACCGAGAACCCCGCCACCCGGCGAAGGTTCTGCACGAACCGATCCACCAGCTTGCCGAAGTGCAACGCGTCACGCGCGGCCGAGATGTAGTCATACCGGCCCGGATCCACCGGCGCGCCGTCCTTGACCCGCCCGTAGGACGGCAACGTGAGCGTCAGGAACATCGACGGCCGGAACGCCTTCCCGTCCGGCGACCGGAACACCCGCCCCAGCGTCTCCGCCGACATCCGCCGCTTGGGCAGGTCGGGCGCATCCTGCCGACGACGGGTTGAACGCGCCCGACGCGACCCCCCTTGCCCGCCCCCGCCGCTCTCCCCGTCTCCGCCGCTCTCCCCGCCGTCCCCGTCGCCGTCTCCGTCGCCTTCCTCCGGCAGGCCCGCCGCCCGGATCTCCTCATCCAGATCAGCAATCGCCGCATCCAGATCATCAGTCGGCGCACCCGCCGCCACCGCATCCGCCCGCCAGCCCAACGCCTGAACCCGCAGATCCCGCAGATAAGCCCCGTACTGCTCATCCGACATCGCATCGGGATCACACGACTCCCCACCAGCCCCGACCCCAGCACCGTCAGTGCCGTCAGTGCCGTCAGTGCCGTCAGCGCCGACGCCAGCGGCCGACCCCAGCTCATCCGCAGACCCGGCAGCCGCCCCGCCCCCAGCCCCGCCAGCCGGAGACACCGGTTCGGCCTCCAGGTGCCACCCCTCCCGGCACTGAGCCATCCGGACCTGCCGATACCGCTTGGCACACGGCCGACACCACGACTCCCGGGACGACCCGCACGGCAGATGCACCAGGTCACTACGCCCCGTCTGCACATCCATCCGCCGCATCACCAGCGGATGCACACACACCCCGTTCGCCACCGCCACCTGCTCGGCCGCCGCCCGATCCAGAAGCCCCGCCGCGCGGACCAGACGCAGAAGACGACTCAAACCGCCCTCCAGCCGTCGCCCTCATCCCAGGCCCCCGGGTTACGCCAGCGGTCGTACTCCTCCCCGTCCTCGCCGTCCGGCCCCCGCTCACCCAGCACCGCGTACACGTCGAAGCCGTCGAAGGCGTCGCCGTCCTCCAGGTCCGACCCCACCGAATCCGCCGACCCCACCGAATCCGCAGAGTCCGCCCGGTCCCCGCACTCCCGGCACTCCACGATCCCGGTCAGCAGGTCACGCCACAGCGTGTCCCGCTCTTGGCACGCCGGGCAGACCAGCCCATACAGCACGACCGACACGTTCATGAGCGCCCCCCGAACCGGCCGACCATCTCGCGGATGTCGAGGTCGGAGACGAAGCCCGCACGCACCCGCACCGGCTCAGGGCTGTTCTCCAACCGGACGAACCCCTCACCCGCCCCCACGCTCGGGTCGTCCGGATCACGCGCGATCTGATCAGCCAGCGCGCCCCGATCCCGAGCCCCATCCCCAAGAACCATGTCCACCTGACCCGGCTCGTCCAGCCGCAGAGCGATCTTGTCGGGGAACAGGTTCCGGATGGACAGAACCTCCTTGCGGGGATCTTGAAGCGTGGCCACGACCCCGACGCCGACCGCACGCCCCTGCGTGGTGAGCGTGGCCAGCGCCGCCCCAATCCGCGCTTTCAAGCCCCGATCGGGCTGGTAGGCGGTCAGGAACGCCACCTCATCAACCACAACCAGGACGAACGGATCAGCCGTCGTGGGGACGTGACTCCGCCGCACCCCCGCGTACCGGTCGGCCCGCTCCTGCATCAGCCGCACCGCCCGCTCCAGCAACTCCGCGCACTGCTCCGGCGTCGCGGCGTACTCGGTGAACAGCTCCCGCCCAAACGACAACTCCATGCGCTTGGAGTCCAAGCCCCACAACTGGACGATCCCCGCCGCACGAGCCGGGAGCAGCCCGCGCACGATCCCCCACAACCACGAGCCTTTACCCGCCCCCGTGCTGCCCGCGATCAGAATGTGAGTGCCGTGGACCTGGAGCCGGAACACCGACCCGTCCTCAGCAAGACCGATCTCCACCGGCCCGACCGAGGCCAGCGCCGGAATCGGCCGCGCCCCGAGCACCGCCGCCAGCACATCCCCACGCGGGAAGACCAGGCAGACCCAGCCCGGACGCGGGCAGGTCACCCGCACCCGAACAGCGCCGAACCCGTGCGCGAGGTTGGCCGACCGGTCGGTGAAGTCCTCCACCGCCTGACCCGACAGCATCCGCACCATCACCGTGTCGGACCGGCCGTCACAACGGACCTTGACCAGGTCCGGCAGGAACAGACGGCCCCGCAGGGAGCCCGCCAGGCCCGAGATGGCCATCACGCCCCGCCACTTACGCCGGTAGAGGCCCAGCCAGCGAGCCCAGGCCAGGACCGGATAGCCGACCCAGCGCAGGAAGGCGGCGCGACGCCACAACGCCCACGCCGCCAGCGCGAACCACACCGCCAGCCAGGCCGCCGCCGTCCGCTGAACCCCGAGAACATACACACCCGCACCCGTCGCCGAGACCAGCAGGCAGGCGACCGGATGCCGCCACACCAGCCGAACCAGCCCCGCCAGCAGCCGCCACACCCACACCGTGAGCGTGACAATCGCCGGAGTCCGGACGACCGTGGGAGCAAAGACAACAGCAGTGTCCGGACGCGTGGACACCACCCCGACAACCTCTGAACCAGGAAGTTTGCGCAGCACGAGACATCACCCCTTCCATTGATCGGGAATGACCCGCCCGACCCCCGCCGCCAGCAACCGCAGCGGCACACGCCCGGGTATCGGGCGTGCCGAGGAAGGGGACCGACCGGACTACCGGCAGGCCCCCCGCCTCGAATTGGGGATCAGGCCATGACGCAGGCCCCGACGCCGACGCCGACCCTCAGGGCCGACCAGGCGCGACAGGACCGCGCGTGTACCCACTCGGGGAGACGAGTGAAGGACGCGGGCGTGATGTGTGAATTCGGCAGCTCACCAGCTGCACCAGACCCGGCTAACGCGCCGGGCCGAGGAGACCCCTCAAGGTCCCCGAGCAGACCTACGTCTTGCTCACCTCAGACTTGCCCACCCCAGCCGCGCGGAAGCCACGCGCCCGGAAGGAATACGCCAACCTGCTGTTGGCCGAGTTCACATACGGCGTCACCGTAAGATCAACGAACTCGACGGGGATGAACGGCAGCCCCAGGGCCGCCATCGCAGGCGGAACCGGAGGAACCTCCGGCGCGACCGCCGACACGATCTTGACACTGACCGTCTTGTCCGCCGCCTTCACATCGGCGCTTCCGTTGGTGACCGCCACGGCCCACAACGGCTCACCGGTGACCTTGTCCCGCGACTGGACCGGACGATCCTTGGTACTGGCCTCAAAGTCCAGCACCGCCGACACCTCCCCGCTCAGGTACGCCCCAGCGGGAAACACAAACGCGTGCTGCACGGGGATCGGACCCCTGATACTCAAGCGGCACCACCTCCTCGAATCGGACCCGACTCGCCCTGACTGTCATGACGTGCTCTGACATGGCGAGCTTTCAACCGGTAAACGATTCAGTGGCGGTAGAGGTTCCAGATATAACGAGCAGGCATGGATTCAGGGTTCCCGAACCGCGAAACTCACTGCTATTCTTCCGCGCACGCCAAAACGGCCCCGCGTGCGAAACGTGCACCGAGGCCCATAAGGGAACGCAGGGCATAAAGGCCCACTTCTCGCCCCTTTCCTTCCATCGCGGCTCATCACCGTCCGGCACCGGCCCGCCATCCGGCCCTGCCGTCTCACGTCCGTCTCCCAAGGTGCGGGACGCCTCTGTTGCGCCCCAACGTCGGCCATCCCACACCCCGGGCGTTGCAGCGGGAATCCCGCTTGACATCCATCCTGCCTCACAATCACCGGCCCTGTCATGGCTCGGAGTCTGACAGTCGAGTCAGCCCTTGACAGATGACTTGACTCGCCGCAACTCGCTTGCCGAATTGTTCTCATAGGTATCAAGGCGGCCCGCTACGCGGCCCGCACGGGCGGCAAAACGCCGCCCTCCCCGCCGGGCATGCGGCCTGACGGCCGGTCCCGGCGGGAGCGGCAGCCGCCCGCAGTTCGCACGGGGCCAGACACCAAGATCAACAAGGGGCGCCGCAGGACCCCACCAAGATCAACTACCACCCCAGCGGAGGACCCATGGGCGACCTGATCACGACCAGCTACACGACTCTGCGCAGGGACGGATGGTGGAGCTGGCTCGGGCTCGCCATCCTCATCGTCTGGGCCGCCCCCGTCCTCCACACCCCCGGGGGCGACGAGATCGCCTTCGTGGAATTCGGCTCCATCCCCATCGCGGGCTGGCCGAGCTGGGCGCGAGCGCTCCTGTGGGCAACCAGCATCCTCGCCTTCCTCACCGGCCGCTCACCCAGCCGCCTCCCGCCCCTGCTCATCATCATCACCGCACCCGCCGCCCTCACCGCCCTGCTGGTGACCGTCATCACCGCCGTCAACCAGCTGCACGCCACCCCCGGATACGCCGCCTACTTCCTGCCCGTCGCCCTGCTGGCCAACATCATCGTGGCCGTCCCCGCCTTCCTCAGGGGCGACATCCCCATGCCCAACCGGCGATGGCGCGAAGAGTCATGGGACCACGACGAAGGCACCGACGAAGCCCCGCCGCACACCGGCACCCCGCCCGGACACCAGCCCGACACCTACCGAGATCACAACCCACGGATCCTGTGACGACCACGACCGCAGCGCCGCAGCCCGACACGACCCAGACCAGCCCCAGCCCACCCCGGAGGCAAACCCGCATGCCCGACTACCACACCACCGACACCGACCGACTGCACTACTACCAGCGCGCCGGGCAGTTCGTCACCCTCTCGTGCGTCATCGGCTGGATCCATCTGGCCGCCCCCATGATCCAAGTCCCCGGCCCCGACGGCCCCCGCGACCTGCTCGCGCTCCAACTGCTCAACATCCCGTCCCTCAGCCTCGCCGCCGCCCTGGTGATCGCATTCACCGGCGCAACCGGACTGCTGGCCATGGCCACCGCCAACCAGCGCAGCAACGTGTGGCCGCTGCTGATCATCATCACCGGCCCCGCCTCACTGATCTCCCTGGGAATCCTCCGCGCCATGGTCAACGCCGCTGACGGCCTGTACGCGCGCGACCTCCACGGCGCTTTCCTCCTGCCCCTGTTCATGGCCCTGACCACCATGGCCGCCATCCCCGCCTACCGGCGCGGCACCCTGAACCCGATCTTCCACACCCGCCCCACCTGGCACCCCGACGAGGCCCCCGTCCGCGCCCACGACGCGTTCAAACAGCCGTGGGACACCGCATCACCCCGCACCCCGCACCACCCCGCGAACGGCACCGCGCACGACCCCGCGCCCGCCGTCCCGCAGCCACCCGCCACAGTCACTCACTCGGACACCCCATGAGCGTGCCGTGCAGGGTTACGCGAGTGGACAGCCGAAGAGATCGGGCCAGGACCATGCAGGGGAGACAACGGGTGCGGCGGATACCGTTCGCACCGGACATGGAAGCTCCGGGGCTTCGCTCCCTCCGCTGCTCCAAGGAACGTCCGGCCCTCAGCGGCACCCACCGCAATCCCCGCCGTCCCAAAACCAGAGCAGCAGGCCCCGGCACCCGACCAAGAAGAGGAGGAAGACGGGAGGGAGCGGAACGGGAATCCGTACGTGGACCCGTACGTGAAAAACATGACGTACACCACGCCGCCAACCCCACCCCAACCCACCGGCCGCGCCACCCACCCGGCACAGCGACAGGAGACCCCCGTGTCCCGCATGATCCCCAAGCGGCAGTCCTACCCCTCCCGAGGCCGGTGGTTCATCCCCCTCGCCATCGCCGTCATATTCCTGCAAGCCCGCCCCCTCCTCACCGCCCCCGCCCCGGCACCCGTGGATCTCAGCTGGCCCTCATGGCCCGTGGCCGACACCACCGCGAGCACCATCAACGCGACCACCGTTAACAGCACCGTCGATCTGGCCATCTTCGACATAGCCGACACCCTCGCGCCCGGACCTCAAGCCGCGCTCGTCTTGGGCCTGCTCTGCGCACTGCTCGCCCTGATCACCGGCTCCCTGCCCAGCCAGGTCCCGCCCGCGTGCCTCCTCATCACCGGCCCCGCCGCACTGGCCGCCAACGCAGCCATGGCGATCCAGGCCCAGAACATCCACGCCCACCCCAACGCGGGATTCTGGCTCCTGCTCGCCGTCATCGTGGCCGTCACGATTGCCGCGTGGCCCGCGATGCGGGAGGAGCTTGCCGACACCCACCCCGCCTACGCTGACTAGGCCGTACTCCGGCCCGCACAGATCACATGCGCGGCCCGCGATGCGCCGGCAACACTCCCTCACGGTCGCCCCTCCGGGGTGCCTACGGCATGTAACCGGCCCACCGCTCCGCACCGGCACCCGCCCCTCCTACCGGTCCGGCTCCAAACCCCGACCGGCAGCACGCCCGTCCCCGTCCTCACGCGGCTTGGGCCATCCCGACCGATCCGCCACGAACGTCCCCCGGCACGGCACCGTAACCACCCACCCCTCCCCACGCAGCACGGCAAGCGCCATCCGAATCGTGTCCAGGCTCACGCCCCTGACCGCCACCAGGACACGCGCGCCCGGCAACCGCTCTCCCGGCCCGATCACGCCCGCCCGGATCTCAGCCGCCAGCTCACCAGCGATCCGCTCGAACATCGGCACCTCAGACTCCGGACGCGGCGTCCCCTTCCGGCCGACGAACGTGCCCCCGCCTCCCCCGGAAACGGTATGGGCCAATCCACGCTCACATAACTCCCGGTGCACCCTCCGCGCGGTCATCTGCGCGATCCCGAACTCGCGCTGCAACGCCGCCTCACTCGGGACCCTCTCACCCGGCCCCAGCTCCTCCCGCTCTATCCGCCCCGCGATGACCTCCGCGACCCGCACATAGACCACCCCCGCCCCGCCCCGCCGGACCGGTTTCGCCTCCCCCGGCACATCGGCGCTGCCCCTGGCACGCTCACCCCGCACCGCCGACGCCGGGCCGACGAAGGTGCCGCTCCCGGAAACGGCATGAACCAACCCACGCTCACACAATTCCCGGTGCACCCGCCACGCGGTCATCCCCGCGATCCCGAACTCCCGTTGCAGCTGTTTCACACTAAGGAGCTTGGAACCAGGCGGGATGCCCTCACCCACGATTTCCTTCGCCAGGACATCGGCCACCTGCACATAGATCGGTATCACGCTGTCATGGCGGATCTCCGCCGCCCGCCCCGGCCTGCCCAGATCCTCGCTCCCCGTCAGTCCTGCCCGCCTCTCCACGCCCGCGCCCGCCATCTCAGCACGGCTCCGCGCGGAAGATCTGCGGATATTTCCGCCCCCGCTCCACGCTCGTCTGACCCCTAAACCGCACCGGGCAGCCCACCGCCAGCCCGTCAGCATCCCCCCGGAACGCCCGCGCCTCCACATACCAGTGCACGCCTCGGGTGTCGGTCACAAACCCGAACCCGCGCCCGCCCTCCCACTGGTTGACCGTGCCGTGCCGCCACCCGTCCCGATCCCGGCCATCCCCCACGGCCTGTCCCGCCGCTGTTTCTTCGAAGGGGTAGGCCAGCCGGTAGGACCGATCGGCCAGGGTCCCCGCGATCAGCGTCATCCAGTCCGGCGCATAGTCCGCCGCCCGCCCCAGCCCCGGAGCGGTGTAGATCAGCTCCCGCTCCCCGTAGTCTCCCGGGTACTCCTGATAGATGGTCGGCACGATCACCTTGACGCCGTCCCGCTGGAGACGGCGGATCAGCGACAGGTGGCAGCTGTCCCCGCTCACCAGCGCCACCACGTCCAACTTCCCTTTACGCGCCCGCTCGGCGACCAGCCTGTTCAGCCGATCATCGGCGTCGCGCTCGCCGACCGTGGTCATCTTCGCGTCGTGGCGGGTGATCCCCGACCGCTTCAACACCAGATCCCACAGCGGCCCCGCCGCCCGCCCCCGGTAGTCCATCCCGTCCGGACCCGGACGGCCCAGCATGTAATGGGCCTCCACCACCGTGATGGCCTCCACCGGCACCCGCGAGACCCCATGCAGGTGCCAGCGCAGCATCCCGTGCACCCCGAAGAAGTTCAGCTTGGCCCGCCACTGCGAATGCTCAGCCAGGAAATGCCACAGACCGCTGTACCAGCCGCCGTCATAGAACACCCCCAACCGCACACCCGCCGCCGCCGAACCCGCCGCCCCCGAACCCGGTTGACCCGCCTCAGCCACCCGTACCCGCTCACTTCCACCCATCGGTGCCTCACCTCTCCAATTCCTCTGTCACGGCCCAGGCCAGCAACCGCCGCAGGACCTTCCCGACTTGTCAAACCCCGATATGGCCGACCTACGACCGTCCCGCCGGGACAGCCCCCGCCGACCAGACCGCCACACCCGAACGCCGCCGCCACCGCTTACGCACCGACCTGACCGGGTACGGGCACAACCCGCGCACGAACGCAACCCACTGCGCCTCAGCAGGCCAGCGCTCCGCCGCGACCGGCAGCAGAGACCGCCCCCCAGGCAGCCACCCCCCATCCCGCAAAACCCTCAAGGCCGCGCTCACGGTAGGCCGCGACGCCGCAAACTCCTCCCGCAGCCGCCCATACGCGGGCAGACCTCTGCGGTAACGCCCCGCCCGCAGCCGAGACGCCAGCTCAACAGCTATCCGCACAGGCAACGGCATCGCATCACAAGGGATCGGCAACTCCTCCCCCCACACGAAATGCCCCCGCCAGCCCAACCGGAAAGCCACCCCCCGCTCGCGCAGCTCCGCAAGCACCCGGCACGCCGTAGACTCCGCGATCCCGTAAGCCCGCCTCAGCTCCCCAAGACTGGGCAGCCCATCCCCGGCCACCAGACCCTCACGCCTGATCTCCGCCTCAACCAGGTCCGCGATATCCCGGAACTTCGCCCGCCCCGACCACGTGCCCTTGGCAGGCATCAGCCATCGCCATCCCGACCCCGGCCACTCCGGGCCGCCCGCACCCGGATGCCGGACGGGCCACGCGGACGCAACCGCACCCCCGCATCAAGAAACCTGGCACGCATCGTGGAGTAGGAGACCCCCGCCAGCGCCGCCAGCTCCCGCAACGACGCACCCGCCGCGTAACGCCTCTTCAACACCACCATGCCGACCCGGAGACGAACCTTCGGCCCCGACTTACGCCGACGCGCCCGACGCCTCACCACCCGAGCCCCCGCACCACCCGCCAGCCCCGCACCAGCGCCAGCCCGCCAACACACACCACCACTCCGTTCCTCCCGTGCTTCTCGTCGTCAACTCGATATCTCGATGCCGAACGGCGACGAGGGTCCCCGACACCCCCGCCGCCAGACGACAGCCCCTACCGCCAACGCGGACTCAGAGCCGACCTCCCGAAGCCCTCACCGCACCGGGAAGCCACCCGCCGTTGCGAGGATTCAGGCCAGGACCGGGCGACGGTCGGGACGCGGACGCGCCGCCAGCGAATGCGCATTCCGGCAATGGTCGGTGCACTGGGTCCCGTTCCCCTCGTCGCACGGACCGCCACCGACCGGCATGAGACCCACGCCCTCGTCGGTCCCGAAGTGGAGGCGGAACAATTCCCCCGAGCGCGCGGAACTGGCCCGCGACAGGGCCTCATCGTCGGCCCCTCGCAGACCCAGGTAGGGGAAGTGGTGCAGGAAGTACCCAAACACCTCCTCGCAGTCCTGCGCGTACTTGGCCGTATCGAGGATGTGGGTGTGCCATGCCTCATCCACCGCCGTGGACGGCACGATGGACTCGCGCGGATACCAGCCGCACAACTTCAAGAAGAGCCGATACGCGCCAATGAGCTGATCGGCTTGAGCCAGCGTCACCCCGACCCGGCCAGGCTCGGGATGCATGAGCTTGTACGCGATCGGTTCCAGGTCCAACGCGTCAACCCGCGCCGCCAGCTCTGCCTGTTCAGGAGTCAGAACAGCTACGGTCATGGTTCGGTTCCTCTCTGTCGGTTCTGCCGGTGGCCAGTCGGACCCGGCCACGCTCCGGTGATTTCAGCGGCCATCGGCCGCCACCCCGGCCCGCAGGCCGGAAGCTTCACGCGTGGCGGAACGGGGAACGCGAAACACCTCGCGCATCCAAACCCGCTCCGCCACGCACCCCCGGCAACCTCGCATCCCGCGCGAAAACGGGCGTAAACACGCGGAACTCTCACCAGGCACGGGGGAGCCAGGGAGGGGAGGCATACGCCGGGGGCCGTCTCACCCTTATCTGCTACCGGTCGTCGAGCCGGGCACGGCAGAACGCTCCCGGTACGGGCAGATCATCGCCGCCGCCTCCAGGGCAGTCCGGAACGGCAACAGCCGCGCCGTATCCCCGTCGCCCCCGTCGCCCCCGTCGTCCCCGCTCCGGGCCAGCGACACCAGAAACGTCCGCGCCCGAGGCGCGATCACCACGGACGCCACCTCCACCCCCGCCGAGCCGAACACCCTCAAAGCCGCGCACGCCGCCCCACCCACGCCCGCCCCCGGCATCGCGGCCACGTAAGCCGTCCCCATACCGAACGACAGCAGCACGGCCTCCAGGCACCTCAGAGCATCCTCATCGGTGCCAGCCGCAGAAGCCGTCACGGCCTGGTCCGTCCCGCTCACAGCGCCGCCTCCCTGATGTCATGAAGCCTGACAACCAGCTGGGTCGCCAGCACACGCGGATGCAACGCGAACTCATCCAGCCCCACATACACGTTGTGACGGGAAAGAATCGCCGCACCTCCCCGTCCGGGCTGGAACACATCCGCCAGCACCGCTACCGGCTCCGCCTCCCCGACCGACACCACCCGCGCGCCGACACCCAGACGCGGGCACATCTCCAACGCCTCCGGCACACACCCCTGACAGGTCGCGGGCTGGTTGGTGTCTCCCGCCTCAGGCAGCCACGCCACCGGCCGGAACGCGGTCGGCGTGATGATCCACGACATCCGCCCCGAATCCGGATCCCGCGCATCCCTGCCGCACACCTGACACCAGATCGCCCGCATGCAATTCCACTGCCGGACCGGGTTCACCTTCCGCCACAGCACCTCACCGCGCCGGTGACGCGCCGCCCGCGCCCGCAACACCCCGTAACTCCAATCCCCCTTTTGGGGAATCGGATACGACAACCGCAGCCCGCCCCCCGGCTTGACAGCGCAGAACCGAACGGGCGTACTCACCAACTCCCCGGAGAAGGCCAGCACATACGGCACCCGCAGCCCGCCCACCACACGAACCGAGGACCGAGGAGCCCGAGGAGCCGCAGCCCCGGGCTCCACCGGCCCCGTCACCGGCCCACCCGCCGAAACCCCGGGATCACCAACGCCACCCCGTCCGCCGAACCCGTGATCGCGGTCGTCTCCCCGCCCTCGTGCCGCACGACCACCCGGTAACCGACATCCGGATCATGCGTGACCGTGGCCACCACCCGGCCCTCCCGCCACGCCTCCAAGACCGGGGCACGCTCCGACAGCCGCGCCGCCGTTCCCGGCTTCCCCGCCCACCAGTCCGGCCGAGTTGCCGAAAGGCTGAGGACCAGATCCGCCACGTACCGAGTCCGGATCCCCCGCCCGCGCAGCAGCCGCCGCACCTCCGCCAGCGCCGCATCCTCCACCCGCACATCAAGCTCCGGCGCGGCAACCTCCGCCCGCCCCTGTCCCGGTAGCGGAGACTCGCCCTCCACCAGCACCGCACCCGGTGCCGCCCGCCTCACCGCTTCACCCCCACCGCGCCCAGGATCGGAACATCCGGATCGAAGCGCAGCACCAGATCATCCGGCCGCCAATCCCGGACCCGCACCACCCCCGGCTCCACCACGTCCAACCCGCCGAAGAACCGCGCCACCTCAGCAACCGAGCGCAACACCGCAGGCGAGGACGCCCGCCTATAGGCGGTCACCGCCCCGGCCAGCGACTCATCCCGCTCCACGTGCGAGATCACCAGAGCAGACCCACGCGGCAGAGCCGCCAGCAGCTCCGTGACCGACTCGTAGGGGTTCTCCTCAGGGGTGATGAAATGCAGGACCGCAACGAGCAGGAGACCTACCGGCCGCTCCAGATCCAGCAGACCCCGTAACCGCTCATCGGCCAGGATGCCGCGCGGGTCGCGCACATCCCCGGTAATGGCGCGGGTCTGGTCATCGGTCGCCAACAGGGCTTGCGCATGCGCCTGCACCACAGGGTCGTTATCGACGTAAACCACCCTGGCGTCGGGATTGACCCGTTGTGCCACTTGATGAACGTTTTCCCGAGTCGGCAACCCCGCCCCGACATCAACGAACTGGTCGATACCCAGCTCATCGGCCAGGAACCGGACCGCCCGCCCCAGGAACCGGCGGTTAGCCCACGCAATCTCCCGAGCCTGAGGTACCCGCCGAATCACCTCATCCGCACACTCGCGGTCAGTAGCGAAATTATCCTTCCCACCAAGGTAGTAATCGTACATACGCGCCACATTCGGCGTTTTCGGGTCCATATCACCCGGAAGAACTGGCGGCTCAGGCACCGCAACACCCGGATCAACCGAACGCGGCGTCGTCCGCGCCGTAATCGCGGAGACACGCCCAGCCCGATCACGACGGCGGCTCAACGCCTCGATGTCCAGCGGTATGCCTGGCAACGCCTGACCACCTGTGCTTGCATGCTCCATGGATCGCACCGTTCGCAGTGATTGACTTGTGGCCGTCCTTCCTTTGAGATTGCCGTTAGGCGGCAACCGGGACAATGCGACTGCGCGGCAATGAGTACCGCGCTTGTCGTCAATACCTATGACGTGGAGCGGCAAATGCCAAAGGTCACACTAGAACGAAGGCGATCGATTGATCGGGAGGCAAAAGCCCTACTGCACGAGTCCCTGCGCCTGGGCTTGGCCGCAGAAGAGACCGTTGATCGGATTCTGCGGAGGATGCCCGAGGTCAAGCCCCTCGAAGCATGGCGCTTCGCTAACGGGTGGACGAGAGGCGAGGTAAGCGCGCGACTTGACGCCCTCTACCGATCTGCCGGGCTGGCCCCTCCCGGCATCGATCAGGCCACCATCTGCCGATGGGAGCATGACGAGAGACGTCCAAGCGACGAGCGGATCGAATTCCTATGCCGCCTTTATCGGACACGCCCCGACCGATTGGGGTTTGGAGTTGATCATAGTATGGCGGACACCAATCACCTTCAACGTGTCGGAATCATCGACGCATATCCATACACCAGCGAGGCGTCAGAGAGTGACCTTATCCGCAGGATCACAGAGGCACGGAAGCGCATCAACATGTTCGGCCTGACGCGCAATTTCTATGGCCGCGATTCCATCCTCACCCTCTTTGGACAGAAGGCCACGCAAGGGATTCCCATCCAGATTTTCGTGATGGATCCAACTTGCGAATCCCGCCGCGATCGCTACCGCATCGAACCAGCTGAGGCGGCTATGGAGGATCCCGACAGGTATATACGCGAAATTCTGCGACCGCTCCACAAGTCGATGCAGAAGTACCCTCAGCTAAAGGTGTTTCTCTATAACTTCCCATGCTCGTTCGCCATAGAAGAGATCGACGACGTATGCCGAGTCATGCTATACGGACACGGCAAGCGCGGCACGCAGGGGCCGATCATCACATTCGGTGGGGAAACGTCGGCCCACAATTACTTCGTCGATCAAATCCGATGGATGGAACGGCTAGCCCACGAGGCAGTAATTCCCGAGCCCTGGGCGAGCAAGAACATTAGTGTTCGATTGCTCGATCTTTGATGCTAGCTACGGCGGAGGACGATAAGTCCCAAAGAAGTTAGCTTCCGGGAGTGGGTGCAGGTTTGTTTGGTTGGTGGCGAGGGGTTACTCGCCGTACGCCTGCACCTGCTGCCCGATATCCGGGGTCAGGCAGCGAACCCGTCAAGGACGGCAGCAAACCAGTACCAACCGCAGTCTCCGCTGATTGCGCTCTCGGATTATCAACCGTGCCCGGTTGGATCGCACCGCACTGACTGACCCCCCGCTCCGCTTCGCTCCGCATCCCATCCCAGCACGATGGATCTCGCCGTACCCCTGCACCCGCCGCCCGATTATCCGGGGTCAGACGGAACCCATCAAGCACGGCTGTGCAGGCAGGACAACCACGAACGGTGGAAGGTCACCGGCGAAGGTACACGCGAAGCCGCGCTTGACGGAACCCGCCTGAAAGGCCCCGGACCCAGGCGGCTAGCGGGAGCAGGCAGGAATGTGCCACAAGCATCAAGCCGCGCGCCGTTGCCGGGTGAACGCCCATGGCTGACGGTTGCCACACACGCCACCGTGCGCCTTGCCCGCCGTGATCGGTTCGGCGGCCAAGCCCGGCAAACCCCCAGCTCAAGGCCCCAAAAGTGTTATAGCACCTTTATGAAAGTCTGACTGTCCAGACACAGGCGCGGCCAAGCCGAAGGGGTTGCCAGTATTGCAGAACGTGAACTAGCGATTACATTACGTGTGCTAAGACTTGGGGAATGCGTGCCAGAAATTTGATCGCGATATTCATGTCCGCGGCGCTGGTGATCCCGGTCGGTCCAGCCCAGGCCGGGATCAAGCAGCCCCAGGTGGTCTCGCCGAATCCGGTGGGGCGCACCCCGCACGTGCTCGACGGCATCGTCAACGCGTTCGCCCAGGTCGGCGACACGGTGATCGTGGGCGGGCAGTTCAGCACGGTCAGGAACGCCGGGAGCCGGGCTGAGCTGACGCGCCAGAACCTGTTCGCCTTCAGCCTGAGCACGGGCAGGATCGATCCGCGCTTCGTGCCCCGGATGGACGGGCCGGTGTTCACGCTGGCCCCCGGCGCCGATGGAACGATCTACGCGGGCGGCTCGTTCACCCGCGGCCTGGTCCGGCTGCGCCTCGCCGACGGCTCGGCCGTGCGCTCCTTCACCGCCACCGCCTACGGCGCCGAGATCTCCAGTCTGGTACGGCGCGGCAAGCACCTCTACGTGGGCGGGAACTTCACCCAGATCGCCCGGACGGCCAGGACCGCCCTGGCCCGGCTGGACGCGAACACCGGCGCGGTGGACCGGTCCTTCACGGTCACTCCCGGCGGCGGTGAGACGAAAATCACTGCCATGGCGGTCAGCCATGATCGGCTCGTCCTGGACGGGTCGTTCACCACGCTCGACGGCCTCCCCCGGCCGCAACTGGGCGTAATCGACCTGGCCACCGGGCGCGTGGCGGACTGGCACACCGACGCGTACGCGCCCGAGTGCTCGGCGGCCTTCCCGTCATACGTCCGAGGATTGGATCTTTCGCCCGACGGGTCATATTTCGTGGTTGTCACCACTGGAGGACCCGCTCCGCGTACCCGAAAACTCTGCGACACAGCGGCCCGATTTGAGACTTATGCGAAAGGGGACAAGATCCGACCTACCTGGGTGAATCACACGGGTGGGGACTCGTTGTACTCCGTGGCCGTGACCGGGGCCGCGGTCTATGTCGGAGGGCATCAGCGCTGGTTGGACAACCCGTTCGGCTCTGACACCGCAGGTAAGGGCGCGGTGTCCCGGGAGGGTATCGGCGCCATCCATCCGATGACTGGGAAGGCACTCGACTGGAATCCGACTCGGGCTCGGGGAATCGGGGTGAAAGCGTTTCTCCCGGTAAAGAAGGGGCTTTTGGTCGGAAGCGACACGACACAGCTCGGACGTGAGTACCATGCCCGCATCGGAATGTTCCCGATGCCCTAGCCCTCGGGTGGGCGGCGCCTCGCACTGATCAGTGTGCTGACCTCGTCACGTTGCTTTGACAGCAGAACGTAACTGGCCAGCCCGCTGACCAAGAACGCCACGGCCAGCAGCGCGTAAGTGCGCAGGCCGAGGAGATAGAGCACGCCCAAGGCAACGGCGAACAAGCCCAGGCGGGAGAGGGTGTAAACGAGAACCGCGCGCACAGCGTCGAGGTTACGTCACTCTCACGTATCGCGGACTCTCTTCGCATCAGTCGCGAGCACTGCTAGGGTTCTCATCACGGCGCTTTCGTAAAGAAACACCCATGAGCGCCCCAAAGAGGCTCTATCATATAACAATCGGGCACTGAGCCGGTAACAACCCGTGATCTTCTCCGAAAACCACGGATAAATCAGGCTTCGCTCGGCACACTGGTTACCTGTCCGCCCGCTGCAGGACGCGGGATGCGAGGGGGAGAGATTGTGGAGAGTAGCAGCGAGCGACTGCTGACCCCTGGAGAGGTTGCCGCCCTCTTCCGGGTCGACCCGAAGACCGTGACACGCTGGGCCGCGGCGGGGCGAATCAGCAGCATCCGTACCCCCGGAGGGCATCGGCGATTCCGCGAGTCGGAAGTACACGCCCTCCTTCGCGGAGAGGAAGTCCTGACGGCCGACCGGCCGAACGGCGACTCCCCGCGAGTCTGAGCACCACTGCACCATGAGCAGCACCCTGCATCACATGACCAGCTGTTGGTGATCCTGCGCCTCCCGGAGCCGCAGGGTCACCGGGTTACTTTGCGCGAGTGGATCCTCCACCCCCTTGGGCCACTGGCGCTCGGCCTCAACCGACACCCCTCGGGCTGCGGCCGATGCCAGAGTGGATCTCCCACCCACCCAGCCCTTTGTTTCCTCTCGGGCTCCGCCCGCCCCCGCCGACGCCGTGGCCCCACAACGACACCCACGGAGCGTTTGCTTCAGTTCGGGTTGTACGCGAGGAGCCTCCGGCGGCCAACGCCGTGGCCCTCACCAGCGACAGCCACGAAACGTTTGCTTCAGTTCGGATCTGTACGCGAGGAACCTCCGCCCGCCCCGCCAACGCCGTGGCGCCCAGCAACGACAGCCACGTTCATTCCAGTTCGGATTTGTACGCGAGGAACTCCTGTTCCAAAGCGTCGTTCTCCTCCTGCCAGCGGCGGCGGCGGAGGGCTTCCTCTTCCTCGGTGATGGATTCGGGGAGCCATTGGTCGTAGTCCGGCTCGCCTGGCGCGATCTCGACGTACGCGTTGCCGATCAGGCGCCCGTCATCGCTGGTCAACGACTGCGGCACGCGCAGTGTCCCGTCAGCGAGCCGGATCACGAACATTGCTAGACCACCTAGATTCCGTAGCGCCTGTTGAAGAAGAGCATGACGTTCAATGCGGTCCGGGTGTTTCCGCCGAGCATGTCCACCAGGGCGGGACGCTGCCGCGACGCGATGGCCGCGAACGCGTCGGCGAAGAACTCCTTGCGACCGAGCGTGCCTGGTTGTTTGTGGAAGGCCGAGGCGAGTAACGGTCGGCATTCCTCGTAGAGTGCGGCGAACTCTGGTGAGTCCGAAACCCACTCTCCCGGACGGGCGTCCACATCGTCCAGCGCATGCCCGACTTCGTGCATCATCACATCGGGTGTCGGAGATGGCCGATCCCCCACAACGATCTTGCGATCGCCGTACGCGCCGGCGCAGATGTCCCACGTCGCCCGCCCCGACGGCAACGGCGCACCCCGCAGATACCCCATGTCGTCAAGATCCGGCACCCCGCCCCGGCCGATGTAGATCCCGTCCAGACCGTCGGCCAGCAGATCCTTGAGCCGGTCGGGTAACCGCGCCAGGCTGTCCACCGCCCGTACGGCGTCCGGCGACGGTGGCCCGTCCTGGCCGTCCCACTGGCGGTAAATGACACGTTCCAGCGCCCCGCAGTGCCGCCTCCCATCCCTCGTGTCCGGCCGGTCGGGCCGATGCGGCGTGGCCCTGGCCGGCTGGTCGTCCAGCTCGAAGTCGCGCCAGGTGTACTGCGGCCGGTCCACCACGGGGGCGGTCACCGCCATCCTGCGCTCAACATGCATCTCTGGGTGCATCTCAGGCCGCTGTTCAGCGGTCTCCACCCCACGGTAAGGCGACGCATAGGTGGCCCCCACCTGGCCCCGCTGCCACCACCGAGTCCCTCGCCGGTGGCGGCCTCTATCGCCCTGCTGCGCCATCGCACCTCTCTCTGTGTCGGGAAGGTGCTTGTACCGCACTACCGTACGATGCCGTTTCGCGAGAGTCATCCCTAATGATGTACGGCTATCGCGATGAAAACACGATCACCAGCTCGCATCGTTTACCGTGTGGACATGGCGAACGTGATAGTCGGCCTGGCGTTGCTGGCCTTCTGGCTCTACTGCCTCTTCGACGTGATCACGACCCCGGCCGAATTCATTCGGGGCCTGCCGAAAGGCATGTGGGTGCTCATTACGGCCCTGCCCGCCATTGGCGGTTTGCTCTGGCTGCTGGCGGGGCGGCCACCGCTGGGGCCCGCCGTACCGGAACAGGCCGAGGAGCCGCCCCCGGCTCCGCGCGGGCCGGACGACGACCCGGAGTTCCTGCGGAATCTGGAGCGGCGGCTCAGGGACGAAGATTAGGGCCCGCCTGCGAATAAACCCGCTTGACCCAGGGCGATATGTCCAGGTCAGTTGGATACACATGGCCAGTAGACAGCGGGTCTATTGCCGGGTGAGCCCTTAGTTCACGTCGGCGTAGGAGTGCAGGCCGCCGAAGAAGATGTTCACGCCGACCAGGTTGAACAGCAGGCAGCCGAAGGCCACCAGGGAGACGATCAGGGCGGCCTTGCCCTTCCATCCGGCGGTGGCCCGGGCGTGCAGGTAGGCCGCGTACGCCACCCAGGTGATGAACGCCCAGACCTCTTTGGGGTCCCAGTTCCAGTAGCGTCCCCACGCCTTGTCGGCCCAGAGCGCGCCGGAGATGACAGCGAACGTCCAGATCGGGAAGCCGATCACGATCACCCGGTGCGCGATCCGCTCCAGGTCGGCGAGGGCGGGCAGCCGGGACCGGCCCTCGCCCCGGGAGCCGCGGAACAGGTAGAGCGCGGCGGCCACCCCGCCCACGGTGAACAGCCCGCTGGCGGCGATGGCGGCGGTCACGTGAATGGCCACCCAGTACGAGTCCAGCGCCGGAACCACAGGACCCGCCTGCGTGTACAGCACCCGGACGCTGAACCCGAGCCCGACCGCGGCGATCACGCTCACGAACGCGCCCAGGAACCGGACCGGGTAACGCAGTTGCATGAACAGGTACACGGTCACGGCGGCGAGGATCATCGCCACCACGAACTCGTACATGTTGCCCCACGGCCACCGTTCGACCGCGAGCCCCCGGGTCAGCGTGGCGGTCACGTTGGCGGCCCAGCCGACCCAGGTCAAGCCGACCGCGATCCGCCCGGCGCGCATCGCCCAAGCGACCGGCTCGCTCGCCTGAGTGATAAACGCCTGGGTCTCGGTCACGGTGCTGCCGTCGATGGCGACGAGCTCTTTTACGTTGAGCTCTTTTACGTTGAGCTCTCTGACCTGTGCCGGTCGGGTGGCGAAGGCCAGCTCAAGGGCGTACCCGACCATGGCGGCCAGGTAGAGGAGGATGGCGGCCAGGATGAGCTGGTCGCTCAGGGTGGCCAGTGTGTCAGCGGTCATCGGGAACCTCCGAGGAGACCCGGCCTTCAGGCCGAGGAGGAATCGGAATCCTGCGGAGCAGGGCAGGGAAAGCCGATTCGCCGCCAGGGCGGATCGGCGTGCACCCGCGCGATACCCACAGATAGTCACAAGCTGGTGTGATAGTTTGTGAGCCATAACCACTCACGTGAAGCGGGCGTTCAAGTACCGCTTCTACCCGACCGACGCGCAGGCAGCCGAGCTGTCGCGCACGTTCGGATGCGTGCGGAAGGTCTACAACATGGCGCTCGCCGCCCGGACCGAGGCGTGGACCCGGCAGGAGCGGGTCAACTACAACCAGACCTCGGCCATGCTGACGGCGTGGAAGAAGAGCGGGGAACTGGCCTACCTCAACGAGGTCTCCTCGGTCCCGCTCCAGCAAGCGCTGCGGCACCTGCAAGTCGCGTTCACCCACTTCTTCGGCAAACGGGCCAAGTACCCGCGCTTCAAGTCGCGGAAGAAGTCGCGGAAGTCCGCCGAGTACACCACCAGCGCGTTCCGGTTCCGGGACGGCAAGCTCACACTCGCCAAGATGCGCGAGCCGCTGACCATCGTGTGGTCCCGCCCTCTCCCGGAGGGTGCGAGCCCTTCGACGGTGACCGTGTCGCGGGACGCGGCGGGACGCTGGTTCGTCTCCCTGCTGTGCGAGGACCCGGGCATCAAGCCTCTCCCGGCCACGGACACGGCGGTCGGTATCGACGTCGGGCTGGGCCATCTCCTGACCCTCTCGACCGGCGAGAAGATCGCCAACCCGAGGCATGAACGCCGCGACCGTGCCGCCCTCGCCAAGGCCCAGCGCCGCCTGGCGAAGAAGGCCAAGGGTGACGGGGCGAACCGGGCCAAAGCCCGGCGCGAGGTCGCCAAGATCCACGCCCGGATCACCGACCGCCGCCGTGACACCCTGCACAAGCTGACCACTCGACTCGTGCGTGAAAACCAAACGCTCGTGATCGAGGACCTGACCGTGCGCAACATGGTCAAGAACCGGAAGCTCGCCCGCGCCATCAGTGATGCGGCGTGGTCGGAGTTCCGGAGCATGCTGGAGTACAAGGCCGCCTGGTACGGGCGCGAGGTGATCGCCGTCGACCGGTGGTTCCCCTCCTCCAAACTGTGCTCTGCCTGCGGCGCCTTGCGGGACAAGATGCCGCTGAACGTCCGTGTCTGGACGTGTGGCTGCGGCACGGCCCACGACCGGGACGTGAACGCGGCGAAGAACCTTCTGGCCGCCGGACGGGCGGTCGCGGCCTGCGGAGCTGGTGTAAGACCTCAACGGAGTTCTCCGGGCGGGCAGTCGGCGATGAAACAGGAAGTCTCACGGCGCGAGCCGTGAGAATCCCCTCCCTTCAGGGAGGGGGGCGTCAACCGAGACTCCTGAACGAGGCGACGATCTCGGCGAACTCGTCGGTGAAATTCTCGGTGAGAGACAATCCTCCCACCGTGACCCTTCCGTCCTTCATCCGGACCCAGACCCGGCGGCGGCGGATGGTCAGCGAGAACACCAGGCCCAGGACGGCGGCGATGGAGGCCATCAGCGCGGGCATCCGCCCGGGGTCGTACGTGGTCTGCAAGGAGATCCACTCCTTGACGCCGGTGAACTCGATCTTCCCGGCGCCGCCCGGCAGGTCGAGGGCCTCGCCGACGGCCAGCGGGCGCGGCTGCACGGTCATCGTGCCCAGCGGTTTGAGGTTCTTGTGCGCGCTCAGGTCGTAGACCGACTGCGGCTCGCCGGAGTCCAGACCGAGGTCGCCCGCGAACGGCCAGACCTGCACGGTCGGGTTCGCGGCCCCGGGGAAGACCGAGATCCACTCCTCCCCGACCGGAAGCGTGGACGGCAGGAACCGCCCCAGGAAGGCCAGTTGCTGCGGCCGCGCGTCCGGCACCTTGATGACGCACTCGGATTCGTACGTCGAGGTGTTGGAGGTCAGGCACGGCACCGGTCCCTCGTATGCCACCTGCCCCTGCCCGTCGGTCACCTTGAAGACGGGCGCGTAGCCGTGGCCGATCAGGTAGGTCAGCGTGCCGTTGACGTCCAGCGGCTCGTTGACGCGCAGGTCGACCACCCGCTCGGCCGCGCTGGGGGCGTCCTTGACGCTCAGCGTGGCGGAGAACGTGAGCGGCTGGCCCACCTTCTCGTGTCCTGGCCCGATATAGGTGGCCTGGAAGTCGGTGAGCTTGAACGAGAACGGTTCCAGCGACTCTGCCGAGACGGAAGCACCGGGGACATAACGGTCGTAGGCCGCGACGGTGTTGGCGAAGCCGTCGCCTTCGACCACCAGGACGTTGCCCTTGTAGCCGTACAGCCCGCCGGCGCCCACCGCGATCAGCAGGACCAGCAGCGCGACGTGGAAGACCAGGTTGCCGGTCTCCCGGAGGTGACCTTTCTCGGCCGCCACCCAGTCGGGTCCGGTTTCGACCCGGAAGCGCCGCTTCTTGAGCGTGGCCGCGGCTTCGGCGATCGTGAGGTCCGCCGTGAACTCGTCGTGGTACGGCAGGCGGAGCAGGTTGCGCGGCGCGGCCGGGGGTTTGCGGCGGATCTCCTTGAGGTGGGCGAGCGTGCGCGGCAGCACGCAGCCGACCAGCGACAGGAACAGCAGCAGGTAGATGGCCGCGAACCAGGGCGAGCGGAACACGTCGAACAGCCAGAACCGGTCCAGCCATTCGGCCTTGACGGGGTCGTTCGCGTAGTAGCGCGCCACGAGGCTGGCATCGACGTTGCGTTGCGGGAAGACCGAACCGGGCACCGAGGCGAGCGCGAACAGGAACAGCAGGATGAGCGCGGTCCGCATCGAGGTGAGCGTGCGCCAGCCCCAGCGCAACCAGCCGACCACCCCAAGACCCACGGGCTTGGTGACTTCCTTCTGTTCTTCGTCGGTCAGCGTCATCAGATCACCGGCTCGAATCCGCCCACCCAGCCCTGCAGGCCCGCGATGAGCTCACCCCACAGGCCGGTGACGAGCAGCAGCCCCACGGCCACCAGCATCGCGCCGCCGACCCGGGTGATGAGTTGGGAATGGCGGCGAACCGCCCGGAAGGTGTGCAACGCCCTGCGGTAGGCGAGCCCGGCGAGGATGAACGGCAAGCCCAGGCCCAGGGCGTACCCAAAGGCCAGGAGCGCGCCACGGGCGGCGCTGCCCTGGTCGACGGAGAGGGTCAGCACGACGGCCAGGGTGGGGCCGATGCACGGCGTCCAGCCGAGGCCGAAGACGACGCCGAGCAGCGGCGCGCCCGCCAGCCCGGCGGCGGGGAGCTTGTGGAAGCGGAAATCGCGCTGCAACCCGGGGATGAGGCCGAGGAACGCGAGCCCGAGCACGATCGTGAGCGCGCCCAGGACTTTCGTGATGACCTGGGCGTTACCGAGGAGCGCCGCGCCGAGGCCGCCGAAGAGCGCGCCGCCGAGCACGAAGACCAGGGCGAATCCGAGCACGAAGAGCCCGCTGCCGAGCACGAGCGTGCGCCGGCGCGGGTCGGCGCTCATGCCCGTGACGTACGACAAATAGCCCGGCACCAGCGGCAGCACGCACGGCGAGAGGAACGAGACGAGACCGGCCAGCAACGCGATCGGCAGCGCGATCAGCAGCGAGCCGGAGGCGACCGTCTCAGCGAGATTCACTGTTGACCTTGGTGACGGCGTCGAGCAACGCCTGGTACTTGACCGCGCCGAGAGCCCGCGCGGCGATCTTCCCGTTCCTGTCGATGATCAGCGTGGACGGGATCGCGGCGGGCGGCACGGTCCCCTGGAACCCGAGCAGCACCTGCCCCTGCTGGTCGTGAATGCTCGGATACCCCGGCTCCATGGCCCGGTCATAGGCGAGCGCGGCCGTCTTCTGATCCTTGAAGTTCACCCCGAGGAACTCCACACCCCCCGATTTGGTACGGGCGGCGACATCTTTCAGGATCGGCCCCTCAGCCCGGCAGGGCGCACACCAGGACGCCCAGAAGTTCAGCACGACGACTTTGCCCTTGGCCATCCCCGCAGTCGACCCATCCAGCGACTGCCCTTCAACCGCAGGCGCGGCCTTCCGCTCCCCCGGCTCAAAGATCTGGATTTTTCCGTCACCGGGGATAAATCGCGTATCCCCGGACTCCGGCTGCCCCGAACTCTGCGAACCCGCACAGCCCGCCAGCACAAGGATGGCAAGCACGAAGACGAGAGGTTTGATGGGCATCGGAGAACGATCTCCTAGTACTACGGCCAGTAGAGCAACGTCACTCTACTGCGTCATGCCCGCGCCTCCGGCACGGGGGCTCGGGCGCTGTGTCTATGGCCGCGCCTCCGGCACGGCGGGCTCGGCCGCCTTCAGCCTGTGTCTTCCCTCGTCACTCCGGGTCGCTTCGCTCCCCTGCGTTCCTCAGTCCAGACACAGGCGCGGCCGAGCCGGGAGTGGCTACGAACCGGCGATGGGATTGCCCTTGAGAAGAATGGCAGCTGGTTCGGTATAGCCAACCGTGACCAATCTGTCGTCTTCGAAGGTAAAACTCGTCAGGCTGGCCAGCGAACATTGACGCCGCCGCGGGTCATGCCAGAGCCGCCGGTTCTCCGCCGCCAGCCGGATGATCCAGATCGGCATCTGGTGGCTGACCATCAGGATCTCGTGCCCGCGCACCGCCGCCTTCGCGGAGTCGATGACGGACTTCATCCGGGCCACCACGTCCAGATACGCCTCCCCCCAGGAAGGCCGCCGCGGATCCCTGATGTGCCAGAAGTTGCGCGGATCCTTGAATACCGCGCCCGCCAGCCGCTTGCCCTCGAAGACGTTCGTCGCCTCGATCAACCGATCGTCCAGGACGACCGCAAGCCCGCCCAGGGCCTCCGCGGACGGCGCGGCCGTCTCCTGGGCGCGCTCCATCGGCGAACTCCAGACCGCCACAATGTCCCGCCCCGCGATGGACTTCGCCACCATATCGGCCATCGCCCGGCCGTTGTCCGACAAGTGATATCCCGGCAGTCTGCCGTAGAGGACGCCCGCGGGGTTATACACCTCACCGTGGCGCAGCAGATGAACAACGGTGGTCTCAGTCATGGTGGCGCCAGCCTACTGCGCTAAACCGGCGTGCTCTGACTCGCCGCGCCCGGCTCGAGCGCCAGCGGAGCACACGCGGTGCGCAACGCCTCCACGGCCGCCCGGATCGCGGGACGGCGGGCCGCGTCGGTCCGCCACAGCGCGTAAACACGGCGAATCGGCCGGGGCAGGATCGGGACCATCCGCACTTCATCGGGCACCGCGCCCCGGCCCAGCCGCGGGATGAGCGCATAGCCGTGCCCGGCCGCGACCATGGCCATCTGCGACGGATACTCATCGGCGTAGCACACCACCTGGGGCTCCTTCTCCGACGACCGGATCAGGAACATCAGGAAGTCGTGGCAGACCGTCCCCGGCGAGGAGATGATCCACTGATCGCCGGGCAGGTCGGCCAGGGCCACCTCGCGCTGGTCGGCCAGCGGGTGATCGGCCGGCACGGCGACATCGGCCACGTCCTCGAGCAGCGCGGCCCGGGACAGACCGTCCGGGATGGCGATCGGCCGGTTGACCCAGTCCTGCACCACGGCCAGGTCGATCTCGCCCCGGGTGACCTCGCGCACCATGCGGTCCGGCTCGCGCTCGTAGACGAGCAGGTCCAGGTCCGGGTGCCGATCCTTGAGCAGGGTGAGCGCGTTCGGCATGATGCCGCGCGCGGCGGTCGGGAAGGCCGCCATGGACAGCCTGCCGACGACCGCGCCGCGCAATGCTTCGAAGTCCGCCTCGGCGGTCTCCACCAGCGCGAGGATCTTCTCGGCGTGGTCGGCCAGCAGCCCGGCGGCGTCGGTCAGCTTGACCCCGCGCCCGTTGCGCTCGACCAGCACGGCGCCGGTCTCCCGCTCCAACTTGGCGAGTTGCTGGGAGATGGCGGACGGGGTCACCATCAACGCTTCCGCCGCCGCCCCCACCGAACCGTAGGTCGCGACCGCGTGCAGAGCCTTCAACCGGTGCAAGTCCAACATGTAGCTAGTCTAAACCATGCACCTAAGAAAATCTCGCTTGTGCTCAACTGTTAAGCACTGGAAAATGAAGACATGAGAATCCTAAACAACGTCTTCACGAAGACCACCCGCCCCGCCGAGCTCTCCTACCTGGAGACCCTGGCCCGTCAGGCCCGTCAGTCCCGCTCCAAGAAGCTGAGTCGCTCAACCTGAATGGCTTGACCGCGCCTGTGTCTGGACTGAGGAACGCAGGTCGCGAAGCGGCCGGAGTTGACGAGGGAAGACACAGGCTCCCAGGGCGGTCAAGCCCGCCGTGCCGGAGGCGCGGCCAATGTCACTGCTGCTGCCCTTGCGGCGGCCGGTAGGGCTTCGGCGATCCGAGTCAGTGCGTCGTCGTCGTGCGCGGCGGAGAGGAACCACGCCTCGTACGCGGACGGTGGCAGGTAGACGCCCTGATCCAACATCGAGTGGAAGAACGCCGTGTAGGCCGCCGTGTTCTGGGTCTTCGCCGACGCGAAGTCCGTCACCGGCTGATCGGTGAAGAAAATGGAGAAGAGGTTTCCGGCGCGCTGGAGCCGATGCGGCACCCCCGCGGCGGCCAGCGCGTCCGAGGCCGCGCGACCGATGATCAGGGCCGAGGCGTCGATCCGGTCGTAGACGTCGGCGTCGCAGGCGATGAGCGTGGCCAGTCCGGCGGCGCACGCGAGCGGGTTTCCCGACAGCGTGCCCGCCTGGTAGACCGGGCCCTCCGGAGCGAGGTAAGCCATCACGTCGGCCCGGCCGCCGAAGGCCGCCGCCGGGAGGCCGCCGCCCATCACCTTGCCGAAGGTCATCAGGTCGGCGTCCACGGAGTCGAGGCCGTACCAGCCGGAGGCGGTCACCCGGAAGCCGGTCAGCACCTCGTCCACGATGAGCAGCGCGCCATGCTCGGTGCACAGCTCGCGCAGCCGCCGGTTGAAGCCGTCAAGCGGCGGGACGACACCCATGTTCGCCGGGCACGCCTCAGTGATCACGCACGCGATCTCGGCGGCCGCGAACGCCTCCTCCACCGCCGGCACGTCGTTGTACGGCAACACGATCGTGTCCGCCGCCGACGCGCCCGTCACGCCCGGGGTGTCCGGCAGGCCGAAGGTGACGACACCGGAACCCGCCGAAGCCAGCAGCGCGTCCACGTGCCCGTGGTAACACCCGGCGAACTTGATGATTTTCGATCGGCCGGTGAAGCCGCGCGCGAGCCGTACCGCGCTCATGGTGGCCTCGGTGCCGGAGCTGACCAGCCGCACCTTCTCCACGGCCGGGCTCATCCGGTTGACGATCTCCTCGGCGAGCAGCACCTCGCCCTCGGTGGCGGTGCCGTAGGAGAGGCCGTGGGCGAGCGCGTCGGAGACGGCCTGCACCACAGCGGGATGCCGGTGGCCGAGAATCATCGGCCCCCACGAGCAGACCAGGTCCACATACTGGTTGCCGTCCACATCCGTGAGGTACGGCCCCTGCCCGGAGGCCATGAACCTCGGTGTCCCGCCCACCGCCCCGAAGGCGCGAACCGGGGAGTTCACCCCGCCGGGCACGAGCTCCTTGGCCCGGGCGAACAGTTTCGCGGATTGCTGGGTAAATTCCACGCCCACGAGATTAGTCGGCAATCAGGTCGAGCACGCGCAGGGGATCGGGCAGCGGACGCCCGTCCGGCGGGCGCAGCCAGGTCACCACCGAGCCGCCGGGAAGCGTCGACGGCGGCGCGAGCACGTAGCTGTCGCGGCAGTGCCAGCGCAGCCCAGGTGAGGAGTCGATCGTCTCGGGGCCGTAGTCGAGATGGCAGGACCACCACTCGTCCTCGTCGTCGGGCGCACCTCGGGTAGCCACATAAAAAAGAACCCGGTCGCCGTTCGCGGCGACCGGGCCAGTGGCGAAACCGGCGGCGTCCATGGCCGCCAGCGCGGTGATCCCGGCGGCGGCGGGGACGTCGAACACGTCGAATACCCGGCCGGTGGGCAGGATCACGTTCGCCTCGGGGTTCTGCCCCCACCAGCGGGTGAGCTGGGCGGTGTCCAGCGTGGCCTGCATCTGCCAGGCGGGCGACAGCGGATGCATGCCGGGATCGGGACAGCCGATCCGATCGCACGAGCAGGCGCGCCCGCCCTCGCGGAGCGGGTGCGCCCCCAGACAGCTGGCCCAGCCGAGCGCGGCGTAGTGCAGCACCGAGGTGATGGGGCGCGGCGTCCGGTGCGCGCGCCGCCTCGATCTCCGAGCCAGCGGTACCCCCACCATGGTGCCCCTCCCCGATTCCCGACGGAAAACAACAACCACACGGGTGGCTGGTGTTGCACTCGATAATGCCTGTTACCAAATGACCTTCGCAGGGCGACCCCCGCATATGGCCCGGATTAACCAGAAACCCGTCCCATAGACAGCCGCGTAGCCGCCGACCAGGCGACTGACCGCTGCAGCTGTCCAGATCACGACTTTCTAGTTAATAGGCCAAGCGGCGCGCGATTTCCGTGGCCCAGTAGGTGAGGATCAGATCAGCACCGGCCCGCCGGATGGCGATCAGCGATTCCATGATCACTCGATCTCGGTCGATCCAGCCATTCGCGGCGGCGGCCTCCACCATCGCGTACTCCCCGCTCACCTGGTAGGCGGCCACGGGCACGTCCACCATGTCGCGGACCTGCCGCAGGATGTCCAGGTAGGCCAGCGCGGGCTTCACCATGACCGCGTCCGCGCCCTCGTCCAGGTCCAGCCGGACCTCCCGCAGCGCCTCCCCGACCGGCCCGGCCGGATCCTGCTGGTACGCGTTCCGGTCGCCGAACTGCGGCGCGCACTCGGCCGCCTCCCGGAACGGGCCATAGAACCCGGACGCGAACTTCGCCGAGTAGGCCAGGATCGGAATCTCCGCGAACCCTTCGGTGTCCAGCGCCGCCCGGATCGCCGCGACCTGGCCGTCCATCATGCCGCTCGGCGCGATCACGTGCGAGCCCGCCCGCGCCTGCGCGACGGCGGCGGCGGCATAACGCTCCAGCGTGGCGTCGTTGTCGACCTCGCCGGTCGCGGTGAGCAGCCCGCAGTGGCCGTGGTCGGTGTACTCATCCAGGCAGGTGTCCGACATCAGCACCAGCGCGTCGCCCACCTCAGCAGCCAGGTCGGCCAGGGCGAGTTGCACGATGCCGTCCGGGTCGTCGGCGGCCGAACCCCGGCCGTCCTTGTGCAGCGGGATGCCGAACAGGATGAGCCCGCCGACACCCGCCTCGGCGGCCTCGTGAGCGGCCTTGCGGAGCGAGTCGCGCGTGTGCTGCAGCACGCCGGGCATCGACCCGACCGGGTTCGGCTCGGCGATGCCCTCCTTGACGAAGAGCGGCAGGATCAGCTCGGCCGGATGCAGCCGGGTCCCGGCCACCATGCGGCGCAGCGGCGCGGTCCGGCGCAACCGGCGCGGTCTAGCGACCGGAAACTCAGCGGTCATTCCCCTCACCCCATGTTTATTTGGCCCGGCGACGGGCACCCCTGCGCGTCTGTGACGGGCGACGCGGAACCTCGCCCGCGGAGACGGCCGCCTGGCGCTGCTTCGCACCGTACTCCGCCAGCGCCGCCGCGAGAGCCGAAGCCGAAGGTTTGTCGGCCATCACGTCCACCCGCAGCCCGAACTCCTCCGCCGTTTTGGCGGTCTGCGGGCCGATGACCGCGATAACAGTGACGTTATGCGGTTTCCCGGCGATCCCCACCAGATTCCGCACGGTCGAAGAAGACGTGAAAAGTACAGCGTCGAACCCGCCGCTCTTGATCGCCTCCCGGATCGGCGCCGGCGGCGGCGCGGCCCGGACCGTGCGGTAGGCGGTCACGTCGTCGCACTCCCAGCCGAGCTCGGTCAGCCCGGCCACCAGCGTCTCGGTGGCGATGTCGGCGCGCGGCAGCAGCACCCGGTTGATCGGGTCCAGCATCGAGTCGTACGGCGGCCACTCGGCCAGCAGGCCTTCCGAGGACTGCTCGCCGGTCGGCATCAGATCCGGCCGGACCCCGAACTCGACCAGGGCCCGCGCGGTGGCGTCGCCCACGGCGGCCACCTTCAGCCCGGCGAAGGCGCGCGCGTCCAGGCCGTATTCCTCGAACTTCTCGCGGACCGCCTTGACGGCGTTGGCGCTGGTGAAGGCCACCCACTCGTAGCGTCCGGTGACCAGGCCCTTGATGGCGCGGTCCATCTGCTGCGGAGTCCGCGGGGGTTCCACCGAGATGGTGGGCACCTCCTCGGGCACCGCGCCGTACGAGCGGAGCTGCTCGGACAGCCCGGCCGCCTGCTCCTTGGTGCGCGGCACCAGCACCCGCCAGCCGAACAGCGCCCGGGTCTCGAACCAGGAGAGCTTGTCCCGCTGGCCGACCGCGTCGCCGACCACGACGACCGCGGGCTCGGTCATCCCGGCGTGCTTCAGGTCGGGGCCGAGCCGCCCCAGCGAGGAGACCACGGTGTACTGCTCGGTGGTGGTGCCGTCGCTGGTCACCGCGACCGGCGTGTGGTCGGGCTTGCCGCCGGCGATGAGCGCCTTGGCGATCGGGACCGCCTCGGCGAGACCGTTGTAGATCACCAGGGTGCCCTGGCAGGCGGCATGCGGCGACCAGTCGGTGACCTGCGTGGCGTCCACGATCCGGAACTCCGGCACCGCCGAGGCGGCCGGGATGCCGGCGTAGGTGAGCACCGCGGTCGCGGGCGGCACGCCGGGCACGATCTCGAACTCCACCTCGGCCTTGGCGCAGGCCGCGACCTCCTCGGCGACCGAGGAGAACAGCGAGGGATCGCCGTGGCAGACCCGGACGACCCGCTTGCCCGCCTTGGCCGCGGCGATGAAGCCCTCCGTCATCACGATCACGTTGGGCGGGCAGTGGCGCAGCATCGCGCCGTACGCCTCCTGGTCCAGCACGACGACATCGGCGCGCGACAGGAGGTCGGCGCCGCGAAGTGTGAGCAGGTTCTCGTCGCCGGGCCCAGCTCCGACAAATGCCACGAATCCAGATTCGGTATTGCTCAATGGGCCCCCATCAACGTGCCGGCCCCTTGCGCGATCATGGCGACCGCGAGCTCGCGCCCGAGGTCCATGGCTGCCATCCGGGGTCCGGAGGCGGACTTGCGGACCGCTCGCGCGCCGTCGATCGCGACGACGGTGGCGGTCAAATTCAACGTGTGCCCGTCATCTGCCGCATACGCGCCCACCGGCGCGGAGCAGCCCGCCTCCAGGGCGGCCAGCACCGCCCGCTCGGCGGTGACGGCGGCCCTGGTCCTGGCGTCGTCGAGCACGGACAGCAGCTCGACCAGGTCGGGGCGCCCGGTCAGGCACTCCACCGCGAGCGCGCCCTGCCCGGGGGCGGGCAGCATCTCGTCGGTGTCGAACAGCTGGGCGATCTCGCCGTCGCGGCCCAGGCGGGCGAGCCCGGCGGCGGCCAGCACCACCCCGTCCAGCTCGCCGGCGGTGACCTTGCCGATCCTGGTGTCGGCGTTGCCGCGAATCGGCACGTATTCCAGGTCGGCGCGGAGCGCGCGCAGCTGGGCGATCCGGCGCGGCGAGCCGGTGCCGACCCTGGCCCCTGGCGCCAGGTCGGCCAGCTTGACCGCGCCCACCAGGGCGTCCCTGGGGTCGTCGCGGAGCGGGATGGCCGCGATGGTGATCTGCGGGTCCGCGGCGGTGGGCAGGTCCTTGAGCGAGTGCACGGCGAAGTCGATGTCGCCCTCGATCAGGTGGGTGCGCAGCTCGCTGACGAACACGCCGGTGCCGCCGAGCTGGCTGAGCTGCGCCTTGCTCACGTCGCCCAGGGTGGTGATGCCGACGAGCTCAACCGCCCTGCCGGTAAGCGCGGTCAGGCGGTCCGCCACCTGCTGCGACTGCGTGGTCGCCATCAGGCTCTTGCGGGTGCCCAGCCTCAGCTTCACTGTTCGAGCTCCATCCTGGATACGGCGCCCGGCGCCTTCGGGTCCAGATTGAACAGTTCGCGGAGCGCCTCGGCATAATGATCGCCTGCCGGGGACGCCGCGAGCTGCTTGACACGCACAGTCGGCTCATGGAGGAGTTTGTCCACCACGCGCCTGACCATGTGCGCGACCTCGTCTTTCAGCTTGCCATCGAGTTCGGGCACTCGCGCCGTCAACCGGCCCATCTCGGCCTCGACCACGGCCGCCGCCCGGCTGCGCAGCGCGATCACCGTCGGCGTGACCCGGGCCGCGCGGGTCTGGTCCAGGTAGGCGGCGACCTCTTCTACGACGATCGCCCGGACCGCCTCGATCTCGGCCCCGCGCCCGCCGTCGCCGCCGATCCCGGCCTGCTGCATGGAGTCCAGGTCGACCAGGGTGACGCCGGGGAACGTGCGCACGCCCGGGTCCACGTCGTGCGGCAGCGCCAGGTCAAGCAAGAACAGGGGTCGCGAACGGCCCGCCATCGCCGCCAGCACCATGTCCGTGGTGATCGCGCGATTGCCCGCCCCGACGCAGGAGACCACCAGGTCGGCCTGGGCCAGCTCGGCGGTCACTTCGGTGAGTTCGACCGCCCGGCCGCCGACCGTCTCGGCGAGCCGTACGGCGCGCTCGTAGGTGCGGTTGGCGATGACGATGTTGGTGACGCCCGCGCGGGCCAGGGTGGCGGCGGACAGGGCGCTCATCGAGCCCGCGCCGACGACCAGGGCGCGGCGGCCCTTGATCGGGCCGAGCACCCGCCCGGCCAGGTCCAGGCCCACCCCGACCAGGGAGGCTCCGGCGCGGTCGATGCCGGTCTCGCTGTGCGCGCGCTTGCCCGCCCGCAGCGCGTGCTGGACCAGCTCGTTCAGCGTGGGGCCGACGCTGCCCTCGTGCTGGGCGGTCCGCAGCGCCGACCTGATCTGGCCGAGGATCTGGCCCTCGCCGACGACCATGGAGTCCAGGCCGCAGGCGACCGAGAACAGGTGGTGGACCGCGCGCTCCTCGTAGTGCACGTAGAGGTGCCGGGTCAGCTGCTCCTGCGGCACGTCCGAATGGGCGGCCAGCAGGTCGGTCAGCGCGGTGACGCCGCCGTGGAACTTGTCCACGTCGGCGTAGAGCTCGACCCGGTTGCAGGTGGAGACGACCATGGCCTCCGACACGTGCTCGTCCTGGCGCACGTCGTGCAGCAGCTTCAGCAGCGCGTCACCCGAGACGGTCACACGCTCCAGCAGAGCCACCGGAGCGGTCCGGTGGCTGAGCCCGACGATGAGCATGGTCATCCGGCCTCCCCGGCCCAGTCCTCGGCCATCATGGGCCCCCCACTCACCTTGCGCTGCTCATGAAACGCGAGGATCTGCAGTTCAATGGATAGATCGACCTTACGGACATCGACACCGTCAGGCACCGTGAGCACGACGGGGGCGAAGTTCAAGATACTCGTGACACCGGCGGCGATGACCCGGTCGCAGACCTGCTGCGCCGCCGTCGCGGGGGTGGCGATCACCACGATCGACACGCCGCGCTTGCGGATGACGGCCTCCAGGCCGTCGGAATGTTCCACCGTCAGGCCCGCGATGTGGTCCCCGACCACGGCGGGGTCGGCGTCCAGCAGCCCGGCCACCCGGAATCCTCTGGACACGAAGCCGCCGTAGTTGGCCAGCGCCCGGCCCAGGTTGCCGACGCCCACGATGGCCACCGCCCAGTCCTGGGTGAGGCCGAGCTCGCGGGAGATCTGGTAGATCAGGTACTGCACGTCGTAGCCGACGCCGCGGGTGCCGTACGACCCCAGGTGGGAGAGGTCCTTGCGGAGTTTGGCGGAGTTCACGCCCGCGGCCAGGGCCAGATCCTCCGAGCTCACGGTCGCGGTGCCGCGCTCGGCCAGGCCGTTCAGGGCACGCAGGTAGAGCGGCAGCCGCGCGACGGTCGCGTCGGGGATGCCGCGCTCACGAGCTTGCGGAATACGGCGGATCACTAGCCGGAGCTCCCGGGGGGAATGAGACGGATGTTGAGAACAAACCCCAGGTTAGTGCCTTTGTGAAGCCATGCACAAAGTCGAGGCTTATCCGTCCGTGCTCAATCACTGTGCCAGCCGGAGGGGCCGGTCTCCAATTCGCCCCCCGTACTGTGGAACGCATGGCTCATTCGATCACGCTGTACGGCAAGCCCGGCTGCCACCTCTGCGCGGACGCCCGCGCGATCATCGCCCGGGTGGCCGGGGAACTGGGCGTGCCGTGGGAGGAACGTGACATCACCGCCTCCGCCGAAGACCTGGAGAAATACGGCGAGATGATCCCGGTGACGCTGATCGACGGGGTGCAGCACGACTTCTGGCGGGTCGACGAGGCCCGGCTGCGCGCCGCGCTCACCTAGATCCGGAACGCCGAAGGCAGCGGCACCACCTTCGCCGCGTTCACGCTCAGCTCGATGACGTTGGTCGCCAGCACCAGCACCTGGCGTTCGGTGGCGAAGCGTTCCATGTGCGGCTGCCGCTGGTGCTCGGAGAAGGCCACCTCGTCCCGGTAGAGCTCGTAGACGATGCGCTGCAGCGGGGCCGACTTCACGCCATGGCAGACGAAGACCAGGGTGTCCGGCTCGGCCGCCTGGACCGCTTCGACGGTCTCCTCGGCCAGCTTGTCGAACGCCTCGCCGGAGCCGTCCAGGAGGGTGAAGACCGTCAGGATGCCGTAGATATTCGGGGACGGCTTGGCGGTCGCGCCGATCGAGGCCGCGCCCGCGTAGACGACGCCGGTGGCCGGCATGTTGTATTCGGGGACGGCGGGCTGGGGGGCGGGCATGCCGTACTCGGGGGTGCCGCCGCCGAAGCGATCGGCGGGCATCATCGTGCCCGTCATCGGGCCGCCGAACGCGTCGGGGCCGCTGGGGCCGACCGGGGCGCCGAAGCCGCCGGTCTGCATCCTGGCCGCGTAGTCGACCTCGCCGGTCTCGCCCGCGCGGTATTCGGCCACCAGGTCGCCGAGGCCGGAGCGCAGCGGCGGGAGCTCCGGCTCGGGTTCTTGCCGGCGGCCGTACCCCTGCCAGTCCTGCTGGGGCGGGGGGCTTGGGGGTGGTGCGGGTTCGTCCTCCTCGTCCTCGTACGGGGCGAGTGGCCGGGCCACCGCGTACCAGATCGCGCCGGACAGGCCGCCCAGCAGGGCGGCCACGAACGGGCCGGGCACGGGGAACAGGAACGCGCCCACCAGGGCCATTCCGGTCGGGGCCAGCACTACGGTGGCGTTCATGTTGTCGGCGTCGTAGTCGTCCCCGCCGCGCCAGCGCACCACCGCCACCATCAGCGAGATCAGCAGGATCAGCAGGATCACGACATGCACGACGCGCAGCAGCTGCTCCGGCCAGAGGTCCCAGAACGTGTTCCCGATCGGCAGCTCTTTCGTGAAGTCCTCCGGAGCCACCACCGGGTCGATCAGCATGATGACGCCACCGATGAGGGTGAGGCCCACGCCGAGCGCCCAGCCGGAGAACTGGGCCGAACGCTTCTCCGCCAGCAGCTGGATCAGCCCGATGGCCAGCCAGAGCGGCGCCAGCAGCGCCCCGCCGATCTGGTAGATCCGGAAGGTCAGCGGCGCGAACCCAAGCAGGTGCCCGACCCCGACCGCGCCGAGGGCCAGGCAGAGCGAGAAGGTCGTGATGATCCAGGCGGTCAGCCACCCGGACGCCTCCTCCCGCAACCGCCCGATCAGGGCGCCCGTGGTGATGGCGGCCAGCAGGGCTCCGGCGAAGGCGATGACAGCGACTAGAACTTCCATGGTGTCCTTATTATGGCCGCGCCTCCGGCGCGGCGGGCTTGACCGCCTTCAGCCTGTGTCTTCCCTCGTCACTCCGGCCGCTTCGCGACCTGCGTTCCTCAGTCCAGACACAGGCGCGGTCAAGCCGGGACATATGACCTACGGCGCGGAGGTTGCCCATAGGCGCTTCGCCCCTGTGCCAAACCGGACCTCCGGCACGATGGACATAAGCCGCGTTGATTTCTAGAGTGTGCAAGCACGCCGACTTCCCCTTCCCCGCATGGGATATCCGGATGCCGAACACGTGGCCGTTCGCCGGGATCGCTCCTCCGGCTTCCGCTGGAGCGGTGCAGACCGCGCCCATCGAGCCAAGCACGATCACGCTCTCGCCGGAACACGACGAGATGCGCACGCTGGTCTTGCGCGCCAAGACCGGCGACACCGAAGCGTTCGGCATGCTCTACGACCGTTACGTGGAGCTTGTCTACCGCTACGTCTTCTTCCGGGTCGGATCGCACCCGTTAGCCGAGGACCTGACCAGCGACACCTTCCTGCGCGCGCTGCGCGGCATCGCCGACTTCACCTGGCAAGGCCGGGACTTCGGCGCGTGGCTCGTGACGATCGCCCGGAATCTGGTGACCGACCATTTCAAATCAGGCCGAAACCGCTTAGAAGTCTCCACGGCGGAGGTCCTCGACACCCCGCTCGACGGGCCGCACATCCCCGAGAACGCCGTCGTCACCAACATGGTGAACGAGCACGTGATGCGCGCCGTCCAGCAACTCGGCCCGGAGCAGCAGGAATGCGTCATCCTCCGCTTCCTGTACGGCATGTCGCTGGCCGAGACCGCGCTCGTGATGGGCAAGAAAGCCGGGGCGATCAAGGCGTTGCAGTTCCGCGCCATCAAGGCACTGGCCCGGGCGCTGCCCAAGGATCTCGGTTAAGACACGTGCCGTAACCTAGGCCGCCTGCGCGTCGTTGGGCAGGAGGCAGGGCGGGGATCATCCGGGTTTTCCGGGGCTGACGAAACGCGGGAGCGTTCATGGGGTGGTGGCGTCGGTGGCGCGCCGGTCGCTTCTCGGCCGACGTGGTGTCCCGCCTCGGCGACTTCGGCCACCGGCTGGGCAGCGGCCCGCGGGCCGAGTTCCGCGCCCGGCTGCGGGACGAGCTGCTCAGAACCCACCAGAGCGAGCGTGTACCGGCCGGGCAGCCACCGCACGACCGCCCGTCGATTCCGGCAGTGCCGGGCTGGATCCGGCTGCGGCCGTGGGCCGGGCTGAGCGCGATGATCGTGGCCACGGTGGTCACCGCCATGGTGACCTACTCGGCCGTCCCCGGCGACCTGCTCTACCCGCTCAAGCGAGCGGCCGAGTCGACCCTGCTGACGCTGACCACCAGCGACGCCGACCTGGCCGACCGGCAGATGACGGCGGCCAAGGCGCGGGCCGGGGAGGCGGCGGCGCTCTTACAGGCGGCCACCACGCCCAACCGCAAGGAGTTACTCAAAGAGACGCTGCAGGACATGGACACCACCACCCGGGCCGCCCTCAACCGGGTCAAGCCGCGCGCCAAAGCCGACGCCAGAGCCCAGGCGAAGGTACGGACGTTCGCGCGCGAGCAGCGCAATCGCGTCGAGGTCATGCTCCCCAAGCTGGACGAGGAGAACCGGGAGCGGGCCAACGAGTATCTGGTCTTCATCGACGGATACACGGTCGGCGGCTACTAACCCGCTGCGGCTGTCCAGATCACGACTTTCCCATCAATACCGAACCGTCATACGCCGCTAACAGTGCGTACCCGATCTCGTCCGTCTCGGCGGTTAAGCTGATGGGCTATGAAGCGGCTACTGAGACGGCAGGACCCGGCGGAGATCGCGGCCGAGGCGGCGGGCGCGATGGCACCCGCGGCGGCCCCGCCCGTCGAACCTGACCTCGCGGCTGCGGCGTTCTTCGACGTGGACAACACGATGATCCGTGGCGCGTCGATCTACCATTTCGCCCGGGGGCTGGCCTCCCGTGGCCTGTTCACCACCCGCGATCTGGTGCGTTTCGCGTTCGGGCAGGCGATGTTCCGGGTCAGGGGTGACGAGAACCCGGAGCACGTGGCCAAGGCCAAGGAGATGGCGCTCGCCTTCGTCGCGGGCCTCAAGGTGGAGGAAGTGGTCCGCCTCGGCGAGGAGATCTACGACGAGGTGATGGCCGACCGCATCTGGTCGGGCGCCCGCGCCCTCGCCCAGGCCCACCTGGACGCCGGCCAGCGCGTCTGGCTGGTCACCGCCACCCCCGTGGAGCTGGCCCAGGTGATCGCCCGCCGCCTCGGCCTCACCGGCGCCCTCGGCACGGTCGCCGAAACCGACTCCGGCGCCTACACCGGCCGCCTCGTCGGCGACCTCCTGCACGGCCCCGCCAAAGCCGACGCCGTCCGCGCCCTGGCCCGCCAGGAAGGCCTCGACCTGACCCGCTGCTCCGCCTACAGCGACTCCGCCAACGACCTCCCCATGCTCTCCATCGTCGGCCACCCCTACGCCATCAACCCCGACTCAGAACTCCGCGACCACGCCAAAGCCCAGGGCTGGGCCATCAAGGACTTCCGCACCGGCCGCAAAGCCACCATGATCGGCCTCCCCGTAGCCGCCGCCGCGGGCGCAGTGGCAGGCGGCGTCGCCGCCGGGATAGCCCTCCGCAAGCACTACAGAACCCACTAGAACACGGAACCACGGCGCACGCGTAGGGCGTCTAGTTGGTGTTGGAGGGTTTCGCGTACCTGGTCGGTGAGGTTGAAGACGGTCATGGGGTCGTCGGCGTCGCTGGGGGTGGTTTTGATGGGTTCGCCGAACTCGATCAGCCATTTGGAGGGGAGCGGGATCAGGCCGAAGGCTCCCAGCCAGGGGAAGAACGGGGTCATCGGCAGGTAGGGGAGGCCGAGCATGCGGGCGAGCAGGGTGAAGTCGCCGATCTTCGGGTAGATCTCCTCGGCGCCGACGATCGCGCAGGGGACGATGGGGACGCCGGCGCGCATGGCGGTGGACACGAAGCCGCCCCGGCCGAAGCGTTGCAGGCGGTAGCGGTGGGTGAAGGGTTTGCCGACGCCTTTGAAGCCTTCCGGGAAGACGCCGACGAGTTCGCCCTTGCGGAGCAGGCGGTCGGCGTCTTCGGGGCAGGCCAGGGTGTGGCCTGCCTTTCTGGACAAGTGGCTCAGGGTCGGCAGGCGGTAGACGAGGTCGGCGGCCAGGAGCCGTACGGCGCGGTGGGCTTCGTCGTGAAGGCAGACCTGGAGCATGAGCGCGTCCAGGGGAAGCGTGCCGGAGTGGTTGGCGACGATCAGCGCGCCGTCGGCGGGCACGTGGTCGAGGCCGGAGGTCTCCACCCGGAACCAGTGCCGGTAGAGCGGGCGGAGGAGCTCCAGCAGGACGGTGTCGGTGAGTTCGGGGTCGTAGCCGAACTCGTCCACCTCGTAGTCGCCCGAAACCCGCCGCCGGACGAACGCGAGCAGATCTTTCACCGGACCAGACCCGCGAGCGCGTCCACCACGGCAAGCGGCAGATTGCTGGTCAGTCCACGGGAGCGCAGGAAGTCGGCGTAGGCGGCGGCCGTGTCGTAGGCGAAGGTCCAGCCGAGCTCGGCGACCAGGCGGGAGGAGTCCACCGCCCGCCCGTGACTCATCAGCGCCACCTGCTCGGGCGAGTAGTCCACCTGGTCGAGCCCCCGGGCCAGCTCGCCGAGGAGCCGGAACGCGGGACCGGGCACCGGCAGCGTGGGCCGCCCCGCCCGCCGCACGCACTGTGACAGCAGCAGCACTCCGTCGCCGGCCGCGTTGAACGTGCCGGGATGATCCTCGGTGGCGGTCCTGCGCAACACCTCGACCGCGTCGTCCTCGTGGATGAACTGCAGCCGGGGATCGAAGCCGAGCACGGTCGGCAGCACCGGCTGGGTGAAGAACCGGGTCAGCGGCGAATCCACCCCCGGACCCATCAGGTTGGCGAACCGCAAGGTCGTCACGGCCACATCCGGACGCCGCCGGGCGAACCCGCGCACGAAGCCTTCCACCTCGACCGTGTCCTTGCCGTACCCGGACGTGGGCGGCTCGGCGGGCTCGCTGCTCTCGGTGAAGACCGCCGGATCCAGCGGCGAGGAGCCGTACACGACCGTGCTGGAACGCACCACGACCCGGCGCACCGTGTCCGACCGCTGGCAGGCGGCCAGCAGCTGCAGGGTGCCGATGACGTTGTGCTCTTTCATGGCCGACCGGCTCAGGGCCGGTCCGCTGAGCAGGCTCATGTGCACAACGGTGTCGATGTCGCACGCGGCGATCACCCGGGTGATATCCGGGCTGCGCAGATCGACGTGGACGAACTCCAGCGAATCACGGAGTTGGGCGCCGCCATCCCGCCCTTCACGCTCAGGCGACGTCGGCGGCACCGTATCGACTCCGATGACCCGGATGCCCGGGTCGGCTGCGAGCACGGCCGCCACGCGGGCGCCGATGTGTCGGCCGACCCCTGTGACCAGCACGGTGTGGGTCATTGCCGCCTCGCAGGATGGTGCACGGTCGCTCGCCCATATCTGACCACGGGCGAGCGGCTCCGTCGGTTACTTCTTGTTTCTGCGCTGGATGCGCGTCTTCTTCAGCAGCTTGCGGTGCTTCTTCTTCGCCATGCGCTTACGACGCTTCTTGATGACAGAGCCCACGGGACCCCCAGGAGTCGGTTGCCGAGCCGGTGCGCGCTCGCACACCGGCTCAACAGACTACCGGCGATCGACCGTCGATCGCTCCCCCGGGGGGATCCCATTGAGCCACTAATGAACCATTGCCTGGTGAGCGTTGGTTCCGCCGCTTGGTTACTTCATCCAGCCTCGATGAAAGCATCCCTCAGAT
Source organism: Acrocarpospora sp. B8E8 (assembly GCF_039871605.1). Lineage (NCBI taxonomy): Bacteria > Bacillati > Actinomycetota > Actinomycetes > Streptosporangiales > Streptosporangiaceae > Acrocarpospora > Acrocarpospora sp. B8E8. The sequence continues at coordinate 269,676 of NZ_JBDPLV010000001.1, read as the reverse complement.
AGTCGTGGACTGCCTGTTCGGGCACTCTGAAGGATCGGCCTACCCTGATGGCCGGCAACTCACCCGAGTGCACGAGCCGGTACACCGTCATCTTGGACACCCGCATGACCGTGGCCACTTCAGCCACCGTCAGGAACTTCACCTCGCTGAGAGGTCTTTCGCCTGCACCCATCGGACGCCTCTTCCGCACGTGTTTACGGGTTATCCCCACTGGTGCCATTGCTCACGCACGTGTACTGCCGTCAGCGTAAGTCGCGACCCCGAGAAGGCAAACCCCCCATTTCATCAGTCCTCGGGGGCTCGTGCCGCCGAAACCGGGAAAATCGCTGGCCAGCAGCCGGACCGTGCCCCTCGCCAAGATCTTGGAACGGACCAACTTCTCTCACATTAGAGTCGCCCAGGCCCACAAAAAAGTTGGCAACCGGTCGACACACTGGTGCAAAAGCGGGCGCGAAATACCCCAAAAGGGAGGTCCTAAAGCCCAGCGGTGATCCAAGCCAGCAGGTAGCGGGTCAACGGACCGTAATATCTGGGGAGCACATTGTCATCAAGCGGCACAGTCACCGCGATTTTCCCCTCTGCCTCCCCGACGAAGAGGCCGGGATCGTTACTGTCCGCGAAGGCCACCGTCTCAATTCCGGCCTCGCCGGCCGCCCCGGCCCAGCCGTGGTCGGCGATCACGAAGTCCGGCCGCTCCTCGGCCAGCATCGCCCGCATCGGGGCTGCGTCGTGGGTGTGCACCAGCGCGCCGCCGTCGTCGAGCAGGGCGACGTCCTCGATGTACCTGATCCGCCTGCGGCGGCCGTACGAGCCCGGCTGGTACGTCCAGCCCTCGGCCGGGGTGACCAGGGTGGCGCCGTGCGCGGCCAGAAACCGGGCCAGGGCCAGGTGGATGACCATGATGCCGGTGGGGTGCCCGGTGGCCAGGGTGAACCGGCTGCCCGGCCGGCTCAGGGCGGCCGCGATGGAGTCGCCCATGGCCTCGGTGGCGGCGACCGTGCGCTCGGGGTCAATGGTGTCCTGGCCGTAGCGATGTTCCGGGTCGGCGATCACCCCGGCCGACTTGGCCATCAGCGCCAGCACGTCCCGGTAGCTCCAGGTGCTCTCGAAGGTGAGCCCGAGCAGGTAGTGCGGGTCCCCGACGGCCAGCGAGCGGTAGTGGTCGAGATTGTTGTCCCGGGGGGTCGCCACGTCCCCGGCGACTTGGGTGCGGACGAGCTGTTCGATCAGTTCGTCGCGCGTGGGGGCTTTCGTCATGGCATCGGGTCCAGACCGTGGAGGGGGAAGACCGCGTTCCGGGTGGCCATGATGGCGCGGTCGATGGGGTCCGCCGGGTCGAAACCCTGAGCGATATCACGATATTCCGGATTTCGGCCGTCGGTCATCGTGAGCGGCGGGACCTCGCCGGTCCGCTGCCGCACGAACGCGCGCCACTCGTCCGGCGTCCGCGTCTCGGGGTCCACCGGCACTCCGGCGGCCTCGGCGATCAGATGGGTCCAGGCCCGGGGAACCACCTGGACCAGCTCGTAGCCGCCGCCCCCGGTCGCCACCCACCGCCCGCCGGCCGTCTCGTGCGCGAGCTTGTGCAGCTCCTGGTACGCCGTGCGCTGCCCGTCCAGGCTCAGCATCAGATTGGCCAGCGGATCCAGCGCATGGCTGTCGCACCCCTGCTGGCTCACCAGGATCTGCGCGTCGAACTCCCGCAGCAGCGGCGGCACCACGGCGTGAAAAGCCCGCAGCCACCCCTGATCACCGCAGCCCGCCGGAAGCGCCACATTCACCGCGGTGCCCGCGATTCCGGTCTCCTCCGGATATCCGGTGCCCGGAAAGAGCGTGCGCGGCGACTCGTGCAGGCTGATCGTCAGCACCCGGGGGTCGTCGTAGAACATCGCCTGCACCCCGTCGCCGTGGTGCACGTCCACATCCACGTACGCGACCTTCGACGCCCCCTGCTCCAGCAGCCACGCGATCGCGAGCCCCGGATCGTTGTAGACGCAGAATCCGCTCGCGCGCGCGGGCATCGCGTGATGCAGCCCGCCCGCCACGTTGATCGCGTGCTCGGTTTCCCCCAACCAGACGGCCCTGGTGGCGGCCAGCGTGGCCCCGGCGACGAGCGCGGAGGCCTCGTGCACGCCCACGAAGGCGGGATTGTCCGGCGTGCCGAGCCCGGCGTTCAGGTCGGGCCTGCCGGTCTTGGAGACCCGCTTGACCGCGTCGATGTAATGGCGCTCGTGCACCAGGCCGAGCTCGTCGTCCTCGGCGGGGGCGCATCCGACCAGCTCCACCGCGTCCAGCACGCCGAGCTCGCGGGCCAGCGCCATGGTGAGCTCGACCCGGACCGGCGCGAGTGGATGCTGTGGCCCGAAGTCGTACGACGTCAGCGCGTCATCCCAAACCACCCGCACCGCGTCGCTCATGCCATGAAATTACCGCATCACCTCATTCGGCCCGCAGCGCCACCACCGGATCGAGCTTGCCCGCCCGCCGCGCCGGGGCCACCCCGAAGAACACCCCGACCCCGACCGACACGCCGAACGCGAGCGAGATCGACCACCAAGTGATCGCGGCCGGAACCGGCGACACGGCTGCGATCAGCAGCGCCCCGCCGACCCCGAGCAGGATGCCGATCACCCCGCCGATGGTGGTCAGCAGCACGGCCTCGATCAGGAACTGGCCGAGGATGTCGCGCTGCCGCGCCCCCAGCGCCTTGCGCAGCCCGATCTCCTTGGTCCGCTCGCGCACGCTGACCAGCATGATGTTGGAGACGCCGACCCCGCCGACCAGCAGCGAGATGCCCGCGATGGCGGCCAGCACGCCGGTCAGCATGCCGAGCACGGTGCCGATGGTGCCCAGCAGCTGGGTCTGGGTGACGGCCGAGAACTTCTCGCCCGGGTAGCGCTGGACCAGCGCGTCCACCACCTTGCGCTGGAGCGGCTCGATCTCGTCGGGTCCGGACGCGCCGACCGCGATGCCGTTGATCCTGGCCACCCCGATCAGGCGCTGCGCGGTGGTGACCGGCACGTGCACCTCCTGGTCGCGGGCCACCCCGAAGGTCGCGCCGACCTTCTCGTAGACGCCGATGACCCGGAACCGCACGCCGGAGATGGTGGCCTGGCGGCCGACCGGATCGACGTCGCCGAACAGCCGGGCGGCCACCTCGGAGCCGAGGATCACCACCCGGCGGCGGGTGTCCACGTCGGTCTCGGTGAGGTATCTGCCGCGCCGCAACGGCCGGTCGAAGATGTTGGGCAGGAACTGGTCGGTGCCGAGCACGGTCACGAACGCCTCGTCCCGGCCGACCCTGATCGTCTCGCCGGACTGCACGGAGACGGTCACCCGGGACTCGTCGCCGACCACCCGGCGCACGTAGGCGACGTCGGTGAGGTCCAGGCGGCTCTGGGTGGGGGCGGCGGCGAAGTTCAGCTGGCCGGGCACGACCAGGATGATGTTGCTGCCGAGTCCGGCGATCTCCTGTTCGATCGCGTTCTTGGCGCCGGTGCCGATGGCGACCAGGACCACCACGGCGGCCACGCCGATGATCACGCCCAGCATGGTCAGCGAGCTGCGGAGCCGGTTGACGCGCAGGGCTTCCAGCGCCATCCGGAGCGCTTCCGCGGTTCTCACGACGATCCCGAGTCGAGCTCGATGACGCCATCCCTGACGTGGATCTGGCGGCGGGCCCGGCCCGCGACCTCGGGTTCGTGGGTGACCAGGATGACCGCCACGCCGCTGTCGGCGTTGAGGCGTTGCAGCAGGTTCATCACCTCGGCGCCGTTGCGGGAGTCCAGGTTGCCGGTCGGCTCGTCGGCGAGCACCACCTTCGGGTCGCCGACCAGGGCGCGGGCGATGGCGACCCGTTGCTGCTCGCCGCCGGACATCTGGGCGGGGCGGTGGGCGAGCCGGTGCGACAGGCCGACGGCTTCCAGGGCGGCTCTGGCCCGGGTCCGGCGTTCGGCGCGGGGGACACCGCGGTAGACGAGCGGGAGGGCCACGTTGTCCAGGGCCGAGGTTCTGGCCAGCAGGTGGAAGGACTGGAAGACGAAGCCGATGGTCTGGTTGCGTAACTCGGCCAGTTCGGTGTCGGTCAGCGTGGCGACGTCGACGCCGCCCACCCGGAGGGTGCCGGAGGTGGGGCGGTCCAGGCAGCCGAGCAGGTGCATGAGGGTGGATTTGCCGGAACCAGAGGGCCCAATGATCGCGGCGAACTCACCGGGGCCGACGGTCAGGTCGACGCCTCTGAGCGCCTCCACCGAGACGCCTTCCAGCTGGTAGGAGCGGGTCAGGGCGACCGCCTCGAAGGCCGGGGTCACCCGAGCTCCTGTCCTTCGCGTACGGTGTCGGCGCCCTTGACCACAATCCGGTCGCCGACCTGGAGGCCGGTGAGGATCTCCACCATGGTGTCGCCCTGGGCGCCCAGTTTGACGGTTCTGCGCTGGGCTTTGCCGTCGCGTACCAGCCAGACCGTGCTCTCCCGGCCGCTGGAGACGATCGCGGAGGCGGGCACGGCGACCGTGTCGGGGGAGTCGCGGACGGTGAGGCGGATGACGGCGCTCATGCCGGGTTTGGGGGCGGGGGCTTCGCTGCCGTCGTCGTACAGGCCGTCGCCGAGGGAGAGGCGGACCGGGTAGCTGACGCCGCCGGTGGCGCCCTCCTTCGGGGTGACGCCGACGCCGGTGACGCGGGCGGCGTAGGTGGCGCCGGGGACGGCGTCGAACTCGACGGTGGCCTCGGTGCCGTCCGTGACGAGCAGGACGTCGGTTTCGTCCACGTCGGCGGCGAGGCTGAGTTTGGAAATATCGGTGATTGTCACGATCGCGTCGCCGGCGGCGACGGGGACGCCGGTGGCGATCACGCCCGCCGATCGGCCGGTGGAACCGCTGGAGGGCAGGGCCATGCCCGCAGGAAGCAGCGCGCTGAGGTCAGGCTGAGCGCCGCCGGAACCGGCTCCGCCAAGGGTGACCACGCCGCCGAAGGGGGCTTTGATGGTCAGCGCGTCCACGGTGGATTTGGCCGTTTTCACCGCCGCCTTGGTCTGGGTTCTGGACGCGGCCTGCAGCGAGCTCATCGACTCGGTCAGGCCGCCGAGGCCCGCGCCGAGCTGGCCGGTCACCTGGGAGAGCGACCGGTTGACCGAGGTGTTGAGGCCGTCCACGAGCTCGCCGAGGGCGTCGTGCTGGGCTTCCGCGGCGTCCAGGGCGCTGAGCAGCTGCTCCCGGATCACGGGGTCCTCGATCTTCTTGGCGGAGGTACGGGCCTTCGCGAAGGTGCGCCGTACCTTCGCGTCGAGCTTGCCGGAGAGCTCCAGCTTCGGCAGCTGGATCGCCGGAGCAGGTCCGCCGGAGGAGACGCTCTTGGCCGCCTGGGCATCGGCCTTGCGGGCCTGGTCCAGCTGGTCGCGGGCCTGCTTGGAGGTGATCTTGGCCAGGATCTGGCCCTTCTTCACCGTGTCGCCGTCACTCACGTAGAGCTTGCCGACCGTTCCGGCGGCCGGCGAGGTGAGAGTGGCGGTCGCCCGCGCGCCGACGATTCCCGGGGCCTCCACGACCTCGCTCACCGACGCCCTGGTCACCTGCGCGATCTGGACGTTCGGGGGCTCGTCGCCGGTGCAACCGGTGAGCAGGAAGGTCAGGATGAGAAGCGGGGGGATGCCGCGACGAATCGTCACTCGACCCATCGTAATGTGATGCTTACTCGGCCTTTGTGACAGCTCTCAGGTTTCGTACGGCAGGGGTCGCGAGCAGCACGACAATGCCCAGCAACCCCGTCACGCAGCCGACCAGCAGCACGTTGTCGGCACCCACCCGCGCCCCCACCACCGGTGCCAGCGCCTGCCCGATCGGAATGCTCAGCACCGAACCCGCCACCTCGTAGGCGGTGATCCGGTTGAGCACCTCCCCCGGCACCTGCGTCTGCACGCTGGTCGCCCACATCACCGACCAGAACGCCCAGGCCGCCCCAGCCAGGATCATCGCCGACACGATGTACGGCAACGGCAGCCGCAACGCGATGACCAGCGGCATCGCCATGAACGCGATCATCCCGACAGCGCCGGAGAACAGCGGCCTGGACGGGCGGTACCGCATGGCGATCAGGCCGCCGAGGATGCTGCCGACGCCTTCCCCGGTGACCCCGATCACGAACGCGCTCTCGCCGAGGCTCTTGGTGACCAGTTCGGCGCCCAGGGGCCAGCTCGGGCCGAACAGCGTGATGCCGTACACCGACCAGACCAGGATCACCGACCACATCCAGGTGCGGGAGCGGAACTCCCGCCAGCCCGCACGCAGGTCCTTGATCAGTTTGCTGCCGGTGACGGGCGCCAGGCGCACGCGCAGGGCGAGCAGGCAGGCCGCGCTGATCGCGAAGGTGCCCGCGTTCACCGCGTAGACGACCCCGGCGCCGCCGAGCAGCACGATCGCGCCCGCCAGGCCGGGGCCGACCAGGCGGGCGATGGCGTCGGCCACCCGCAGGATCGCGTTGGCCCGCTGCGGGTCGTCGGCGATCTGCGGGATCATGCTGTTCACGCCGGGCTGGAACAAGGCGGCGCCGAGGCCGCTGAGCGCGGACATGACGATCAGCAGCCACAGCGCGGGGCGTCCGGCGAAGAAGGCGAACGCGATGACGAGGTGGGTGACGACCCGCAGCAGGTCGGCACCGATCATCATCTTCCTGGCGGTGAACCAGTCGGCGAACACGCCACCGAACAGGACGAGCCCCCCGAAAGCGGCCATCCACGCGGCGAGCACGATGCCCACGCCGACCGGGCCGTAGAGCCGTAAAACGCCGAGTGTCACGGCGATGGGCAACATCGCGTCGCCCATGAGCGCGACCGACCGCGCCACGAAATAGAGAGAAAAATCCCGCGACCACAGCGCACGACGCGCTACGACGACCGTCACCCCGACCCGCCCCGAATACCCGAAATACAGGAAAGGTTCTTTATGATTCCCTACGTCGGGGCAGGTTGGCTAGCTGATTATCCGGAGGCGAGCTGGCGGCTGCGGTCCCTGGCCGCCTCGATGGCGTCCAGGAACGCGGCCCGCACCCGGTGCCGCTCCAGCTCGGCGATCGCCGAAATCGTCGTGCCACCCGGGGACGTGACGGCCTCGCGCAGGATCACCGGATGCTCCCCGGAATCCCTGAGCATGATCGCCGCACCTACGATCGACTGGGTCACCATGTCGAGCGCGGCCGCCCGCGGCATGCCGAGCAGGATGCCCGCGTCCACCATCGCCTCGACCAGATAGAAGAAGTACGCCGGCCCGCTGCCGGACAGCGCGGTCGCCGCGTCCTGCTGGGACTCCGGGATGCGCAGCACCTTGCCCACCGGGCTCAGCAGCGCCTCGGTCTGCTTCATGTGCTCCTCGGCCGCGTGCGCGCCCGCCGAGATCACGCTCATCGCCTCGTCCACCAGCACCGGCGTGTTGGACATCACCCGCACCACCGGGACGGACGCGCCCAGGCGGGACTCCACGAACGCGGTGGTGATGCCCGCCGCCACCGAGATGACCAGCCGGTCGGCGGGCACGTAGGGGGCGATCTCGGCGAGCAGGGTGGCCATGTCCTGGGGTTTGACCGCCAGGATCAGGGTGTCGGCGGTCTTGGCGGCCTCGGCGTTGCCGACCACGCGCACGCCGTACCGCTCCTGCAGGGCCTCGGCGCGGACGAGACCGGACAGCAGGGCCTCGCCCATCTTTCCGGTTCCGAGAATCGCGATCATGCCGTACACCTCGTTGTTATTAATTAGAAAGTCGTGATCTGGACGGCCGCGGCGGTGAGTCGCCTGGTCGGCGGCTATGCGGCTGTCTATGGGACGGGTTTCTGGTTAATGCGGGACGGCGGCAGTTTACGGCGTCCTGCGGCGCAGGGTGGCCGCGCCCAGGCCGAGCGCGAGCAGGATCGACCCGACGACCACGATCACGTCGCGCCAGAAGTCGCCGTTCAGGTCCGCGCCCATGACCGCCAGTTTCATAGCCTCGATCGCGTACGACATGGGCAGCACGTTGGAGATCCACTCCAGCACGGTGGCCATCTGGTCGCGCGGGACCAGGATGCCGCCGAGCAGGATCTGCGGGATCATGACCACCGGCATGAACTGCACGGCCTGGAACTCGGTCCGGGCGAACGCGCTGCACAGCAGGCCGAGCGCGGTGCCCAGCAGCGCGTTGAGCAGCGCCACCAGGATCAGCGGCCAGAGCGCCCCGGCCAGCTCCATGCCCAGCCAGGTGAGCGAGACCGACAGCGCCAGCGCCACCTGCAGGCAGGCCATGACACCGAACGCCAGGCCGTAGCCGAGCAGCAGGTCGAGCTGCTTGAGCGGGGAGGCCATCAACCGTTCCAGCGTGCCCGACGTGCGCTCCCGGAGCGTGCTGATGGAGGTGACCAGGAACATCACCAGGAAGGGGAACACGCACAGCAGCACGGGCGCCCAGGCGGTGAACGACCGCTCGTCGTCCATCACGTAGTAGAGCAGCACCATGACCAGTGTCGGCACCAGCACCATCAGCGCCACCGTGCGGCGGTCGTTGCGGAGCTGGCTCATGATCCGGCGGGCGGTGGCCAGGGTGATCGTCGCGTTCATGCCGCCAGCCTCTCCTCGATCAGGCGCAGGAACGCCTCTTCCAGATCCGTCGTCCTGGTCCGGCTGCGCAGCGCCTCCGGGCTGTCGTCGGCGAGGATCTCCCCGTCGCGCATGACGAGCAGCCGCTGGCAGCGGGCCGCCTCGTCCATCACATGGCTGGACACGACCAGGGTGACGCCCCGGTCGGCCAGGCCCTGGAACAGCGTCCACAGCTCCTTGCGGAGCACCGGGTCGAGGCCGACGGTCGGCTCGTCCAGGAGCAGCAGGTCCGGGCTGCCGAGCAGGGAGACCGCCAGGCTGGCCCGGCTGAGCTGCCCGCCGGACAGCGTGCCGCCGAGCTGGCGGCGCTGTTCGGTGAGACCGACCTCCGCCAGCACCCGATCCACGTCGTTCCTGGGCGCGCCGAGCACGGCGGCGAAGTAGCGCAGGTTCTCCTGCACCGACAGGTCCCGATATATGGCGGGATTCTGGGTGGAGTAGCCGATCGTGCGGCGCAGGTTCGGGCTTCCGGCGGGCGCGCCGAGCACGGTGACCTCGCCCCCGGCGACGACCTGCACGCCGACGATCGACCGGATCAGCGTCGTCTTGCCGCAACCGCTCGGGCCGAGCAGGCCGGTTACCTGGCCTCGCGGCACCTCGAACGAAACCCCGTGCAGCACCTCGTGGCCGCCTCGGGTGACCCGCAGATCTCGTACGGAGATCGCAGGCTGAGCTAAATTCATCATGCGGTGAATTTAACCCTGGGCCATACCAGAGTCAATGGTTTGATGAACCCGCGCCGGGACTCGGCCGTCATAGGGACATGAGACGGATCTGGCTGATCGCGCTCCTGCTTACAGCGGTCGCGTGTGGAGAGGGGACCTCTGTGACCACTGGCCAACCGGTCAACCCGGAACAGCCGGTCAGCACGCCGGCGAGTTCTGGCGTCCCGAACACCGGCCCTTCCATGGCCGTCGCCGTGGGGAACACCATCAACCCCCGCAAGATCCCGTGGACCGAGGTCAAGCCCGTGGCCGACGGCCTGGAGATCTTCTGGATGTCGGGCGTGGAACCCTGCAACAGCCTTGACCGCGTGGACGTGACGTATTCCGCCACCGAGGTGACCGTCACGCTCTGGGAAGGCACCACCGACAAGGACGCGATCTGCATCGAGATCGCCATCGAGAAGAAGACGATCGTCAAGCTCTCCGAACCGGTCGGCGACCGGAAGATCGTGGACGGTGCGAAATGACCATCCGACGGGTAGCCGTGGCCCTCGCGGCGGCGCTCACGCTGAGCGTGGGCGCGGGGGCTCTCCCGGCCCAGGCCATGGTGGCCGACCCCATCGTGAAACCGCAGCGGGGGACGATCAACCCGCACAAGGTCAAGTGGACGTCGGCGAAGCCGTACAAGAAGGGCAAGTACCTCAAGGTGACCTGGTGGTCCGGGCCGCAGGAGTGCTACGCGCTGGACCACGTCAAGGTCAAGGAGACGCGCAAGAAGGTCACCGTCACCCTGTATGAGGGCTCGGTGAAGGACAACGGCTTCTGCATCGCGATCGCGGTCAAGAAGACCACACTGGTCAAGCTCAAGGCTCCGCTGGGCAAGCGCAAGGTGGTCGACGGCGCCAATTGACTGCTCCCCCTCGTGGACGAGGGGGAGCACTGGCTCACGCTGCCCGGTCGCCCTGCGGACGGCCGGGTCTTACACGATCAACACCAGCCGGGGCCAGACCAGCCCGGACAAGCATCACACGGGCGGAGTTCTTGTCCCTGGAGGAGACGGCTCCGCACGCGGTACAGGTGTATTTGCGTTCCGACAGCGGCAGTGCGTGCTTGGTTCTCGCCCCGCAGTGTCCGCAGTCCATGGTGGTGTGCGCGGGGTGGACCAGATGCACCGTGCGCCCGTGCTTGCGCGCCATCTCCACCAGCGCGGTCTTGGTGGCTCCGATCGCCGCGTCGGGCAGCCACTGGTGCTCGGCACGCCGACCGGTCAGCATCTTGTCGAGCCGGGCCGGACCGCACTCCTGCTTCGCCTTGTGCGCGGCACGGGATTCGGCGACGCACTGGTTCCACACCCAGCGGCACCGGTCCCACTCGCCGAGCAGCTTGGAGAGCGCGGTGGACGACACGCGGAGCCGGTAGCCGTACCGGGCGCGCCCGGCCTCGTCACCGTCCTTTGATGTCGCCATGATGTCACTATAGCATCATGATTCGTTTCGCTCTGCGACTTCCTGACGACATTCACCAACGCCTTGTCGCGAAAGCGGCTAAGGACCGGCGGTCCATCAACGCCGAGATCCTTTACCTGTTGGAGGTCGCTCTCGCCGCTGTCGGAGCAGACGACGAATCGCCTTGACGACGAATCGCCTTTCCCTGCTCCTCTACGCTGGGGACCGGATTGCTCCCCAGCCTGGGGGCCGGAGCGTCCTCCGGTTACTGGTTACGCGCCGCGCTGGTCACCGCCGCGATGGCCTGCGCCAAGACCACCGGCACGTTCCTGGGGGACGCTACCGGCGGATCCGCCGCAGGCGCGGCAAGAAGGATGATCGCCATCGGTCGGGCCATCCTGGAGATCGCCTACCGACTCATAGCCGATCCCACGCTGCGTTTCCATGATCTGGGCGCCGACCGCTACGACACACTCAGCCCCGAAAGCCAGACCCGCAACAAGATCCGCGACCTGGAACGGCTCAGCCCCGGCAGGAAGGTCACCCTGGTCCCGATCCATACCGCCCCGGCCTGAGGCGTGGCTTGAAGGGTGGATCCTCCCACCTCAACCGCTGAACCTGCAGAGGTGACTCGACCACCACCTTCTCGCATCACCGCTCGGCTCCACCACACCCACCGGGTGCCAGGGTTACCCTCGCGCGCCTACCCAACGGCCTCTGTTTCCGACCGGACGCAGGCGCGGCCGTGTCCATGGCCGCGTCTGCGGCACGGCGGCTTGGCCGCCGTCGGCATGTGGGGGTTTGAGAACTTTTCGCGCGGCTCAAGGGTTGAGCGTATTAGACTCAAGCTGTTTGACAGCCCCGCGCTTGACAAGGGCGGGAAGCCCATCCCAATATTGAGTCTGTCTGACTCAACTTTGACTACAAGGACGTACTCATGGCACGTGCGGTAGGTATCGACCTGGGGACGACCAACTCCGTCGTCTCGATCCTTGAGGGCGGTGAGCCCACCGTCATCGCGAACGCCCAAGGCTCGCGGACCACGCCGTCCGTGGTGGCCTTCGCCAAGAACGGTGAAGTGCTGGTCGGCGAGGTGGCCAAACGCCAGGCCGTGACCAACGTCGACCGGACCATCCGGTCGGTCAAGCGCGAGATCGGCACCAACTGGTCGGTCGAGATCGACGGCAAGAAGTTCACACCCCAGCAGATCAGCGCCTTCGTGCTGCAGAAGCTCAAGCAGGACGCGGAGGCCTACCTGGGCGAGAAGATCACCGACGCGGTGATCACCGTCCCGGCCTACTTCAACGACGCGCAGCGCCAGGCCACCAAGGAAGCCGGCACCATCGCGGGCCTCAACGTCCTGCGCATCATCAACGAGCCTACCTCGGCCGCTTTGGCCTACGGGCTCGACAAGGACCAGGACCAGACCATCCTCGTCTTCGACCTCGGCGGCGGCACCTTCGACGTGTCCCTGCTGGACGTCGGCTCCGAGGACGGGCACGGCTTCGTCGAGGTCAAGGCCACCTCGGGTGACAACCACCTGGGCGGCGACGACTGGGACCAGCGGGTCGTGGACGAGCTGGTGACCCGGTTCAAGAACGCACACGGCGTGGACCTGTCCAAGGACAAGATGGCCACCCAGCGGCTCCGCGAGGCGGCCGAGAAGGCCAAGATCGAGCTCTCCTCGCAGACCGAGACCTCGATCAACCTGCCCTACATCACCGCCTCGGCCGAGGGTCCGCTGCACCTTGAGGAGAAGCTGACCCGCGCCGAGTTCCAGCGCATCACCGCCGACCTGCTCGAGCGCTGCAAGGGCCCGTTCCACCAGGTCATCAAGGACGCGGGCATCAAGGTCGCCGACATCGCCCACGTGGTGCTGGTGGGCGGTTCCACCCGGATGCCGGCCGTCAGCGACCTGGTCAAGGAGCTGACCGGCGGCAAGGAGCCCAACAAGGGCGTCAACCCGGACGAGGTCGTCGCGATCGGCGCCGCGCTCCAGGCCGGCGTGCTCAAGGGCGAGGTCAAGGACGTCCTGCTGCTGGACGTGACCCCGCTGTCGCTGGGCATCGAGACCAAGGGCGGCATCTTCACCAAGATCATCGAGCGGAACACCACGATCCCGACCAAGCGCTCGGAGGTGTTCACCACCGCCGAGGACAACCAGCCGTCCGTGCAGATCCAGGTCTACCAGGGCGAGCGCGAGATCGCGGCGTACAACAAGAAGCTGGCCACCTTCGAGCTGACCGGCATCGCCCCGGCACCGCGCGGCATCCCGCAGATCGAGGTCACCTTCGACATCGACGCCAACGGCATCGTCAACGTCGGTGCCAAGGACCTGGGCACCGGCAAGGAGCAGACGATGACCATCACCGGCGGCTCCGCGCTGGCCAAGGACGACATCGACCGCATGATGCGGGAGGCGGAGTCCTACGCCGAGGAGGACAAGAACCGCCGGGAGGAGGCCGAGGTCCGCAACAACGCCGACTCGCTGGCCTACCAGACCGACAAGTTCCTCCGGGAGAACGACGACAAGGTCCCGGCCGACATCAAGACCGAGGTCAACGACGCGCTGGCCGAGCTGAAGAAGACCCTGGAGGGCACCGACACGCCTGCCATCCGGGCCGCCGCGGAGAAGCTGGCCACGGTCAGCCAGAAGATGGGCTCGGCGATCTACGCCCAGTCCGCCGCCGCGTCCGGCGCCGAGGGCGGCAACCCGGGGGGCAACCCCGGCGGTGAGCAGCAGGCCAAGGCCGACGAGGATGTCGTGGACGCCGAGATCGTCGACGACGAACCGAAGCGGGAGGGCGGCGCCAAGTGACACCGCGCGAGAACGGTTCCGAGCAGGAGCCGGTGATCCGCGACAACCGCAAGATCGACCCGGAGACCCTGGAGGCGCGGGAGACCGCGCCCGAGGAGACCTCCCCCGCCGACACCGCCGCGCTTGGCGGAGTGGCCGCGGAGATGCTCGCGGAACGCACGGCCGACCTGCAGCGGCTGCAGGCCGAATACGCCAACTATCGCAAGCGCGTCGAGCGGGACAGGACCGTCGTCCGGGAGCACGCGGTGGCCAGCGCGCTGACCGAGCTGCTGCCGGTGCTCGACGACATCGGCCGGGCCCGCGACCACGGCGAGCTCACCGGCGGTTTCGCCAAGGTGAGCGAGTCGCTGGAGGCCGCCGTCGGCAAGCTGGGCCTGACCACCTTCGGTGTGAAGGGCGACCCGTTCGACCCGACCGTGCACGAGGCGCTGATCCACAGCTACTCCCCCGAGGTGACCGAGCCGACCTGCGTGGAGATCCTCCAGCCCGGATACCGGATCGGCGAGCGGATCCTGCGCCCCGCGCGGGTGGCCGTGGCCGAGCCGGAGGAGGGCGGCGAGGTCACCACCCCGCCGGCCGCCGCGGACGTGCCGGCGGACGAGGTCGTCACCGGTGGAGACCTGCTCGACGACGAGCCGGAAAAAGACTGACAATCCCCCGGGAGCCCCCTCCCGCACGCCGGGAGGGGACCCGATCACATATGCGGCAGCACAACCGGAGGAAGCGGTAGATGAGCACCAAGGACTACCTGGAGAAGGACTACTACGCCGTCCTTGGTGTGCCCAAGACCGCGACCCCCGACGACATCAAGAAGGCCTACCGCAAGCTCGCCCGGCAGTATCACCCGGACGCGAACAAGGGCAACACCGAGACCGAGGAGAAGTTCAAGGAGGTCTCCGAGGCCTACGACGTGCTGTCGGACACCAAACGCCGCAAGGAGTATGACGAGGCCCGCACGCTGTTCGGCTCCGGCCTGGGCGGCTTCGCCCGCAACCAGGGCGGCGGCCGGGGCGGCTTCGACTTCGGCGACCTGTTCGGGGGCAGCGGCCAGCAGGGCGCGGGCGACCGCATCGGCGACCTGTTCGGCGGCATCTTCAACCGGGGCGGCAGCCAGCGCCCCAGCTCGGCCGGCCGGGCCAGGCGCGGCCAGGACATCGAGTCCGAGGTGACGCTGTCGTTCGCCGAGGCGGTGGACGGCGCGACCGTCTCGCTCCGGCTGACCAGCTCCTCGGCCTGCGCGGCCTGCGCGGGCACGGGGGCCAAGGCGGGCACCACGCCGCGGGTCTGCCCGACCTGCGAGGGCACCGGGGCGGCCAGCCGCAACCTGGGCAACTTCGCCTTCTCCGAGCCGTGCCGCGACTGCCGCGGCCGGGGCCTGCTGGTGGACGACCCGTGCCCGGTCTGCGACGGCAGCGGGCGGGGCAAGAGCACCAGGAACATCCAGGCCCGGGTGCCCGCCGGGGTGAGCGACGGCCAGCGGATCAAGCTCAAGGCCAAGGGCGCGCCCGGCGAGAACGGCGGCCCCGCCGGAGACCTCTACGTGGTGGTGCACGTGCAGCCGCACCCGGTGTTCGGCCGCAGCGGCGAGAACCTGACCGTGTCGGTTCCGGTGACGTTCCCGGAGGCCGCGCTGGGTGCCGAGATCAAGGTCCCGACGCTGCGCGGCATGCCGGTCACGCTCCGCATCCCGGAGAGCACGCCGAACGGCCGCACCTTCCGGGTCCGCGGCCGCGGCGCGGCCCGCAAGGACGGCACCAAGGGCGACCTGCTCGTCTCCGTCCAGGTGACCGTGCCGGAGCACCTGAACGACAAGGCCAGGGCGGCGCTGGAGGAGTTCCGCGACGCGACCGAGGGTGTGGACCTACGCGAGGAACTGATCAAGCAGGCCAGAAGCGAGTAGCCGATGGACGCCAATTTCTTCGACCTGTCCGATGAAACGCCCGTCTACGTGATCTCGGTGGCGGCCCAGCTGTCGGGTCTGCACCCGCAGACGCTCCGGCAGTATGACCGCCTCGGGCTGGTCAGCCCCGGCCGCACGGCCGGGCGTGGCCGCCTCTACTCGACCCGGGACATCATCCTGCTGCGCGAGGTGCAGCGCCTCTCCCAGGAGGAGGGCATCAACCTCGCCGGGATCAAGCGGATCCTGGAGCTCGAAACCGAGAACCTGCGCCAGCGGGACGAGCTGTCCCGGCTGCGCAGCGAGCTCACGATGATCAGGGCGCTGATCCGCTACCAGCTTCCCCCCGCCTAACTCTCTCTTTTCTTGTACTGGGGGCCACGACAATGGACTACAAGCTCACACAGAAGAGTCAGGAAGCCCTCGCGGGGGCGATGCGCCGCGCGGCGGCGGAGGGAAATCCCGAAATTTCGCCCGCGCACTTGGTGACCACGTTACTGGCGCAGACCGGGGGCACGGCCGTGCCGCTGCTGGAGGCCGTGGGCGCGGACTGGAAGGTGTTGCGCACCCAGGCCGAGCACCTGCTGGCCGGGCTGCCGAAGGCGCAGGGGGCGACGGTGGCCGCGCCCGCCACTTCGCGGCAGCTGCTGACGGTGCTCAACACGGCCGCGCAGCGGGCCAAGCAACTGGAGGACGACTACGTCTCGACCGAGCATCTGCTGGTCGGCCTGGCCACCGACGGCGGAGCGGTCGCCGACCTGCTGAAGGCCCAGGGCGCCACCTCAAGCGCGCTGCTCGACGCGTTCGAGAAGGTGCGCGGCCACGCCCGGGTGACCAGCGAGACCCCCGAGGACACCTACCAGGCCCTGGAGAAGTACGGCGTCGATCTGACCGAGCGGGCCAGGAACGGCAAGCTCGACCCGGTGATCGGCCGGGACGCCGAGATCCGCCGGGTGGTGCAGGTGCTCAGCCGCCGTACCAAGAACAACCCGGTGCTGATCGGCGAGCCGGGGGTGGGCAAGACCGCCGTGGTGGAGGGCCTGGCCCAGCGGATGGTCGCGGGCGACGTGCCGGAGAGCCTGCGCAACAAGCGCCTGGTCTCGCTGGACCTGGGCGCGATGGTGGCGGGCGCGAAATACCGGGGCGAGTTCGAGGAGCGGCTGAAGGCCGTGCTGAACGAGATCAAGGAGAGCGACGGGCAGATCGTCACGTTCATCGACGAGCTGCACACCATGGTCGGGGCGGGCGCGGCCGAGGGCGCGATGGACGCGGGCAACATGCTCAAGCCGATGCTGGCCCGCGGCGAGCTGCGCATGATCGGCGCGACGACCCTGGACGAATACCGCGAGCGCATCGAGAAGGACCCGGCGCTGGAGCGGCGGTTCCAGCAGGTCTATGTGGGCGAGCCCAGCGCGGAGGACACGATCGCCATCCTGCGCGGGTTGAAGGGCCGCTACGAGGCCCACCACCAGGTGCAGATCTCCGATGGCGCGCTGGTCGCCGCCGCCACCCTGTCCGACCGCTACATCACCGCGCGCTTCCTGCCGGACAAGGCCATCGACCTGGTGGACGAGGCGGCCAGCCGGCTGCGCATGGAGATCGACTCCCGGCCAGTCGAGATCGACGCGCTGCAGCGCGTGGTGGACCGGATGAAGATGGAGGAGCTCGCTCTCGCCAAGGAGACCGACGAGGCCAGCCTGCAGCGCCTGGAGAAGTTGCGCGAGGAGCTGGCCAACCGGCAGGAGGACCTGAACGGCCTGGTCGGGCGGTGGGAGCAGGAGAAGGCCGGGCTCAACCGGGTCGGCGACCTGAAGAAGCAGCTCGACGACAGCCGCAGCACGGCCGAGCGGGCCCAGCGGGACGGCAAGTTCGAGGAAGCCGCCCGGCTCATGTACGGCGAGGTGCCCCGGCTGGAGAAGGAGCTGGCCGAGGCCACCCACGCGGCGCAGCGCGAGCAGACCATGGTCAAGGAGGAGGTCGGCCCCGACGACATCGCCGAGGTCATCTCCGCCTGGACCGGCATCCCCGCCGGGCGGCTGCTGGAAGGCGAGACCGCCAAGCTGCTCCGGATGGAGGAGGAGCTGGGCAAGCGCCTGATCGGCCAGCGCGCCGCCGTCCAGGCCGTCTCCGACGCGGTACGGCGAGCCAGAGCGGGCGTCTCCGACCCCGACCGGCCGACCGGCTCGTTCCTGTTCCTCGGCCCGACCGGCGTCGGCAAGACCGAACTGGCCAAGGCGCTGGCCGACTTCCTGTTCGACGACGAGCGGGCGATGACCCGCATCGACATGAGCGAGTACAGCGAGAAGCACAGCGTGGCCCGGCTGGTCGGGGCGCCGCCCGGATATGTCGGGTATGAGGAGGGCGGGCAGCTGACCGAGGCAGTGCGGCGGCGGCCGTACACGGTGGTGCTGCTGGATGAGGTGGAGAAGGCGCATCCGGAGGTCTTCGACATCCTGCTGCAGGTGCTCGACGACGGGCGGCTGACGGACGGGCAGGGGCGCACGGTCGACTTCCGGAACACCATCCTCATCCTGACCTCGAACATCGGGTCGCAGTTCCTGGTGGATCCGCAGCTGGAGAACGGGGCCAAGCGGGAGGCCGTGATGGGGGCCGTGCGGACCGCGTTCAAGCCGGAGTTCCTGAACCGGCTCGACGACGTGATCCTGTTCGACGCGCTCGGCTCCGAGGAGCTGTCCCAGATCGTGGACCTGCAGGTGGAGCACCTGGCCCGGCGGCTGGCCGCCCGGCGGCTCACGCTGACCGTGACTAGGGCCGCGCGGGACTGGCTCTCGCTGACCGGCTACGACCCGATGTACGGCGCGCGCCCGCTCCGGCGGCTGGTGCAGTCGGCCATCGGCGACCAGCTGGCCAAGGAGCTGCTGGCCGGGCAGGTCAGGGACGGCGAGGAGGTCATCGTCGACCTGGACGAAGGCGCGGACAGCTTGGTGGTCCGACCCGCCGGCTTGGCCGCGCCTGTGTCTGGACTGAGGAACGCAGGGAGCGCAGCGACCGGAGAGACGAGGGAAGACGCAGGCGCGGCCAAGCCCGCCGTGCCGGAGGCGCGGCCATGAACACGGCCGCGCCTGTGCCCGAAGACGCGGGCGCTCCGGGGGATCGGCCATGAATACAGCCGCGTAAGGTTCTCGCCACGCTTGGGGCAAGCGGGCATCTCCCCCTGGGACCGCGGGCTACGTTCGGCGCTTGTCGGACTACCGTAAGCGAACAGGGGGACATGCGTGTCACGCAACATCGGGCGGTGCGGTGCCGTGCTGGCGGCGGTCACCGTCGTGGGAGTCGCCTGGGCCGCCCAAGCCCAGGCTCAGGTTCGGGTACATCCGGGGGCGGCCGACAGCTGCGCCCGGGCGGCCGTGGTCGGGCTAGCCAACAAGGTCGCCAACAAGGTCACGGCGACGACCGGAGCGGTGGCCGGGCGGAACGGCCGGGCCGCCGTCGGCACGGCGCTGGTGGCCGTGGGCCGCACCGGCGTGTTCACCGTGCTGCCGTGCGACGTGGATCCGCGTTCGCGGGCGGGCTACCGGCTGGCCTCCATCGCCGGGCTGCCGGGCCTGTCGGCGGCGTCGGGGGTGCTCAGCGTGGCCGACGCGGCGGGCGTGGCGGCCGGTTCCGGCCGGGTCACGCTGCCGGGGCTGGAGGGGAAGCCAGGTCTTCCGGACGTGCCGGGGCTGCGGGACGCGAGCTCGCTGGTCACGCTGCCAGAGCTGCCGGGCGTGCCGCCGCTCCCGGGGAAGCCGAAGTCGCCCGCGCCCAATCTGGTGCTCGCCAAGAGCATGCCCAGCGAGCTGAGCGGGGTGGCCGCCGGGATCCCGGCCACGTCCGGGCTGCCGGAGGCTCCCGCTGTTCCGGCGGTTCCCGCCGTACCCGACGACGAGCTGCTGCCCGCGGCGTCGCTGCTGCCGAAGGCCCTGCCGGACGCCCCCGGCACGGTCACCAAGATCGCCAAGAGCCTCCTGGGCGACACCCTGGTTCCCTGAGCCGCCACCAGGGACCACGAGAAGGGGCCGCGCATCCGCGCGGCCCCTTCTTTCGCGTCAGCGGGAGACGTCGAGCAGGGCGTCGAGGTCGTCTTCGGGGAGGCCGAGGTCGATGCGGATGCGGTAGCGGGTGCGGAGCAGGGCCTCGCGGAGCAGGCCGGGCGGGCAGGCGTCCACGCCGTCGGTGGCCCATTCGTGCGCGCCGTTGAGGTCACCGTACGCGGCGAGGGTCTCGGCGATGGTGAGGGCGGTCGCGGGAGTCCAGCCGGCCGTTCTGATGGTGGCGATCATGTCGACCGCCTCGTCGGGACGTTCCAGTTCGAAGAGGGTGTCGGCGATGCCCGCGCGCGGGTCCACCGGCGCCTCACCGCCGTCGTCGGCCGCCTGCTGGAACCGGTCGAGCGCGGCCGCCGGTTGGCCCGACTGCCGCCACTCCTCCGCCGCCAGGACGAGGATCGCCGCCCTCGACACCTCGCCGGTCTCGTACGACTGGGCGAGCACGTCCAGCTGACGGGCGAGGGCACCGTGGTCGTCGAGAAGGAGTGCCTGTTCGAGCAGACGATCAAGCTGCTCCCGCGTCACATGTGCCACAGGGATGAGGCTATCTAGAGAGGGGGGTCTTTGACTGGACAACGGCAGGCATTCGTCTGTCCACGATTGGTCCAGGATCAGTTCAGCCGCGTCTGCTGGTGAGCCGGACGGGCATATTTCCCTCGCCTGAGGTGCGTCGAGGGCGAGGGGGCTGCGGTGGCGAAATCCAAGCAGACGACCTTTACGCTCCTGTGTGCGGCCGTGCTGTCCGTGGCACTGCCGGGGTTCGCGGGGTACGCTTCCGCAAAGTTCGAGGCCTATGACCAGACGAAGAGGGAACTGGCCCGGTTGCGCGCCCAGCTCGACGAGCCCACCATCCAGGGGCCGAGGATTCAAGGACCACGAATTCACAAGCCGGGCGTGGCGAGACCCACGAACTCCCCGGAACCATCCGATCCCGCCATCGCGGGATATTTCATGGGCGTTCCCGGAGTTGCCGGGAGAGATAGCTGCGGATCAGCTCTTTGGCCTGAGCGATGATCTCGGGGGCGCCGTTGGGGTCGCGGCGGAACGCGAGCTTGAGCACCGCGTCCCCCGCTTCCACGGCGACCAGGACCGCCAGGTCGATGCGTTCGCTGTCGGCCATGCCGTACTCCTCGAGGAGCATGCCGCGCAGGCGTCCGGCGATCACCGTGTTGCTGTCGGAGACCGAGTCGAGCAGGTTGAGGTCGACCGCGTCGCTGAAGTGCAGGGAGCGGAAGCCGGGCACGGTTCGGTGCATGTCGACGTACTCGTCGATGATGGTGTCGACCGCGCCCCACCATCCGTCGAAATCTTCTGACATGAACCGGCGGCCGACCCGGGATACGAACAGCTCCACGTTGCGCCGGGTCAGGGCCTGGCTGATCGCGCGTTTGTCGGGGAAGAACTGGTAGACCGAGCCGATCGCGACCCCGGCGCGTTCGGCGATGCGGGTGGTCGACAACGATTCGTAGCCGACTTCGTCCAGGAGTGAGGCGCACGCGTCGAGCATGCGCTCGACGCGTCGCGCGCTGCGGCGCTGCGTGGGCCGACGGCGTAACGAGGAGGGTTCCAGGTCGTCGAAGTCGTCAAGTGGCTGGCTGGACACTCCCCCATTTTGCCCGTTCTTCCGAGCATGGTCAGGTCTTTATCGGCTAGTTCCCCATTTCACGTACTGCTTACAGCCCCGGGAAACGCCCGTTGCGGAACAGGTCCACGAAAAGCTGGTGATCCTGGCGGGCTCGCGCGCCGTAGGCGTGGGCGAAATCCACGAGCATCGCGACGAACCCGTCGTGGTCGCCGTTGACCACGCCCGCGATCGCCTCCTCGGTGGAGAAGTCGACCAGGTCGTGGCTGGACTCGTCGTCGGCGACCGAGTGCATGCGCGCGACCGCCCGCCCGAGGTCGCGCACCACCGACGACAGGTCTCCCGGCTCGTTGACGTCGCTCCAGTCCAGATCCGCCGAGTACGGCGACACCTCAGCGACCAGCTGCCCGACCCCGTTGAGCACCGTGTAGCCAAGCCACGGATCGGCGTAGGCCTGCAACGCCCGCTGCGACTCCGCCGTGCGATGCCCCTGATGCCGGAAATATCCGTGCACCTTCTCGTCGGCGATGTAGCGCGCCACCGCCGGGACCTGCGCCTGCTTCATGTACAGGATCACGTCGTTCTCCAGCGCCTGCGTGTGCCCTTCGAGCAGCAGGTTGTAGGACGGCAGCCCCGCCGACCCGATCCCGATGCCCTTGCGCAGCGCCACATCCTTGATCACGTGCTCGACCGGGTTGAGCGGCGCGGGCAGCGTGCCCAGATAGTCCTGGAACGCCTCGATCACCGTGCCGCGGGTGATCGCGTCCACCGGCAGCCGGCTCTCGGTGATCGTGAACCGGCGCTCGAAGTTGTCGATCGTGGTCTCCAGGTCGAGCATCGACACCCGGGTGTTCAGCCGCGCGGTCTGCAGCACCCGGTGCAGCACCCCGGCGGTGGTGTCCAGCGTGAGCGACCCGATCGCGTCGTCCCCGCCGTGCGCGATCCCGAGCAGTTCCCCCAGGTAGGAATGCGCGAAATCCCCCACCAACCTGGTGATCACCTCATCGGAGAGCGCCTTGGCGTACCCGATCAAGGCGACACTCGCCACGAACCTCTTCAAATCCCACGTGTACGGCCCGACATACGCCTCGTCGAAGTCGTTGACGTTGAACACCAGCACCCCGGAGGCGTTCATGTACGTGCCGAAGTTCTCGGCGTGCAGGTCGCCGTGGATCCAGACGCGGCGGGTGAGATCGTCGAGATAGGAGTCGTCGGCCAGCTCAGCGGACAGATCCGCGTAGAACAGGCACGCGCTGCCGCGATAGAACGCGAACGGCGTGGCCGCCATCTTCCGGAACTTCCGCTGGAAGGCCGCCGGTTCCCGGGCGATCGAGTCTCCGAACTCGGCCAGGAGAACGTCGAGAATGTACTGAGACCGCTGCGTCATGAGTGGACGTTAATGCCGCAGCCGCGTCTTGCACCATGACAGGTCGGGGAAATTCTGGTGACTCCAGTTAGGACGGTTTCGCTGTCAGGCCCGTACAGGAGCGTAGAGCCCGCCAGTTCGCGGTCGCCTGCTTGCCCGCGGACCCGGTGACCGGCACGGGCACCCCTCCGTTGATCCGCGCGGGAGTCCACTGATCTTTCAGCACCCGGCGGCCGTTGATGGTCAGGGTGAGCACCCCGGTCTGCCCGGTTTCCGGCCCCCAGTTGTAGAACACGAAGTTGCCGAGCCCGTAGCTCACGTAGCTCTTGTCGAGGTAGCCGGCGCCCAGCAGGATGTGCGCGTGCCCGCCCACGATCACGTCGGCGCCCGCCTCGACCAGCTTCGGCGCCAGCGCGCGCTGCGCGTCGTTGGGGCATTTCTGCAGCTCGGTCCCCCAGTGCAGGTGCACGATCACCGTGTCGGAGTTCTTGCGCGCGTTCCGGACCGCCTGTAACAACCGCCCCTCCTCCTTCGCCGATGCGAGCCCGCCCTTCGTGCTGGTGGCCGTCCAGGCCGAGATGAACTCGGCGTCCAGCACCTGCGTCGCCCCGATGATCGCGACCCGGTTCCCGTTCACCGTGGTCCGCCACGGCCGGTACGCCTCCGCCGCGTTCTTCCCGATCCCCACGATCGGATACTCGGTGCGCTTGATCGCCGCCAGCGAATCCTGCAACCCGGTGTCCATGTAGTCCATGCCGTGGTTGTTCGCCATCGAGGCGACATCCACCCCGGCCGCCTTCAACGCCGTGAACGCGCTGGGCGGTGTCCGGAACGTGTACTGCTTGCCGGGCGCGGGCGTGCCACCCGTGGTCACCGCCGTCTCCAGGTTGACCATGGCCAGGTCGGCCCGCCTGAGCACCTTCGCGATCGGCCCGAGCGCGGTCCGCGGATTGGCATTGAGCCGGGTCCGCAGCACCCCCTCGAAGTGCACGTCCCCCCCGAACGCGATCGTGTACGGCTGGCGCACCGGTTTCGACGGCACCGTGGCCGTGGCCTCGGGCTCATCCACCGACTCGGAGACCGGCTCCCCCTCGGCCGCACTGCATCCCATCGCAAGCACGGCAAAGACGAGGACGGCCACCAAATTGCTCTTCACGCCCCTGAGCATGCCATCTCGGACGGCCTTCCAGGCAGCTCCCCGCACCACACTGGAAATATTCATTTATTTGAATGATTCAGCTTAGCGTCATGATTTCGCAAAGGCCTGCGTCCCCTCCCGGGGACGCGGGCCCTTCATACGTAAGGGCCCTCACGGGCCCTCAGAAATCGAACTCTCCGTCCTTGATCCCGGCGGACAGAGCCCGCCAATCTTCCACAGTCACGACGAGAGTCGCCCCGCTCCGGTCGTTGCTGTCCCTGATACCCACGTGCGTGAGACCCAGCCGGGCCACCTCAACGCAGTTCCCATTGGCGCTGTGGCGACTTTTACGCCAGTCGGCCTTGGACAGGTCGGAATCCAGCACTGCCCACCCCTTTTCGTCGAAGCTACCATAAGGATAAAGGCGTGCGAGGGATATCACAAGGTTACAAACCTAACCTAAATACCATCAATCGCGTTCCGGAGCGTGCCCAGCCTCCCCATGGTGTATAAACATGATCGTCAGAAGAATGATCTAGCAAAAATCGGCATATCAGGACAGACCGGCTTGATTTCTTGGCAGGAGTGGGGCCGGTCCTGGTGCTCATCTGAGACGGCTCCGGTGCAAGCGCGTCGGGGCCGTTTGCTGCTACAAGTCGAATTCAGAGCCCTTCACGCCCTGGACGAACGCGGTCCATTCCCCGGGAGTGAAAACCAGGGTGTTCCCATCCCTGTCCTTGCTGTCCCGGACCGCGACGTGCCCGCCGTCCAGCCGGGCGACCTCCACGCAGTTCCCGTTAGAGCTCCACGAGCTCTTCTTCCACACCACATCGTTCGTGCTCATACCTTGCTATATCCATCTCCGCGCCTTCGCCGGCCCTAGGCCTGCCAGTACGCCATCGTGTCCCGGATGAGACGCCGCGAGGTGGGCTCGCTGAGAGCCACCTTCATGAGGTAATCGAAGGCTCGTTCGTACAGAAAGACAGCTGTCGCGTCTTCGAGGAAACGGGTGCCCGTGAGATCTTCCAGGCACGCCGTGTCAGGGAAGTCGCGAAACTTGAAGTGGACAAAGGGACCTGTGGTCATCGGCAACTGAGTCGACTGGGTGATGATCCGCATCTCCACGTTCTCCCGGTCGGCGACCTCGTCCAGATGCTGGAGTTGCCTCCGCATCACGGCCTTGTCGCCCACCATGCGCTGGAGCACGGACCCATCGAAGATGGCCATCAGGCTCAGGGGCTCCTCGGCGTAAAGCACTCGGTGCTGGCGCTGCAGGCGCGCCTCGACCCGGCTGTGCAGAAACGCCGGCGGAATCTGATTGATCGGCTGGATCACGTTCCCCAGCAGCGCCCGGGCGTAGTCCTCGGTCTGGAGGAGGCCGGGCACCACGTGGGGTTCCCAGTTGCGCATCTCAATTGCTTCTGCCTCAAGCCCTATATATGCGATCAAGCCCTGGTCAAGGGCAGCGCCATGTTTCTCCCACCAGCCTTTTTGGGCGGCGTCCTTACGGATTTTGAGTACATCCCCTAAGACCACGCCATCCGCCCCGTACAGGTTGAGCAGGGCGGTGATGTCGTCCTCACTGGGGAGTGTCCTGGCGGTCTCGATACGACTCACCTTCGCGGCGGACCAGCCCAACTGCCGGGCCGCTTCTTCACCGGTGAACCTGGTGGTTTCGCGGAGTCGGCGTAACTCTTGACCGAGCCGTCGGCGGCGCGGCGTGGGTGCTTCGACGTCTGCCATCCCCACCACCGTCCCCTACTGCTCGCGCCAGGCTGGAGGGCTCCTATCGGAGGAGCCCTCCCTGCATCGTATGCAAATTGCATACGTTCTTGCACTGTATTCCTCGGGATTTGTTTCGTCATGTCTTGCAGTGGAATCTGTTCTGAGCGACCATCGAAACAGGAAGGAACATCGAAGATCACCGAGCCTGCCGATGATCGTCCGGCCTGGGCTCCGCTATCCGGCAAAGGCGCCGTTCCCCAACCCCGTAGATGTCCTTGCGACGAAGCAAGGAAAAGGCCGGGTCGAAGGCTGCCACCGACGACCCGGCCTGAGAGCTCCAGTCGAAGCCACCGAAAAGGAGTCTCCTATGCACTTCCACGGTACCAACGCCCTCTTGCTATGCAAGGCCCAGCTCATACTGCTTCTTGACGGTGCGGACCGGCGGCTCTGCGCGGACCAGGACCGCTGGGCCTACGAGCTGGAATGGACCATAACGCGGGCCGGCTTCGGCGCCCGGCAGTACCGCGACCCCCGCTTCGACCTCGTGCAGGAAGTAGAAGAGGCCGGCCGAATGGCCCTGATGAGCTGAGCCGTTTCCGCGCCTCCCCGCTGGAAAGGGTTCAGAAGGGCGCCTTGGCGGTCCGCGGGGGCGTCAGGGCGCCAGGAGGCCCCAGAACAGAGCTATATTCGGTTCTGGGGCTTCCGCCATTCCCCTCAGGAGCGCACATGAGCATCGTTTATCGAACCTGTCCGCTCTGCGAGGCCGTGTGCGGCCTGAAGATCACCCTCGACGATGCCGGACATGTCACCGATGTGCGCGGCGACCGGGAGGACCCCTTCAGCCGGGGATTCATCTGCCCCAAAGGCGCCTCGCTCGGCCGCCTCGACGAGGACCCCGACCGCCTGCGCGCCCCGCTCGTCCGGGACGGTGACCAGTGGCGCGAGGTCTCCTGGCCGGAAGCGTTCGCCGCCGTCGAACGCGGCCTGACCGCCGTACCCGGCCCCGCCCGGGCCATCTACCTGGGGAATCCGAGCGCACACACGATGGCCGGCGCGCTGTACGGCTCGGCGGTCGCCCGCAGCCTCGGCACCCGCGCCGTCTTCTCCGCCAGCACCGCCGACCAGATGCCCAAGCACGTCTCCTGCGGCCTGATGTTCGGCGACCCGCTGGCCATCCCGGTGCCCGACCTGGACCGCACGGCGTACCTGCTCATGCTGGGCGCCAACCCGCTGGAGTCCAACGGCTCGCTCTGCACCGCGCCCGACTTCCCTGGCCGCCTGAAGGCGATCAGGAAGCGCGGCGGGCGCCTGGTCGTCGTCGACCCGCGCCGGACCCGCACCGCCGACCTGGCCGACGAGCACGTCTTCGTGCTGCCCGGCACGGATGCGTACCTGCTGGCGGGCATCGCCCACACGCTGTTCGCCGAGGGTCTGGTCACGGTGGATACGCCGGTCAACGGCCTGGCCGAGGTGGAGGCCGCGCTCCGGGACTTCCCCGCCGAGCTCGCCGCGCGGGCGTGCGGGGTGCCCGCCGCCGTGATCGTACGGCTGGCGCGTGAGCTCGCCGCCGCCCCGAGCGCCGCCGTGTACGCCCGCCTTGGCACCTGTACGGCCGAATTCGGGACGATCACCCAGTGGCTGGTGGACGTGCTCAACGTGCTGACCGGCAACCTGGATCGGCCTGGTGGGGCCATGTTCGCTCGGCCGGCTACCGAACGGGCCGCGCGGCGCAAGCCGTACCGGACGGGGCGGTGGCACAGCAGGGTGCGCGGGCTGCCGGAGGCCAACGGCGAGTTGCCGGTGGCGACGCTGGCCGACGAGATCGAGACGCCGGGCGAGGGGCAGGTCAGGGCGCTGATCACGATTGCCGGGAATCCGGTGCTTTCGGCGCCCAACGGGGCTCGGCTGGATCGGGCGTTCCGGGGGCTTGAGTTCATGGTGAGCGTGGATCCGTACCTGAACGAGACCACGCGGCACGCGCATGTGATCCTGCCGCCGCCGCGGATTCTCAACTCTGGGCATTTCGACTTCGCGCTGCTGGGGTTCGCGGTGCGCAACTACGTCAGGTATTCGCCTGCGGCGCTGCCCCTGGACGGCGCGCCGGCGGAGACCGAGATCCTGGCCCGGCTGGCGATGATCGCGTCCGGGCAGGGTGCGGACGCGGATCCGGCGCTGCTGGACGAGCTCATCCTGAACGGTTTGCTCGGCGACTCCCCGGAACGGCGCGCCGCGCTGGACGGCTCGTCGGGGGCGGAACTGCGGCTGGACGCGATGCTGCGGCTGGGCCCGTACGGCGAGTGGTCCGGGGGCGGTGACCTGTCCTTGCGCAAGCTCCGCGAGCACCCGCACGGGATCGATCTCGGCCCGCTGGAGCCCCGGCTTCCGGGCAACCTGGCGACGGCTTCCGGCATGATCGAGCTGGCCCCGGAGGGGATCATGGCCGATCTGGTCCGGCTCCGCGCGCGGCTTTCTGCGGAAATACCGGAATTTCTGCTGATTGGGCGGCGGCATTTGCGGTCCAACAACAGCTGGCTGCACAACGTGGGGCCGCTGGTGGGCGGGAGCAATCAGTGCACGTTGCAGATCAATCCGGTGGATGTGGAGCGGCTGGGGCTTGGGCGGGAGGCGGTGGTGCGGTCGGCGAAGGGCGAGCTGACCGTGCCGCTGGAGCCGACTGACACGATCATGCCGGGGGTGGTGAGCCTGCCGCACGGCTGGGGGCACGAGGGCAGCGCGCAGGCGGTCGCGGCCAAGAACGCGGGGGTGAGCGTCAACGTGCTCACGGACGAGGACGTGATCGACCCGTTGTCCGGGAATGCCGTGTTCAACGGGGTTCCGGTGAGCTTGGCGATACGATGATCTTGCCAACTCGGCCGCTAAGGGTGATCACGTCCGATTAGGCTTGCGCAGGTGACCACCGCGCATCACGAGGACCGCCTGTCGGGCCAGATCCAGTTCATTCTGGAGATCGACAAGCTGAAACGCGTCCTGCGGCGCAACCTGCTCATCGACGGCTCCCGGCGGGAGAACGACGCCGAGCATTCCTGGCATCTCGGAATGCTGGCGTTGGTCATGGCCGAGCATGCCGAGCCCGGGGTGAATCTGGACCGGGTGGTACGGATGCTGCTCGTGCACGACATCGTGGA
Source organism: Acrocarpospora sp. B8E8 (assembly GCF_039871605.1). NCBI lineage: Bacteria > Bacillati > Actinomycetota > Actinomycetes > Streptosporangiales > Streptosporangiaceae > Acrocarpospora > Acrocarpospora sp. B8E8. The sequence goes on along the minus strand of NZ_JBDPLV010000001.1, from coordinate 241,228 downwards.
GATCGACGCCGGGGACACGTTCATCTACGACGTGGTGGCGGTGGAGGCGCAGGAGGCGGCCGAGCGGGCGGCGGCGGATCGTATCTTCGGGCTGCTGCCGGAGGATCAGGCCACGGAGTTCCGGGCGTTGTGGGATGAGTTCGAGGCGCGCGAGACCCCGGAGGCGCGGTTCGCGAAGGCGCTCGATCGGCTGGCTCCGATCATGGCCAATCATCACAATGAGGGCGGCACCTGGGCGTTGTACAAGGTGACGGCGCGGCAGGTGCGGGAGAAGGTCGCGATCATCGCGGATGGGTCGGCGACGCTGGGAGCGTTCGCGGTGGCGCTGGTGGAGACTTCTGTGGCGCGGGGGCACCTGGCGCCCTGATGTTCGCCTTCCTGAGGCGGGGGTAGGTCGGTCAGGGGGTGAAATCGATGGATAAATCGACTGAACCGCGCCGGGCAAACCTTTTCATCGCTCCGCCTGGGGAGACCTTGGACCGGTTGGAGCACAGTAATCGGCTTGATCCGCCGATACGGGTGCTGGCGAAAGCCGTACGAGCCAGGATCCGGCCGGGGCGGTTGCGGGACGTGCTGCACGGGGTGCCGATCGGGCATCCGGTTCATCCGTCGCTGGCCACGTTCACGCTGGGGTCCCTGGCGGGGACCGCCGTGCTCGACCTGACCTCGGCCGATCCACGGGCGGCTCGGGTGCTCCTGGCGACGGGGCTGGTGGCCGCGCTGCCCACGGCGGCGGCCGGGATCACCGACTGGTCGTCCCTGCATCGGGAACAACAGCGGGTCGGCTTCGTCCACGCGGTGGCCAATGTGACCGCGCTCAGTCTCTACACCACCTCGCTCCTCATGCGGCTCACCGGCCGCACCCGAACCGGCCGGACCCTGTCCTTTCTGGGGCTCGGGGCCGCGAGCCTGGCCGGATATCTCGGCGGGCACCTGGCGCATCGCCAAGCCGCCGGAGCCAACCACGCCGAATCGGTCACCCATCTGGTCCCGACCGGCTGGCACGACCTGTGTACCCTGCGCGAGCTCCCGCATGGCCGCCCCGTCATCCGCCGCCTCGGCTACATCGATCTTTTCGTCCTCCGCCTGGGCGAAACCGTCACGATCCTCGCCGACGGCTGCTCCCACCTGGCCGGCCCGCTCCATCAGGGCCGCATCGCCGTCGAGAACGGCACTCCCTGCATCATCTGCCCGTGGCACGGCAGCGTTTTCCGCCTCACCGACGGCTCCGTAGTCCACGGCCCCGCCACCGCTCCCCAACCCTGCCTGCAAACCCGCCTCAGTGAGGATGGCATAGTCCAGGTCTGTGTCTAGAAGGCGTATACCTCGATCCTGGTCCTATCGGTCTGCCACAAAATCGCTCGCCAGGTTGAGGAGATCTTGGTGACGCCGCTGGAAGCGGTCGCGGTTTTCGCGGCGGGGGTTGGAGCCGGGGGGATCAATGCCGTGGTCGGGTCGGGGTCGTTGATTACGTTTCCGACGTTGCTGGCGGTGGGGTATCCGCCGGTTGTGGCGAATGTGTCCAACAACATTGGGCTGGTTCCGGGCGGGATTACCAGCGTGCTCGGGTATCGGGCCGAGTTGCGGGGGCAGCTGGAGCGGTTGCTGCGGTTGGGCATCGGGTCGGTGCTAGGGGCGCTGGTCGGGGGGTTGCTGCTGCTGTGGTTGCCGGAGCAGGCGTTCCAGGTGATCGTGCCGGTGTTGATCGCGGTGGCGTGTGTGCTGGTGGTGGCGCAGCCGAAACTCAATGTGTGGCTGGCTGAGCGGCGGCCGCACGCGCATCCGCATGGAGGGCCGTGGTTGTGGCTGGGGGTGTTCGGAGCGGGGATGTATGGGGGATATTTCGGGGCGGCGCAGGGGGTTGTGCTGATCGGGCTGCTGGGAGTCTTCCTCGATGAAGGGTTGCAGCGGGTCAACGCGGCCAAGAATCTGCTCTCACTGCTGGTCAACACGTCGGCGGCAGTGCTGTTCGTGGTGATCGCTCAGGTCGACTGGACGGCGGTGGCCTTGATCGCGGTTGGATCCGCGCTGGGCGGATTCATCGGTGCCCGGGTCGGCCGGAAACTCCCTGCTCCCCTCCTGCGCGCCGTGATCGTCATCGTCGGCGTCACGGCCATCGTCAAACTCCTGACATCCTGAAAAATGCGTACAAATGCTCGAATGTGGGTATGACAAGGGTGTGAAAGGGGATCGAGTAGAAATCGTCATCGACGCCGGAGGCACCCCGCGCACCTACGAGGTCGTCGCGACCAAAGCCGGCCGCCGCGTCGAGGTAACCACCGGCCGCAGCATCGTCGAAGTAAGCGAAGTAACCCGAAACGGCACCCCCGTCCGCACCGCCCGCTTCATGTCCAACCGCATCCTCGCCCTCGTCGAGCACCCGGTGGACGGCGGTCCCACTCCCCTCGGAACCTAGGAAGAAGGACGGTCGATCTGACCGTCCTGCCGGGGGTTGACCGCGTCCCGCGGAGGTTCGACCGCATCCCGCGGAGGGCCGAAGAGGCCGCCCAGGTTTTCGAGGGCGCGGCCCATTTCGGAGGGGACGATCCAGAGTTTGTTGGCGTCGCCCTTGGCGATTTCGGGGAGGGTTTTGAGGTACTGGTAGGCGAGGAGGCGGTCGTCGGGCGCGCCCTCGTGGATGGCTTTGAAGACCATGGCGATGGCGTCGGCCTCGCCCTTGGCGCGCATGGCCTTGGCTTCGGCTTCGGCCTGGGCGCGGAGGACGGCGGCTTCGGCTTCGCCGCGGGCCTTGAGGACGGCGGCTTCGCGCTCGCCCTGCGCGGTGAGGATGGCGGACTGCTTGTTGCCTTCCGCGGTGAGGATGGCGGCGCGTTTGTCACGGTCGGCGCGCATCTGCTTCTCCATTGAATCCTGGATGGAGGCAGGCGGATCGATCGCCTTGAGCTCGACCCGGTTGACGCGGATGCCCCATTTGCCGGTCGCGTCGTCCAGCACCCCGCGCAGCTCGGTGTTGATCTCCTCGCGCGAGGTGAGCGTGCGCTCCAGATCCATCCCGCCGACCACGTTCCGCAGCGTCGTCACGGTCAGCTGCTCCACCGCGACAATGAAGCTCGCGATCTCGTACGTGGCCGCTTTCGGGTCGGTGACCTGGAAGTAGATGACCGTGTCGATGGAGACGACCAGGTTGTCCGAGGTGATCACCGGCTGCGGCGGGAACGTCACCACCTGCTCGCGGAGATCGACCTCGACCTTGATCCGGTCGATGAACGGCACCACGATGTTCAGACCCGCGTTGAGGGTCCGGTGGTAGCGACCGAAACGCTCCACGATCCTGGAGGTGGCCTGCGGCACGATTCTGATCGTTCTGGCCAGGGCAAATCCCGCGACACCAACAACGATCAGGGCGGCGATGAGCTCAACCATGCTCTCACTCCAGTCTTTGACCCCGGCTGGAATGCTATTTGGTTTTGCCGATACGCGTGGATTAAGACCACATATCAGAACGGGCGCGCGTACCACCGGCCGTTGTCGCCACGGTCCAGGCTGAGCGGCACGCCGAACGTCTTGGACAGATTGTCGGAGTTCATCACCTGCTCCAGCGGCCCCTGCGCGACCACCGATCCATGCCGCAGCAGCATCACGTGGGTGAACCCGGCCGGCACCTCCTCGACGTGGTGCGTGACCAGCACCATGGTCGGCGACTTCGCGTCCAGGGCCAGCGCGGACAGCCGCCGCACCAGATCCTCCCGGGCGGCCACGTCAAGCCCCGCGGCGGGCTCGTCCAGCAGCAGCAACTCCGGGTCGGGCATGAGGGCTCGAGCGATCTGCACCCGTTTGCGCTCGCCCTCGGACAACGTGCCGAACCGCCGCCGGATCAGGTGCGCGCAGCCGAGTTGATCGATTAATTCGACCGCGCGGGTCACGTCGTTGGAGTCGTACTCCTCGTTCCAGCGGCCGAGAATCGCGTACGACGCGGTGATGACCAGGTCGATGACCTTCTCCTCGGGTGGCACCCGTTCGGCCAGCGCCGAGCTGGCCAACCCGATTCTGGGCCGCAACTCGAAGACGTCGGTCTGGCCGAGGCGCTCGCCGAGGATCTCCACCGAGCCTTCGGTGGGGAACAACAACGCGGCGGCGACCTGCAGCAACGTGGTTTTGCCCGCGCCGTTGGGGCCGATCACCACCCAACGTTCGTCCTCGCGCACGGTCCATTCGATGCCGCCCAAGAGCGTCGCACCGTCCCTCCGGACGGCCACGTCCTGCAGCCGAAGCACCTGACCGCCCACGACAGTCCCCCTCCCGTTCCAACACGCTCAGACAAAACCTATTGCAGGACGAGCGCATATCGTGGACTGGGTGCGCACCGATTCACCGATCTCCGCCACCCTTGTCGCCTGGGGCAACGCCTGGCTGACCGGGCACATCGGTCTTGACGAGGCCGTGGACCGGGTCGAACACGCCGCGGGCCCGCAACTCGTGGCCGTGCCCGTGGACGCCACCCCCACCACCGAGGCGGCCGGTTCGCCCTTGCCCGCCGAGGTTTCCGCGCCCGCCGCCGAGCTGGCCGACGTGCCGCTGCGCGGCTTCCTGGCAGAGCTGCGCGGCGAAGGATTGACCTCGTTCCGGCTGGCGCTGCCCGCGCCCGGAGATCCGCTGGGGCTGACCGGGCCGCCCGCGTTCACCCGCTCGGCGGTGGCGGCCGAGCAGGCGGCGATCGCCGTACTGGACGGCAAGCGACTCGGCCTGGTGCCCGCCGAAGACCGCCGCGGCTCCTCCTATTCGGGCGTACGGTGGGCGACCATGCCCGCCGCGACCACCGACGCCGACGTGCCACAACTAGCCGAAGCCGAACGCGCCCTGACCCTCACCATGCGCTCCGCAACCGACGCCCTGATCGGCATAGACGGCCCCGCCCAAGGTTTCCCCTCCCTCGACGCCGCCGACGAGGCCCTCGCCCCCGGCTACCCCGGCCGGGCCCACCGCCTGGGCGCCCTGGCCGCCCGCCTCTCCCTCGCCCTCCGCCTCGCCGAGGAACGCGGCCTCACCTCCAGCCAACTCACCACCCGCAACGAGGCCCTCCGCGACCTCGACCGCGCCGTACGCCGAGCGAGAATCGCCGCCCATCACGCAATCGTGGAACTCAGAACACCTTGAAGCGCAGGCCGACCTTGAAACGCCCGGAGCAGTTGCAGCGCCGGGGGCGGGCGGAGCCCGCAAGAGGGCGGGTGAGGTAGGAGCCCCACGGCAATCAAGGCGAAGCCGCAGGGCCCGCGGAGCGCAGGGGCGGGCGGAGCGCAGGGGCGGGCGGAGCGCAGGGGCGGGCGGAGCGCAGGGGCGGGCGGAGCCCGCAAAGAAGGGTGGGCGGGTGAGAGCCCCACGGCAACCAAGGCGAAGCCGCAGACGAGGCGGAGAGTGGTGCATGGACCGTGGGTCGTCAGGGGGAGAATTCCTTGATTTGCCAGAGTTTCAGGCGGCGGTCTTTGCCTGCGGAGACGATTGCGGGTTTGTCGTCGAGTTCGACTAGGTCGACGGAGAGGACGCCGCCCTTGTGGGCTTTGACTGGTTTGCCGAGGGCCTTGAAGGTTTCCAGGTCCCAGAGGCGGATTGTTCCGTCGGTGCTTCCGGAGACCAGGATGGGGTGGTTGTTCACCTCGCCGAAGGCCAGGGAGTAGACGTTGTTCTTGTGGCCGGTGAGTGTCTTGCCGATGGCTTTCCCGGACTTGGGGTCCCAGATTCTGATCTTGTTGTCCTCGCCGCCGGATATGACCACGTCACGGCCGTCGAGCACGCCGGTCGTGACCGAGTAGACCGGCTTCTTGTGGGCCCGGAACGTGGTGTTGACGCGTTTGCGGGTGGAGGCGTTCCAGACCCGGAGCGTGCGGTCCTCGCTGGCCGAGATGATGACGGTCTTGCCGTCCCGCTTGCCCAGCGTCAGCCAGTTGATCACGTTCCGGTGTGCGGCGATGGCACGGCCGAGGGATTTGCGTTTCTTCAGGTCCCACATCCGGATCCGGCCGTCGGCGCCGCCGGAGACCGCGACCCATTTATCCCCTACCTTGCCCACGGCCACCGCGTACACGGCGTCGGAGTGCCCGCGCATCGGACTGCCGAGCGCCTTGCGCTTCTTCAGGTCCCAGACCCGGACGGTGCCGTCCCTGCTGCCGGTAACCGCCAGCGCGCGACCGCTGACGTTGGCGACGGCCACCGCGTACACCTCGTCGGAGTGGCCGGTCATGGGTTTGCCGATGGATGTGCGCTTCTCGGCGTTCCAGAGGCGTACCTGACGGTCCAGGCCAGTGGAGACCAGGACATGGGTGTCGCCCACCGTCGCGGCGGCCACGGAATAGACCGCGCCGCGATGGCCGGACAGCGGTTTGCCGATCGGCTTGCCCAGGGCCGGGGGCGGCGTGACCACCGGCGTCGGGCTCGGCGACGGCAACGGCAACGGCGACGCGACGCTCGACGGCGGGAGGGGAACGGCGGAGGAGGTGACTTGAGCCACCGCCTGGGGATCCTCCTCCTCGCCGGAGAACGTGGCGGGAACGACGAACAGAGCGGTGGCGGCCAGCGCCAGCACGACGGCGAGCCCACCGCCAACCAGCCCCGCCCGCCTTCCCCGGCGCGGCACATCGGTGTCGGGAAAGAACACCGGATCCGGCAACCGATGGTTCACCGTGACCGACTGCTCAGACTCCGGGTCGTACGACGGCGAGGCGAACGCGTTCGGCCGCGCCGCATCAAGCGACGGCGAAGCGAACGGATTGACCGGCGCCGCAGCAGACGGGTTGATCGACGCCGCATCATGCGACGGCGAGACGAACGGATTGACCGGTGCAGCGTCATGTGATGGCGAGACGAACGGATTAACCGGTGCAGCGTCATGTGATGGCGAGACGAACGGATTAACCGGCGCGGCGTCATGTGAAGGCGGGGCGAACGGGTTGGCTGGTGTCGCGGCGACCTGTAGGCCCGCCGTCATCGAGCGTTCGAGGTCGTCGGTGTCGGCGCCCTGCTGGTCCAGCAGAATGAACAGCGCCTCGGCCGCGGTCGGCCGGTCCTCCGGACGTTTGGCCAGGCACGACTGAACAAGCGGGCGCAGCCGATCCGGCAACTGGGAGACGTCAGGCTCCTCGTTGATCACCCGGTAGATCACGGCGGGCAGGCTGTCGAACCCGAACGCGGGCCGCCCCGTCGCCGCGAAAATCATCGTGACCGCCCAGCTGAACAGGTCGGACGGCGGCCCGACCCGCTGCGCGCCGATCTGCTCGGGCGACATGTACGCCGGCGTCCCCACCACCCCACTGGACAACGTCACCGAGGAGTCCAACGCCCGCGAGATCCCAAAATCGATCACCCGGGGCCCGTCAGGACCCAGCAGCACGTTGCTCGGCTTGAAGTCACGGTGCACGATCCCCGCCCGATGGATGGCGGCCAGCGCGGTGATCGTCCCCACCGCCAGCCGATATAACGCGCCGTCCCGGCGGGGACCCTCGTCGTGCACGATCCGCTGCAACGACACGCCATCGACCAGCTCGCTCACGATGTACGGATGATCGCCATCCATATGCGCGCCGATCACCCGGGCAGTGCAGAACTGCGCGACCCGCCGGGCGGCCGCCACCTCCCGCAGGAACCCGTCGGCATCATCCACCGCCTGCTCCCCGATCCGCGCCCGGAGCAGCTTGATCGCCACATTGGCGCCATCGGGGCCGGTGCCCGCGTACACCACGCCCTGCGCGCCCTCGCCCAGCCGCCCGACCAGGCGGTAGCCCCCGAGCGACACCGGATCATCGGGACGGAGTGGTTGTCTCTGCGCCACGTCGGGCATCCCCCATCATCCCGAATCACGAAATTTACGACCCGGATTCTAGTGAGAGAAGATCGCCATCCTCATTCCAAAGTGATAATCATCGGATATACGGGGATTACCATGACTCATCCAACGGAGACTCCATGCGCCGCACTTCTGGCATGCTCGCAGGGCTCACTGTCTTAGTTCCGCTTGCGCTGACCGCACCGCCCGCCGCCGCCGCGAAGATCACCACGCCGACCACCGCGACTACCGCCACGGCTCTCCCGGCGAAGGCCGCCAAACGCGCCCCCTACGCGAACTTCAAGATCCACCACGTGACCTACCCGAAGAAGGTCAAAGCCGGGGGCAAGGTCACCTACAGCTTCCAGATCACCAACGTCGGCCCCCACAGCGCCGACTACTACTACATCGGCGGCATCCTCCCCAAGGGCATCGTCACCACCCTCAAATGGGGCGGCCCCAAAGGCACCGAATGCTTCTGGGAAGGCCGCGAATTCTGGTGCTGGCCCCCGCCGATCCTCTACCCCAACCCCGCCGAGGGCCAGACCGACACCACCTGGCTGACCATCCAGATCACCCTCCTCAAGGGCACCCGCGGCACACTCACCACCAAGCTCGGCGCCATCACCTACGACGTCCCCACCGGCGCGGAGAACCTCGACAAGAGCCAGCTCAAAGAACTGGGCATCGACGGCTGGATCACCACCAGAACCGTCAAAACCAAAATCATCGCCCCCGGCTCCCGCGTCTACATCCCCCCGCCCCCCAAGCCCACCCCCAACCGCACCCCCGACCGCAACCGCAAAAAGGGCACCTGACCCACACCGCCCTCACTCCGGCCCGGAGCCGCGGCATCCGGCGACTCAGCGAGCATGGCGCCCTGACCGCGAGAACAGACTGCTCTGGCCCCAGGGATTGCCGCTCATACGCACAGAAGCCCTGGGATCGCTGACCTACGCTCCAGCGGCTGGAGCATAGAGAGCACTAACAAGCCCCCATGCCCGTAACGCCGCACAAGCCACCAAGGTGCTCCAATGGCCGGGCCGCAATGGTCCGGCCATCTTTGGCACCGCCGACGGCGAGAGCAGCCCGCGCGGTGAACGGAAGGAGATCGAGGAGGGCCCAGAGCTTCGAGTGCTGGACCTCGTGGGACAGCAGCGAGGCCAGCATCCGGCCGTTCGGCGGGAGCGAGCCCGCGAAGGCGCCGAAAGCATAGCGTGACGTGGCACTCGTCGGCCTGCCTGCCGGGCGGGACAGGGGGACGAAAGTGGTCACTCCCCCGAGCACCTCCTCGGCGTACCACGGATGGTGGTCCTTCAGGACGTCACCGGTGCCGGATAGACGCCGCACAAGCCACCAAGGTGCTCCAATGGCCGGGCCGTAGTGGTTCGGCCATTTTGGCGCCGGGACGGCGAGGGCTAGCACGGACATAGCCGACGCCGGATAACGGCGAGTAGCGCCCGAGCAGACCCCGTTAGGCCAGGCCGTGTCGTACCGCGTAGAGCGCGGCCTGGGTTCTGTCTTGGACGCCGAGTTTCATCAGGACGTTGGAGACGTGGGTTTTGACGGTCTTCTCGGCGACGAGGAGTTCGCGGGCGATCTCGCGGTTGGAGCGGCCCGCGGCGATGAGGGCGAGGACCTCCCGTTCGCGTTCGGTCAGCAGGATCGGTGTGGTGGCTTGTTTGGGATTGGGGCCGTCGAGCATGGCGTCGGCGGCTTCGGGGGCCAGGAGGACCTGGCCGCCGTGGACGGCGCGGATGGCGCTGATCAGGGCGGCGGGGTCCACGTCCTTGTAGAGGAAGCCAGCGGCTCCGGCGCGCATGGCGGGGGCGACGTCGGCGCGGTCGCTGACCGAGGTGAGGATGATCGCGCGGACTTTCAGGTCCCTGGCGGCCAGCTCGGTCAGCGCGCCGAGACCGCTCAGGCCGGGCATCTTCAGGTCGAGCAGGAGCACGTCGGGATCGAGCGAAGCGGCTAGGGCCACCGCCTCGTCGCCGTCCGCGGCTTCGCCGACCACCTCGATGTCGCCCTGGACTTCCAGGAACGTGCGCAGTCCCTGGCGCACGATCGGATGGTCGTCGGCGATCAGCACGCGGATGGGTTCGCTCATATCGGGACCACCAAACGCACCGCCGTACCGCCCTGAGGGTTCGGGGTGATGTCGAGGGAGCCGCACGCGGATTCGGCGCGGTCCCGCATGGAGGCGAGACCGAGGCCGCGGGATTCCGCGTCGACCAGGTCGAAGCCTTTGCCGTCGTCGGCGATCTCCAGGGTGAGCCGGGAGCCGGCTTGGGTCAGCGTGACGGTGATCACGCAGGATTCGGCGTGGCGGAGCGCGTTGTGCAGGGCCTCCTGGGCGACCCGGAGCACGGCGACCTCGGCCGCCGGGGGCAGCTCGCCCGGAGGTTCGCCCTCCAGGGCGAACGAGAGCTCCACCGGATGCAGCCGATCCAGCAACGCGACATGTTTGCGCAGGGTCTCCACCAGGCCGTGCCGATCCAGTTCGGCGGGCCGCAGCTCCACGATGACGGTCCGGAGTTCGGCGAGCGCCTCCCCGGCCAGGCGCTGCACCTGGTCGAGCTCCCGCGCCGCCCTGGCCGGATCGGAGGCCAGCAGCGCGGCGGCCGCCCGCGCGGTCAGCCGCAGCGAGAACAGCTTCTGGGTGACGGCGTCGTGCAACTCCCTGGCCATCCGGGTGCGTTCCTCGATGACGGTGAGCTCGCGACTCCGCTCATACAGCCGAGCGTTGATCAGAGCGATCGCGGCGTGCGCGGCGAACAGCGTGAGCAGCTCCTCGTCGGCTGCGGTAAAACCGCCAGGGCTGCGCTTGTTGGCGAGAAAGATGATGCCGAGCACCTGATCCCCGTCCAGGATCGGCACCCCGAGAAAGTCCTTCAGCACCGGATGCGCCTTCGGCCACCACTCGAATCGCGGATCTCGCCGCAGATCGGGCAACCGCACCGGAGATCCCTCGCGGAGCATTGCCCCGAGCATGCCATGCTGCCGGGGCGTCGGCCCGATGGCCTCCCACTGCTCATCGGAGATGCCCTCGGCGACGAACTGCGCGAACGCCCCCTGATCGTCGGGCACCCCGAGCGCCGCGTATCGCGCGTCCAGCAGCCGGCTGGCCGACCGGACGATCACCTGAAGCACCTCCCGGGCCGACAGATGCCGGGTCACCGCGAGCACGGCCGAACTCACGGCATGCAACACCGCGTCCCGCTCACCCGAATCCACAACCGCCACGACTTCACCCTAGGCCGCCCCACCGACATTCCGTTCGGCCCGATGGCCTAGGCCGATGAGCCCGCCCCCGGCGGGCCTTCCGCCCGATGTGGGCAAGCCCCCGCATTCCTAGCGTGAGAAGCCCACCAACGGAGAGGTCTGCACATGAAGCACGCACTGATCACCGGCGCGTCCCGCGGGCTCGGCCTCGCACTCGCCCGGGCGCTGGCCGCCGACGGCTGGTCGCTCACGCTGACCGCCCGCGGCACGGCCGATCTACACGCCGCCGCCACCGAACTGGGCGCGACCGCCATCCCCGGCGATGTCACGGATCCGGAGCATCGGGAGCGGTTGGCGCAAGCCGTACCAGAACTGGATCTGCTGGTGAACAACGCCAGCGGGCTCGGGCCTGTGCCGTTGCCAGCGCTCGCCGAGCTTCCGGTGGACGGGCTGCGCGCGCTGCTGGAGTCGAACGTGCTGGCGCCGCTGGGGTTGATCCAGGCCACGCTGCCCGCGCTGCGGAAACGGCAGGGCGCGATCATCAACATCTCCTCGGACGCGGCCGTCGAGGCGTATGAGGGCTGGGGCGGTTACGGCGCGACGAAGGCGGCGCTGGAGCAGCTGTCGCACGTGCTGGCCGCCGAGGAGCCGGAGGTCGCGGTCTGGTGGGTGGATCCGGGCGAGATGCGGACCCGGATGCTCGCCGACGCGATCGGCGCGGACGAGGCGGCGCAGGCGGACCCGCCGGACATGGTCGCGCCGGCGCTGCTCAGCCTGCTCGCCCGGCGTCCGGCCAGCGGCCGGTTCACCCGGGGAGAGCTGGCATGAGCCTCGATTTCGCGCTCCCGCCGATCCGGGAGGCGCACGAACCGCCGGAGGCGCGCGGCCTGGCGAGGGACGCGGTCCGCCTGATGGTCTCCCGCCGGAACACCGGCGAGATCACCCACCACAAGTTCACCGACCTGCCGTCGGTCCTCGGCCCGGGCGACCTGCTGGTGGTCAACAACTCCGCGACGCTCCCGGCCGCGGTCCGGCTGGACCGGCTGGCCGTGCACTTCTCGACCGAACTCCCGTCCGGCGAGTGGCTGGTGGAACTGCGCCGCCGTACGCCTACCGCCACCGAACCCTACGCGGGCGGCGCACCCGGCGAGTGGCTGCCCCTGCCCGGCCGGGCCACCCTGCGCCTGATCGCCCCCGAGACACCCCGCCTGTGGCGCGCCCGCCTGGACCGCGACGTGCCCGCCTACCTGGGCCGGTACGGAACCCCGATCCGCTACTCCTACGTCGAGCGGGAGTGGCCGCTGGAGAACTACCAGACCGTGTTCGCGGTCGAGCCGGGCAGCGCCGAGATGCCGAGCGCGGGCCGCCCGTTCACCACGGCGCTGGTCACCGAGCTGGTGTCCCGGGGGGTCGCGATGGCGCCGATCACGCTGCACACCGGCGTGGCCTCACCGGAGAAGGACGAACCCCCGTATGCCGAGCGATTCTCCGTCCCCGAGCACACGGCTCGCCTGGTCAACCTGGCCCGCGCGTCGGGCGGCCGGGTGATCGCGGTCGGCACCACGGTGGTCCGCGCCCTGGAGACGGCGGCCCTGGACGGGCCGGTCAGGGCGGTTTCCGGGTGGACGTCCCACATCGTGACGCCCACCGAGGGCGTACGCGCGGTGGATGGCCTGATCACGGGCCTGCACGAGCCGCGCAGCAGCCATCTGATGATGCTCTCCGCCGTCGCGGGAGCCGAGCTGGTCGCCCGTTCCTACGCCGAAGCGCTGGCCGAGGAGTACCTGTGGCACGAGTTCGGGGACACCCACCTGCTGCTCTAGCCGGTGACAAGAGCGCTCCAAGTGTTCTCCGGGAAGATACCGGGAGAAAGCAAAAGTTCTTTACTCATTGTGCCAAAAACTGGTAAAAATCTTTCCGGTTCATTCTTGGGGCGTTCCTAGCTGCCCCTTCGTCCTCCTGGAGACATCCTCATGCCTCACCCGATCGTCAAGATCGCCAGTTTCGCGCTGGCTCCACTCGTGGGCGCGACCCTGTTCGCGACCGCGCCGGCCGCCGCGAAAGCCGACGACCCGTTCTCGGTCTTCAAGATCTCGAACGTGAAGTACACCAAGAAGGTCAAGAGCGGCGGCTGGGTCAAGTACTCGTTCACGGCCACCAACACCGGTCCGCACGCCGCCGACTACTACTGGATCGGCGGCACCCTGCCCAAGAGCGTCGACACCAAGAAGAAGCTGTACTGGAGCGGTCCGAAGGGCACCCAGTGCGACTGGGCCGGCCGCGAGTTCTGGTGCTGGACGCCGCACATCCTTGAGGTGGACGAGAGCGACCGGCTCTCCGTGCAGTTCAAGCTGAAGAAGAACGCCCGCGGCTGGCAGTACGGCGAGGTCGGCGCCATCGCGTACGACGTGCCGACCGGCGCCGGGGACCTGGACCGGCAGGCTCTGAAGGAGCTCGGCCTCAAGGGCTGGATCTACACCAAGAAGATCCGCACCCTGGCCGTCAAGTAAGTCCCCAAGTCGCCCGCCCCGGCACCGGGCGGGCGACTTACCGCTTTATCGCCTCATACGTCGTCCCAGCGGAACAGGAACACCGCGATCAGGCCGATGACCAGGCCGAACCCCAGGATGATGCCGAGTTCCGGCAGGATGCTAGCCGGGCCCTGGCCGCGGACCATGACGTCCAGCATGCCCTCGTTCAGATGCTTCATCGGGAAGATGTTGGAGAGCGACTGCAGCCAGCCCGGCGCGCTGTCCAGCGGGAAGAACGTGCCGGACAGGAACGCCATCGGCAACACGATCAGGTTGGCGATCCCGGCCGCCGCCTCCGACGTCTTGGCCAGGCCGCCCGCCACCATCCCGATCGCCATGAACACCAGCGTCCCGGCGACGACCACCGGCACGCACATCCACCAATAGTCCGACAGCTGTAGCCCGAACATCGGCAGGCTGGCCACCCCCAGGAAGATCGCCGTTTGCACCAGCGCGATCCCGACGCTCGCCCCGACCCGGGCCGACACCACGGTGGCGGTGCTGACCGGAGCCAGCCGCAACCGGCGCAGGATCTTCTTCTGCCGCCAGGTAACCAGCGTCATGGCCGCGCCGAACGTGGCGCCCATCGAGATGGCCCAGCTGAGCAGTCCCGGCGTGACGTACTGGATGGCTTTGAGGGACTTGTCCTCGACCTGTTCGGCGGCCAGCGTGAACCGCTGCGGCACCCCGGCGGCGTTGGCCTGCCCGACCAGCTGGCCGAACACGCCCCGGACGGTGCCCGCCCTGACCTGGTCGGCGGCGGTGTAGAAGAGCTGGTAGCGGTCACCCTGCTGCCGTACCACCGCGACGAAGTCGCCCTGGCGCACCTGCTCCTGCGCGGCGGCGAGATCGTTCTGCTTGGTGATCTCCAGGATCTCGCCGAGCCCCGGCGCCTGGTCCAGGATCGCGACCGGACCGACCTGGATGATCTTCGACTTGGCGACGCCCTGGTTGGTGAAGATCGCCCCGAACAGCACCAGGAACATGAGCGGGAACAGGATCGTGAAGAACAGGCTGGACCGGTCGCGGAGGAAGCCGAGCAGCATGGCGCGGGAGAGCGACCTGAACGGGGTCACGCGCGGTACTCCCGTCCGGTGAGGTGCAGGAAGACGTCTTCGAGGGTGGCGCCTCTGACCTGGATGCCGGTCAGCAGGTTGCGGTCGGCCAGCGCCGTCAGGACCGGGGCGGGGGCGCGGGTGGCGATGGTCACCGTCACGCCGTCGTCGGTCACGCTCGCGTCGGGGCCGGCCACCTCGCGGGCGGCGGGCAGGCTGAGCGTGCCGGTGGCGAGGCTGATGTGGGTGGCGCTGTCGAGGCCGCGCACCAGCGTGGCCGGCGGCCCGAGTTCAAGGACCTTGCCATGGTCCATGATGGCCACCCGGTCGCAGAGCGACTCCGCCTCGTCCAGGTAGTGCGTGGTCAGCACGACCGTGCGGCCCGCCTCGTTGATCGAGCGCAGCAGGTCCCACAGGTTGCGGCGGGCCTGCGGGTCAAGGGAGGCGCTCGGCTCGTCCAGGAACAGCACCTCGGGGTCGTGCACGAGGGCGCAGGCGATCGACAGGCGCTGTGCCTGCCCGCCGGACAGCTTCTCGGCCGGCGTTCCGGCTTTGTCCTCCATGCCGACAACGGTGAGCATGTCGTCGGCTTTCTTGGCGGGAATGCCGTACAGGGAGGCGAACGTGCGGATCTGCTCGCGCGCCGTCAGGCGCTCGAAGAACGAGGACGCCTGGAGCTGCACCCCGATCTTGGGCAGCAGGCGGGGGTTGCGGGGCCACGGCGACATGCCCAGAACCTCGACGGTGCCGGCGTCGGCCTGGCGCAGCCCTTCGATGATCTCCAGGGTGGTGGTCTTTCCCGCGCCGTTCGGGCCGAGGATGCCGAAGAACTCACCCTCTTCGACGGAGAACGACACCCCGTCGACGGCATGAACATCGCCATACCGTTTCTGGAGGTCCTGAACGATGATTGTTTGCCCCATGTTGCCCAGGCTAGGCGATCATCTGTCGCTGGTGCGCTCCCTGCGGTGTTCCACTCAATCCGGTACGGACCTGTGCTTCCGCGACCGACGCCAGCGCCTTCCTGGCCTCGTGCGGGCGGCCGGAGGGCGACAGCCGTACGGGCGGAAAGAGGGTCACGGTCACGGTGAGGTTCTTGGTCATGGTCACCCGCCGGATCGAGCCGATCAGCGTGTCGCCGCCGACGTAACACGGGCGGGCGGAGGTGACGTTCTTCTCGCGATAGTGGATGGTGGCCGGGCGCACAGCGGCCTCCGCGTCCAGAGCGGCCTGGAACACGGCCGGACGAAACGGCCCCATCTCCCCGCCGCACCAGGTGGTGCCCTCCGGAAAGGCGACCACGGTGTCGCCCGCGCGCAACGCCCCCGCCACCCCGGCAACTGCCTTCGGCAGCTCCAGCAACCGATCACGATGGATGAACAGCACACCCGCACCACGCGCCAGCGTGCGGATCAGCGGCCATTCCCCGACTTCGCTCTTGGCCAGCGGCCGGCACGGGAGGGTCGCCGCCATGACCAGGGGATCCAGCCACGAAATATGATTGGCGACCAGCAAGGTCCCGCTTCCGTTTCCGTCTGGTACGGCACGCAGCACCGGCGCCCCACCGAGAAACACGAACCCTTTGCTCGCCAGCACCCGCACCCCGAGCGCCCGCAGCAGCAGCCGCGCCCAGCGTTGAGTGATCTTCGCTCGGGTGTCCGGGCTGAACCGGCGCGTGAGCACGGCGATCGGGACGCCGCCGAGCAGCACCGCCGCCGCACCCGCGATCCTGCCCACCCTGCGCAGCGGCGAGGCCACCGTCAGGGCCGGGTTGACGCACGTGGACGGCTGGCACGGGGCCAGCGGTTGCCACGAGGTGACCGAAGGGGGGATGAAGGTGACGGTCATGGCTCGCCCAGGAAGTGCCGAAGGTAACGGGTGTCCACATTCGCGAGCGAGAGCAGCACGAAGAAGTCGGCCGTGCCGAAGTCGGCGTCGTGCGCGGGCGCCCCGCACACCCAGCCGCCCAGGCGCAGATACCCGCGCAGCAGCGACGGCATCACGAACCGCTCCGGAGCGCCCCCACCCGACCAGGGGATGTGCGGCACGACGCGGTATTCGTCCGGCCCGAGGTCGATCCGCTCCACCACCCCGGCCGCCGCGACACCCCCGTCGTTCAGCGGCACCGAACAGCATCCCGCCAGCCAGGAGTAGCCGCCGCCGACCATGTAGTGCGCGATCCCCGCCCACATCAACGCCAGCACCGCACCGGCCCGATGATCCTGGTGTACGCAGGTGCGCCCCACCTCCACCAGCCCGCTCCGGATGGCCGCCAGCTTTCCGAGATCGAAATAATTGTCGGAGTAGAGCCGCTCGACCCGCCCCGGGGGAAGCAGGCGATAGGTCCCCACGACCTCGGTCCCGCTGCGAACCAGCAGATGATCGCAATAGGCGTCGAACTTATCCACATCCAGGCCCGAGACCGGCGAGTCCAGCCGTGCCCCCATCTCCTCCGCGAAGACCTGGTAGCGCAGCCGCTGCGCCGCCTGCACATCGGCCGCGGTCCGCGCCAGGCTCACGGAGTAACGCCCCCGCGCATCCGCGAGATCGATGGTCATCTCCTTCGACGCCCGCGTCGCCATGACCACCGCCGGTCCCACCCGCCCACTCTTCGACGAACTCACGGGCACCTCCACCATCGTGCTCCTCCGCGATTCCACTCTCCGGACGCCGTCTTGATCCACTCGCACATCCATCGCCGTTGGCGCCGAGCCACCCATGGACGCCTGCGCGTCCAACCGCGTGGCCATCAGCCCAGTCACGACCGCCTCAACCTGCTCATCCGGCGGTCCAGCCATGGGCATCGTGATCGTTTGATCCACCGGCCCGCTGGTCAGTGGTGATTTGTTTTGCATGGAGACATGACGACATGCGGACATGACGGTCAGCTCTCCTATTGGCGTTGAGGATGCGTCCGGATGGTGAACCTGATGCGCGGGCTCGAAGGGAGGACCAGTAGCGTTGAGATGTCGTACGTTCCCCGCTCCTTTACAGAGATCCGGATGAACCAGCGCACCCTTCTGATCACGCTCACCGGCCCAGACCGGCCAGGCGTCACCTCAAGACTTTTCACCGTTCTCGCGGGATTTCCCGTCACCGTCGCGGACGTCGAGCAGGTCGTTATCCGCAAACGACTCACCCTCGGCGTCCTGGTCTCGTACGCGGGTGGCCCCTCGACCGGAACCGGCGGCACGATCGGCGGCCTGTGGACCGCGATCGAACAAGTCGCCGCCGACCTTGACATGGACCTGGAGCTGACCACCGGCACCGCCTCCAAGGAGAAGCGCCGCCGGGGACGGCTGCACATCACCGTGCTCGGCTCGCCGCTGCTGCCGTCCGCGATGGCCGGAATCGCCGGCCGGATCGCGGCCAGCGGCGCCAACATCGACCGCATCGACCGGCTCTCCAGCTACCCGGTCACCTGCATCGAAATGGCCGTCTCCGGCGCCGACCCGGCCTCACTCCGGGCCGAACTCGCGGCCGAGGCGCACGTGCAGCAGGTGGACGTGGCCGTGCAGCGCTGGGGCATCCACCGGCGAGGCAAGCGCCTGATCGTCATGGACGTGGACTCCACCCTGATCCAAGGTGAGGTCATCGAACTCCTGGCCCGCCACGCCGGCAGCCTCGAGGAGGTCGCCCGGGTCACCGAGGAGGCGATGCGCGGCGAACTCGACTTCACCGAATCGCTGACCCGCCGGGTGGCCCTGCTCGAAGGCCTCCCGCAAGAGGTGTTCGAAAAGGTCACCAAGGAGGTCGTCCTCACCCCCGGCGCGCGAACCCTGGTCCGCACGCTCAAACGCCTGGACTACCGTTTCGCCATCGTCAGCGGCGGCTTCACCCAGATCACCGACGCCCTGGTGACCGACCTCGGCATCGACTACTCCGCCGCCAACACCCTGGAAGTCATCGACGGCCGCCTCACCGGCCGCGTCACCGGCGAAATCATCGACCGCCCCGGCAAGGCCAGAGCCCTGGAACGTTTCGCCCTGCAATCCGGCATTCCCCTCAGCCAGACCGTGGCCATCGGCGACGGCGCCAACGACCTCGACATGCTCGCCACCGCCGGCCTGGGCATCGCCTTCAACGCCAAACCCGTCGTACGCAAAGCCGCCGACACCGCCGTCACCGTCCCCTATCTGGACTCAATCCTCTACCTCCTCGGCATCTCCCGCGACGAGGTAGAAGCCGCCGACGCCGAAGACGGCCTAACCGACACCTAACCCACCCAACTCCGCCCCGCTCCAAACAATTAGCGCGAACCAACCACATCTCGCCTCTAAGGACAGATGCGAAGTACGGCGGGTCAGCTTGCGGGTGGGCAGGGCGGACACGTAGGCCGACATAAGACCGTGCCCAAGACCACCGCGCCCGCGATGGCCGCTGACCAGCGGCTCACCAGAGGCCCACTATCACGGTCGGCCGGAGTGTCCGCCCTGCCCACCCGCTACGGACCTCAGCCTTCACGCGCTACGGACCTCAGCCTTCACGGCTAGGCACCGACGTAGGCCGCGAGGTGTTCGCCGGTGAGGGTGGAGCGGGTGGCGACGAGGTCGGTGGGTGTGCCCTCGAAGACGATACGGCCGCCGTCGTGGCCGGCGCCGGGGCCGAGGTCGATGATCCAGTCGGCGTGGGCCATGACCGCCTGGTGGTGCTCGATGACGATGACCGACTTGCCGGAGTCGACGAGCCGGTCGAGCAGGCCGAGCAGCTGTTCGACGTCGGCGAGGTGCAGGCCGGTGGTCGGCTCGTCGAGGACGTAGACGCCGCCCTTCTCGGCCATGTGGGTGGCCAGCTTGAGCCGCTGCCGCTCGCCGCCGGACAGCGTGGTGAGCGGCTGGCCGAGGCTGAGGTAGCCGAGCCCGACGTCGGCGAGCCGGTGGAGGATGGCGTGCGCGGCCGGCGTGCGCGCCTCGCCGGCGCCGAAGAACTCCTCGGCCTCGGTCACCGACATCGCGAGCACCTCGCTGATGTCCCGCCCGCCGAGGTGGTATTCGAGCACCGACGCCTCGAATCGTTTCCCCTCGCACTCCTCGCAGGTGGTGGCGACGCTGGCCATGATCCCCAGGTCGGTGTAGATGACGCCGGCGCCGTTGCAGTTGGGGCAGGCGCCCTCGGAGTTGGCGCTGAACAGCGCCGGCTTCACGCCGTTGGTCTTCGCGAACGCCTTGCGGATCGGGTCGAGCAGTCCGGTGTAGGTCGCCGGGTTGCTCCGTCGCGAGCCGCGGATCGCGCTCTGGTCGATCGAGACCACACCCGCGCCGGCGGGGATCGACCCGTGCACGAGCGAACTCTTGCCGGAGCCTGCCACGCCGGTGATCACGCAGAGCACCCCGAGCGGGATGTCGACGTCGACGTCCTGCAGGTTGTTGGCGGTGGCCCCGCGGATCTCCAGCGTGCCGGTGGACGTCCGCACTGTTTTCTTGAGGGTGGCTCTGTCGTCGAGGTGGCGGCCGGTGATGGTGCCGCTGGCCCGCAGCCCCTCGACGGTGCCCTCGTAGCAGACAGTGCCGCCCGCCGTGCCGGCACCAGGGCCGAGGTCGACGACGTGGTCGGCGATCGCGATCGCCTCCGGCTTGTGCTCGACGACGAGCACCGTGTTGCCCTTGTCCCGCAGCCGCAGCAGCAGGTCGTTCATCCGCTGGATGTCGTGGGGGTGCAGGCCGATGGTGGGCTCGTCGAAGACGTAGGTCGTGTCGGTGAGCGAGGAGCCGAGATGGCGGATCATCTTGACGCGCTGCGCCTCGCCGCCCGACAGCGTGCCCGCCGGCCGCTCGAGCGAGAGGTAGCCCAGCCCGATCTCCACGAACGAGTCGAGGGTCTGCAGCAGCGCGGTGAGCAACGGCGCGACCGACGGCTCGTCGAGGCCACGGACCCATTCGGCGAGGTCACTGATCTGCATCGCGCAGGCGTCGGCGATGTTGATCCCGCCGATCCGTGAGGAGCGGGCCGCCTCGCTGAGCCGGGTGCCACCGCACTCGGGACAGGAGGCGAAGGTGACCGCCCGGTCCACGAACGCCCGGATGTGCGGCTGCAGCGCGTCGGGATCCTTGGAGAGGAACGACTTCTGCACCTTGGGAACCAGCCCCTCGTAGGTGAGGTTGATGCCGTCGACCTTCACCTTGGTCGGCTCCTTGTAGAGGAAGTCGTGGAGCTCCTGCTTGGTGAACTTGTGGATCGGCTTGTCCGGGTCGATGAAGCCCGACTCGGCGAAGATCTTTACGGTCCAGAAGCTGTCCACCTTGTAGCCGGGCACGGTGATCGCGCCCTCGGCGATCGACTTGGAGTCGTCGTAGAGCTGGGTGAGGTCGATATCGGTGACCCTGCCCCGGCCTTCGCAGCGCGTACACATGCCGCCGGTGCGGGTGAAGGTCTGTTTCACGGCCTTGCCGGCACTGGCGCCGCGCTCGACCGTGATCGCACCGCTGGCTCGGACCGTGGGAACGTTGAAGGAGAACGCGTTGGGCGAACCGACGTGCGGCTGCCCGAGTCGGCTGAACAGGATGCGCAGCATCGCGTTGGTGTCGGTGGCGGTGCCGACTGTCGAGCGGGGGTCGGCACCCATGCGCTGCTGGTCGACGATGATCGCGGTCGTCAGCCCGTCGAGCACGTCGACCTCGGGCCGCGCCAGTGTGGGCATGAAGCCCTGCACGAAGGCGCTGTAGGTCTCGTTGATCAGCCGCTGCGACTCCGCGGCGATCGTGCCGAAGACCAGCGAGCTCTTGCCCGAGCCGGAGACGCCGGTGAACACCGTCAGCCGGCGCTTCGGGAGCTCGACGCTGACGTCCTTGAGGTTGTTCACGCGCGCGCCGTGCACGCGGATCAGGTCGTGGCTGTCGGCAACGTGCGGCGCAGGCGACTGCGTCTCCGGTCTCGTGGCAATGCTCATCGTGTCTCCATATCTGTTAGGCGAGGCCGCCGATGCTCGGTGTCGCGGCGACGCTGAGCGGGGGAGCGGGGATCGGCACTCATCAGTCCTGAAGCAGCCCGAGGACGTTACCATCGGGGTCGGTGAAGGTGGCCACCAGTCTGCCGCCACCGACATCGTGCGCGGGCTCCTTCACGGTGGCTCCCGCGGCGGTCACCTCGGCCATTTTCGCCTCGATGTCCGGCACGTGCCAGTAGGCCACCGGTGTGGTCATGCCCTGCGGTCCGCCGCCCGGCACCAGCCCGATGTGCTGACCCTCGGCCTCGAAGCCGACGTAGTAGGGCGCGTCGGCGATCGGCGGCACACCGAGCAGGGCGGCGTACACCTCCTTGGCCTTCGCCAGGTCGGAAACGGGGTGCAGCACGGTCTTGATTCCCTGGGTGGATGAGCCGGTCACGGTCACTCCTGAAGTCGTGGGGAGCGGACGAACGGGAAGTCCGGTGACGTCCGTGCAGGTCACGCTAGCTGCGGCTCGGGGGTCCGCGCTTCTCGAATCCTGACCGATGTGGTCGCCCGTCTCGAGACGCAGCCTTAGAACGGACCTGGACAGATTGTCCAGCCGTGACCAGAAGAATTCGGGCACGTTAGGCGGATTGTCTAGGTTTGGCTGAGCACACTTGCCAGTGGCAGGCCCAAGTTGATGTCATTTATAGATGTTCGAGGAAGCTCAGTATTTCGCTCCGGTCGCAGCGAACGAGGACGGTTCCGTCACCGTACAGCTCGCGGCCAATCACCCCGGCTTCGCCGACCCGGTGTACCGCGCCCGCAGAAACGCGATCGCCGCCCTGGCAGTGGGCCACACCAAGGGCGACCCCATCCCCCACGCGGAGTACACCGACGAGGAACACGAAGTCTGGGCACTGGTCACAAGAGAACTGGCCGCCAAGCACCACAAGTACGCGGTGACCGAGTTCGTGAACGCAGCCGAGGAGCTAGGTCTCCCCACCGACCACATCCCCCAGCTGGAAGAGGTCAGCGACCTGCTCACCCCGCTGACGGGATTCCGTTACCTCCCAGCCGCCGGACTGGTCCCCCTCCGCGAGTTCTACGGTGTCCTGGCCGACGGCTACTTTCACTCGACCCAGTACATCCGCCACCACTCGGTGCCGTTCTACACCCCAGAGCCCGACATCATCCATGAGGTGATCGGCCACGGCAACACGCTGGCCTCCCGCCGCTTCGCCGACCTCTACCGGGTAGCCGGCCGCGCCGCCCAGCACGTGGAAACCGAAGAAGCCCTGGAGTTCGTCTCCAAGATCTTCTGGTTCACCCTGGAGTTCGGCGTCATGAACGAGAACAACGAACTCAAGGCGTACGGCGCGGGCATCCTGAGCTCGTACGGCGAGATCGAGGAGTTCCGCGGCATGGACATCCGCCCCCTCGACCTGGCCGCCATGGGCGCCACCGAATACGACATCACGAAATATCAGGATGTCCTCTTCGCCGCAGCCTCACTGAACCACCTGGAGGACGTCGTCGGCTCCTTCTGGGCCACCTGCGACGACGACATGATCGACAAACTCAGGGCTTGACCAGCAACGCGTCTCCGACCGCACGCTCCGAGCCGTCGGACGGCTTGTTGACGACCTTCCCGCGGACGACCATGGCACTGGACCCGCCGCCATCGAGGTTGATCGCGTCCCGCGCCCCAAGCCACCGCATCACCTGGGCCGCCTCCAGGAAGGACGCCCCCACGGTTTCGCCGGGCGCCCGCCCGTCGATGACCGCGAGGATCAGCTTCCCGGTCTTGCTCACGCCCACCAGCGTCCGCGGATGCCGCCGCAAGATCATGTTGGTACTGGCCATGCCATCCACCGACGCCGTGATCCAGGTCTTGCCATTGCGGACGAGCCCCACCCCACCCCCGACGACATAGGTGTCAGGCGTCAACGGGATGGTCCGCTTCTTCCGCAGATCACTGACGATCGTCTTGACGGTGACAATCTGCCCTTCCGTAGCGTGCGCCGTCAGCCATTCGGCCGCGGTGCCAACCCCATGCAGCACCCGCCGGCCCTTGGTGACCTTCCCCCCGGCCGTCCGCACTCCCAACACCTGACCGGCCTCGTCAAGCACGACCTCAGTTCCCCCGGTGGACGGCGTCTTCGTGCCGAACTCCTCGGTGTACAGCACGAGCTCGTTGGGCTTGGGCACGCGATTCACCCCGGAAACAGGCGAGCTGGCCTTATCCGCGGCCGTCGCCGTCACCCTTGAGGCGAGCTCGGTGATGCGCACAGTCCGCCCCTTCATCACCACCGCCGTACGCCCGGAAACAGCTTCGCTGAGCAACTTGCCCCCCACCACCGAGATCCCCGTCGGATCCCCCCGGTAGGCGGCGGAGGTGTGGATGTCGAAGAACCCTCCGTTGACCGCGATCGACGCGCCCCCGCCTTTCGCCATCGCGGACACCTTCTCCCGCTTGGCGGTGCTGGTCCCCAGTGAGGAGGCGAACGTGCCGCGGAAGGTCCGCGGATCGACGGTGACCACCCGCATCGACCACGGCCCCGAGGTCACGAACCCGTCGTCGCCGAGATAGTCCACCTTGGAGCTGATCCCCGCGTCCTTGAGCTCCTGGACGACCTCGGCCGCCTGCTTCTTCTGCTTCAGGGTCCAGTTGCCGATCCGTACCATCCAGTAGTCCTGGGCGGGGAAGTCGGCGACGGCGGGACGCGTGAACTGCACGATGGTCGGCTCGAAGCCGGCCGACTGGGCGGAGACGGCGAGGTTCTGGGCGGTGGTCTCGGTGAAGGCGTCCTTGCCGGCGTTCAGGAGGCTGACGGTGTAGCCGTCCTCGGCGGTGCCGTGCTTGAGGGTGAAGTATTCGATTCCGGCGCCGAGCGCCTTTCCGGCCGAGGTGGGAACGCCCGGGACCCCGAGGGGGAACTTGGTGGAGGGCAGTCCGGCCGGTATGGATTCCGTTGATGCGGCTGTCGCGGACAGTGCTGGTGCCGACACAGCGGTGACTGTGGCGATCAACGCGGCGGTTCCGACGGTCAGGCGGCGTCGCATGTTGGTTCTCTCCCGATTAATGGCCTAAGGGACCATCGTGGCGACATTGATCGTGCAGGGAGAGCGAAACACGCCAAAGAGTATGAGAATTCGGCGTTGTCAGCCTTTTACAGGTTGTTTTGTGGTGAGCGGTATTCGATGTCTCGCGCCTTTTGTACGAATTCGGCCGCGGATTGCGCTTCGACGGAGACGAACGCGCCTCCCGCTCGGCGGGACATCCCCCAGTAGTGGTTGGTGGACTCCCCCCACCAGATCGTCCAGCCCGGGAAGCGGCGGGAGAGAGCGCGGACCGTGGTCGCGGGATCGGGCGGCGGGACCGTCCCATTCGTGATCGCTGGCTCGGTTAGGGTCACCGCAGCAGCCAAGCACGATCGGTCTGTGATGGCGAGCATACGGAGGGTAATCAAGTGGAGTAGCTCTTACACCCGGTGGGGTGTGATTTCTCCCCCGTGCCCCTGACCTGCGGCGCTGTCAGGTGGTATCAAGCCTTGTCAGGTGAGGAGGTTTGCCAGGACGGCGCCGTCCAGGCCCGGGATGGTCAGCCCGTCGGCGCCGGTCATCGTCTCGGCGGCGACCAGCACGTTGACGATCGCCTCCTCGGTGGCCTCGATCACCGCGTAGAAGAGCGGATCGATGTGCTCGTCGGCGAGTACGGTCACCTGGTAGGTCCTGGGCGGATCGGCGT
The DNA here is from genome assembly GCF_039871605.1 of Acrocarpospora sp. B8E8. NCBI lineage: Bacteria > Bacillati > Actinomycetota > Actinomycetes > Streptosporangiales > Streptosporangiaceae > Acrocarpospora > Acrocarpospora sp. B8E8. Next base: position 216,027 of record NZ_JBDPLV010000001.1, on the reverse strand, counting down.
CCAGCGCGTTGGCGGGCAGGTTGCGGTTGCCGGTGGCGAAGCAGAGGAAGCCGTCGCCGCTGGAGTTCTCCCCGGCCCCGCCGGTCCTGGCCACGCCGAGCCCGGCCCGCTGGGCGAGCCGCCGGCACTGGTGCGGCAGCAGCGGCGCGTCGGTGGCCACGATCCCGATGATGGATCCGGCCCCCTCGTACGGCGCGGGCGACGTCGGCAGCCACCGCCCGACGTTGACCCCGTTCACGGTGAGCCGATCCCGCCTCCCGTGGTTGGCCTGGACGAGCACGCCGACGGTGTAACCGTCCACGATCCTTGAGGCGGTGCCGATGCCGCCCTTGAAGCCGTGGCAGATCATCCCGGTGCCCCCGCCGACCGAGCCCTCCTCGACGGGCCCGCCGGAGGCGCGCGCGTACGCCTCCCGCACATGCGCCGCGGTCACATGCTGCCCGTCGATGTCGTTGAGCGACCCGTCCCACGTCTCCCCGACAACCGGCAGCGACCAGGACACCGCCCCCTTGCGCAGCGCGCCGACCTCGATCTCGACGAGCGCGTCCCGGACCACGCCGACCGAGCCGGTGTTGGTCAGCCCGATGGGCGAGCCAAGAATGCCGTACTCCCGCAGGAACGCCATGCCGGTGATCTCACCGTTGCCGTTGAGCCAGTGCAGCCCCGCGTACACGGGTTCATCGAAGGCCGAGCTCTCGTGCGGGAGGACCACGGTGACGCCGGTGCGTACCGGCCCCGAGCCGACCACGCGCGGTCCGTCGCCGCTGATCAGCGTGGTGTGGCCGACCCGCACGCCGGGCACGTCGGTGATCGCGTTGTGCGGTCCAGGCGTGCCGGAGCCGACGATGATGCCGTGGTCGCGTGCCCTCACCGGGTTTCCCTTCGGAACGACTCCAGTGCGAGCAGCGCGACGTGCAGGGAGAGGCAGGATTCGACGTCGTCGAGGTCGGTGTCCAGGATGCGCTCCAAGCGGCGCAGCCGGTCGTAGAAGGCGGGCCTGGACAGGTGCGCGCGCTGGGCGGCGACGGCCTTGTTGCGGCCGGAGTCGAGGTAGATGCCGAGGATGCGGGTGAGGTCGCCGTTGCGCTGCGCGTCGTGGGCGAGCAGCGGGCTCAGCTCTCGCTCGGCGAAGGTCTGCAGCCGGGCGTCGTCCCTGAGCAGGTGCAGCAGTCCGCGCAGCCGCAGGTCGGGCAGGCGGTAGTAGGGCCGCCCGTCGGGTTGCCTGACGGCCACGTCGGCGACCTGCTCGGCTTCCAGGAAGCTGCGCCGCACGTCCCGGACGGATTCCACGATCGACCCGGCGGCCAGCACGAAAGGGTTGGGAAAGGAGGCGCGCAGGCGGTCGGCGAGGGCCGCCAGCGCGGCTTCGGCGGCGGTGCGGGGCGGGAGTGGCAGCAGCACCCCGACGCGGGCCTGGTCGAGGGCGCCGACCAGGGCGGGGAGGCGGGCGTCGCGGCAGGCGGAGGCGGTGGCCTCGGCCAGGTCGCCGAGGCGGACCTGCTCGTCGAGCGCCGTGTCGCCTTCGGCGATGGGCCGCAGCACGACGCTGATCAGCTTGCGGCCGGTGAGCGGCACGCCGACCGCGCGGGCGCGGGCGGCGGCCTCGTCGGGATCGGCGTACGCATGGGTGAGGATGCCGGTGATGATCGTCCCGTGGGCCTGGCGTTCCAGTGACTCCTGGTGGCGTTCGAGCAGGCGGCCGAGGGCGAGCGTGGTGGCCGCGCGCTCGGCCAGCACGATGTCGCGCGGGCTGGGCGGCCCGTCGCAGAGCAGGATCAGCCGCCCCCAGTCCTGCCCGCGCGCCCCGACGGTGGTGACCAGCCACCCGGAAGTCCCGTCGTACGCCGTGCGGCCCTCGGTGGCGACGGCCCGGGAGCGTGATTCCCAGCTGGCCAGGAGCGCGCCGGTGTCCTGCCCGGCGGACTCGCAGGCGAGCACCTGGTGGGCCAGGTTCTCCAGCAGCGCCGGCCGCCCGGAGAAGCGGGTCACCTGGCCGAGCACGTCGGCGGGGGAGGCGCCTTCGACGGAGAGTTCGGTGAAGACCTCGTGCAGCTGCTCGGAGGCGCGCAGTTCCTGGAGCTGGATGTCGATGATGCGGGCGTGCACGGATTCGGTGATCTGGACGAACGGGGTTTCCCTGGCGAGTGTCACCAGCGGCAGCCCGTGGTCTTCCGCGGCCCGGACCACGGCTCCGGGCAGTTCCTTGACGAACCTGCGGCCGAGTTCGACGACCAGGCCCGACGCGCCGACCGCGGCGAGGTCGGCGACGTATTCTGCGAGTTTGTCGGGCTCCGACGGCAAGGCCACGCCGGTGGTCAGCACCAGTTCGCCCCCCCTGAGCAGGTGGGCGATGTCGCTGATTTCCCCTACATGCACCCAGCGAACCCGGGTGTCGAGCCGATCGGCGCCCGCAACGACGCGCGGGTTTCCGCGCCGGACGGCATCAAGCGAGAGCACGTCCGCGACCGTGGGGAGCATGCAGCGAGGCTACCGGATCAGGGTGTAAGTATGAGACATCAATCCCTGACACTATGCAGTGTTTGCCGGAATCGTTCCTGGTCTACGGCCAGCACGAGTGAGGTCGTGCCGGGCCCGAGGTCCATCGTGCCGGTGCTGCCGACGGTCACGCCGACGTTCGCGCGGCCGGTGGCGATGGCCGGATCGAGCACGATCGCGGCGGCGATGGCGTCCCAGGCGGGGAGTTCGGGGCTGCGGGCGAAGAAGTACCCCAGCGCGGGGCTCACGTCCGTATTGGGTAGAGGAAAGCCGACATCCATAGAAAGTACCGTCTTTTGGGGGAATGGGGTGTTGACGGCGATCTGAGCGGCTTCCGGGTCGAACCACCAGTTGAACTCCTGCTCGCCGCTCGTGCTGCCGCCCAGGTAGACGACGTGTTCAACCAGCGGGACCATGTCGGGGTGGGTTTGTGCCGCTTTCGCCAGATTTGTTGCCGGACCGATGGTGAGAATTGTTACCTCGCCGGGATATTTGGTGACCTGTTCGGCGATGAAGTCCGCCGCCGGGCCGCGGCGCGGGTTCGTACGCCGATATTCAACCGCGCCCGAATAGCCATTCCGCCGCTCCGGTGTCGCAGTATCGCCCAAAATAACCGGAATGTCCGGATAGGCGATGAGGAGGCGGCGGGCGAACTCCAGGCCGTCCTCCGGCCAGGTGTTGCCGCCGACGATGGTCACCCCCAGGATCTCCACGCCGGAAGCGGCCAGCAGGACGGTGGCGAGCGCGTCGTCATTCAGATTCCCCATGTCCGTATCGATGATGATTTTTCGTGCCTTGGGTGGCTGCTCGGGCGAGGCACAGCCCGTGCTGATCAGCATGACGGCCAGCAGGGCGAGGAGACGCTTCATGCCCTCCCTGTCGGGCGCACCCCGTGAACCGGTTCCGGCCAGGACCCCGACAGAGGGGTATGAACGAGCACGAGGCGTGGCCGGACGCCCGCCTGCTGGGCGCGGTCGCCGAGGGGGACCGGCGCGCCCTGGAGATCATCTACGCCAGGCACGCGCCCTGGCTGGTCCTCCGCCTGACCCGGCGCTGCGCCGACGCGACCCTGGTCGACGAAGCCGTCCAGGACACCTTCGTGGTGGTCTGGCGGAAGGCCGCCAACTGGAATGGCAAGGGCGAGGTGGCCGCCTGGATCTGGGGCATCGGCATCCGCCGGTTACTCGACCATCTGCGCAAACGGCCGCTGGTGGTGCTCCTCGCGCAGGAGCAGGTGGTGGTGTCGGCCGAGGAGCAGGTGCTGCTCGGCATCGAGTACGGCGACCTGGGCGGCGCGCTCAGCAAGCTGTCACCGGAGCTGCGCGCGGTCGTGCAGGCCACCGTGCTGGACGGCCTGACGACCAGGGAGGCCGGGAAACTGCTCGGCATCCCCACCGGAACCGTGAAGACCCGGATGATGCGGGCCAAGGCCATGCTGCGGGAGGGACTGGCATGACGGACTGGCATGTCGACGACGAGCTGGCCACCCGGTACTCCGGGGGCGCCCTGGGCGGGACCGCGGCGGCCTCGGTGGAGGCGCATCTGCTCGCCTGCGAGCGCTGCCGGGGTTCGGTGGCGACAGCCGTACCCGAGGAGCGGCTGCGGAGGATGTGGGGGGAGATCGCCGAGGCGGTGGACGCGCCGGTGCCCGGGCCGTTCGAGCGGCTGCTGCGCCTGGTCGGGATCAACGAGCCGACGGCCCGGCTGCTCGGGGCGGCCTACTCGCTGCGGTTGCCGTGGCTGGCGGCCAACGGGGTCGCGCTGCTGTTCGCGGTGCTCGCGGCCGGGATCGACGACCGGTGGGGGCTGCTGTGGTTCCTCGCGGTGGCGCCGGTGCTGCCGGTGGCGGGGGTGGCGCTGGCGTTCGGGCGGGGGGCCGATCCGGCGTACGAGATCGGGCTGGCCGCGCCGTATTCGGCGTTCCGGCTGATGCTGGCGCGGGCGGCGGCGGTGCTGGTCACCTCGGCCGGGCTGGCGTTCGCGGCCGGGTTCGCGCTGCTCGGCCGCGACTGGGCGGTGGTGGCGTGGCTGCTGCCCGCGCTGGCCCTCACCGCGCTCACACTGGTGCTGTCCAGCCGGTTCGAGCCCGCCCCCAGCGGTGCGGCGCTGTCGCTGCTCTGGCTGGCGGGGGTTTCCGCGTTCGCGATCAGGGACGAGCCGCTGGCCATGTTCGGCACGGCCGGTCAGGTCACGGCGCTGGCCGTCGTGCTGGTCTCGGCCGCCCTGCTGTTCCTGCGCCGCGACCGCTACCAGAGCGAGGGCTCCCGATGAACACCGTCGTCGTCACCAATGTCGTGAAATCGTATGGCCGGCATCGGGCCCTGGACGGGCTCTCGTTCACCGCGGGGCCGGGGGTGACCGGGCTGCTCGGGCCGAACGGGGCCGGGAAGACCACGCTGATCCGGATGCTGGCCACCGTGCTCGCCGCCGACTCCGGCACGCTGCGGCTGCTGGGGCGCGATCCGTCGGCCGAGCGCCTGCAGATCCGGCGGCGGCTTGGCTACCTGCCGCAGGAGCCCGGCTTCCATCGGGCCTTCACCGTCTTCGAGTTCGTGGACTACGTGGCGATCCTCAAGGAGATCGTGGATCGCCGGGAACGGCACGACGAGGTGCGCCGGGTGATCGCCGAGGTCGGGCTCGCGGAGGTGAGCGGCAAGCGCATTCGCGCGCTCTCCGGCGGCATGCGGCGGCGGGTGGGCATCGCCCAGGCGCTGCTGGGGGAGCCGGAGCTGGTCCTGCTGGACGAGCCGACGGCCGGGCTCGATCCGGAGCAGCGGCTGCGGTTCCGCGAGCTGATCTCCCGGATCGGGGAGAACCGCACGGTGGTGCTGTCCACCCATCAGACCGAGGACGTGGCCGCCCTGTGCGGGCGGGTGGTGGTGTTCGACGGGGGGCGGTGCATGTTCGAGGGCACGCCGGAGGAACTGCGGCGGGTGGCCGAGGGGCAGGTCTGGTTGTCGGCGGAACGGTCGGGCGTGTTGTCGTGGCGTACGGGGGAGGGGCTGTTCCGCAACATCGGCCAGGCGCCGGACGCCGCGCGGCTGGCCGAGCCGACCATCGAGGACGGCTATCTGCTGCTGCTCGGGGACGCCGCCGTGGGGGTGGGGTCATGACGGTCAAGATGAAGGTCTCCTCGGTGCCCGCGCTGGCGGTGGCCGAAGCGCGGCGGCTGCTGCGGCATCCGCTGGTGCTGGCGGGGTTCGCGCTGTTCGTGCTGGCGTCGGTGGTGGAGCTGCGCGACTACTGGGGGCCAAGGCCCGCGTTCAGCCTGCTCACCAACGGGATGGCAATGTGGCCGGGAGTGCCGGTGTTCTTCGCGGCCGAGCTGGTCGCGAGCGCGTCCCGGCGGGCGGGCGGTGACGAACTGCTGGGGGCGCTTCCGGCTTCCCGGACGCAGCGGACGGCCGCCTCCTGCCTGGCCGCGCTCGGTCCTTTCCTGGCGGCCTGTGCGGTGCAGGGGGTGCTCTGCGCCGGATACGCGGTTCAGGGCGTTTCGCTGGAGCGGTTCCCCACGGTCTTCGAGCTCGCGTTGGGGCCGCTGTGCGTGCTGGGCGCGGGGCTGCTCGGGGCCGCCTCGGCGCGCTGGCTGCCGTGGGCGGGGACGTCCGTGCTGGTGATGGTGACGTTGATCTTCTTCAATGTGGTGGTCAACGGGAACGAGGCGACCGGGGGGCATCTGTTCGGCTTCTACGCCGAGCTCGCGGTGTGGGGGCCGTGGCCGTACCGGGCGGCGATGGGGTTCAATCCGGGGCACACCGGCTGGCATGCGGTCTATCTGCTGGCGCTGTGCCTGGGGGCGGGCGCGCTCGCGATGCTGCGCGACTCGCCGCGCAGGACGTTCTGGTTCGGCGCGGGGGCGCTGACGGTGATCGCGGTCGCGGCTGCGGGGCTGGGGCAATTGCCGTGAGGTGGCGTCAGATGGGGTTGCTGGCGCGAATGGCCCCGCGACTGCTGCGCTGGCAGCCGCTGGCGGGGGCCGTCCTGATCGTGGCGGTCGTGCTGGTGTGGCCGGACGGCGGCTGGAAGGGCGGGGTCTGGTCGCTGCGCGCGGTCGCGCTGGTGCTCACGCTGGGGGCGCTGTTCTTCCTGGACGACGCCTCGGCGGAGGTGACCGCGCCGGTTCCGGCTCCGTTGTGGCTCAGGACCGGGGTCCGGGCGGGGCTGGCGCTGCTGGTCGCGCTGCCGGTGTGGATCGTCGCGCTCCTGGTGGAGCGGTCGCATCTGCCTGAGGTGTGGCTCTTGTGGCTCACTGTGGAGTTCGCGGCGCTGTTCGCCGAAGGGCTGGCGTTCGCTGCCCTGCTCGGCCGGGGCGCTCCCGAGCCTGGTGTGCTGGCGGTGCCGACCATGGTGGTGTTCACGCTGGCCGCCCTCGCGACGCCGGGCGACTGGACCCTGCTGGGCCTCCAGACCACCGAGTGGACGATCGCTCACGTGCGCTGGTCGGTGGTGCTCTCCGTGGCGCTGGCCGGGCTGGCCTGGGCCTCGCGCGATCCCGTCTGGCGCAGGCGTTCGGCGAGACCGTCGAGCATGGCCACCAGGCCGTAGTCGAAACCGATCTTCCTGGCGAGCGCCGGGTCGTAGTCGCGGGCGTGGTAACTCTGGTAACGCTCGTGCAGCGCCGGATGTTCGGCCGCGATCCTGTCGATCACTGGTCCGAGCGCCTCTACCTGCTCCTTCTCGGTGCAGTTCGACCTGGCGGCCGCGCTACGCCACGAGGCTTCCGGCAGGGTCGCCCCCAGTGTGTACGACAGGACGGCCGCCACCGCGAAGTCGATGTCCATGCCGCGGAACCCGCCCCGCTCGAACGCGTCCACCAGCATGGCGGAACAGCGCAGCGCCTGCGGCCCCAGGCTGGGCACCACGCCGATCAGCGAGGCCAGCCAGAGATGGTGCAAGATCGTCCCACGCAGCCCGTAGGAGAAGTCGCTGGCCGTCTCCCGCCAGGACCGGCCCGGGCGCAGCACCACATCCGCATACGCGCCGTCCATGGCGAGTTCGAGGAGCTCGTCCTTGTTCGCCACGTGCCAGTAGACGCTCGTGGCCCCGGAGCCCAGCTTCGCGCCGAGCTTGCGCATGCTCAGCGCGTCGAGCCCTTCGGCGTCGAGGAGTTCCATGGCGGCCTTGACGATCTGGTCCCGGGTGAGCCCGCGCTCCCGCTGACCACGCGGTTCCCGCATCCAGACCGAGGTGAACTCTTTGGGTGGCACCTCTCCACGATATTCTCTCGCACGCCGTACGAGAACTGTCGTACAGTGTGCGAGTGACCTCGAACACTGTACGAGATCCCCGCCGCTGGTGGATTCTTCTCGTTCTCTGCCTCACCGTGCTCGTGCTCGTCGTGGACAGTACGGTGCTCAACCTGGCGATCCCGGCGCTCATGCGCGACCTGGGCGCCACCCCCGCCGACATCCAGTGGATCCTGGACTCCTACGTCCTGGTCTTCGCCGGTCTGCTGCTCACCGTCGGCTCCCTCTCCGACCGGTACGGCAGACGCCGCGCCCTCATCGCCGGCCTGATCGTCTTCGGCCTGGCCTCCGGTCTTGCCACGCTGGCGACCGAGCCCTGGCAGTTGATCGGCGCCCGCGCGCTGATGGGCGTCGGCGGTTCGGTGCTGATGCCGTCCACGCTGTCGATCCTGATCACCGTCTTCGACGAGGACGAACGCCGCAAGGCCATCGCCGCGTGGAGTTCGGTGGCCATGATCGGCGTGATCGCCGGGCCCACGCTGGGCGGGGTGCTGCTCCAGCACTACTACTGGGGTTCGGTCTTCCTGATGAACGTGCCGATCGCGATCGTGGCCGTCATCGCCGCCGTGGTGCTCATGCCGGAGACGTACGGGTCGAGCCGGGGCCTGGACCCGGTCGGCGTGGTGCTCTCGATCGTCGGGATGAGTTCGCTGGTCTGGGCGGTCATCACGTTCCCGGCGGACGGCTGGAATCTCGGCCTGGTCGCGGCGGCCGTGCTCGGGTTGGGCGGCTTCGTGCTGTGGGAGCGCAGGACCGATCACCCGATGTTGCCGCTGGGGCTGTTCAAGGACCGGGCGTTCAGCGGCGCCTGCGCGTCGATCGTGCTGCTGGCCTTCGGCTCGGGGGCGCTGATGCTGGCGCTCACGCAGTATCTGCAGTTCGTGCTCGGGTACGAGCCGTTGCAGGCCGGGGTCGCGCTGCTGCCGTACGTGGTGGCGGCGATGGTCTTCAACGGGGTCGGCGCGGGGCTGGGTAAGAAGGTCAGCAACCGGACGCTCATCACGCTGGGCCTGGCCGTCATGGCGGGCGGGTTCGGGCTGCTGGCCACGCTGGACAGCTCCGATGGGTATCTGCTGCTGGTGTCCAGCCTGATCGTGATGGGTGTGGGCGGTGGCCTGGCCGGTCCGGCGGCGTACACGGCTCTGATGGGCGCGGTGCCGCCGGAGCACGCGGGCGTCGGTTCCGCGCTCAACGACACCGTGCAGCAGGTCGGCCTGGCGCTGTCGATCGCCATCCTTGGCAGCGTGCTGTCCTCCGCGTACACCTCCTCAATGCCGGAGTCGGCTCCGGCCGCCGCCCGCGCGTCGGTGAACGTGGCGCTGGACAGCGGCGACCCGGTGCTGGCCGAGGCGGGCAGGGAGGCGTTCCTGTCGGCGATGTCGGTGGGATCGCTGGTCGGCCTCGGCTTCGCGATCGCCGCCGCGATCGTCGCGCTGGCCGTCCTTCCCCGGCAACGTGTAACGGAAGTTTCGCCTATGCCGACACATTGATTGGTAGGAGGGGCCACGGCCAGCCGGGATACTCGAAGTATGTCGGACCTTCTTGCCCGCCATCGTGCGGTAATGCCCAACTGGCTCGCCCTGTACTACCAGGACCCCATCGAGATCGTCAGCGGCAAGGGCAACCGTGTCGTCGACGCCGCCGGGAAGAGCTATCTCGACTTCTTCGCGGGCATCCTGACGAACATGATCGGGTACGACGTGGCCGAGGTGAGGGAGGCGGTGGAGCGGCAGCTGGCCACCGGCGTCGTGCACACGTCCACGGTCTACCTTCTCCGCGGGCAGATCGAGCTCGCGGAGAAGATCGCCCGGCTGTCCGGCATCCCGGACGCCAAGGTGTTCTTCACCAACTCCGGCACCGAGGCCAACGAGACCGCCCTGCTGCTGGCCACCTACGCGCGCAAGTCCGACCAGGTCCTGGCGATGCGGCAGAGCTATCACGGCCGCTCGTTCGGCGCCATCTCCGTGACGTCCAACCGGAGCTGGAAGAACAACTCGCTCTCCCCGCTCAACGTGCACTTCCTGCACGGCGCGGACCGGCACCTGACCCAGTTCAAGGGGCTGTCGGACGCCGGCTACATCGCCGCCTGCGTGGACGACCTGCGGCACGTGCTCGCCACCGCGGTCGCGGGCGACGTGGCCGCGCTGATCGCCGAGCCGATCCAGGGCGTGGGCGGGTTCACGATGGCCCCCGACGGGTTGTTCGCCGCCTACCAGGAGGTGCTCGCCGCCGAGGGCATCCTGTTCATCTCCGATGAGGTGCAGACCGGCTGGGGCCGCACCGGATCGGCGTTTTTCGGGATCCAGAATCACGGGGTCACGCCGGACATGATGACCTTCGCCAAGGGTCTCGGCAACGGCTTCGCGGTCGGCGGCGTCGTGGCGCGCGGCGATCTGATGGACGCGCCGCACGCGGTCGGCCTGGCCACCTTCGGCGGCAACCCGATCGCGATGGCCGCCGCCAACGCCACCCTCGACTTCGTGCTCAGCCACGACCTGCAGGCCAACGCGGCCAGGACCGGCGCGATCATCCTGGACGGCCTGCGCGCGGCGGCCCCCCGCTTCCCGATCGTCGGCGACGTCCGCGGCAAGGGCCTGATGTTCGCCATCGAACTCGTCGACCCCGAGACCGGCGCTCCCGCGCCCGCCCTGGCCGCCCGCTACATGGAGGAGACCAGAAGCCTCGGCCTGCTGGCCGGCAAGGGCGGCCTGTACGGCCACGCCATGCGGATGGCCCCGCCGCTCACCCTCACCGAGGACGAGGCCCGCGAAGGCCTGGCCATCCTGGTGACCGCCCTGGAGAACATCTCGTGAAGCAGGTGACGCACTGGATCGACGGCGCGCCCGCCGGCACCCCCGAGCGCACCGCGCCGATCTTCAACCCGGCCACCGGCGCGGAGAGCGGCCGGGTGTTCCTGGCCGACGTCGCCCAGGTGGACGAGGCCGTCGCCGCCGCCGCCCGAGCCTTCCCCGCCTGGCGGGACGCCTCCCTGGTCAAGCGCGCCCAGGTCCTGTTCCGGTTCCGCGAGCTCCTGGCGGCGCACAAGGACGAGATCGCCGCGCTGATCAGCGCCGAGCACGGCAAGGTGCACTCCGACGCGCTCGGCGAGGTCTCCCGCGGCCAGGAGGTGGTGGAGTTCGCCTGCGGCATCCCGCACCTGCTCAAGGGCGGCTTCTCGGAGAACGTCTCCACCAACGTGGACTCCTTCAGCATCCGCCAGCCGCTCGGCGTGGTGGCCGGGATCACCCCGTTCAACTTCCCCGCCATGGTGCCGATGTGGATGTTCCCGGTCGCGCTGGCCTGCGGCAACACCTTCGTGCTCAAACCGTCGGAGAAGGACCCTTCGGCGTCCCTGCTGATCGCCGACCTGTGGCGGCGGGCGGGCCTGCCCGACGGCGTCTTCAACGTCGTCCAGGGCGACAAGGTCGCCGTCGACCGGCTGCTGTCCCACCCGGACGTCAAGGCGGTCAGCTTCGTCGGCTCCACCCCCATCGCCCGGTACGTCTACGAGACCGGCACCGCCCACGGCAAGCGAGTCCAAGCCCTTGGAGGCGCCAAGAACCACATGCTCGTCCTGCCCGACGCCGACCTGGACCTGGTCGCCGACTCGGCCGTCTCCGCCGGATTCGGCTCCGCGGGCGAACGCTGCATGGCCATCTCGGTCGTGCTCGCCGTGGACCCCATCGGGGACCAGCTGGTCGAGAAGATCGCCGAACGCACCCGGGCCATCAGGATCGGCCCCGGCGACGACCCCGCCTCCGAGATGGGCGCCCTGGTCACTCGCGAGCACCGCGACAAGGTCGCCTCCTACCTGGACCTCGGCGAGGGCAAGCTCGTCGTGGACGGGCGCGAGAACCTGCCGGACGGGGACGGGTTCTGGCTCGGCCCGACCGTGCTCGACCACGTCCCGGCCAACTCCCGGGTGCACCGCGAGGAGATCTTCGGGCCGGTGCTCTCGATCGTCCGGATCTCCTCCTACGAGGAGGGCGTGAACCTCATCAACACCGGCGAGTACGGCAACGGCACCGCCATCTTCACCAACGACGGCGGCGCCGCCCGGCGCTTCCAGAACGAGGTCGAGGTCGGCATGGTCGGCGTCAACGTGCCGATCCCGGTCCCGATGGCCTTCTACAGCTTCGGCGGCTGGAAGTCATCCCTGTTCGGCGACACCCACGTCCACGGCGTCGAAGGCGTGCACTTCTACACCCGCGGCAAGGTCATCACCTCCCGCTGGCTGGACCCCTCCCACGGCGGAGTCAACCTGGGCTTCCCGACAAACCGCTGACCAACTCGGCACTCCTGGCCGACCAGCAGGCCAGGCCGAGGCGTTCGTGGCTGGCGTGGGCGCGCCTGGCATGATCGAGGGCGCGCTCACGCTCACCGATGGCCTCGGCCAGCACTTGATCGGTGGGGTCCCAGCAGGTCATGCCGGTGCCCCGGTCAACAGGCTCACGACCTGCTCGCGCATCACCTGGAGCCACGGCCGGAACGCGGGCGCACTCTACCGCCGTGTGATGGTCACCGCCCTGGTTCGGGGGCCGGGGAGTGGCCGGCTCCGCGGGGGAGGATGAGGAGTACTACGGCGACGGTGATTGCCATCAAGCCTGCGCCCACCAGGAATGCGGCGCTTGAACCCTGGGCCGGGGTCGCCTGGGTGGCGGCCACTGTGGCCAGGGCTGCGAGGCCGAGGGAGCCGCCGACCGTGCGGGAGGCGGTGAGCAGGCCGGAGACCAGGCCGGAGTTGGAGCGGTCGATTCCGGCTGTGCCGATGAGAGCGATCGGGGTATATGAGACGCTTGCGCCCGCGCACATCAGGAAGCCTGGGATCAGGATGCCGGTGATGTAGCCGTCGGCCATCTGGGCCTGCCAGACCATGCCTGCCAGGCCGACCAGCGCCCCGGCGACGATCAGTGTGCGGTTTCCCATGCGGCGTAAGAACCAGGGAGCGGCGCGGGAGGCGACGATCATCGTCAGGGCGTGGGGGAGGAAGCCGATGCCGGCCTGCAGGGGGGTGTAGTCCAGGTCGTCCTGCATGTGCAGGGACAGGAAGTACCACATGGACAGGAAGATCGTGCCCATCAGGAACATGGCCAGGCTGCTTCCGGCTACCAGGCGGTTCCGCAGCAGGCCGAGCGGTACCAAGGGCTGGGTCGCGCGCGACTGCACCAGCAGGAAGGCCGCCAAACTCAGCACGCCCGCTCCCAGCGGCACCAGAACCTCGGCCGACACCCAGCCGTGCTCGTGCGTCTGCACCGTGCCGTATGCGAGTGCGGTGAGTCCGGCGGTGACCAGGATCGTGCCGAGCACGTCCAGGCGCCGCCCCTGCCCGTAGTGCGAGCGGCTGATCACGATCAGCGCGGTGATCACCAGCGCGATGCCGATCGGGACGTTGATCAGCAGGGTCCAGCGCCAGGACAGGTACTCGGTGAGCACTCCTCCCAGCGTGCCTCCGGCCGCACCGCCCGCCGCGCCGACGGCGGTCCAGCTGGCGATCGCCTTCGTCTGGCGCGGGCCTTTGGGGAACGTGGTCGTCAGGATGGTCAGCGTGGTCGGCGCGAGGACGGCCGCGCCCAGACCCTGGACAGCTCTGGCGACGATCAGCTGGGTGGGCGTGGTGGCGATCCCGCCCAGCAGGCTGGCCAGCGTGAACAGGGACGCGCCCACGACGAAGACCCGTCGCTCCCCGTAGATGTCGGAGGCCCGGCCGCCGAGCAGCAGCAGACCGGCGAACGCCAGCATGTAGGCGTTGATGACCCACTGCAGACCGGTCGGGGTGAGGTTCAGCTCGGTGCCCATGGCGGGAAGCGCCACATTCACAATCGACGCGTCCAGAACCCCCACGAACTGGCCCATGCAGGCCAGCACGAGGACGGCCATCGCCTTGCGGTCGGAGGAGCCGGGTTCCTGGCCGAGGGCGAGCGAAGGCGGGGGGAGCTGGGCGGTCATGCCCATGACTGTACGCAGGGCCTCCGACAATCCGCCGCTCGGTTCTTGGGCCCCAGGTGTGCCGAGTAGGCTCGGGGCGTCAAGCTCAGGGAGGGGAGACGTGCGGATCGCACGCCCGATGGTCGTCGCGCTGGCCGTCGCATCGGTGCTGCTCACCATGGGCTGCGGCCATGCTGTGGCAGGCTCGGCGCTGCCGGGCTCCGCGGCGGCAGGCTCCGGGGCGGTGAAGTCAGCATTGCCGGGCTTAGCGTTGCCGGGCTTAGCGTTGCCGGGCTCAGCGGTGGCGGGCGTTGAGGGAGGCGTGCGGGAGAGCGCATCGCCCATGTTGAGCAAATCGCCCAAAGCCGCCAGTCCCTCGCCCGCGTCCTCCTCCCCATCGCCCACCCCAAGCCCCAGTCCCAGTCCGAGTCCCGCCGGCACTGGTGAAGGTGCGCTCGTCGTGCTTGCGCCGCGTGGGCACGTGGAGTGGGGTGGCACCGATCCGCAGGTCAACTGGGTTGGCGCGTTCGAGGCGGCCAGCGGGTGCAAGGTCAACTACCTGCCGTTCGCCTACGACCCGGCCGTCGACCAGAGCGAGACCCTCGATCCTGACGCCTTCGACGTGATCGCGGCCCCGCCCGACCTGGCCGGGCGTTTGGTCGCCGAGAAGCGGGTGGTCGAGATCGATACCGATCGGGTGGAGGGGTACCAGGACATCCCCAAACGGCTGCGTGAGGCGGCGGGCGGGCACGGTGTGCCATATCTGTGGGATAAGAACGTCCTGCTTTACGACAGCGACAAGGTGAAGCCGCGGGACGCCGAGGCGATGTACGCGGACGCAGGTCCGGTGTTCGTCAGGGATACGCCGTTGAGCATCGCGGACGCGGCGCTCCGGCAGGGGGCCGAGGATCCGTTCGCGTTGACCGCCGAGCAGCTCGATGACGCGGTGGGGCTGCTGGAGAAGGAGGCGGAGCGCGTGTACTGGCGGGATCCGCTGGAGGTGGTCACCGGGTTCGCGGTGGGGTCGGCGCGGTTCGGGCAGGGCACGCCGTACCTGCTGGATGCGCTGGAGCGGGCCGGGAAGCCGGTCAGGGCGGTCGCGGAGCAGCGGGTCACCGGGCAGGTGGATTCGTGGCAGGTGTCGGCGGAAGCCGCGCATCCGGAATGCGCCTACCTGTGGCTGAACTGGGTGACCTCGGTGGAGGTCCAGCGTAAGGCGGTCGCCTGGACCGGCATGGCCCCGGCCAACGCCGAGGTGTGCGAGGCGGCGCCCAAGGATGTGGATCCCGCGGTGCGGGAGCGGGCCGAGCGCATCTGCGGCCTCTATGGGGTTGGCACGTCGCGGGCGTTCAAGGGGGTTTCCTTTGCCGATTACCCGGCAAAGGATTGCCAGGGCCGGGACGGGGAATGCACTGACTACGCGCAGTGGGTCGACCGCTGGAAGCAGTTGGTGGACTAGCCGCGCGATCCTCAACGCGGCTTGGCTCCTCAGCGACTAAGCCCGCCGTGCCGGAAGCATGGCCATAGATACGGCTGTCCGAAGAGCGAGGCTCTCTCAGGACCGCGAGCGCGCCCGTCCCCCGCGGGGAGGCGCTTGCCAACAGGGGCGTTTCGAGTGCTCCCCCCGACCTCGGAACGCCCCGCGGCATGTCTGGCCACATCCCTGGCTACGGATTTCGTTGATTGAACGACCAGTCGAAACTGGTTCCTTTGTTGAATGGTCAGTCAGTCAACTGATACCGTCTCCCGCATGCGTATCCTGCTTGTCGGCGCAGGTGGTGTGGGCTCCGCTGTGGTGCCCATCGCCGCTCGCCGTGACTTCTTCGAGCACATCGTCGTCGCCGATTACGAGAAGGACCGGGCGGCCGCCGTGGTCGACAGGGCGGGAGACCCGCGGTTCAGCGCGATCGCGCTCGACGCCTCGGACGCCGACGCGGTGGCGGCCGCGCTGCGCGATCACCGGTGCGATGTGCTCTTCAACGCCGTCGACCCGCGCTTCGACATGCCGCTGTTCCGGGCCGCCCTGACCGCGGGGGCGCACTACCTGGACATGGCCATGTCGCTTTCGGTGAAACACCCCGCCAGGCCGTACGAGCTGCCGGGGGTGAAGCTCGGGGACGAGCAGTTCGCGCTGGCCGACCAGTGGCGGGCCAAGGACCGGCTGGCGCTGGTCGGGATGGGCGTGGAGCCCGGCCTGGCCGACGTGTTCGCCCGGTACGCGGCCGATCACCTGTTCCAGAGCATCGACGAGATCGGCATCCGCGACGGCGGGAACCTCACCGTCGACGGGTACGACTTCGCCCCCACGTTCTCGATCTGGACCACCATCGAGGAGTGCCTCAACCCGCCCATCGTCTGGGAGGACGGCGACTGGCACACCACCGAGCCGTTCAGCGAGCCCGAGGTCTTCGACTTCCCCGACGGCATCGGCCCGGTGGAGTGCGTGAACGTCGAGCACGAGGAGGTGCTGCTGGTCCCGCGCTGGGTGGACGCCAAGCGCGTCACCTTCAAGTACGGCCTCGGCAACGAGTTCATCGAGGTGCTCAAGACGCTGCGCAAGCTCGGCCTGGACTCGGCCGACACGCTCACCGTGAAGGGCGTCCAGGTCTCGCCGCGCGACGTGGTGGCGGCCAGCCTGCCCGATCCGTCCACGCTGGGCTCCCGGATGACAGGCAAGACCTGCGCGGGCACCTGGGTGAAGGGCGTCGGCAAGGACGGCGCGCCGCGCGAGGTGTACCTGTACCACGTGGTCGACAACGCCTGGTCGATGCGGGAGTACGGCTGCCAGGCCGTCGTCTGGCAGACGGCTGTGCATCCGGTGGTGGCGCTGGAGCTGGTGGCGACCGGCGTCTGGCGCGGCACCGGGGTCCTGGGGCCTGAGGCGTTCGATTCGGTGCCGTTCCTGGAGCTGCTCACCGCGTACGGGTCGCCGTGGAGCATGCGGGACCAGTAGGGCGTCAGGAGAACGCGCGCAGGTGGCGCGGGTTGGGAACCGTGCCCTCGTGCGGCGGCAGCAGCGCTTCGGCGCAGTCGTCGCAGGCGTGCACGGGCGCGGAGTCGGGCAGCCGGCCCACCAGCACGCGCGGCCGGGGCCACTTCTTGTGGCAGACCACGCAGGCGTCGCCGTCACGTTGAACCGCGGTCAGGCCGACGGGGTCGAAGGTCAACATGATGATCCGCCCGCTTTCCGGTCCATTCGGCCATCCCTTCGGTCGCATACCGGAACCGTTATAACGCGGTTACCGCGCGTGATCGACTAGCGCGATGTCAAGGGGCGGTTAAATGAAGGGAACGCGGAATAACAAAAGGGGCACCCGACCGCAAGCCGGGTGCCCTCGTGCGGATTCTCAGAGTTCGGAGACCGCCTTTTCGAGGATGGTGAGCCCTTCCTCAAGCAGGTGCTCGGGCATCACCAGCGGCGGGAGAAAGCGCAATACATTCCCATAAGTCCCCGCGGTCAGCACGACCAGGCCTTCCGCGTGGCACCGCTTGGCGATCTCGCCCGCGGCGGTCGGGTGCGGCTCCTTGGTGCCGGGCACGACCAGCTCGATCGCGGTCATCGCCCCCCGTCCCCGGACATCGCCGATGATCGCGAACCGCTCCTGGAGCCCGCGCAGCCGGGGCAGCATGATCTCGCCGATCCTGGCGGCCTTCGCGACCAGCCCGTCCGCCTCGATCGTCTCCAGCACGCCGAGCGCCGCCTCGCAGGCCAGCGGGTTGCCGCCGTAGGTGCCGCCGAGCCCGCCCACGTGCACCGCGTCCAGCAGCTCGGCGCGCCCGGTCACCGCCGCCAGCGGCAGGCCCCCGGCGATGCCCTTCGCCGTCGTGATGATGTCCGGAACGATCCCCTCGTCCTCACAGGCGAACAACGCACCCGTACGGGCGAAGCCGGTCTGCACCTCATCCGCGATGAACACGATCCCGTTGGCCTTGCAGAACTCCAGGATCCTGGGCAGGAACCCGCGCGCCGGCACGATGAACCCGCCCTCGCCCGCGATCGGCTCGATCACCACGGCGGCCACGTTCTCCGCGCCCACCTGCTTGCTGATCATGTCGATGGCCTGCGCGGCCGCCTCCTCCGCGCAGTTCTCCGGCCCGGTCGGCCACCGGAACGGGTACGCCAGCGGCACCCGGTACACCTCCGGCGCGAACGGCCCGAACCCCTGCTTGTACGGCATGTTCTTGGCGGTCAGCGTCATCGTCAGCAGCGTGCGCCCGTGATACCCGTGATCGAACCCGACCACCGCCTGCCGCCCGGTGGCGCTCCTGGCCACCTTGACCGCGTTCTCCACGGCCTCCGCGCCGCTGTTCACCAGGAACGTGCGCTTCTCGTGGTCCCCGGGCGTGAGCGCGTTGAGCTTCTCGCAGACGTCCACGTACGACTCGTACGGCGTGACCATGAAGCACGTATGGGTGAACTCGCCCACCTGCCTCCGGACCCGATCCACCACCCGCGGCGCCGCGTTGCCGACGCTGGTCACCGCGATGCCGGAACCGAAGTCGATCAGCGAGTTGCCGTCCGCGTCCACCACGACACCGCCGCCCGCCTGGGTCACGAAGATCGGCAGGGTGGTGCCGATGCCCGGCGGCACGGCCGCCCGCTTGCGGGCGAACAGCTCGCGCGAGCGCGGCCCGGGGATCTCGGTGATGAGGCGGCGCTCCTGCGCGAGTCCAGGGCCGCCTTCAGCTGTGGTGCTCATGCTTTCGACGGTACGGCTCCCGCTCCCGCCTGCCGATGCTCCGCCATGGAACAATTGGCACACCCGGCTTGGCCGGAATGCACAAGGCTTGGCCGCGCCTGTGTCTGGACTGAGGAACGCAGGTCGCGAAGCGGCCGGAGAGACGAGGGAAGACACAGGCTGAAGGCGGCCAAGCCCGCCGATCCGGAGGATCGGCCATAAGCACGGAGGTTGATCCCGCATGGCGCCGAGTTTGCGCAGGGTGGCGGCGCTGGAGGCGCTGCGCTTGCGGCTGCTCGCGGGTGGGGGCGCGCTGGATCGGCCGGTGCGCTGGGTCGCGGTCAGCGAGCTGGAGGACCCGACGCCGTTCCTCGAAGGCGACGAGCTCGTGCTGACCACGGGCATGCGGCTGACCTCGGACGACGCGAAGCTTTACGTGTCGCGGCTGGTCACGCGGGGGGTGGCCGGGCTCGGGTTCGGGGTCGGGCTGACGCACGACGAGGTGCCCGCCGGGTTCGTGCGGGCGGCCGAGGAGGCCGGGCTGCCGCTGGTGGAGGTGCCCCGCGCCACGCCGTTCATCGCCGTCGGCAAAGCGGTCAGCGACCTGCTCGCGGCCGAGCGATATGAGGAGATCCGAGGCGCTTTCGCCGCGCAAGGCCGGCTGACCCGGGCGGCGCTCCAGCCGGAGGGCATGGACGCGGTCGTCGACCGCCTGGCCCGCGAGATCGGCGGCTGGGTGCTCCTCCTCGACGAAGCCGGAAATATCCGGCATGCGGCGGGGGAGCCCGGCGGGAAGAAGGACGGGGCCGCGGAACTGGCCGCCAAGAGGGCTGCCGCGCTGGCGCCCGAGGTCGCCCGGCTGCGCGCCGCCGGAGCGCCGTCGAGCCTCGCCCTCGCCGCCCCCGACGAGCACGTGGTCGTCCAGCCCCTGGGCCGGCGCGGCTCCTTCGCCGTCGGCTCGGCCCGGCCGTTCTCCGCCATCGGGCACACCATCATCAACGCCGCGGCCTCCCTGCTGACACTCGGCCTGGAACAGGGGAGCGGTCCAAAGGAGGGCGGCCGTCGCGTCCGCGCCGCCGTCCTGCGCCTCCTGCTGGCGGGCGAAGTCCAGGGCGCGACCGAGACAGTCGCCGAACTCGGCGCGGAACTCCCGTCCGGCCCGCTGGTCATGCTCGCCTGCGACACCCCCGACCCCGACGCGGTGGTCGCCTGCCTGCCGTGCTTCACCGCGCCCTACGGAGAGATCACGATCGCCCTGGCCCCGGCCGCCGAAGCCGAGGACCTGATCGCCCTCGCCGCCGCCCGCGGCCGGGTCGGCGCGAGCAACCCCGTCAGCGACCCCAAGGATCTGAGCACGGCCATCGACCAGGCAGAACAAGCGCTCGTCACGGCCAATCCCGTGGCCAGATTCGCGGAACTGGCCGGGCAGGGGCTGCTGTCCCTGGTCGACCCGGAGGCCGCCCGCGCCTTCGCCGCCGCCCTGCTCGCCCCCCTGCACGCGTACGGCTCCCGCGCCGACCTGGTCAGCTCGCTCCACGCGTACCTGGCCAGCAACGGCCACTGGGACGCGGCGGCGCAACGCCTCGGCGTGCACCGCCACACGCTGCGCTACCGGATGCGCCGGGTCGGCGAGCTGCTGGGCCGGGACCTGGACGACCCGGCCACCCGCGCCGAACTCTGGATCGCCCTGACGTTCAACCCCGGCGGATGAGGAAGTGGCTGATCGTCGCGGCCGTGACAGCGTCGTAGGTGCTGCTGTCGGACAGGTGCCCGGCACGTTCCAGACTGATGGCGCCCTGCGCCGCCGCCCACAGCGCGTCCGCCACCTTGCGGGGCTGCGTCGGCGTCATATACCCGGCCGAGATGCAGTCCGCGATCACCCGGTCGATGATGTTCAGCGCCGCCCTGGCCAGCGTCCTGGCCCGCTCGCTGGGGACGAAGCCCGGGATCGCCCGCTCGAACATGAGGCTGTAGTAGCCGGGCTCGGCCAGCGCCGCCTCCCGGTAGATCGGCTGCAGCGCGACCAGATACTCGTACGGATCCGGCCGGGGCGTGACCGCCGCCAGCCGCCGCCGGAACCGCTCGAAGCCCTCCAGGTAGAGCGCCTCGGCGAGGCCTTCCTTGCTGCCGAACATGGTGTAGATCACGGTCGTCGCGCAGCCCGCCTCGGCGGCGATCCGCCGGACGGTGAGGCTTTCCGGTCCCGACGCCATCAGCAGCTCGCTGGCCACGTCGAGAAGCCGGGTGCGAAGCTCGTCGTATCCGCTGCGCTGGCCGAGGGCGTAGGCACCTTGAAGACCGAGCGGCGCCGGGGTACCCATGAGCCACGAGCCCTTCTCGTCGAGTGGGCCCTCGCATGGACCCGCGTCTTGACTTAACCACGCCACGAACCCTTCAAACCGCCTCGCAACGGAAAACATCCTGAAATTGCTGCGCATCCGTGACATCAATCTGAAACATCGGAAGTTGTCCAGCGTGGCGCGTCTTGGACAGGAGATTGTGCGGCCCGGAGTAAGGAGCGTCCGGGCGGATGGGCATAGCGTGAATGTATGACTATCTCGACGGGAGCTTCGGGAACCCCGGGAAATCCCCTTCGCCCCTTCTGGCTGGCCGGCCGTCCCGCGACCGGCGAGACCGAACTGATCGTCACCAACTCGCATGACGGGCGGGTGGTGGGGGTGCATGCCGTACCCACGCCGGATCAGGTGGAGGAGGCAGTGGCCGCGGCGCATGCGGTGCGCAAGCAGGCGGCGGCGCTGCCGCTGCACGTGCGGGCCGAGGCGCTGGCGCACGTGTCGCGGCGGATCGCGGAGCGGGCCGACGAGATCGCCCGCGTGATCAGCGGCGAGAACGGCAAGCCGATCTTCTGGGCGCGCGGCGAGGTCGGCCGGGCCGTGGCCACGTTCCGGTTCGCCGCCGAGGAGACCCGCAGGTTCAGCGGGGACGTGCAGCGGCTCGACACCGAACCGGCCGCGCAGGGGCGCCTGGCCTATGTCACGCGCGTGCCATACGGCCCGGTGCTGGCGATCACGCCGTTCAACTTCCCGCTCAACCTGGTCGCGCACAAGGTCGCCCCGGCCATCGCGGTCGGCGCGCCGGTCATCGTGAAGCCCGCGCCCGCGACCCCGCTCTCGGCCCTGCTGCTGGGCGAGATCCTGGCCGAGACCGACCTGCCGGAGGGCATGTTCTCGATCCTGCCGGTGCCCAACGACCGCGCCGGGTCGCTGGTGGAGGACCCGCGCCTGCCCGTCGTCTCGTTCACCGGCTCCGGGCCGGTCGGCTACGCGATCATCGACCGGGTGCCGCGCAAGCACGTCACGCTCGAACTCGGCGGCAACGCGGCCGCGGTCGTGCTGGCCGACGCCGACCTGAACTGGGCGGCCGGGCGGGTCGCGCTGTTCTCCAACTACCAGGCCGGGCAGAGCTGCATCGCCGTGCAGCGCGTGATCGTCGAGGACGCGGTCGCCGACGCGTTCACCGACAAGCTGGTCGCCGCCGTCGGCGGGCTGGTCACCGGCGACCCCGAGGACGAGAAGACCCAGGTGGGGCCGCTGGTCTCGGTGCAGGCCGCCGAGCGGGTGGAAGCCTGGGTGGCCGAGGCCGTGGACGCCGGCGCCAAGGTGCTCGCGGGCGGCACCAGGGACGGCGCCACCGTCGCCCCCACCGTGCTGGCCGACGTGCCGGCCGGCGCCAAGGTCATCGCCGAGGAGGTCTTCGGCCCGGTCCTGGTGATCCAACGGGTGTCCGGCGTGGACGAGGCCTTCGCCACCGTCAACGACTCCCGCTACGGCCTGCAGGCCGGGGTGTTCACCCGCAGCCTCGACACCGCCTTCCGGGCCAACCGGGAGCTGGAGGTGGGCGGGGTGATCATCGGCGACGTGCCGTCGTACCGGGCCGACCAGATGCCGTACGGCGGGGTGAAGGAATCCGGCGTCGGGCGCGAGGGTCTGCGCTCGGCCATGGCTGATTTGACTTATGAAAAGGTCA
This sequence comes from Acrocarpospora sp. B8E8, assembly GCF_039871605.1. Classification (NCBI taxonomy): domain Bacteria; kingdom Bacillati; phylum Actinomycetota; class Actinomycetes; order Streptosporangiales; family Streptosporangiaceae; genus Acrocarpospora; species Acrocarpospora sp. B8E8. The sequence continues at coordinate 193,694 of NZ_JBDPLV010000001.1, read as the reverse complement.
TGGTCATCACAGGACTATCCCTCTGATCCGAGATGTTTACCGGGATGTGCAATCCTGGTCACATGACCCCGAAACAGGACGATGTGGTAGATCTGCTCGTCCACACGCCTGGGCTCTGGGTCGACGACGACGATGACGACGACCCGGTTCTGGTCCGGGCGGACGGGCGACCGGTCGACACCTGGCGCGAGCATTACCCGTACGACGAGCGCATGGACCGCCCCCGGTACGAGCGCGACAAACGCCTGCTCCAGATCGAGCTGCTGAAGCTCCAGTACTGGATCAAGCGCTCCGGGGCGCGGGTCGTGATCCTCTTCGAGGGGCGGGACGCGGCCGGCAAAGGCGGCACCATCAAACGGTTCATGGAGCACCTCAACCCGCGTGGCGCCACCGTGGTCGCGCTGGAGAAGCCCAGCGAGCGCGAGAGCACCCAGTGGTACTTCCAGCGCTACACCGCCCACCTCCCGGCCGCCGGGGAGATCGTGCTCTTCGACCGCTCCTGGTACAACCGGGCCGGAGTCGAGCGGGTGATGGGCTTCTGCACCCAGGCCGAGTACGAGGAGTTCATGTTCCAGGCGCCGCTGTTCGAGCGCATGCTGGTCAGGGACGGCGTCTCACTGATCAAGTTCTGGTTCTCGGTGTCCCGCTCCGAGCAGCGCACCCGCTTCATCATCCGGCAGGTCGATCCGGTCCGCCGCTGGAAACTCTCCCCGATGGACATCGCCTCCCTGGACCGCTGGGACGACTACACCGCGGCCAAGGAGGACGTCTTCCTCAACACCAGCACGGACATCGCGCCGTGGACGGTGATCAAGAGCAACGACAAGAAGCGCGCCAGGCTTGAGGCGATGCGCCACGTGCTGTCGCTGTTCGACTATGACGACAAGGACAAGCAGGTCGTCGGCACGCCGGATCCGCAGATCGTCCGCACCGCCGCCGAGAGCATGGAAGAGGACCACAGCGGCCACGCCTACGAGCTGTAGCTGTGTTTATGGCCGCGCCTCCGGCACGGCGGGTCCCGAGCCCTATGCGCGTTCCGCCGTCTGGTGCAGGGTCTTGATGGCGCTGCCGAAATACGGGCCGTACATGGTGCCCCGGTCGTTGCTGTACTTGAAGCTGCTCACCGAGGTCACCGTGCCCTTCCCGGTGGCCTGGTCGAAACCGGACAGCCACGGGCCGCCGCTGGCCCCCGCCGTGAGGTCGCAGCGCAGCCCTTGGTCGTAGGTCTGCTCGTTCGGGTCGGGTTTGGTGCCGCCCGCGCAGTACATCAGGCTCTCCCCGTTGTACGGCGGATCGGCCGGGAACCCGAAGCCGTAGGCGTGCCTGCCGCGCGGCGCGTTGAACCCGATCTCCTGGGCGCCCACCACGTCCGCCAGGTGCTTTCCGCCCCGGGGCGCCACCGCCACCATGCCGACGTCGTAGCTGTCGTCGGCGCTGCGCGACCAGGGCCCGGCCACGAACATCCGCCGCGCCGGAAACGACCCGTAGGGCTCCCGCCCGGCGTCGTACCCCGGGACGAACATCCAGTTCGCCGCCCACGACCCGGTGCCGTCCTTGACGCAATGTCCGGCGGTGACCACCAGGTCCTTGTTCGCCCCCCGCACCGACCCGGCCGAGCAGACGAAGTCCACGCCGTCCATGGTCAGGAACACCCGTCCCGTGGTCCTGGCCACCGCGCCCCCGGCGCTCCACCGCGCCCCGCTGGTGGCCGCCCCGCCCCGCTGGTGTCGCGCGGCAGGGGCCACCTGGCTGAGCACCGGCAGCAGGTCGATCGGCAGCGCGGCGGCCATGCGCTCCGCGGTCCAGTAGCGGACGGGAGCCACGGCCGCCGTGTGCTCGATCACGTCGGGCAGCTTGGCCGGTCCGGACGGCCCGAACAGGGCGAGCGTAACGGCAAGCAGGGGGATGCTCGGGGTCATGGCATCCGAGTTTGGACCACGAAACGTGTTCCAGTGGCTACTTTAGGTAAATCATGTGAGAGAGGTGCGCTGCGCGGCGTTGTAGAGAGCCTGCGCCTCGCCCCCGAAGTAGGGCCCGAACATCCAGTAGTTCGCGAAGTTGTACTTGAAGCTGTTCACCGAGTTGAGCAGCCCGAGCCCGGTGCTCTCATTGAAGTTGATGAGCCAGGGCCCGCCGCTGGACCCGCCGGTCATGTCACAGTTGAGCCCGACATCTTCCGACATCAGGAAGTCGTCGAAGGCCCGCCCGCTGCAGTAGATCAGCCTCGACCCGTTGTACGGCGAAGCCGCCGGATACCCGAAGGCGTACATCTGCCGGCCCCGGCTCTGGTTGAACGCGATGCCCTGCCCGCCGACCGCCTCGGTGAGCAGCCGCCCGTCGAGGGGGGCGACCACGGCGGCGCCCAGGTCGAAGTTCATGTCCTCGCGGGAGTTCCACTGCGGGGTGGTGAGCAGGCTGGTGGCCACCCAGGTGCCGTGCGGGCGGTTGCCCTGGTCGTAGCCGGGCACGAAGACCCAGTTGCTGTGGAATGAGCCGCCGATCTTCACGCAGTGCCCGGCGGTGATCACCACGCTCCGGTTGGCGCTGGTCACGGCGTTGCCGGAGCAGGAGGCGTTGCGGCCGGCGCTGGATCCCGAGGTGACGGTGAAGAAGATCCGGCCGACCGTGTCGGTGATCGCGCCCTCCGAGGTCCACGGCTCGCCGGTGCTGCGCGGCGAGGCCGCGGCGGCCTCCGCCGTGAGGGTCATCGTGGGCTTGACGCTGAGGGGCTTGCCGTCGGGCACGTCTAACTGGGCGGAGCTGACGAACCGGCGGGCGGATTCGGCGGGCGCGTCCAGCGGCTTGGCCGCCGCCATCCGCGCCGCGGTCCAGTAGGAGGCCACCGAGCGCTGCTCCGTCTTGGTGTCGGCGGCGTCGTAGGTGATCGGCTTGGGCGCGGCCGTCGCGCTGTGGGCGGGGGCGGCGGGCAGCAGTGCAACGGCGAGGGCGGGCGAAAAGAGGGCGGGCAGGGTGAGAAGAGGAGCCAGGCGGGCGAAGTGGCGACGCGCCGAGCGGTGCATTGCGTACCTCCGTGATGGATGTCCTGACGCGCGAAATTAGCGAGGGCTGTACCGCTATTTCTCTTCGTATGCAGATACGGATATGGCGGGACTCGGACACAGAAGTACTGATTTCTCATAGACCTCAGTGCTTATGGCCGATCCTCCGGATCGGCGGGCTTGGCCGCTCTGGGAGCCCAGCCGTGTTGGGGCTCCGGGTGCGTGCACGAGAATGGGCGGATGGATTCCGAAACGCCGCGGTCGGTCGTCCTGCTCGGCTCGACCGGCTCGATCGGCACTCAGGCGCTCGATGTCATCGCCCGCAACCGGTTCGAGGTGGCCGCGCTGGCCGCCGGGGGCGGGCGGGTGGATCTGCTGGCCCGGCAGGCGGCCGAGTTCAGGGTCGCGGCGGTGGCGGTGGCCGATCCGCGTGCCGTACCGGCACTGAAACGGGCGCTGGCCGCGCGCGGGGCAGATCCGGTCGTGCTGGCCGGGCCAGAAGGGGTCGCCGAGGTGGCCGCGTGGCCGTGCGACATCGTGCTCAACGGGATCACCGGGGCGCTCGGGCTGACCTCCACGCTGGCGGCGCTGGAGGCCGGGCGGGTGCTGGCGCTGGCCAACAAGGAATCGCTGATCATCGGAGGCCCGCTGGTCAAGCGGCTGGCCAAGCCCGGCCAGCTGCTCCCGGTGGACTCCGAGCACTCCGCGCTGGCCCAGTGCCTGTGGGCGTCCGGTCCGTCCGGAACCGATCTCCGGGTGGTGCGGCGGCTGGTGGTGACCGCCAGCGGCGGCCCGTTCCGCGGGCGGACCCGGGCGGACCTGGAGGGCGTCACCCCGGAGATGGCGCTGAACCACCCCACCTGGTCGATGGGGCCGGTGATCACCATCAATTCGGCCACCTTGGTCAACAAGGGCCTGGAGGTGATCGAGTCGCACCTGCTGTTCGACATCCCGTTCGACCGCATCGAGGTGGTCGTGCACCCGCAGTCGATGATCCACTCCATGGTCGAGTTCGTGGACGGCTCCACCGTCGCCCAGGCCAGCCCACCCGACATGCGCCTGCCGATCGCCCTGGCTCTGGGCCATCCCGACCGGCTCCCTGAGGTGTCCGCGCCGGTCGACTGGACCCGGGCGCACACCTGGACCTTCGAACCCCTCGACGACCGGGCCTTCCCCTCCGTGGCGCTGGCCCGCTACGTCGGCGAGCAGGGCGGCACGGCCCCCGCCGTCTACAACGCCGCCAACGAGGTCTGCGTGGACGCCTTCCTCAAGGGCGCCCTGCCGTTCCTCGGCATCGTGGACACGGTCGCCCGGGTGGTCGGCGAGCACATCCCCGGTCAGGCGGAATCGCTGGAGGAGGTGCTCGGCGCGGACGAGTGGGCGCGCGCCCGGGCCAGGGAACTCACCGCGTAACGTCACATGAAGCTGGAGTGACTGGTGGGCGCATGGGTTGGCGTGTTCCTGGCACTGCCTAGACTTGGGCTGTCGGGGAACGTGGCCATGAGCGCAAGGTGCAGAAATGTCTGTTGATCTCGGGATTCCGTCAATACCGATGAAGCCGATCGCCACGCGGCGGGTGTCGCGGAAGATCCACGTCGGCTCGGTGCCGGTGGGTGGGGACGCCCCGGTTTCCGTGCAGTCCATGACCACCACGCTGACCTCGGACGTGAACGCGACCCTGCAGCAGATCGCGGAGCTCACGGCGTCCGGTTGCCAGATCGTCCGGGTCGCGGTGCCGTCCCAGGACGACGCGGACGCGCTGCCCATGATCGCCAGGAAGTCGCAGATCCCGGTGATCGCGGACATCCACTTCCAGCCCAAGTACGTCTTCGCCGCCATCGAGGCGGGGTGCGCGGCCGTCCGGGTCAATCCTGGAAATATCAAGAAATTCGATGACAAGGTGGGCGAGATCGCGCGGGCGGCCAAGGATCACGGCGTGCCGATCCGGATCGGTGTCAACGCGGGTTCGCTCGACCCCCGGCTGCTGCAGAAGTACGGCAAGGCCACCCCGGAGGCGCTGGTCGAGTCGGCGCTGTGGGAGTGCTCCCTGTTCGAGGAGCACGATTTCCGGGATATCAAGATCTCGGTCAAGCACAACGACCCGGTGGTCATGATCAAGGCGTACCGGCTGCTGGCCGAGCAGTGCGACTACCCGCTGCACCTGGGCGTGACCGAGGCGGGTCCGGCCTTCCAGGGGACGATCAAGTCCGCGGTGGCCTTCGGCTCGCTGCTCGCCGACGGCATCGGGGACACCATCCGGGTCTCGCTGTCCGCGCCGCCGGTCGAGGAGATCAAGGTCGGCATCCAGATCCTGGAGTCGCTCAACCTGCGTAAACGCGGCCTGGAGATCGTCTCCTGCCCGTCCTGCGGGCGCGCCCAGGTGGACGTCTACACGCTGGCCGAGCAGGTGCACGCCGGTCTCGACGGCCTCAAGGTCCCCCTCCGGGTCGCCGTCATGGGCTGCGTGGTGAACGGCCCCGGCGAAGCCCGCGAGGCCGACCTGGGCGTGGCCTCCGGCAACGGCAAGGGCCAGATCTTCGTCAAGGGCCAGGTCATCAAGACCGTCCCGGAATCCCAGATCGTCGAAACCCTGATCGAAGAGGCGCTCCGCCTCGCCGAGGAGATGGGCGTTGACGTGGACCTGGACGATGACGACGATCCCGGTCCCCAGGTCGTGGTCAGCTGATCGCGACCGGCGGCGGGTTCTGCCCGTTCTCGAAGCGTTCGCGGGCCTTTTCCAGGGTGTCCGGGTCGAAGTAGTTGCTGAAGGCGGATTCCAGGAAATAGGGCGGGATCAGCTCGCGGACGTGCTCGGGGTAGCCCTCGCCGGACAGGGGGACCTCGATGACGGGCTCCTTCTTGTCGAGGGTGACCGCGAGCGGTCCGGCGACCCGGATCGACTTGGCCCAGGGGTCGCCGAATTCGTCGACCGCGCACATGTGCTGGGCGTAGACGGTCTTCACTTCCTCGCGCGTGGTGGCGGTGACCGGTTCGACGCCGAAGGGATCGACCGCGCAGACGACGCGGAGCTCCTGCTTCTCGTATTCGTCGCCGAAGTCGTGGCCGTGGGCATGGTGCTGGGCGGGGGAGGACTTCTCCAGGATCGTGGTCACCTCGATGGCGAGCTGCGCTCGCAACGCGTCCGAGAGGGTGTACACGGGGGAGGGCCGCTGTTGCGGCAGGCCGTCGGCCGAGCGGCCGCCCGGGCCGGAGGAGGAGCTCACGCCGCGGAGGAACAGGGCGACCATCACCAGGACCAGGAGCGTGGCTCCGATCGTCCACAGCACGCGCTCGCGGGACGCGCTCGGCGCGCGGTCCTCTTCTGAGCGGTCTTCGCTGACCTGCTCGGATGCCGGGGTGTCGAGCATCGGGTTCTCCTGACCTGGGCGGCGGGATGTCAGCCGGAAGGGGCCCGGCGCGGCGCGCCGGGCCCCAGGACGTATCCGGTTACGGGCTGGTGCAGGTCAGCGTCGGAACCGGGCTGGGCGCGTTACCCGCGCCGTTGAAGCCGAACGAGGTCGTCGAGTTGGGCCCCACATTGCCGTTGTAGCTGGCGTTGCGGACCCCGACATTGGGCGGGTTCGAGATCACCGTGCCGTTCCATGGCGCGCCCTCGAACGTCTGGCCGCCGCTGAAGGTCCAGCGCACGGTCCACCCGTTGAGCGGGGTCGTCGCGCTGTTGTTGCGGACGGTCACCGTGCCCTGGAAGTGGCCCGGCCAGTTGATCGCGTTGTTGGCGTAGGTCGCGGTGCACGCGCCGTTGCCCGGGGACGGGCTGCCCGGCGAGGGGCTACCGGGGGACGGGCTGCCTGGCGAGGGGCTGCCCGGGTTGGACGGCGAGCTCTGGTTCGGGCCGACGCCGGTGACCTGGCCGGTGCCGCCGTCGAAGACGACGTCAGAGCAGCTGAAGAAGTTCTCCGCGCTGTCCGAGCGCACCCACTGGATGTAGATGATGTGCCGGCCGCTCTTGCCCGAGGGCAGCTGCTGGTTCCAGAAGTAGTAGTTCAGGGCGCCGGGGCCGCCGTTCTGCGGCGGGTTGGTGACGCTGCCGAACGACTCCAGGTCGGACCAGGCCAGCGGCCCGTTCGCGTTCCAGCCGTTCCGGGTGATGTACAGGTGGAAGGTGCCCGGGTGGGCCGCCCAGTTGCTGTACCGGAACTGGTAGCTGGCGCCCGAGGTCAGGTGCGTCGTCGGCCAGTCGGTCCTGGCGGCGTTGTAGCCGGAGAAGTTGTACGGGCCACCGGTGCCGCCGCTGCAGATCTGACCGTCCGGAATGAAGCCGGTGGTCCGGCCGGCCGCGTCGGAGCGGAGCACGGCGAACCAGTTGTACAGCGGCGTGGTGCCGTTGGCGGCGATGGCGGAGGCGCATGCCGGGTTGTACGCCTGGATCTGCCCGTTCTCACGGAGCCCGTCCTGCCAGCACAGGAACGTACGAGCGCCGGGGAACATGCTGACGCCGTGCGCTGTCGCCTGGGTGGGGGTGACCACGAGGCCAGTCCCGAGCGCCAGGAGCAGTGCGGCGGCCCAAACGGTCAGACGTCTCCTGATTCTCTTTCCTTGATCCAGCGTGGCTCGCAGAGCCACGTTGCCTGTCGAGTTCACCATGAGTTCCCTTCCGGCCAGCCCGGGAATAGCGGGGATGGCCGTAGTCCAGCCTGAGAAAGCGGGCGTCTGGCTTCGCTGCGGGCCCCGGCCGCGACGCCGACTCCCCTGCAGTGCCTTGATGGTGCGGGTGATTTTCTGGGGCGTACAGGACGGCGCTCTGCGGGCCGCCTAAACCGGACACGCGAGGACCGGCGGGGGCGTGGCGCGGCCCCCGGATCACGTGCGCAGACACCCCCGCGAAGATCGCCCCCAACGGGAATATTGGCTGGTGAACCCGTTGAAACATTCATCACTTAGGGAATCTCGGACACGGTGAATGTGATTACACAGAGCAACATTGTGACTACACAGTGATAGCGATCAGTGGGTGCGTATGGTAGCCGAGCCGTTACGGAGGGGAAGCTGGTCTGTACCGTCTGAGCAGAGGAGTAGTTGGCGTGAGGCGAGTCGTCGGGGCGGTATCGGGGGTTGCGGTGCTCTGCACCGGACTGGTCGGGGGCCTTGGGCCCGGGGGCGCGTCGGCCCGCCCGCAGTCGATCGCCTGGGTGGCCTGCGGGGGCGCCAGCCGGGCTGAATGCGGTTCGGTCCGCGTGCCGCTCGACCCCGCGGAGCCGTACGGGCAGCAGATCACGATCGCGGTGAACCGGATCAAGGGGTCGGCGCCCAGGGACGGCAACCATCTGGGGGTCCTGCTGGTGAACCCGGGCGGGCCCGGCGCGTCCGGAACCGCCCTGGCGGCGTATGTCGCCACCAAGCTGCCGAAGGACCTGGCCGCCCGCTACGACGTGATCGGCTTCGACCCGCGCGGGGTCGGGGCCAGCAAGCCCGCGCTCAGCTGCGTGGACATCAAGCGTTACTACGCGGCGCCGCGCGCCGACAGCGTGCCGCAGAGCCACGCGGAGGAGAGCGTGCTGCTCGGGCGCGCCGAGGAGTTCGCCACGGGCTGCGCCAACCGGTGGTCCTGGTTCCTGCCGTATCTCAACACCGAGAACACCGCTCGCGACCTGGACGTGATCCGCCAGGCCCTGGGCGAGGAGAAGATCAGCTACCTGGGCTACTCGTATGGCACCTATCTCGGCGCGGTCTACGCCACCCTGTTCCCGCAGCGCGTGCGGCGCATGGTGCTGGACAGCGTGGTGGACCCGGAGGAGGTCTGGTATCAGGCGAACGTCGCCCAGAACTATGCCTTCGACCGGCGGCACCGCGACTTCCTGTCCTGGGTGGCCGCCAACGATTCCGTCTACCGGATCGGCAACACCCTCAAGGCCGCCGAGTTCGCCTGGTATGCGATGCGCCAGCGGCTGCGGAGCCGCCCGGCCGGGGGGATCGTCGGTCCCAGCGAGCTCGACGACATCTTCATGGTGGGCGGCTACACCAACCTCGTCTGGCCGCAGCTGGGCCGGCTCTTCTCCGAATACGTCCGCTCCGGTGACACGACCGGCCTGGTCGAGGCCTACCACAAGCACGCGGAGAACGACGCCGCCGACGAGAACGGCTACGCGGTGTATCTGGGCGTGCAGTGCCGGGACGCGGTCTGGCCCAAAACCTGGGCCCAATGGCATGCCGACGCCGCCCGGGTGCACGCCAAGGCGCCCTTCATGGCCTGGCCCAACACCGTCTACAACGCGCCCTGCGTGTTCTGGCCCGAGCGGGGCGTGAAACCGGTCAAGGTCGGGACGAAGGATCTGCCGCCGGTGCTGCTCGTCCAGGCGGAGCGGGACGCGGCCACGCCGTACGAGGGGGCGCTGAGCATGCGGGCGGCGTTCCCGACCGCGCGGCTGGTGACCGAACCCGGGGGCAACCACGGGGTCGCGCTCAGCGGCAACGCCTGTGTCGACCGGCAGGTCCTCACCTATCTCCGGGAAGGGGTGCTGGCGCCGCAGCGGAAGGCCGGTCGAGCGGCCGATCTGACCTGCCCGACGCTGCCGGCGCCCCGGCCGCTGACCCCGATGATGGCGGCGGCGTCGAGCGGGAGGGGGTCACTGGCGAGCATCCTCTTGGGGGATATCTCCCAGATTCCGGGGTGACTACCAAAATCGAGGTCGTCGCGTAGGCTTGGGCCCGTGATGCTGCGCACTTCGGCGTCGCGCGTGCTGGACGACAACGATCGAGATGAGGTGCTGGGGCTCCTCGATTCCGATCCGGTCGCCAACGTCTTCGTCGCCTCACGGGTCAGAGCCGTCGGTCTCAACCCCGCCCGGCTCGGCGGTCAGATGTGGGGATTCGGCCCGCGTGGCGGGCTGACCTCCCTGTGTTACGCCGGGGCCAACCTGGTCCCGGTCAACGCCGGCCGCGAGGCCGTGCACGCCTTCGCTGACCGCGCCCGCAAGCAGGGCCGCCGCTGCTCCTCCATCGTCGGCCCGTCGGCCGCGGTGGAGCTGCTCTGGGAGCGCCTGGAACCCCACTGGGGCCGGGCCAGAGCCATCCGCTGGGCCCAGCCCGTGATGGCCACCTCCTCGGCCCCCCTGGTCACCGCCGACCCCGAGGTCCGCCGCGTCCGCCCCGAGGAGTTCGGCACCCTGCTCCCCGCCTGCGTCGCTATGTTCACCGAGGAGGTCGGCGTCTCCCCCGACAACGGCGACGGCGGCGCCCTCTACCGCTCCCGCGTCGCCGAACTCATCAGAATCGGCCGCTCCTACGCCCACATCGAGGACGGCCAGGTCATCTTCAAAGCCGAGATCGGCGCCGTGACCCCCCAGGCCTGCCAGATCCAGGGCGTCTGGGTCGACCCCCTCTACCGGGGCCGCGGCCACGCCGCCACCGGCATGGCCACCGTCGTCGAACAGGCACTCAAATACTTCGCCCCGATCGTCACCCTCTACGTCAACGACTACAACCTCCCGGCCCGCGCCGCCTACAAGAAGGTCGGCTTCCGCGAGGTGGACACCTTCACCTCGGTCCTGTTCTGACCGTTCTAGGGCCTGTGCGGAGTTCAGGGCGTCCCGGCCGTCCCCGGACCCGCCGCCCGGGAACTCGCCGTCGCTCGCCCAGGAGCAGGTGAGGCCCGATCAAGGACCAAACACGGACGACGTAACGGACTCTTTGCATGGTTAAATCGAGATCCACATCTCATTTCGACCACGTTCTTGCCTCAATGATGTTTGTGATGCAAACATGTTTGCATCACAAACATTGAAGGAGGTCCGGACATGGCCAACGACCCGGCTGGTGAGGCCAGCCAGCTACTCGGTGACGCGCACGCCCTGCGAAACCGCGCCCGCGCGGACCGGCACGCCTTCCGGTTCCCGCTCCTGTACTTCGGGACCTTCACCCTGGCCACCGCTCCGCTCTACGTCTTCCTCGACTACGCCCGGTTCCTCCCGGGCGGATGGATCGACCTGGTCTGGCTGGCCGGACTGATCATCGGCGCGGTGCTGACCATCTGGTGGTATCGCCGCCACGGCGACCGCTCCGGAATCCAGACGTCGGCCAGGAAATCCGTACTCGTCTGGACCGGCGCGGGAGCGGCCCCGCTCTTGTGGATTCTCGTGGTCCCGGTGTTCTTCTTCCTCTGGCCGTTCTTCGTGCGCGGCAACTTCGGCCTGCTGGCCATAGCCCTCGGCCTGATCGCGCTGGCCCGCGCCGAACGCAGCCGCCGGTTGTGGATCACCACAGGGCTGTACACGGCGGCGGCGATCCCCGCCGTCGTCTACAACATGGAGAACCAGTACTACCGCCTGTTCCACCTGTTCGGCGTCTCCGCCGAGGACATGCCCTACAGTCTCATCCAGGGCAGCCCCGTCCTGCTCCCCGCCCTGATTCTCCTCATCGGCGGACTGACGACCCGTAGGACCGCATGACCCACCCAACGGGACAGCTGAACGACACCGTCCACCAGCGCCACCGGCTCGGCATCCTCACCATCGCCAGCGAGGCGTCCCGGGTCGAGTTCACCTACCTGTGTGAAGCGCTCGAACTGACCAGGGGGAACCTCAACCGGCATCTCGCCGTGCTGGCGGAGGCCGGGCTGGTCACCCTGGAGAAGGGGTACGACGGCACCCGGCCGAAGACGTGGATCGTGATCACCAAGCCGGGGCGTACCGCGCTGGCGGCCGAGATCGACGCGCTTGAGCAGCTGATTCGCCGCCATCGGGGCGACTAGGGCTCCACGGCGATAACACCCGGCAGATCTCCGAATCGGGCCTTTGAATCACGACTCATCACCATGCGCCCGGATTGCAGAGCATGCGCCGCGATGATCAGGTCACGGGCGCCTCGCGGCGTGCCCGACCGGCGCACGTGCGCGAGCAAGCTCGCGTGCATGGCCGCGGTCGTCTCGGTGTAGTCGAGGACGTCCACCACCGAGGTGATCGCCGCCAGGGCCCGGGACCGGTCGGCGGTTCGCTGAGGCGTGTCAGCGAGTTCGATCCCGACCCGGTATTCGGCGATCGACACTGCGGCCACCGCGAGCTCGTCGGAATCCAGCGCGGCTCGGTCGATCGTGCCGCGTTCGTACGCGATCAGGACATTGGTGTCCAGGATCAGGCGCCGGCCCACGGGTCCGCCTCCTCGGTGACGACCAGCTCCAGCGCCGCCGCGATGTCCTCGGTGAAACGCTCGTCAGGCGGCGGAATGTCGGCCAGGGCCGCACGCAGATCCGCGCCTGTGCGCCGGCTGGCCGGGCGGATCTCCGCGACCGGGTGATGGCCCCGGGTGATCGTGACGGTCTCCCCGCGCTCGATCGCGTCCAGCAAGTCGGAGAAGTTGCGGGATGCCTCGGTGGCGGTCATCGTACGCATGACCCAAGTCTATCTGATAATCAGATTCCCCTGGTGAGATCAGTTTCGGTCGGCGGTGCCGGCGGGGATCCACCACATGCGGCCGTCGGTCACCTCGTGGTAGACGTCGAGGAGGTCGCTGCCGGTGACCTTGCTGCGGGATTCGGCGGCGGCCCAGGCGTAGACGCCGCGGGCCATCGCGCCGGGCTCCTCCTGGACGCGGAGGGCGTAGACGCGGGCCCGGATTTCGTGGATCTTGTGGTCGTCCGGCTCGGCCTGGACCGCCAGTTCGGCGAGCTGGCAGGCGAGCCGGAGATCACCCTCCGCCGCCGCGACCACCGCCCGCCCGGCCACCGTGCCCGCGCCCGCCGACAGTTCGGCGATGGCGCGGGCGAAAACCGCGTCTGGCGCGGGTTTCAGGTTGGCCGGGTTGCCATCGTGCCAGCCCCCGTGAAGCCGCCAGATGTTACGCACGATGAACTCGGGCTCGTCGTAGTACGGCTGCAGGTACGGCCGCTGCGACAGCTCCAGGGGTGGTTTGACGGTGTGCAGGATCTCGTCGAGGCGAGCGCCCGCGTTCATCAGGTCGAGGGTCTGCTCGACCAGGCTGTCCAGGTAGTCGGCCGTGTCGACCAGGGCGCGGCGGACCCGGATGGAGCCGGAGATGGGCAGCCCGTGGCCGGGCAGCAGCAGCTCCGCGTCCAGGGTCGCCATCGTGCGCAGCGCCACCGCCCACTCGTCGGGGTACCGCTGCACCCGCTGCGGGTTACCGGCGCTGGGCGTCACCCAGACGAACAGGTCGCCGGTCAGCAGGATGCCGTGCTCGGGAACGAACGCCCAGGTGGCGTCATCGGTCTCGCCGCGCGCGTGGCGCAGCTCGAAGGTGACGTCGCCGAGCGAGAGGGTCAGCCGCTCCTGGTAGGTCAGGTCCGGTACGCGATGAGTGGCCGGCCAGTGCATCTGGGCGAACCCGAACTGCCGCTGATTGATCACCGAGTTGTACCCGGCGGTCCTGGCATATCGGGCGAACCTGTTCGCCACCCCCTCGTGTGCGACGACGACTGGCCGGGAGCCCTCCTCCTCGTCGAAACACTCCATTCCCCCCACGTGGTCGAAGTGTCCGTGCGAGAAAATCGCGTACCGGACCGGCTCGGCCGACCAGGAACGCACGGCCCGGTGCATGGCCGGGGCGTCCATCGCGTTACCTGTGTCGAAAAGTGCTAGACCGGCTTCCCCCCGGATGGCGTACACGTTGCCGAACGCGGGCCACATGGCCACACCTTCGGCGACCTCCTGGGCGCCACTGGCGCGTAACTCGGCGAGCGGCACTTCGTAGGCCTGCACCGAGCCCCGCCACACCTTGTCCGCATATTCCAGGATCCCCATGCGAGAATCCTGTCGCCCGGCTGCCCGCCAGGCCCAGTAGGGAGATCCCTAAAGCTCGGCCGCGCCTGTGTCTGGACTGAGGAACGCAGGTCGCGGAGCGGCCGGAGTGACGAGGGAAGACGCAGGCTGAGGGCGGCCGAGCCCGCCGTGCCGGAGGCGCGGCAATGAAGACAGTCGCGCCTGTGTCTGGACTGAGGAACGCAGGTCGCGGAGCGGCCGGAGTGACGAGGGAAGACGCAGGCTGAGGGCGGCCGAGCTCGCCGTGCCGGAGGCGCGGCCATGTCACAGCTCGCCTCGCTCCACCGCTAAGGCCAGTTCTACCCGGGATTTGAAGCCGGTTTTGGCGTAGACCCGGGTCAGGTAGACCTCGACGGTTTTGCGGCTGTAGTGCAGCTCGTCGGCGATCTGGGGGTTGCTCAGGCCGCCCGCCACCAGCTCGATCACCCGCCGTTCGGTCGGAGTCAGCGCTCCGGCGGGAGCCAGGCCCGCGCCGCGCATCAGGCGGGCGGCGCGGTCCCGCCACGGGATCGCGCCGAGCGCGTTGAAGGCGGTGTGCGCGCGGGTCAGCTGGGCGTGGTCGCCGATCGTGCCCAGCACGAGCCGGGCTCTGGCCTCCTCGAACGGCAGCCCGTCGGCTCTGGCCCGCTCCAGCGCGACTCCGGCCCTGTCGGTGTCCTCGAAGGCCCAGCCCATGGCCAGGTCGGCGGCCATCCTGGCCCGGGGCGTGCCGTTGGCGCTCTCCTCGTCCAGCCGGGCCGCGGCCCGCCGCCCGCCCTCACGATCCCCGGCGGCGGCGTGGATCAGCACCCGCACCGCCAGCGCGCGGTGGGCCACGTCGGCGATCCCCTCCGCCAGCGCCCGGTCCGCCCAGTCGCGGGCCGCGACCAGGTCCCCCAGGCCGAGCGCCAGCCGGGCGCGCATGGTGTGCCGCAGCCCGGCATGGGTCGCGCACACCGGCGGCGGATCGTCCAGGACGATCGCGGCCTCCTCGTATCGCCCCTGGTCGAGCAGGATGTCCAGCTCGATGTTGCGCAGCAGGCCGTGGTTCTCCAGCAGCCCGGTCTCCGCGAGCGGGCCCGCGCCGGCCTGGATGTCGGTGAGCGCGCGGTCCCACTCCCCGGCCAGCCGCCGGATCAACGCCTGCACCCGGACGTTCTGCCCGGCGATGTCGTGCCAGCCCAGGCCGCGGTGGATCTGCTCGGCCTGCTCCAGCAGGGCGGTCGAGCGGGCCCGCAGCCCGGCGGTGCTCGTCACGTGGGCGGCCGATTCCAGCGCCGCCAGCCGGGCCCCCGGCGGGAGCGCGGCGGCGAAACCGAGCAACTCGTCGACGGCGCGCTGCGCTTCGGGCCAGTCGCCGTCCAGCAGGGCGCGCAGGGCCAGGCAGCCCGCGGTGATGATCCGGTCCTCCGGCGGGCAGCTCGCCAGGCCGTCCCAGGCCTGCTTGACGTGGTCGCCGAGCGGGCGGCCGAGTTCGGCCAGCAGCAGGGCGCGCTGGGCGAGCAGCGCGGTCGGGTCGTCGGCGCGCGGGACCTGCTGGGCCGCGATGGTCAGGGCCACGTCGTACCAGCCCATCGCGTGCGCCGCCCCCACGACCGTGTAGGAGGTCCTGGTGCGCCGCCGCCCCGCGGGCAGCAGCGCCAGCGCCCGCTGCCCGGAGTTGAGCGCCAGCGCCGGGCGGGAGCCCTTCCAGTAGGACATCGACTGGCGGGCCAGCAGGTCGCCGCGCTGGCCCGCGTCGTCGGCGACTTCGGCGGCCCGGCCGTACCAGTGCGCGGCCGACAGCGGCGCGGTCCAGCGGGTCAGGTCGGCGGCGCGCAGCATCGCGGCCAGCGCGGCGGCGGGCGGGCCGCCCTCGGCCAGGTGGGTGGCCCACTCCAGCACCCGGCGGGCGCCGGTCAGGCCCTGGCGGTGCAGCAGTTCGGCGATGCGCGCGTGCAGGCGGCGGCGCTCGCCCGCGTTCAGGTCGTCGTAGAGCGCCTCGGCGACCAGCGGGTGGGCGAAGCCGTACCCGTCGCCGGTGTAGACGAGCACGCCGTCGCGGACCAGGCCGACCAGGGCGCGTTCCCCCGCCCGGGCGTCCAGACCGGCCAGCTCGGCCACGGCTTCGAGGGTGCCGGGCGTGTCGATCGCGGTGGTGTCGCGGGTACGGCCCAGCGTGGCCAGCACCCGGGCCAGGTCGCGGCCAGGCCGGTCGCGCTGGAAGACCCGGGACAGGATCGCGCCGCGCCGGGCGTCCGGGTCGGGGGAGCGGACCGCGCCGCCCTGCACCAGGGCCAGCACCGACTCCCGGACGAACCAGGGGTTGCCGCCGCTCTCGTTGTGCACCCGGTCGATCATGTTGTCGCTGGGCGTGCGGTCCAGGAGGCTGGTGATCAGCGCGCTGACCTCCTGGCGGGTGAGCGGCTCCAGCCGTACGGTCTGGTCCACGTCGAGGGCCGGGACGTGCCGGGCCGTACACAGGATGGCCAGGCTGGGGGCGCTGCGGGGCAGGGCCGCGAGCAGGCGCAGGGTGTCGGCGTCGGCGTGGTGGATGTCGTCGATGGCCAGCAGGGTGCGGCCCGGCAGCGACTCCAGCAGCTGGGCGGCCAGGACGGCGGGGGCGGCCACCGGGTGGCCGGGGGTCTGGTTGGCGGGGTGGCCGAGCGCGGCGCGGTCGATCGCGTCGTAGAGCTCCCACAGGCCGGGCTGGGAACGTTTGTCGCGGCCCAGCGACTCGATCGCGTCCACCAGCGGCGCGTACGCGAGACCTTCGTCCAGCTCACGGGCGCGGCCGCGCAGCACGCGGAAACCCGTCGCCCTGGCGGTCAGCTCGCCGAGCAGATGGGTCTTGCCGAGGCCGGCAGCACCGACGATGAGGACGGTCTTCGGCGTGTCGCGGAGGGCGGACTCCAGCTCGCCGACGAGCCGGGCACGACTGGTGACCCTGTCGACCTGACGTCACCCCCTTTCACGTGTGTCACAGAAGTGACGCCGTGATCCGGTTGAACGTTCACCCAGCGGGCGTAGGAATCGTAAATGGCCGGAGCGGCGGTGACCAGGGTCTCAAACGAAGAGCTCCCGGGGTCTCCGGGAGCTCGTCGCGGTCGTGCCGTCGCGGCCGTTAGATGTTGCGCCGGCGGCGGCGGGTGATCAGCAGGATGACGCCGCCCAGGGTGAGCAGGATCACGCCCGCGCCGAGGACGGGAATCATGATCGTGCCGGTCTGCGGCAGCAGGGGCCCGGGGGTATCGCAGCAGGTGGGGCCGGTATCGCAGCAGGTGGGACCGTGGTCGGGACGGTCGAAGTCGTCGCCATGGTCCGGGTGGTCGCCATGGTCCGGGTGGTCGAAGTGATCGCCACGGCCGGGATGGTCGAAGCGGTCGACATCCACCGGGATGGCGTTGTCGATTTGATCTGGAATGTGGACGGGATGCTCGCGGGGCACGCAGGTGTCACGGTTGAACGGTGCTTCATTGAACCGTCCCTCATGTGTCCCGTGGTCTGCCTGAGCTACGGGCCTCCCCTCGTCGTCACACCAGTTGATCTCGGTGGGCGTGTCCTCCTTCACATGCACCCGCACCCGCTCCGGTGCCTCGTCGATGTCATCGTCGATGGCGATCTTCAGCGCCGGGGGTCCGGGCTTCGGAGTGGGGGTGGGCTTCGGCGGCGGCGGGGGCGGCGGCGTGATGATCACCGTGGTGTCCTCGGCCATGCTCCGCCGGCCGTTGGGCGTGGTGGCGATCACCTCGTTCCGTACCAGATCGCGCTCGCCCTTCTTGAGCACCCGGGCCACCACCGAGAACACCCGGCGCTCCCCGGCCTTGAGCGGGAATTCGGGCCAGCGCACCTCTCCATCGGCGTACGTGCCGTCGCCGGACAGGGAGACGAACTCCAGCCGATCGCCGAACCGGTCCACCAGCGCGACCGAAGGCTCGTTCACCTCGCCGGTGTTGCGCACCGTGATGGTGTAGGTGAGCTCCTCGCCGGGCTTGGCGTCGGCGCGGTCGTCGCTCTTACTCAGCGCCAGACCGGTGGCCACGGTCACCAGCGTCTCGTCCACGGCCTGATCGCTCAGGCCGACCGCGGTCGCGCTGGCCGTGGTGCGCAGCACCTGGCCGGATTTCGCGTCGGCCGGCACCTTGGCGGTCATGATGAACTTCTCCTCGGCGCCCGCCGCGAGCTCGAAGCCCGGCCAGGTCACCTGGCGGTGGGTCTCGTTCCAGGCGCCGCCCCGGGTGGCGGACTCGAACTGGAGCCCGCTGCCGGCCGATTCCACCAGGTTGACCTGGCCGAGCGGCAGCGTTCCCGGGTTGCTCACCGTGATCGTGTAGGTCAGGGTTTCGCCGCGCACCGCCTCCTGCGCGCGGTCGGTCTGGCTCACCGCCAGCTGGGCCGCGCCCACGAAGCTCTCGTCGGTCGCGTCGGCGATGGTGCCCTGGGCGGTGGCCATGGCCCTGGACTCGTAGCGGAAGCCCGCGACGGCCTGGTCCGGCACCCGGGCGACCACCTGGAAGACCCGCTCCGCCCCACCGGCGAGCGAGTACTTGGGCCAGCTCGCGGAGCCGCCGCCGGCGGAGCCGCCGTCCGAGGCCGACGAGACAATCAGTCCAGCGCCCAGGTCAAGCCGGGTGTCGATCGCATTGGCTTTCTCGCCTCCTTCGTTGATCACGGTAACCGTGTAGCTCACGGTGGCGGATGGCGCCACGTATGTCCGGTTGTCAGTGACTCGTACCGTCAACTGCGCCTCGCGGGACGCTGACGCCGGTAGCACCAGGCCGACGGCCAGCCCTACGAGCAGGCACCCCAGCAATACCGGCAAAAATGAACGCCGACCCCTCCGAGTATTGATCATCTAGAAATCTCCCGATCTCGGTGCACACTCGCACGACTACGGAGCGTAACAACGGCTCAGGTGTCAAGTCGAAGAGCCGTACCGTGGCGATCAGGAGAAGTTATTGCCGGGGTCGATCTTCGTTAGCCCGGATCTCCGCTCTTCCGGTGGCGTCCGCGGGCCGGTTCGTCGGAGTGCTCGGCCCAGGCGGCCTTGAGGGCGTCGGGGAGGGCGCCGCTCCGGTAGATGTCGGACGTTTCAGGTTTGCGGCGTTTACCGCGATATTGCGGTTGAGGTGGGGTGGGGTGGTGGGGGTATCTGGGCAACTCCGCTGTTGATTCGGCGGGGTCGAACCAGCTGGGGGGTTCGGTGGCGGCGACGGCGTTGACGCGGGTTCTGCGGGTTCTGGCGTAGCCGAGGGCGATGACCGCGAGCAGGAGGGGCGCGATCAGGGCTTGGGCGTTGAGGGCCTCGATGCCGCCTGCGGGGACGTGCTGCACGGCCGAGACGGGGAACGCGGTCAGGTGCCCTGCGATCCCCTCGTTGTTCTGCTGGGATTTCGGGTGCGCGGTCTTGGCGGACGGTTTCTCGGGCGTCCTCTTGTTCGCGTGCTTCTCGGGTTCGGGCCGTTGGGCGGTGCGGTCCTGCCGGCCTTGCTGGTCCCGCTGACCTTGCTGGTCCTGCTGGTCCCGCTGGCCTTGCTGGCCTTGGTGGTCCTGCTGGCCTTGGTGGTCCTGCCGGTTCTGCTGGTCGCGGTGGGCGTGGGAATTCGGGCGCGCCTCCCGCGTGGCCACCTTGGCGGCTGGATCTTCGGAGGTGTCCTCGGGCGCGTCCCCGGAGATGACATCGGGCGGTTTGACCGCTTCGGGCTCGGGGTCTGTTTTGACCTGGGCCGGTTGCAGTCGTTCTTTGATCTTGTCCGGGTAGCCGTACCCGACGACGGCGCTCTGGTCCCGCGACTTCTCGCGGACGCGGCTGCCGTCGACGTTGCCTTCGATCGTGGTGATCTCTCTGCCGTCCACCCCGGTGACCAGGCCGATGTGGTCGATGCCGTCGAGGCTGCCCGAGCCGTCCCAGTCGTAGAAGACGACCGCGCCCGGCACCGGCTTGTCACCCCAGGCGCCCTGCTCGCGGAACCAGCGGGCGTGCCCGACGGTCCAGGCGAACTGCCCGAACCACTCCTGGTATCCGAGTTTGTGCGCGCCCCACGACAGGAACATGTCGCACCATGCCTGCGTGGAGTAGTCGGCATCCTGTTCGACGTTGTTGTACCACTTGCCGAACTTCGTGTGTCCGTTCGGTCGTTCGGTGTAACCGATCTCCTGCCGCAGCAGGGCGATCAACTTCGCCATCTCGGGGCTCATGAGAGTGGGGGGCCTCCCGTTCCCTTCGGGGACATGAGTCACGAAGGAGGCAATCCCTCGCAAAAGGGATATTCAGTGACATCTATGCATAGAGTCAACGCACTTTACCCAAACATGAACAAACAGGAATAGGAGGCACGGCGTTGCGTGCCTCCCTCAGTGCCGAACGGGGGTCCTCAGAGGATGGGTCCGTCGGTGCCCTGGCTGGGCGATTCCTCGGTTTCCGGATCCGGGCAGGCCGGGCCCACGATCCTGGACGTGGACGTCGCGGTGGCGCCGCCGGGGGAGGCGCTGACCGTGATCACTCGCTCGTCGGTGAAACCACACTGCGGCTGCTTGAAGGAGGCCGAGAACTCCTTGGCGTACTGCGTGTCGCCTTCCAGCGTGGCGCTTTGCGCGTCCTTGAACTCCAGGTCCCGCTCGCCGTACCGGAGGTGCTGCACGATGGACACGGTCAGCTTGACCGGGGCGGTCGAGCCGGACGTCACCAGCACGCTGGCCGTCCGGCCGTTCCACGAGGCGATCCGCACCGTCGGCGGCGCGCACTGCGGCCCCGGCACCCGCACCTGCTTGGTCTGCGGGCCGTTCGCGGCGGCCGGTTCTGTGGTGACCGTGATGCTGAAGACGGCCACCTTCTCGCAGGCCACCTCGCCCAGGTCCCCCTTGACGCTCAGCGGGTAGGTGGTCTTGCCGGAGATGTTCGTCGACTTCGTCTGCGCCGGTTTGCCGTCCCGGGCGAACACGGCCGTCACCTTCGCCGGGCCCGGGCCGTCGGTCTTGACCTCGACGCCCGCGGTCGTGCCGTCCCAGCTGGCGATCGTCACGCTCTGCACGGCGGGGGGCGGGCACGCCGGGCCCTTGATCGGCGTCGTCTTGCTGACCGGCCCCGCCTTCGGCGTGGTGGCTATGGTGATCCTGCGATACACGGTCTTCCCGCAGGCGGGCGCGGTGAAGGCGTCCTGCACCACCGGCGTGTACGTGGTGGCCCCCGCCAGCGGGATCACCTGCGCGGGACGCGCGACCAGATGATCGGTGTCGGGCCCTTCGGCGAACACCACCCGCAGCGACACCGGCCGGTTGGCCGACGTGCGCACCCGCAGCGAGGCCGACTGCCCGTCGAACGACGAGATCGCCAGCCCGCTCACCTTCAGCGGGGCGGGCGTGACGGTGGCCGTCGCGGTCACCGTGGGCGTGACGGTCGGCGTGGTCGTCGGGTCGGTCACCGGCGGCTGCGCGACCGGGGGGTCAGTGGCCTCATCGGTCGGATCCGGCACCGTCTCGCCGGTCGGTTCCGTCGGCTCCGTGGACTCCTCGGCCGGCTTCACCGTCGGCACGACCGGCTCCGGCGACTCGCTCTGCGCCGGCGGCCGGAGCGTCGTGCCCTCCGAGACGGGCGTCGCCCCGTTCGAGGCGACCAGCACCGCGATCACCACGGCCGCCACCAGCGACCCGCCGATCGCGAACCTCGGCGCGAAATGCCCGAGCCGATCCGACAGCACGGTCCGCGCCAGCGAGGTGCCCACCTCCGGCGCCGACGCCGGGCGCGCCAGCGGGAACAGCAGCGCCAGCAGGGTCGCCAGCTCGGCCAGGTGCCGCCGCCCGCGCTCCTCCCAGTCGGAGCCGTACGCCGCGACCGCCGCCGCCTCCAGATCGGCCACGAAGGCCCGCGCGGTCGGCGGGCGGTCCATCGGGTTCTTCGCCATCCCCCGCCCGACCAGGGCGCGCACCGAGGACGGCACCTCCATGGTCGGGATCGGCGCATGCTGATGCGCGTGCCGCATCCCCGCCAGGTGATCCGCCCGGTACGGCTTGCGCCCGGTCAGGCACTCGAAGAACACGCACGTGGCCGCGTACACGTCGGTGGCCGGGCTGGCCGGATTGCTCGACCACTGCTCCGGCGCCATGTACGACGGCGTCCCCGACGGAACCCCCTGCTCCCCGCTGAGCGCCGCGACCCCGAAGTCGGCCAGCTTGCTGGTGCCGTCGGCCTGGATGAGCACGTTCTCCGGCTTGTAGTCGCGGTGCACGACCCCCTGGGCGTGCGCGGTCGACAGGCCGAGCAGGGAGCCCTTGAGCACGACCAGCGCCGCCTCCGGGCTGGTGGTGCCGTGTTCGGCGAGGATCCGGCGGAGCGGCACGCCGTCCACGAGCTCCATCACGATGGCGGCGTCGCCGTAGGGGGACTGCACGTACTCGTAGAGCTTGACGATGTGGGCGTCCTGGAGTTCGACCATCAGCCGGGCCTCGCGCTGGAAGCCCGCCAGGAACTCGGGATCGTTGCGCAGCCGCTCGCTCAGGTATTTGATCGCCACGAACGCGCCGGTGGACTCGTAGGTCGCCAGCACGACCCGCCCGCTGCCGCCGACGCCTAACTCACGTATCTCCCGATACCCCGGAACCGTCCACTCGCTCACCGAATTAGCCCCCTCCAACAGGCACTCGGCGCGAAGAACTAACGCCGCGTACTCATACGAAGGTCTCACCTCTACGCCAGCTTGTCACCGGAGCAGAAATGTCACCTATTCGCTGCAAACCGAATGGGTATGGCTGCTCAGCAGGTCGCGCCGCAGCTCCAGCGGGCGACCACCCACAACGTCGGGTAGGCCAGCACCAGGATCGCGAACACGTAGCTGAGGTTCCAGCGTGCGATCCGGAAGGTGTCCACCCGGAACCGCGACTGCAGCACCACGTTCAACCCGGACAGCGGGCCGCCCGCCGCCTGGATGCCCCACGCGATCAGACCGGTCATGGCGAACAGCGTCGGGTCCGGTTCGAGCGGAGCCAGCATGTTCGCCGCCACCGCCAGCGAGATGACCGGATGCACCCCGACCGCGGACAGGAAGACCATCACCAGCACGAGCGCCCACGCCTGCGGCACGCCGAACCGGAGCATGGGCGGATCCAGCGGCACCACGTCGAGCATGGCCGCGAACCCGGCCGTGAGCAGCCCGGCCGACAGGAACATGGACAGCTCGCCGCTCATCGCGGGCAGGCTCCGCCGCGCGTGCGCGACCAGCCGCCTGGCCGCCCGGCGCGGTGTCCGCACCACCAGCAGGGTGATCGTGAGCGCCGGAGCGCAGACCATGATGATCCCGGTGACCGGCACGGACGGCAGCAGCACGTGCGCCAGCACCACCAGGATCACCAGCGTCAGCGGCAGGCGGAGCGCCCCGAGCGTGAGCGGATATCCCCGGAAGTCGTGGACGGCGGGCCCGAACGCCCGGATGATCTGCACACAGCTGATCGCCAGCCCAGCCAGCGCGAGCGCGGCGCCGACCGCCATGAGGATGGGCGACTTCGCGGCCGGCGCGTAGGTGAGCGCCGCCGCCGACGCCCCCCAGAACGGCGACCAGAACGCCCCCGCCGAGTAGCCGCGCGACAACACCATCAACTCGGCCCGAGGCAGCGGGATCTTACGAAATATCCGATTCGCGACGATGTCCAGCGCGGTGAGGTTGATGACTGACCCCAGCACGTGCACGGCCATCGTCGTCTGCCACACCCCCGACCGCCCCGTCGGCGCCTTGTGCTCGCCGGTACGCCCCCGGGGCGCCACCAGCCGTACGAACGAGATGGCCGCCAGCATGCTGATCATCGGCTGATTCGCGGCCAGCGCCAGCCGCCAGTCCGGCGGCACCCCGTGCGCGATCCCGATCCCGAGACCCACCGCGCCGAGCGCGGCGAGCAGCACCACGATCGCCCGATACCGCCGGGTCAGCCGCTGGAGCAGGAGAATCCCGGCCACCCAGGTGGCCGCCCCGGCCGCGAGCATGGCGGGACGCCAGGCCAGCCCCGCGATCGAGAGCGCGATCGCGGCGGCGAGCAGCGCGGCGGGCAGCTGCCGGGTCACCTGCGGCCTAGGCCGCGAGCTCGTGCAGCACCTTGCCCACAGCTCAAGCCGTAACTGAGCGCGGGATCCATGTGCAGCACAGTCCCGATCTTCGCGCAAAACGCCATAAAGAACCAAATTCCGGGCGTCCTGGAAGGGCGTCGGGTTCTCCCCGGTCGCCAGCGGCTCCGGATAGCGATCCCCGGGCCAAGATTTACGGCTGATCCCGCGTGCGGCGTACCTTATACGGGCCAGGACCCGCAGGAGGATCGAATGGCCGCAGGCCCGCTGGAGAGCACCGACCCGCGCACGCTGGGTGGCTTCGAGATCGTCGCCCGGTTGGGGGAGGGCGGGCAGGGCGTCGTGTACGAAGGCTGGTCGGCGGCGGGGGAGCGGGTCGCGATAAAGGTGCTCAAAGGGGGCACTGATCCGGTGACCCGGCGGCGTCTGGCTCGGGAGTTGGAGGCCGCGCGTAGCGTCGCGCCGTTCTGTACGGCACGGGTGTTCGCTGCCGAACTCGACCGGCCTGAACCGTATGTGGTGAGCGAGTTCGTGGCTGGGCCCTCGCTGCACGATCGGGTCAAAACCGGTGGTCCGCTGCGGGATGGAGATCTGGATCGGCTCGCTGTCGGTACGGCTTCCGCGCTCGCGGCCATCCACGCGGCCGGGATCGTGCACCGGGATTTCAAGCCGGGGAACGTGCTGCTCGGGCCGGATGGGCCCAGGGTGGTGGATTTCGGGATCGCGCGTCCGTTGGATGGGGCGACCGCGACCTCGGAGTTGACGGGGACGCCGCCGTACATGGCGCCGGAGCAGTTGCGGGGCGTGCCGGCGTCGGCGGGGGCGGATGTGTTCGCCTGGGCGGCGACGATGGTGTTCGCGGCGACCGGGCGGGCGCCGTTCGGGCAGGACACGGTGGCTTCGGTGTTTCATCGCCTGCTGAGCGCGCCGCCGGATCTGGCGGGGGTGCCGGAGAGCCTCCTGCCGGTGTTGCGGGATTGTCTGGCGAAGGACCCGGAACATCGGCCGACGGCGAAGGAACTGATGATCCGCCTGGTCGACCCGACGCGCGACCCGACCGCCGTGCTCGCACCGGATTTAACACGATTTATCGGGACAACGGCTCCGACGATGGCTTCGCCTACGGCCATGCTCGGGGTGAGCGATCGGCGGGTCTCCCGGCGGGCGATTGCCGCGATCGTGACCGGGGCGGCGGTGGTCGTCGCGATCGTCGCCTTCTTCCTGATCAACCAGGGCACGACTCTGCCGTCCGGTGGCCCTTCGGAGCCGGTTGTCAGTGCGGAAACCGGAACCGAGCCGGGGACTACGTCGGAGCCTGCGACGGGGACTACTTCGGGGCCTGCGACGGGGACGCTGGTGTCCGGGGTGTTCGCCGGGACGTGGAAAGGAGACGTCGTCTCCCAGGACGGCCGGAAAAAAACGTACGACCTCACGATCATCCTGGGAGAGGGTGATCGTGAGGGATACGCGATCCGGCCGGGCTGTGAGCAAGCGCTGCGAGTCACCCGGAATCGGGGCAACGCGCTCGATCTCAGCATGGAACAGCAGGGTCAGTGTGTGGGCGGGGATATCACCCTCACGTCTTCCGGTGGGGACACGCTGGTATACGTAGGGCAGGAGGGCGGCGGCTCTCTGTCGTACCGAGGAGAGCTCAGCCGCTCGTCCTAACCGCCGCGAACCAGCTGGAACGCGTACGGGCCCGTCTTCGCCGAGTTCGATCGGACGATCAGCGCGTACTTGCCGTCGCCGTTCGAGAGCGCTATGTCGAAATCCCCGCAGAGCGGGACCGGCTGACGGGCGTTGGCGATGTTGGTGTAGGCCGCGTCCACGAGTTCCAGTTCGATCGCCGTGCACGCCCCCGTGCCGCCGACGACCTTGATGGCCGTCGCGCCGTCCGAGTCGAACTCGAAACGGTCGATTCGTCCGGGGACGTCCAGGCGGCCGGCCCCGGCGGGGCTGCCTTCTTCGATCTTCATGCCGATGGTGACCGGGAACGTGCGGGGCTTCACGGTCGCGATGCGGAAGCCGTACGGGCCGATGGTGTTGTTGTTGCCCCAGACCTCCAGGCGGTGGGTGCCCGCCTTGGTGAGCTTGAAGACCCAGGTGCCGAAGGACAGGCTGAGGTTGGGCAGGCCGACCGGTTCGTCGTCGACGTCGGAGAAGGCCTGGAACTGCAGGTCGGTGGAGCCGTTCATGTCGGCGACGTAGAACTCGCGGGCTTCGCCCAGATCTATGACGTACACGTCTTTCTGGCCCGCTCGGGTGAGCTCGCCGGAGACGACGCTGCCGTCGATGAGGGTTCCGCCGGGCTGGACGGTGGCCCCGGTGGTGTCCCCAGTGGTTTCCTCGGTGGGTTCGGTTGACGGTTCGGTCGCGGGTTCGGTGGCTTCTTCGGGTTCCTGGGTGGCGACGCTGACCACTTCGGGGGCGGCCGCGTCGGTGCTCGGGGAGGTTGCGGCCGGGCCGCAACCCATCAGGGCCAGGCTGACCGCGGTCAGGGCGAGTGCGGTCTTCACCAGGCCGGAGACGGTGGGAGAGTTCGTCATGTCCCCGATTGTGGGCAGTCCTCCTTACGGGAGGGTTGAACTCCGCTAACGGGTACCTTGGCGCAATGACCGTTGTGTTGCCGGGTGTCGCGCTCAGCGACCATTCGTTCACCGTTCCGCTGGACCACGCCGACCCGGGCGGCCGGACCATCGAGGTGTTCGCGCGCGAAGCGGTCGACCCGGCGCGGCGTGGCGAGGACCTGCCGTGGCTGCTGTTCCTCCAGGGCGGTCCCGGCGGCAAGTCCCCCCGCCCCACCTCGGCCGACGGCTGGCTCGGCCACGCGCTCCGCACCCACCGCGTGCTCCTGCTCGACCAGCGCGGCACCGGCCGCAGCACCCCGGTCACCGCCCGCACCCCCGACCTGGCCGGGGAACTCCACCACTTCCGGGCCGACGCGATCGTGGCCGACGCCGAACTGATCAGGCGGCGGCTGACCGACCGGCCCTGGGACACGCTCGGCCAGAGCTACGGCGGCTTCCTCACGCTGACCTACCTCTCCCAGGCCCCCGAAGGGCTCCGCACCTGCTACATCACCGGCGGCCTGCCCGGCCTGGACGCGACGGCCGACGACGTCTACGCGCGCACCTACCCCCGCGTCCTGGACAAATGCCGCCGCTACCTGGCCCGCTTCCCCGCCGATGCCGCCAGGATCGAGGCCATCGCCGACCAGCTGCGCACCCACGACGTACGCCTCCCCGACGGCGACCGCCTCACCGTGCGCCGCTTCCAGACCCTCGGCATGATGCTCGGCACCGGCGAGGGCGCGCAGCGCCTGCACTGGCTCATCGACGAGGGCGTCACCGACGATTTCCTCCATCAGGTCATGACCGAAACCAGCTTCGCCGGCAACCCGCTCTACGCCGTCCTGCACGAATCCATCTACACCCAGGGCGCCGCCACGAACTGGTCGGCGGCCCGCCTGCTGCCCCCCGAACTCGCCGACGACGCCGCTCCGCTGCTCTTCACCGGAGAAATGATCTACCCCTGGATGTTCGACGACATCCGCGCCCTCCGCCCCCTCAAACCCGCCGCCGACCAGCTCGCCACCCGCGCCGCCTGGCCTTCCCTCTACGATCCTGCCCGGCTGGCCGCCAACGAGATCCCCGTCTTCGCGGCCGTCTACCACGACGATATGTACGTGGACGCGGCGCTCTCCCTGGAGACCGCGTGCCGGGTGGGCAACGTGCGAACCTGGGTCACCAACGAGTGGGAACACGATGGCGTACGGGTGTCCGGCGGACAGGTTTTGGCTCGCCTCATGGACATGGCTTCCGGACGGATATAACCCCGGAAAGGCGATAAATCCTCATATCGTTGGGCTAAGTTAAGATCGTCACTGAACGTGTTTGAGGGCTTGGGGGATCGATGGAGTTCGAGCAGGCGCCTACCGGGATCGACCCGAACATTCCGAGCGTCGCCCGGATGTACGACTTCTTCCTCGGCGGCAAGGACAACTTCGCCTCCGACCGGGCCGCGGCCCAGAAGATCATCGAGCTCACTCCCAACGTCCGCGAGGGAGTCCAGGCCAACCGCCGTTTCCTCAGCCGCGCCGTCAACTTCCTCACCGAGACCGGCATCCGCCAGTTCCTCGACATCGGCGCCGGCCTCCCCACCCAGGAGAACGTGCACCAGGTCGCCCTCCGCGCCGCACCCGACTCCCGGATCGTCTACATCGACAACGACCCCATCGTGCTCGCCCATGGCCGCGCCCTGCTCGCCGACAACCAGCAGACCATCGTCCTGGACGGCGACCTCCGCGAACCCCTCGCCATCCTCAAGGACCCCCGCGTCAACGCCCACCTCGACTTCACCCGCCCCGTCGGCGTGCTCCTGCTGGCCGTCCTCCACTTCATCCCCGAAGACGACCTGGCCGAGACCATCGTGCAAACCCTCCGCGACCACCTCGCCCCCGGCAGCGCCATCGTCATCAGCCACCTCTCCTACGGCGACCTCGACGAATCCCAACTAGCCGAAGGCACCGCCGTCTACACCCGCACCACCGCCGGCGCCGTCCGCCCCCGCTCCCACACCCAAATCCTCCGCTTCTTCAACGGCTTCACCCTCGTCGACCCCGGCCTGGTCTCCACCGACGACTGGCGCCCCGACCCCGCTTCCCCCCGCCTCCCCCTCCTCCCGGGTGTCGACGGCTTCAGCGGCGTCGGCCTCCTCTAGCTCCCACCGATCAGGTCGGCCAGACAAGGCGGTAGCGTCCGCCGTCGGCGCGGATGATGCGGCGGGCGCGGTGGAACAAGTGCGGATGACCGCGTTCGATGTCGATTAGCTGGTCCGGGCGCATGCGGCGGACGACATCGAAGGCGGTCACGGGAACTTCGGACGGGTCGACGTCCAGCTCCATGACCGTCACGGCCGCCTCCAGGTATGACCAATCCGGCAGATCGAGTTCGTAAAGCACCCGACCGAGGAATTCCAACTGCTCACGGTCGCGTGCCACCAGGTTCAGGATGCCTGCGACCATTCGGTGGGTTTCAAGCATGGAGGCGCTGTATTGGTCCACCAGTGGTAATGCCTGGGCCAGAAGGGCAGCCCCCTCGGTCGTGGTCATGATCGGCAGATCACGGGCGAGGTGGATCAGCGTCTTATCCAGGTAAGTTGGTGTTTCCATCTCTGGGAACAGCGAGATCATCTTGAAGGCGCGAGTGTAGATCGCCGCAAGCCTGCCTTGACGGATCATATAGTTCCGCGCGCTGGGGATCGATACCTCATTGAGAGTGGTGAACACGGAGGTGGAGATCTCGCCGCTGACGCTGCCGATCGATGTCACAGCGTGCCTCATATGAACATAGATCGAGTCGAAGATTTCTGAGTTCACGGATCGGTCAGCCCCGGTATCCAGTGAGGTATCAGCGGCGGGAACCCGCCACTGTCGAAGGCCGGTTGCCGGGTGCTGGTTGTGAGCCCAGGCGAGCGTATCCTCGGTTACCCAGAGGACCTTGTCCGCGTCCGCGTTATCTCGGCGTTTGATGCCTAGCGGGAGCGACTGGTGCGAAAAGCCCCAGTACACGGTCAGGACTCTCTCGTCTCCCTCCCAGGAACGGGCGATTTGCAGCGCGGACGCCAGGCTGGGCCATTCATCCGGATGCGTACCTGCCCGCCAGAGATCGACGAGGGATTGCCAATGCTGCACCGAGTCCGAATCCGCGCTGAATAACTCTGCGGCGGTGACCGGCCCCGTTAGCACAGTGGTCAGCAGCACAAGGTTGGCGGTTTGCCGGGCGATGCGCTGAGTCGCCGACAACGCTGCGGGCTCGTAGTTCGAGCGTGCCGACTCCGCGCCGAAATAGGTCTCCTGGAACCGGCGCAATAAGAACGGCCTCAGGTGTTCGACTGGTTCGGAGATGCTGCGCAGGAATACGAGAATAGGGACGCGGGCCGACAGTACGGCGAACGACAGCAGTGCGCCCGATGGCCCTGGATCGGAGCGTGGGTTGAACATCCCGTTTAGCATGCCCCCCTGAGAGACCGCTGCTCGCTCGGCCTCTTCGCGCAGGAGGTCCCGGACCAAACGCGCGATCAGATATTCACCGAAGGTGGTGTGCAGGAATTCGTAGGTGCTCAGCTCGTGGGAGTCCCGTAAAGCCCGTGACTGGTGGATGAAGAAGAATCGGCCGATAACCGTCTGGGCTGCGGTCAGGGGACGATCGAAGCCCACCCCGGCCGAGGTTTGCTCCGGGATCAGTGCGGTGAGGTCGCGATCAAGGTCATCGTGGGTGACCCATTGCTGACCTCGGTTGAACATGGCGAACGCGGCCACCGAAAGGCGGTGCAGCTCCCGTTCGAGCGCCTGCTCGCGTCGGCTGGGGGAAAGGCCGGGCTCGTGTTTGTCGATCTCCCGGGCGGCGAATCCCTGGAGCAGCCGTTCGTACAACTCGCCGTAGCTGAGCGTGCCGACTTCGCGCAGAGCTCCCTGGGCCAACGGTTTCGGTCCGTTGGCGTCGTACAGCGCGAGCATCAGGAGAAGCAACGGTTGTTCGGCCAGTTCGCGGTGAGCGAGCACGTCGCCATAGGAAAGCGGCTCTCGGCCGACGCCGGCGAAATGAGCGCCGTTGGTGTTGTTCCAGGTGTCGATCCACAGTTTCACCTGGTCGTCGGAGAAGGGCTCCAGCCGGATGGCGAGGCTTCCCCTGGGCAGGCGGCAGCGGTTGGCCACCGCCGTGCGGGTGGTGACGATCACGGCGACCGGACGGCCGAGCTCTGCCTCACGTGCCTGGAATTCGGCGGCCCGCACCAGATAGTCGGCCCGATTGACGCCCGTGGCCTGGAGTAGCTCGTCCAAGCCGTCCAACAGGACCACCGGGAGGGCTCCGTCAGCGGAACGGACGAGATCAGGCCAGCTCATCGGCTCGCCGGTGGAAACGCGGATGGCGGTTTCGATCTGCTCCTGGATTCCCGCGTCCGCCGGTACCTGTCGAAGAGGGACGCGGATCGGGAGAAAGTCAGCGACTGGGAGACGAGCGGCGATCATCTGGGTGACCAGGGATTTGCCGACCCCCGGCTGGCCGAGAACCAGGAGGGGGCAGACGCTGGCGAACAACGAGGTCAGCAGTCCGGCCAGAAAGTCCTGAAGGTCGTCGCGTATCGGCGCATCTAACCAAGATCTCTCCAGGCTGAGATCCGCCGACCCGAGCACGACCCGGAAACGGGGATTGATATATCCCTCGGAGAGGTCTGGCAGGGACAGGCCATCGGGCAGATCGTCGCTGGGGCTGATGGGGCGGGTCAGGGCTGCCTGGTTGAGCGTGAGAAGGCTGCGGAGTTTCGGTGGTGGCACCCGGCCAGATGAGACCGAGGCGAGTAAGTCGGTCAGGCCGGCGAGTCCCTGCCGGAGCTGCTCTTGGGTGACATGATGCTCACGTTCGATCGCCCAGAACGCGAACTCGGGGAACTCGACTGCCAGTCGCCGGTACATGTCGTCATAGCGGTGGCTGGCAGCTGTGGGCAGGTTGCGCGAGATCTCCAAGGACGCTTGGGCCTGCTGGGCCGAGGTCAAGTTCTCCCATATCGCCAGACCACGGGCAAAGCGAAGCAGAACTTCACCGGCATCCGAGTACATCCTGTACCGGTCCTGCGAGATCAAGCCTTTCAGCTTTTCCGGCGTTACGTGCGAGTGGGTAATCCCGATCGGGAAGTTCGACGTGAACATCCTCGTCTCCGCGAAAGCGAAGAGATCATGTTTCTCCGTCTCAAGGAGCTCCAGGTCGCGAAGCGTGAAAGGCAAGTCGATATCGTCGAGCGCCTCGAAGAACGAGGTTGCCAGAATGATCGATTGGGCTGCGTATAGACGTTCTGATCTTGTGTAGCGGGTAGCGCCAGTGACCTTCTCGCGCACTGAAGCGATGAGTTGGTGGCCGAGTCGTACCGCCTCGGATTTGGCGTCGAACAGGCTGAGGGCGGCCGCGCCGACTCCGGGAACTGCGGACGCGCCCAGCAGGACGCCGCCGAGCAGTTTGTCGAGTGCGCGTAGCGTGGTCGTTTCGCCGCCGAGAATTCGTACCGCTTCCGCGTAGCTGAACCGCACTGACACAGGAGCTCCTCAGCGGGTGATCGTGCCGACGCCTCCCAGGACATACGGCTTGCCGGTGTCCATTCGTGGGGGAACGGGGTGGTCTGGGCGCCAGTCGTGGACGGGGACGAGGCCGGGGTCGAGGAGGGTGGTGCCGGTGAAGAAGTTGGTGAGGCAGGTGAGGGAGCGGTCGGCGGCGGGGCCGGTGGAGGTGCGGGTGTAGATGGCGCGGCCCGCGGCGCGCTCGGCGGGGGGCATGTCACCGGCGTAGATGTGGGTGATCACGATGTGGCTGCCGGCGGGGAGGGAGTCGCGCACCTGGGCGACCACCGCGAGGGCGTCGCGGTCGGCGGTGATGAAGTGCAGGACGGAGAGCATCAGGGCGGCTGTCGGGAGCTCGGGGTCGAGGTGAGCGAGCAGCTCGGGGTGGTCGAAGATGGATTTGGGCTCGCGGAGGTCGCCTTCGATGGCGATGGTCCGCGGGCTGTCGGCCAGGAGGGCTCGGGCGTGGGCCAAGACGACGGGGTCATTGTCGACGTAGACGACCTTGGCGTCGGGGGCGAGGCGCTGGGCCACCTCGTGGGTGTTCTCCCGGGTGGGCAGGCCGGCGCCGATGTCGATGAACTGGCGTACGCCGGTCTTGGTCAGGTGTTCCACGGCGCGGCGCAGGAATGCCCGGTTCTCGCGAGCGAGTTCGCGTACGCCCGGGACCAGCCGGATGACCTCCTCGGCTGCCTCGCGGTCCGCGCTGAAGTTGTCCTTGCCGCCGAGCCAGTAGTCGTACATCCGCGCGACGCTGGGAACAGCGGGGTTGAGCCCCGGTGGCACCTCGTCCGATTCGCTCAACGTCATGCTCCTCGACCCCTGGACGGAAGCCAATCTTAGAGCGATATAGGCGATATATACGCGCCGGCGTGGTGGCTTTAGGTCGTGAGGATTCTGGCGGATTCGGATTCGTGGGCGAGGCGGCGGATGGTGTCCAGGACTCGGCCGTACATCACGGTGCCGATGATGAGGGCCTCCACGGTGGTCTCGCGGGGGGCGTCGAAGGGGATCTGGTGGATTTCGTGGGTCTGGACCAGGGTTTGGGCGGCGGTGGCGTACGGAGTGAGGTCGGCGAGGGTGGGTTCGGAGCCGAGGCGGCGGAGGGCGACGATGGTTTGGGCTAGTTCTTCGCGGGCGGGGGCATTGGGTTCGATCTGCCAGTCGTAGGCGGCGATGAGCTGGTCGACCATCTCGCGGGCTTCCTGCCAGTCGGGGGTTTCCTCGTGGGGTTCGACGCCGGGGCTGAGGGCGTAGTGGGCGGTGCCGAGCATCTTGTGCACGCCGAGGGTCTCGTCGTCGACGGCGTCGATCACTTTGCGGATGGCGGCGACGGGGAGGCGGCCGACCTCCAGGAGGGCGCGGATCAGGCGCAGACGGCGCAGGTGGGTCTGGCCGTATTCGGCGCGGGTGGCGGAGGTTTGCTCGCCCTGGGGGAGGAGGCCTTCGCGCAGGTAGTACTTGATGGTCGGGATGGGTACCCCGGATTCGGCGCTGAGCTGGGAGATCCGCATACCGAAGAGGGTACCTGCGGATTAGACAGCAATGCTATCCAACTGGAGATCTTTGCCAGAATGACGCGGCGATCAGTTCGGCGATCAGGGTTTCGGCGAGCAGGGCCACGTCGGGGTCGTCGTCGTGGCGGTAGCGGATCGACGCCTTCTGTCCGGGGAGCTCGCCGCCCACGGTCAGGACCGTCGATCCGCGCTGGCGAATCCACTCCATCGCCTGGTCGTCGTAGCGAGAGCCGGGGAAGAACAGGGCGCGGTAGTCGTAGGTCTTGGTGAGGTAGACGTCCACGTGCGACCAGTCTCCGGTCTCGCAGGCGTCGGCCTGACGCCGTGGGCCTTCCCGGAACATCAGCGCCGACTGCTGCGCGGAGGACAATCGCTCGGCGGGCGCGATCGTGTACACGCCATGCGGCCCGTCCAGCAGCGAGATCGCCTGAT
Organism: Acrocarpospora sp. B8E8; assembly: GCF_039871605.1. NCBI lineage: Bacteria > Bacillati > Actinomycetota > Actinomycetes > Streptosporangiales > Streptosporangiaceae > Acrocarpospora > Acrocarpospora sp. B8E8. The sequence continues at coordinate 159,903 of NZ_JBDPLV010000001.1, read as the reverse complement.
CCAGCCACGCTCCCCGCCGATCGAGCAAATCAGCACTAGCCTCCGCCACCCGCCGCACAAGTCCCGAAATATCGCCACCTGTCCCCGTCAGTCGATCAACGAGCCCCAGCAGCAAAACCAGCGTGTGCTGAAATGTCCGGCAAGCGACGCCGCCGTTCTCCGCCCCGGCCAGCATCGGCACCACCACATCCGCGCCCTCGGCGACCGCCGATCCAACCTGGTTGGTCACCGCGACCACCCGCGACCGCCCCCGATAACGCGCCACCGCATCCAGCGTCTCCCGGCTCCCCCCAGACGCCGAAATCGCCACAACCAACGTCGACCCATCAGCCGGATACCCCCCAGCCGCCGAGGCATACTCCGCCACCGCGTCAATCCCCGCCACCCGCAACCGCAGCGCCGCCACCCCCGCCGCGTATCGGGAACTCCCCATCCCCAAGAAGACAACCCGCCGCACATCCAACGGCACCCCACCCAGGAGATCACCCCCATCCCACGCATCGGCAAGCGCGAACAGCGCCTCAGGCTTCGCTTCCAAATCCGCCAGAAACAAGGCAGCGTCCATCAAGAGCCTTTCGATAGTGGGTTGCTCGCCGTTATCCGGCGCCGATCAACTTCGCGCTGGTCCTCGCCGCACCGGCGCCAAGGAGGCTCGAGTTCGGCCAGATCCGCTGGGCCCGCCATTCGGCCGGGTCCGTCGGGAAGGATGCCTGGGTCCGGCGGGGTGGGCCGTTCACTTGGGCGTCTTCGGGCACGTCGGGCTCGTGGGGTTCTTGGTCTGGCATTTGGGCGGTGGAGGTCTAGAACCATGTTCGGAGGACGCCCATGGGGGCGTAGCGCCAGCGGGGGAGGTGGTTGGCGGCGTAGAGGAGTTCGCGGCATTCCTGTTCGACCTCGAAGGGACGCAGGAGTGAGCGATCCAGGAGCTCTGACTGCCCGGCCTCCGCCAATTTCGTGACATAGGCGGTTTCGAGGGCTTCGCGGGTCATCCAGGACCACGCGGCCATCGCCTGGGGATCAGCTCCGCGCCGCTTCACGGCCACCTGGGCCACATGCTCAAGGCTGGTGGTCAGCTGGGCGAGATCCCGAGCCACCGGCTGGTACGGCAAAGCCCCCGAAACCGTCGGATTCCCATCGAAATCCACGATCGCCAACCCATCCCGCCATCGCAGCACCTGCCCCACATGCAGATCCCCATGAATACGCACCACCGGCGTCTCCCCAGCCACCACGAGCGGCGCGAGCTCACGCCGGAGATCCCCCTCATGCGCGGCCAGCCACGCCGAATCCTCCGCATCCTCGGTCACCCGAAGCGCCTCACCCAGCGCCTCGAACGCCCGCCCAGCCCACGACGCCTCCGCCACCCGCACAGGATCCGGCCACACACTCGACGGCGTCGCCAGCGCCACATGCAACTCCGCCGCCATCCGCCCCAGTTCGCCCGCGAAAGCCGTACCCCCAGAAACGGCCTCATCCACGCACCACTCCCAGCCATCCCTGGCCTCGGGCAGGTACGCCGTCACCAGCGCCAGCAGCTCATCCCCGCAGAACACCGCCGCGTACGGCTCCGCGATCGCCCGGAACCCCACCTCCGCCAGATGCGCGAACAACTCAGGCGCGGGCGAATCCTCAGAAGGCCTCGCAAACCACTTAACCACTACGGTTTCACCTACGATCACCGAGTGGTTTGTCTGATCGGCCGGAATCACCCGTTCCCCGGCCGGGATGGGCGGAAGGGGACGCATGCTCCGTACGACGAAAGGATCCGGTGGATCCAGCAGGGTGCGCAGGAGCGTCTCCGAGAGGCCCGGTTCGATCGGGCGCCCCGGGATCAGGGTGGCCGTCGCCGACAGCCGCCACCGTGGAGTGTCCACGCCTACTCCTGAACGTCGCTTCAACAAGAAACACAAATGTAAAGCTCACCGTGCTCAGCAAAGTCTTGTCTAAGTTGAGTTCTCCTGCAACACTCGCGAATCATCAGGAAGGGAGCGCCGCTTGTCCGGAAATCTCACGAAGGCTTCGGAGACTTCCCGGAGGCCGCCTGGCTGGGGAAGAGCCGCCGCGGCGGTGTTCTTCCTGGCACCCGGACTGACCGCCCTGATCGTGCTGGCCATCGTGCCCATGATCTTGATGCTGACCTACATGTTCTTCCCGCGAGGACGCTTCGGCGGGGTCGTCTACGAGTTCACCCTGGAGAACTTCGCCCGCCTCAACGACCCCCTCTACCTGGGCGTGATCGGCGACTCCCTGGTCATCGCCGGCCTGGTCACCCTGATCGCGCTGCTGATCGGCTACCCGACCGCCTACGCGATCGCGCAACTGCCGCCGCGCTGGAAGACCATCGCCCTGCTGGCGATCATGCTGCCGTTCTGGACGAACTTCCTGATCCGCGTCTACGCCTGGATCGTGCTGCTGTCCGGGCCGGGCCTGATCAACGACGCGCTCACCGGGCTCGGTCTCGTCGACGAGCCGCTGGAGCTCCTCTACAACGAGGGCACGATCGTGCTCGGCCTCGTCTACGGCTACCTTTCGCTCATGATTCTGCCGATCTACTCGGCCGTGGAGAAGCTCGACCCCCGGCTGCGTGAGGCGTCCGCCAACCTGGGCGCGAGCCCGTTCCGCACGTTCCTCAGCGTGACGCTGCCGCTGACGCTGCCCAGTGCGCTGATCGGGGCGGTGCTGGTGTTCGTGCCCAGCTTCGGCAACTACGTGGTGCCGGAACTGCTCGGCGGCGGAAAGGCGATCATGGTGGGCAACATGATCAGGGACCAGTTCCTCAAGGCCCGCGACTGGCCGTTCGGCGCGACCCTGGCCCTGGTCATGATTGTTTTCACGTTCGTGCTGCTCATCGCCCAGGCCGTGGCCTCCAGGAGGGTGCGCAATGCGTAGGCGGAACCTGGGCGTTTACGTGCCGCTCTGGCTGACGTACGTGTTCTTCTACGCGCCGATCGTGGTCATGGTGGTGATGTCGTTCAACTCCAGCGACTCGCCGTTCGGCTTCGACGGCTTCAGCCTGAAGTGGTACGGCGCGCTGGCCGAGAACGACAACGTGCTGCGCGGCCTGGTCAACACGCTGATCGTCGCGGTGGGCACGACGGTGATCGCCACGGTCGTCGGCACCATGCTCGCCGTCGGCCTGGCCCGCTACACCCGGTCCAGGATCCTGGACGCGCTGGCCACCCTCCCGGCCATCCTGCCGGAACTCATGCTCGCGGTCGGGCTGCTCATCTTCTACTCCACCGTGCAATTCACCCTTGGCCTGCAGTCGATCCTGCTGGCCCACCTGACGTTCGGCATCCCGCTGGTCGCCGTCGTTGTCCGGGTCCGCCTGGCCTCGATGGACATGTCCCTCGAAGAGGCCTCCCGCGACCTGGGCGCCGGCCCGATCCCCACGTTCCTGCGGATCACGCTCCCCGGCCTGATGCCGGGCGTGGCCGCCGGCGCGCTGCTGGCGTTCACCTTCTCCCTCGACGAGTTCGTGCTCGCGTTCTTCACCGCCGAGCCGACCGAACCGACGCTGCCGATCGTGATCTACTCCATGATCCGCTTCGGCGTGACCCCCGACATCAACGCCCTGGCGACGATCCTGCTGGTGGTCAGCTTCACCGCCGTGATCGCCGTCCAGCGGATGACCCGACTGACGGAGTCGTTCAAATGACGCTGCTTTCCATCGAGGGAGTGTCCCGGAAGTTCGGGGACGTCGTTGCTCTTTCCGATGTCACGCTCGACATCCGGGCGGGGGAGTTCTTCGCCCTGCTCGGGCCGTCAGGGTGTGGCAAGACCACGCTGCTGCGCATCCTGGCCGGCTTCGAGTGGCCGGACCGCGGCAACGTCCGCCTCGACGGCGCCGACCTGCTGCGCCAGCCGCCGCACCGGCGGCCGGTCAACCTGATGTTCCAGTCCTACGCGCTGTTCCCGCACATGAGCGTCGCCAAGAACGTCGCGTACGGCCTGGAGCGCGAAGGCCTGCCCCGGGGCGAGATCAAGACCAGGGTCGGCGAGGTGCTGGAGAAGGTCGGCCTGGACACGATGGCCGGGCGGCGGCCCGCGCAGCTGTCCGGCGGCCAGCAGCAGCGGGTCGCGCTGGCCAGGGCCATCGTCAAGCGCCCCCGCATGCTGCTGCTGGACGAGCCGCTGTCCGCGCTGGACAAGAAGGTCCGCGCGGAGATGCAGCTGGAGCTCAAGCGGCTGCAGCACGAGGTCGGCATCACCTTCGTGGTCGTCACCCACGACCAGGAGGAGGCGATGTCCCTCGCCGACCGTATCGCCGTCATGGACAACGGCCTGATCGAGCAGATCGACGCCCCCATCGCCCTCTACGACCGGCCGCGCACCCGGTTCGTCGCCGATTTCATCGGCGCCAACAACCTCTTCACCGGTACGGTCACCGCCGGCGGCTTCGAAGTCCCCGGCCTCGGCCCGCTGCCCTGCAAGACCGACCTGCCCAACGGGATCGCGGTCCTGGCCGTGCGCCCCGAGCGGGTCCGGCTCGGCGACCCCGGACGCGGCGCCGCCGACGGAACCGTGGTCGACGTGAGCTTCTTCGGCGGTATCTCGCACATCGCGGTGGACGTGCCAGGGCATGACCGGAAGGTGCTGGTGGCCACGCAGGGGTCGGCCCGGATCGCTCCGGGCGCGACGGTCGGGCTGTTCTGGAACCCGGACGACGCCGTGCTCGTGCCCGCGTAGCGGTCAGGCGCTTTGGGTGCGGGGCACGGATGGCCTGCGGGTCGCCGTGGTGCGGTGCGGGATGCTCGCCTTGAGCGGGTGGCCGGTGGCCAGGCGGGCGTAGTCGAGGATGAGCTCCGCGGCTTCGTCCGCGCCGATCGTGTGGTGCCTGGCCACGATGCGGTAGCCGTACGCGTCTTCGAGGGCGACCAGGTTGCGGCCGATGGTCTCGGAGTCCTGGGCGAGGGTGAAGGCGTGCTGGGCGGCGCCGACCTCCAGGATGGTCTGGTACATGGAGACCTGGCGGTCGTAGAGGGTGGTCAGCAGCGTGCCGTACACCCGGTTGCGGCCGGCGGCGCCGCCGAGTTCGCAGAGCAGGCGCACGCCCGCGTCGTCGGGGCCCTGGGGGAGACCGGAGCGGATCGTGACCATGAGCTTCTGGGCCGGGTCGGCGATGCCGCTGATCTTCTTGATCCGCTGCTCGTAGAAGCGCTCCATGCCCGCGTGATGCGCCTCGATGAGCAGGTCGCGCAGGTCGGGATAGTGGTAGAGGACGGCGCCCGAGGTCAGGCCCGCCTCCTCCGCGATCTGGTTCAGATGAACGCCCTCCGCGCCGTGCTGGATCATCGCGCGCCGCGCCGCGTCGATCAGCTCGATCCGCCGATCTGCCTTGCTCTTGCGCTGAGTCATGACACCCGTCCCCGTCTGAACGATCTCACAACTAGTCTCGCAGGTCTTGACGTAGGAACTCGATGGGTATTTGAATCACGATTCAACAAACATGGCACGAAGGGAGACGCGGTGCTCAAGGATGCGGCTCCCCGGGTCTACTGGACGGATGGCCAAACTCTTCCGGCATACCCACCTTTGGACCGGCGTACTACTGCGGATTTGCTCGTCGTGGGCGCGGGTTTTACGGGATTGTGGGCCGCGGTGCTCGCCAAGCGGGAGAACCCCGGGTGCGATGTCGTGCTGGTCGACGCGCACACGGTGGGATTCGGGGCGAGCGGGCGGAACGGCGGCTTCATCTCCGACTCGCTGACGCACGGGCTGGCGCATGGCGTGCATCGCTGGCCTGGGGAGATAGCGCTGCTGCTGGCCCTCGGCCGGGAGAACCTGGCGCAGATCGCGGCGTTCGTCGAGCAACACGCCATCGACGCCGACCTCCGCCTGGTCGGCAAGACCAGCGTGGCCGTCGCGCCGCACCATGTCGACGATCTCCGCCGCGCCGAGAAACTGCACCGCGAGTACGGCGAGGACGTCACCTTCCTCGGCCCCGAGGAGATGCGCGCCGACGTGAACTCGCCGACGTATCTGGCGGGGCTGCGGATCCGGGGGAACGGCGGGCTGGTCGATCCGGCCCGGCTGGCGTGGGGGATGCTGCGGGTCGCGGGCGATCTGGGTATCCGGATTTATGAGAACACGCCGGTCACCGGGCTGGAGCGATCCGGATCGGCCGTCCGGGTGGCCACCGGCCGGGGCGTCGTGACGGCCCGCCAGGTGCTGCTGGCCACCAACGCGTTCCCCGCCCCGCTGCGGCGGTTGCGTAACTTCGTGCTGCCCGTCTGGGACTACGTGCTCGTCACCGAACCGCTGGACGCCGGCCAGCGCGCCTCGCTGAACTGGCCGGACGCACAGGGCATCACCGACGTGGGCAACCAGTTCCACTACTACCGGCTCACCCGGGACCAGCGCATCCTCTGGGGCGGGTACGACGCCGTCTACAACTTCCGCGGCACCGGAAACGAGCAGCGCCCCACGTCCCACCAGCTGCTCGCCCGGCACTTTTTCACGACATTTCCCCAGTTGCGGGGTCTGCGCTTCACCCATCGCTGGGGCGGCATGATCGACTCCACCAGCCGTTTCACGCCCTTCTTCGGGACCGCGATGGGCGGGCGGGTGGCGTACGCGCTGGGTTACACCGGTCTCGGCGTCGGCGCGTCCCGATTCGGGGCATTGGTCGGCCTGGACCTGCTCGCCCGCAGGGACACCCCCAGAACGGGTCTGCGCATGGTCCGGCGGCACCCCGTGCCGTTCCCGCCGGAGCCCCTGCGCTGGCCGGTGGTCGAGTTCACCCGCCGCGCGCTGGCCCGCGCGGACGCCAACGAGGGCCGCCGAGGGCCCTGGCTGCGCGCCCTGGACCACTTCGGCATCGGCTTTGACAGTTGAAATAGGTAAGGAACCACCCGATGACCATCCTCATCAACCCCGCCACCGGAGAACCCGTCGACGAGGTCCCTGACAGCACTCCCACCGACGTCGCCGCGGCCGTACGGGCCGGGCGGGACGCCTTCACGCACTGGCGGGACACCACCCCCGCCGACCGGGCCCGGCTCCTGCTGCGCCTGGCCGACCTGGTGGAAGCCGACGCCGAGGAGCTGACCCGCCTGGAGGTCGAGGAGACCGGCAAACCCGCCGCCGTCTTCCGGGACGGCGAGCTCCCCTTCGCCATCGACAACCTGCGTTTCTTCGCCGGCGCGGCCCGCTCCCTGGACGGCACCGGCGCGGGCGTGCTCAGCTCCGGCTACACCTCCGCCCTCATCCGCCGCCCCATCGGCGTGATCGGCTCGATCGCCCCCTGGAACTTCCCGTTCATCATGGCCGTCTGGAAGATCGGCCCCGCCATCGCGGCCGGCAACGCCGTCGTCATCAAACCGGCCCCCGCGACCCCGCGCAGCACGCTTCGCCTCGCCGCCCTGATGGCCGAAGCGGGCGCCCCCGAAGGCCTGCTCCAGGTCGTCACCGGCGGCGCCGGCATCGGCCAGGCCCTGGTCACCGACCCCGGCGTGGACATGGTCGGCGTCACCGGCTCCACCGCCACCGGCCGTGCCGTCATGCGCGGCGCCGTGGACGGCCTCAAGCGGGTCCACCTCGAACTGGGCGGCAAAGCCCCAGCCCTCGTCTTCGACGACGCCTCGCTGGCGGACATGGCCTTCGGCGTCACCATGGGCGCCACGTACAACACCGGCCAAGACTGCACCGCCGCCACCCGCGTCTACATCGCCAGATCCCGCTACGACGAGGCGCTGGAGGCCCTGCACGCCGCCATGGAACAGGTCAGGCCCGGCGATCCCTGGTCCGACGAGACCGACATCGGCCCGCTCATCTCGGCCGCCCACCGCGACCGGGTCAACGGCTTCGTCACCCGCGCCTCCGGCCGCGTGCTCCTCGGCGGCAAGCCCATCGACGCCCCCGGCTTCTACTACCCGCCCACCCTGATCGCCGACGCCGACCAGTCCAGCGAGATCGTGCAGGGCGAGATCTTCGGCCCGGTCCTGGTGGCGCTGCCCTTCGACTCCGAGGAGGAGGCCGTCCGCCTGGCCAACGACACTCCCTACGGCCTGGCCTCCTCCATCTGGTCGGCGGACGTCGCCCGCGCTCTGCGCGTCGCCCACCAGCTCGACGTCGGCGTCACGTGGGTCAACGATCACCTGCCCATCGCCTCCGAGGCTCCGCACGGCGGCGTCAAGGGCAGCGGCTTCGGCAAGGACATGAGCCAGGAGGCCGTCCAGGAGTACTCCGTGGTCCGCCATCTCATGATCAAACACGCCGCCCCGGAGGCCCGCGACTCCTTCAGGCCCGCCTGAGCGCAGAACCTTGTTCCGTTATGCAACAAGCGCTTGGTCGCAGGTGGAACATGGGGTGAGCAGGCGACTCACCGCAGGTTACGCGAACAGGCCATTGTTCGAAAGGCTCATAATGGAGCACGTGAATCAGCGAAAGAGCACGACCACGGTCAAGCGTCAGACCGGGGGCAGGCGGGGCACCAGCATGGCCGGCGCCGTTTCCGAGCGCCGGGACCACCTGGTGAAACTCGCCGCGGAGCTCTTCGCGCGCAAGGGCTTCCAGGCGACCACCGTCCGGCAGATCGCCGAGGAGGCGGGCATCCTGTCCGGGAGTCTCTACCACCACTTCGACTCCAAGGAGGCGATCGTCGACGAGGTGCTGCGCACGTTCCTCGAAGACCTCATCGCCCGCTACCGGGCCGCCCTGCACTCGGACGGCGATCCGCGCGCGGTCCTGTCGGAGATGGTCAGGATCGGGTTCGGCACCCTCGAACTGCACCGCGCCGCGATCACCGTCATGCAGAACGACTGGAGCTACCTGCGCTCGCTTCCCGACAACCGCTTCGACTACCTGGTGAAGGCCGAGGACGAGGTCGAGCGCATGTGGATCGAGCAGATCAAGCGCGGCCAGGCCGTCGGGCAGGTCCGCGGCGACGTCGACCCCAAGCTGACCTACCGGATGATCCGCGACACCATCTGGGTGGCCGTGCGCTGGTTCCGCCCCGGCGGGCGGCTCAACACGGCCGGGCTGGCCGAGCACTACGTCAAGGTCCTGTTCGACGGGCTCGCGACCGGGGACCGGACCAGCCAGCAGGCATGAGCATCATCGAGGCCGTGCGGGGGGCGCTGGCCGAGGTCGCCGACCCGGTCAAGGCGCCCGCGATGCGCGCGTACATGAAGTCGGAACTGCCGTTTCTCGGGGTGCAGTCGGGGCCGCGCCGTACCGCGCTGAAGAAGGTGTTCGCCGGGCACCGGCTGGATTCGGCGCCGGAGTGGCGCAAGGCCGTGCTGACGTTGTGGCGGGAGGCCGAGTATCGCGAGGAGCGGTATGCGGCGATCGAGCTGACCGGGTCGCGGCTCTACCGCGACTGGCAGACGCTGTACACGCTGCCGATGTACGAGGAGATGATCGTCACCGGGGCCTGGTGGGATCTGGTGGACGAGCTGGCCGTGCATCGCATCGGGACGCTGCTGCGGCTGTTCCCGGACACGATGAAGGTCACCATGCTGGAGTGGGCGCGGGATCCCGATCTGTGGAAGCGCCGCACCTCGATCCTGTGCCAGAACACCTTCAAGGACCGGACCGACCTGGGGCTGCTCTACGCGTGCATCGAGCCGAGCCTGTCGGATACGGAGTTCTTCGCCAGGAAGGCCATCGGCTGGGCGTTGCGCGAATACGCCAAGACTGATCCGCGGGAGGTCGTGCGTTACGTGAACAACCACGGCATCAGCGGGCTCTCGCGGCGGGAGGCGCTTAAGAATGTGGCGGAATAGGACGGCTCGCGCGCCCCGAATACGCGCGAGCCGTGCCGGATGATCAGACGCTGGGCACGGTGTCCACCCAGCGCGTCGAGGCGGACCGGTAGGAGTTGACCCGGTTGAGGACCTCGGTGGGCGCGACGACTTCGTTCTTGGAGTGGTAGAACCAGTCGACCTGCTGGACGTACGTGCGGGGGGTCGAGCTGCCGAGCAGGCCGCCGCTGATGAACCACAGGTTGAAGTTCACCGACTGGACCGTCTCGGGGTAGTAGATGTCACCGTGCGTCGCGAAGAGCGCGCCGTCGATGTAGTACTTGATCTGGCCGCCGGAGACCTGGAGGACCAGGTCGTGCCAACCGTCGTAGCTGATGCGGTTCTCGGTGTGCACGTTGACCGCCAGCCAGGGTTCGTTGCGGTAGGTCTCCCAGGAGGTGGCGTACATGATGTTGGCGGGCTCGCCCCAGCCGCCGTTGGGCAGATACTCGAAATCCTGCTCGCTGTAATTGGGGTCGAGGTCCTGGTTGAGCGGTGTGATCGTGAAGAAGGTCTGCACGATGTGGTCGCCGTCGGGGCCGCTGATCGGGGCGTCGGAGAACTTCACGCGGGCCGCGTAGGTGCCCTCCAGGAACTTGCGCTGGTGCAGCACTTCGGACTGCTGGGTGCCGGCCGAGGTGCCGTCGGTGACCGACTTGAGCTGGAGCGCCTTGTTGGTGCCCGAGACGACGGGGAAGGAGATGTTCCCCTGCGGCCAGGTCGCTCCGGGGATGCCGGGGCCGCCCTGGTTGGTGCGGATGGTCCAGTTGTGTGCGCTGATGGTGCTGTCGTTGGCGTCGGTGTAGTTGAAGTCGTCGAACACGACGCCGGAGCCGCCCGGCGGGGGACCGCTCGGCGAGGGCGACGGCGACGGGGACGGAGACGGCGATGGGTTGCCGCCGGTCGGCGCGGTGCCCCAGAGCAGGGTGCCGTTCTGGTAGACCGTCACCTTCGTCCAGTCGAGGTACGAGGTGTTGGTGCCGAAGGAGTAGTCGTCGCTCTGGGTGATGCGCTGCCAGTCGGCGCGGTAGAAACGCAGCTGCATGTCACCGGACTGGGCGCCGGTGGCCAGGGTGCCGGAGGTGAAGCCGACTTCCAGGTAGCGGTCGGCGGTGGCCGTGCCGGGGGAGATGGTGCCGAAGGTGCCGGTGACCGTGGAGCAGGACACGACCGCCCAGGAGCAGGCGAAGCGGTACTGCTGCGAGGCGGAGTCGGCCTTGAAGTAGTAGCGGATCTTGAGGCCGCTCAGCGGGATCGCGGTGGTGCCGTTGTTGATCAGGTTGAACCAGGGTTCGACCTGGTCGGCGGTGGCGCCGGAGGCGCTGGTCCTGTACTGCAAGCGGACGGATGTCGCGGCGTCGGCCGGGAGGGCGACCAGGCCGATGAGGGCGAGAGCGGACACCAGTCCGCCGGCTAACCACTTCTTTCTGGACAACATTCTTCCTTTCGGTGTGCGAATCCCCCGAGGTCTACGGAATGAGCGGCCCGATATGGATGCCCTGGGCGGCCAGCCGGGCCAGGTGCGGGTCGAGCCGCCGGAGGAAGTCCGGGTAGTCCTGGGGGGAGCCCCAGGCCACTTCGGCGAAGGCACACAGGCGGGGGAAGGTCTGGCGCTCCACGTCGTCGGGGGTGGGCATGTATTCGGTCCAGAGCTGGGCTTGCACGCCGAGGATCCGACCGTCCGCGCCGGGCGGGGCGGGGGGTGGGTCGAAGTGGTACGCGTCGGACAGTGTGAGGACCCGATCGGGGGCGAAGGGGCCCGGCTGGAGTTCGACGGGGTAGTCGAGATATGTCCGGGTATGTGGGGCTAGGACGACGTCGCGGCCTTCGAGGGCGGCGAGCGGGCCGCTCTGCTCGTCGAGCCAGGTCATCGTGGTCGCGCCGGGAGGACCGTCCGCTTTCTCGTGCCAGTAGACGAGGCGGCGTCCCCTGCGCTGGAGGTGCTTGGCCATCCTCGTCATGATCCAGCTCCTGGCCGCGTGTGCGCCGGGGAGCCCGAGCTCGCGGATACGCTCCTGCGCGCGGGGGGTTCTCTCCCACTCGCCGGGACGGCATTCGTCCCCGCCCACATGCACGTACTGATCCGGAAATATCTCGATAACTTCGTCCAGCACCTCCTCGAAGAAGGTGATCGTGGACTCTTCCAGGTTGAGCGTGTGCGGGCTGATTCCCCAGGCGTCCCACACCGGTAGCGGCCGGGAGGGATCGTTGCCCAGATGCGGATACGCGGCGAGCGCGGCCTGGACGTGACCCGGGAGCCCGATCTCGGGGACGATCCGGACAAACCTCTCCGACGCGTACGCGACGAGCTCCCGGATGTCGTCGTGCGTGTAATGATCGCCGGACACCTCGGTGAGCCGGGGATGCCGTTTGATCTCCAGGCGCCAGCCTTGATCATCACTCAGGTGCAGCTGGAGCACGTTGAGCTTGTGCAGGGCCAGCAGGTCGATCAATCTGCGGATGAAGTCCGTTGGCATGAAATGCCGGGCGACGTCGAGCATGAGGCCGCGCCAGGGGTACTTGGGGCGATCCTCGATCGTGGCGTGGGGGAGCGCGTCGCCGTACAGGGCGAGGGTTTGGCGGGCGTAGAAGCGGCCCGCGTCGCCGCCGGCGGTGAGATCGACGCCGGTGGGGGATATTTCCAGACGGTAGCCTTCCTGTCCGAGTGCGGGATCTGGTGGTGCGAGCCGGACACGCTCAGGGTCGTACGCGACAGTGCCCCCGAGAACGGCCAGTTGCCTGGGCCGCGGAATTATCACGTGGAGATCCCTTTCAGGTCAGCCCTTGATCGCGCCAGCGGTGAACCCGGAGGTCACCCGGCGCTGCAGGACGAGGAAGATGAGCAGGACAGGCAGCATGAAGAGGGTGGCGGCGGCCATCGTGGCGCCCCAGTCCGTGCCGAAGATGTTGCTGAACGACGACAGCCAGACGGGCAGGGTGCGGTCGTCCTGGTTCTTGATGATCAGCGCGTTCGCGAAGGCGAACTCATTCCACGCGGTGATGAACCCGAACAGGGAGGTGGACATCAGGCCCGGCGCGAGGAGCGGGAAGACGACCCGGCGGAACGCGACCAACCGGCTCGCGCCGTCCATCTGGGCGGCTTCCTCCAGCTCCGGCGGGATCGCCGCGAGGAAGCCCCGGAGCGTGACGATCGTGAACGGAAGCGTCGTCATGAAGTAGATCAGGCTGAGCATGGACAGCTTGTCGAGCATGCCGGTGTCGCGGGCGATGATGAACATCGAGATCAGCAGCGCCTCCCAGGGCGCCATCTGGGCGAGGAAGACCATCAGGATGAAGCCGCGCCGTCCCCGCCACCGCATCCGCGCCACCGCGAACGCGGCGAGCAGCGCGACGACCAGGGCGGCCAGGACCGCGCTGACGGTCACCAGCAGGCTGTTACGCCAGAACAACCCGAATCCGTCGGCGTTCACGGCGGTGGCGAAATGTTCGAGCGTGGGATTCGCGGGCCAGAACGTTGGGGTGTCGGCCTGGATGTCCCTCGTGGGCTTGAACGCGGTCAGCACCATCCAGTAGACGGGGAAGACCGAGACGATCAGGACCGACAGGGCGGCCAGGGTGAGCGGGAGGCGCCGGAGTCTCACAGCTGGTCTCCTTCGTGCCGGAGCATCCGCCGCAGGTGCGTGATCAGGGCGGTGACCAGGATCAGGACGGTCAGCGTGGAGATGGCCGCGCCCAGGTCGTATTTATGGAGGGATTGGGCGATCTGGTAGGCGTACACGGGGAGGGTGGTGGTCGCGCCGTCCGGGCCGCCGCGGCTGATCGCCCAGATCTGGGCGAAACACTTGAACACCCAGATCACCTCGAGGGAGGTGATCAGCCCGAACAGCGGCCGCAGGATCGGGAAGGTGACATTTCTGAATATCTGCCATCCGGTCGCGCCGTCGATCCGCGCGGATTCGTAGAGCTCCGCCGGAATCGTGGTCAGTCCCGCGTACAGGGTGAGCGCCGCGAACGGCACCGACTGCCAGACGACGAGCACCACCAGGATGACGAACGTGGACGTGCCGTCCGCGAACCAGGTGTAACCCCGGAAGGACTCGAGACCGAGCGTGGCCAGCAGCCAGTTGACCACGCCCAGCCTCGACTGGAACAACCACTGGAAGATGGTGGTCGCCGCCAGAACCGGCGTCGCCCAGGTGAGCACCAGGCCACTCATCACGGCCAGCCGCAGGCGTTTCCGCAGCCGGGCGATCATCAACGCGACGAGGGTGGAGATCACCATGATCGCGGCGACGTTCACGGCCGTCCACAGGAGGGTCCGCCAGACCACCGACCAGAACTCGTCGCTGCCGAGGACCTCCTGGTAGTTCTCCAGACCGACGAAAGCCGCCCCGCCACGGATCAGCTCGCCGGTCCGGAAGTGCTGGAAAGAGATCACCACACTGCGCAGCAGCGGGTAGAGCAGGAGATACGCGGCCCCGAGCACGGTGGGGGCGATCAGCAGATACGGCCACAATCCGGCCATCCGGGATCGTCCCGGGCGACGGCGGGTGACCGGCGGCGCGGGACTTTCCTGGCGGTGGGCGACCACGGGCGGTGCGGACACGGGCTTCCTCGGAAGGTCGTGGGGAGCATGGATGGGAGGGTCGGCCCACCTTTGGGACACTCCTACAGCTACGACTTGGTGTTGAGGATGTCCGTGATGACCTGGGACGCCGCGGCGGATTCGGTCGCGGGGTCGCCGCCGGTGAGGACCTTGGTCATGTACTCCTTGATGACGTTCTTCGCCTCGACCGCGGCCCAGTTGGGGGAGTTCGGGGTGGCGTGCCCGTTGGTCGCGCCGATGGCCATCGCCGCCGCGCCCTCACTGCCGCTCAGCACGCCGGCGAAGGACGCCTTGTTCGGGACGTACGACATCTCCTTGGCCATGTCGAGCTGGAACTTCTCCCCCGCCAGGGCCTTGACGACCTCGTAAGCGGCGTCGGGATTCTTGGACGCCGCCGGGATGATCAGGTCGGATCCGCCGGTGAACACCGCGCCCGGCTTGTCGGCCGTCTTCCCCGGAATCGGGAAGAATCCCAGCTTCCCGGCCAGTTCCGGATTGGCCTTCTCGATCGCGGTCGCGCCGCCGGGGGAGGAGATCAGCTGCGCCACGTCGCCCTTCGCGAACACGTCGGCCTGCGGCGGCTTCGCCTCGTCGGAGTCGCGCGGCCCTTCGCCGAGCGCCTGCAGCTTCTGGTAGAACCCGATCCCGGCGATCGCCTGCGGCGTGTCCAGGGCGCCCTTCCACTGGTCGCCCTCCCGCACCGCCAGGTCGCCGCCCTCGTCCCAGATGAACCCGGCGAGGGTGTACCAGTTCTGGCCCGGCAGGTAGATGCCCTGCGTGCCGCCCTTGTTGAGCTTGGTCGTGACCTCGATCCACTCGTCCCGCGTCTTCGGCGCGGCCGCGATCCCGGCCTTCTCGAACAGGTCCTTGTTGTAGATCACGACCCGGTTCGCCGCGTACCACGGGATCCCGAACTGCCGCCCGTCGATCTTGCCCGGCTCGGCGAGCCCGGGAATCCAGTCGGTGCCCCCCAGTTCGGCGACCTTGTCGGTGAGGTCCTTGACGCCGCCGCTCGCCGCGTACTCAGCCACCTGGGTGTTCCCGACCTCGATCACGTCGGGCGCGTCGTTGCTGGCGAGCGCGCTGGTGACCTTCTGCCCGATGCCGTCCCACTCCTGGATCTGGATGTCCAGCGTGGTTCCCTGGTGTCTCGCCTCGAAGTCGGACTTGAACCGGCTGATGACCCCGTCGGTGAAGCTGTCCCGCATGACCCAGACGGTCAGTTTGACCGGCCCCGCGTCAGCGCTGGGAGTGGTGGATTCTGGCGTGGATCCGCACGCGGTCAGGCCGGCGGCGAGCGCCAGCACCGCCGAGGCGGTAAGGAAGCGGGACCTCATTGGTACTCCCAGTGGTCAGATATTGGTAAGCAATCTGCCTGCTTCGAGTAGAGTGGTCTTAACCAGTTGTCCCGTCAAGGCCTGTTATCAAGCGTTAATCTGGCCAACTGGTCAGAAGCTGGTAAGGTCAGGTTTGTGACTCTGAACATGCGGGCCGGGCTGAAGCGCGACCGAGTGCGCGACTTCCTGCTCGACTTCATCGCCGACAAGAAGCCGGGCGAGGCCATCCCGTCCGAACGCGACCTGTGCAAGGAACTCGGCGTCTCCCGCCCCACCCTCCGCGCCGCCATCGACGACCTGGTCCGCTCCGGCCAACTCGTCCGAGAACACGGCCGAGGCACCTTCACCGGCCCCCACCGCGTCACCCAGGCCCTCGCCGCCACCCCCAGCGGCTCGTTCTACGCCCCACCCGCCGAGGGCCACTGGGCCAGCCGCATCCTCGAATTCGGCTCCGCCCCCGCCGGCCCCCAACTCGCCAGCCGCCTCCAACTAGCCCCCGCCGCCCCCGTCCTCCGCGTCGTACGCCTCCGCCTGGTCGACGACGAACCCATGGCCATCGAACGCCTCCACCTCCCCCACGCGCTGGTCGACGGCCTGGTTCCGTCAGACATGGAATCCGGCTCGTTCTATCGCTTTCTCCGCGAACGTTTCGGGGTTGACGTACGCAGCGCCATACAGACCATCGAGGCCACAGTCACCGACGAGACAGAGGCGGAACTGCTCCACGTGCCGGAACATTTCCCAGCATTGATGGTGGAGCGCACCACCAGAGACGTGAACGGCCGGATCGTCGAGTTCACCCGATCCATCTACCGAGGCGACCGCTACCGAGTCACCTCAGAACTAAACTTCGACGCCGATTCCGGCTGATCCGCACCAGGGCCACACGGTCGCGGCGCGCAGGTCACAGGCCGGTTCTTGCTGTTTCTGCGAAATGCACGTACTAGCGCTGGTTCCCGGACATTATGGGTCTGATGCATGGACCGGATGGCCGGAGGGGTGGATGGCGCGTCGCGTGTGGCGGATCAAGTCGATTGCGGTTGCCATCGTATTTGTGCTGTCCGGATGTGGGAATGACGTCCCTCCGGAGCCGACCGCGGCCGAAGCCGGCGAGGTGCTGAAGAGTCATATCGACCAGACTTTGAAGTATTTGTCCGCCGCAGAAATAAAGATC
Organism: Acrocarpospora sp. B8E8; assembly: GCF_039871605.1. Taxonomy (NCBI): domain Bacteria; kingdom Bacillati; phylum Actinomycetota; class Actinomycetes; order Streptosporangiales; family Streptosporangiaceae; genus Acrocarpospora; species Acrocarpospora sp. B8E8. The sequence continues at coordinate 143,079 of NZ_JBDPLV010000001.1, read as the reverse complement.
ACAGACCCTGGGGGAAAGGATATCCCCTGTGGCAATGGAAAATACAAGCGTACCTACGCCGCCGAAGCTGAGGCCGGAGCCGGTACCGGTGATTCTGATGTACTCGCGACTATACTCGTCGGGGCGCTGATTTCGGTGGCCCAGCACGCCGAGTACGAACTGATCGCGAGCCACTTGACCGCGAAGGTGGCCGTGAGTGCCAAGTTTCGGACGCGGATCGTGCTTTACTCACCAGGTAAGGAACAGATGGCCGCTCGAGGCGAAACGGATTGCTTGCTCTTGAAATAACCGAGGTGGACACTCACATAGTCACTGAAAGTCGTCCACTACTTCGGTCTTCCCTCCCAGGAAGGCGGTTTTCAGCCACTTGTGAGCTTCGCCGAGCTCGCTCTTGTCCGTCCCTCCGGAGCCATTGGCGATCAGCCAATTATTGAAGCTATTTACGGCCTCTTTGTCCTTGGCTATCTCCGCGAAAGGTAGGAGATTCCCGTTGCCATCGGCGATGGGCGGGTGGGAAAAGCGGGCGTCAGTCAGCGCGACCTTTGGTTCGAAACCGTTGGCTATCAGCATGTTCACCATCCAGCCTTCCCGTGCCAGCGAAGCCGCACGTGTCTTTTCAGTCAGCGTGGATACGCGGGTCTCGTCGGGCGTCAACATGGACTCCAGGCCCGGAGGTGTAATAGTGGAGATCCCCAGCCACAGAACCTGACCGCCCAAGCCGGGTATCGCAAGGCCGCCCGCACCAAGAGCCAGACTAGCCACGAATATTTGCGCCTTGATCCGCTGCTGATCAATGGCGTCGAGCCTTCCCTGGACCTCGCTCTCGGCCACTAACTGCAGTCCTGCGACATATCCCATCGTTCGCATCGTGCTGTTGAGATGTTCGATCCCTTTGCCGCCGTCCTTCGCGGCGGCCATGTTGATGAGCCGGTCGGCGGCGATCCCCATGCCTTCTTCGAAGGGTTTGATGTTTTCCGGAGAGTTGGCAAATGTCTTAACGAAATCATAGGTGTCCTTCGGGCTGAGGCGGAATGCCGGATCAAGCCCGGGGATGATCGTCTTCACATCTCCGAATGCGCTTGGCTGGGTGCGGTTGGCGTCACCGAGGTTCGCACCTTCGACGATCTCCGTGGCATATGAACCCGCGATCTCGGCGAGATGTATGCGGGTAGGTTCCGCGATCTTCAGCGACGGAAGTGTCGTCATCAGTTGGAAGGCGTTCCGGGCAGCCTCGGGGGAGTGTGCCCCGTCCTTCTCGTCGTAGGCGCCTGATGCGGCGGCCAGCATCCGGCCGAAGGCGTCGGCTCGTGAATTCTCCTTCTCCTGCAAGTCCGCCTGCCAGGAGAAGGTGGAAGAGACTTTCACCCTCTCGTTCAGTCGGTGAAGCGACGCAGCCAGGGATCCGTACTCCTTGGTCGCAGTAGAGATCGCCGTTCTCGCGGCTTCGGGATTGTTGCCCAGGGCGTAGAGATATCCGGCCAGGCTCGTGCCGTTCACCGTGCTCTTGCCGCTCAGCGCATGTCGGCTCACCACGGTCGAAAGCCAGGCCGCGGGAAAGTCGCCGGTTCGGAGCAGGTCGCCCAAAGCCTGATTACCGTGCTCCGGGCCGTATGCTCCGGCATTGTCCTTGAGTTCCGCGAAGTCTGCCGCGATGGCGCTACTTTTCGGTGGCTGGAAGAGCGTGGATGCGTGTCCAGGGTCCCGGCCGGTCACCATCTCATACCGGGTTCCGGCGAAGCCCGGCACCTGCGCTCCGAAGCTGACCGCGGTACCGAAGGCCCGGCTGACCAGGTCGATCGTGTCGTCAGGATCTTTCATACCCGCCCGGAGCTTGGCGGGGATCCCAAGCGTGCCTTCGGCTCCGAGCGTGGCGAAGAAGGAGGCGCTGAAATCCGCGTCATTCCAGTGTGCGCCCAACTCGGCCGCCATTTCGGCGAGCACGTCATCGTTGGTTTTGCCGCCGGGCCATCCCCAGTCGATCGCCTGGATGCCGGCGAAGCGTTCCGCCAGCGCCTTGCCCTGCCGCCGCGCCTCCGCCTGGGACAACATCGTTTTTTCGTCCAGCGGCACCAGACCGCTCAGCAGACCCGGCGCCCACGACCGGATATTATCCGAGGCCTGAATCGCCTGATTGCGTCTGCGGAGCTGCGGTAATTCGGTTTCGAGCCAGTCCAGAATTTGTCCGACCGGCTGCAGGCCCAGACTCGACAGGTCGGCGCTGGTCAGCAGGCGGCGGATCGCTTCCATCTCTTCTTTGATGACATCGCGGCCACTTGTGAGAGAGGCGATGAACGTGCTCATCAGACCTGGATCGATGCCACTGAAATCCGGTGACAACGGTCCCGTTCCAGGGGGTCCCTGCTCCATGATCTCTCTCCACCCTGTAGCCGCCCCGCTTCACTCTAATATTCGTACGACAGATTGGTCTGGTGTACCTGCATAAACGATGGCAGATCCCATAACGTGGAAGTAATCGCGACGTTTAGCGAAGGGGCATATGAGCCACTCCGCAGACCACATGGTCCCCAACCCCCGGCACCAGCTCATGGAACGGACTTTGGCGGAGCTCAGAACCCGGGTCGCGGGCCTGGAGGCGGCGCTCGATTCGCCGCACCGCCAGTTCACCGGCCAGCCCGTGTGGGTCGGCCCCGTGGCCCGACGGTTCGCCGAGGACTTGAGCGCGCGCCGCGCACGGTTACGGCAGGCGGCCCACGCAATGATCGCCGATCTCGAAGGGGAACTGCGGGCCGTGCCAACGAAGGTGCCTTCCACCAAGATTCCCCCGTCCCGCGGGGGCTGGTGAATCCACGCGTGTGAGAACACGCGACGGGGTGCTTGGGCGCGCGTGGTCGCCGGTGTGGCGCGTCTGGTGGTGTTCAAGTGAGAGTTCGTTATGGACATTAACCATGATCTTGGAAGATAATTCGGAGACCTGTTGCTCGCGAGCCTTAGTCACCGTGGCTTCGCAACCCCATCGCTCCGTCGGTGCCCGGTGACCTCACTCCGGGTGACAGAAGGGTTTCTCCATGAAGCGAACCCCCCGGCTGCTGACTCTGGCAGTCTCGTTACTCCTGGCGGCCCTGGGCGTCCTCGTCGCGCAGACGTCGGCGTACGCGGCCAATCTGCTGGCGAATCCCGGATTCGAAACCGGTGCGCTGTCGCCGTGGTCCTGTACCGGCGGGCTCGGGTCCGTCGTCAGCACGCCGGTTCGCAGCGGCACGAGGGCGCTCTCGGGCGCGGCTAGCGCGTCGGACAACGCCAAGTGCTCGCAGACGGTGAGTGTGCGGCCGAGCACCGCGTACACGGTGTCCGCCTGGGTGCGCGGGAACTACGTTTACCTGGGTGTCAACGGCGGGTCGGCGACGTGGACCTCGTCGGCGGCCTACCAGCAGCTCACCCTCTCCTTCACCACCGCGGCCGGTCAGACCACCGCGGTGGTCTATGTGCACGGCTGGTATGGCCAGGGCACCTACTACGCCGACGACATCAACTTCGACGGCCCCGGCGGCACGGCATCCCCCTCCCCGAGCCCGAGTCCGTCCCCGAGCCCTTCCCCGAGTCCGAGCCCGTCTCCTAGCCCTAGTCCGTCTCCGTCGCCCTCCCCGACGGGAAACACGTGCGCGGTGAAGTCCAAGCCGGCCGGGAAGGTCCTGCAGGGCTACTGGGAGAACTGGGACGGCGCGTCGAACGGGGTGCACCCGCCGCTCGGCTGGATTCCGATCACGGATGCTCGGATCAAGGCGCACGGCTACAACGTCATCAACGCCGCGTTCCCGGTCATCCTCTCTGACGGCACCGCTCTCTGGCAGGACGGCATGGACGCCACCGTCAAGGTCGCCACCCCGGCCGAGATGTGCGCGGCCAAGGCGGCGGGCGCGACGATCCTGATGTCCATCGGTGGCGCGACCGCGGGCATCGACCTCAATTCCAGCACGGTGGCCGACCGCTTCATCGCCACCATCGTGCCGATCCTCAGGACGTACAACTTCGACGGCATCGACATCGACATCGAGACCGGCCTGACCGGTAGCGGCAACATCAACCAGCTGTCGGCGTCGCAGGCCAACCTCATTCGCATCATCGACGGCGTGCTCGCCCAGATGCCGTCCAACTTCGGCCTGACCATGGCCCCCGAGACCGCGTACGTCACCGGCGGCAGCGTCGTCTACGGCTCCATCTGGGGCGCCTACCTGCCGATCATCAAGAAGTACGCCGACAACGGCCGCCTCTGGTGGCTGAACATGCAGTACTACAACGGCAGCATGTACGGCTGCTCCGGCGACTCCTACTCAGCCGGCACAGTTCAGGGCTTCACCGCCCAGACCACCTGCCTGAACAACGGCCTCGTCATCCAGGGCACCACGATCCGGGTGCCGTACGACAAGCAGGTGCCAGGATTGCCCGCCCAGTCCGGCGCCGGCGGCGGCTACATGACGCCCTCGCTGGTCTCCCAGAGCTGGAACGCCTTCAACGGCAGCCTCAAGGGCCTGATGACCTGGTCGATCAACTGGGACGGCTCGCGGAACTGGACCTTCGGCGACAACGTCAAGGCACTTCAGGGCCGCTGACGGTAACCCGGGCAGCGGATCGCAGCACCGCTGCCCGGTGTCCCGTTCCATTCGGGCGCGGTCTTGAAGCGTTCATGGATCTTCCCAGTTCGATGTCACACAATTACCCCAAGACTTGACACAAGTCGTCCTGAGCGTCAGTTTCCGGGTGGTCGCATCCCAGGGGTCGGGACGTGCACATGGACAGGACGGTGGAAAGACCCGGGAACGAGGTCGCGATGACCTCCTCGGAGTTGACGGTGCTCAATTTGCTCGGGTCAGGGCTGAGCACGGCACGGATCGCGGCGTCGCTCGGCGTCACGACCTGCGCGGTGGAGGCGTGCAAGCGCGGCATCTACCGCAAACTCGGCGTGGTGAGCCAGGCGCACGCGGTGGCGAGGGCCATCTCGCTGGGGTTCTTCGACCATCATCGGCCGCTGCCGGACAGCGGCCGTACCCGGCCTGAGGTGGTGGTCGTGCACGCGCGGCCGGGGGCGTGCCGGGACCGGGTGGCCGAGACGATCCTCGCCTGCGGGCAGTCGTTCGCGGTGCTGCGGGATTCCACGGGCGCGCACTGGTTGCAGTGGCGGCGGGGCACGCTGGCGGCGGTGCTGATCGACCCGGATCCGGGTGACTGGCAGTTGCCGGCCCGGCTGGGGGCGCCCACGCTGGTGGTCTGCTCGGTGCCGCCCGATCTGGCGGCCGTGGGGGAGGCGGTCCGGCACGGCGCCCGCGCGCTGGTGTGGCGGGAGGACGTGCCCGAGGACCTGTGCGGGATGTTGTCGCTCATGTGCCGGGGCTACTTCACGATGACCGCGCTCTGCCTGGACGCGTTCACGGCGGGGATCGCCACGCATCCGCCCGAGCTGACCGCCCGGGAGCGGGACGTGCTGGATTCGATCGCGCTGGGCCACACCATCGGGCAGACGGCGCGGCGGCTCGGTATTACCGCCAAGACGGTCGAGAGCGTACAGGCCCGGCTGTTCCTCCGGCTGGGGGCGCGGACCAGGTCGGAGGCCCTGATCATCTCGCATCGGCTCGGGCTGGTGGACCGGTCACGGGCGGCAGGCCCGTGACCGGTCCTCCGGTCAGGCGGTCGCGCAGCGGCGGTTGTTGAGGGTGAAGTTGGGCGGTTTGGCGTTGGTGAAGTTGTCGCGCTGGGCGTTGAAGCCGATGCCGTCCCGGCTGGCTCCGGGGGCGATCGTGCCGTTAGTGGGGGCGTTCGTCACCGTGACATTCCGGCCGCTCTGGCTGACCACCCCGTTCCAGAGCTCGCTGATGGTCTGACCGTTGGCCCACTCCCAGCGCAGCGCCCATCCGTTGATCGGCGTGGTGCCGGTGTTGGTGATGGTCATGTTGACCTGGAAGTTGCCCGGCCATTCGGTGGTCTGGGTGAAGCTGACCGTGCAGGTCGCCGGGGGCAGGTCGGCTTCCGGAACGAGGAAGACGTTGCTGTTGAGGTCGGCCGCGGTCAGGTCGGTGTTCAGGTCGATGATCTGGCCGAGCGTGCGCCGGTAGTCGATCCCGTAGGTGTTCCTGATGTACGTGAGCCCCTGGTCGTTGCCGTAGAAGAACCGGTCACCGTCCCGCAGGGCCTGGAACTGCCGGGCCCACATGGCCAGCTGGAGCTCGCCGAACTCGCTGCCGGGCACGTGCTGCTCGGCGACCATGCCGACGAACGCGTCGATGGTGTTGACGTTGCCGTACAGGGCGCGCAGCCGGGACGCCAGCGTGGTGCGGCGGACCTCGCGGGTGGCGGTGCCCTCGACGGCGTCCTCGTCGTTCAGGTCGACGGCGTTGCCGTCGATGTCGAACAGCTGGAGCACGTCCAGGCTGTCCGGGTCGTTGATCTCGTTGCCCGCCGTCAGCTGCGGGTCCGCGGGGAAGGCGTCGGTGGCCTCGCCGGTGATCGCCGTGAAGGAGGTCTTCGCCGGCAGCCCGAACGCCTGCCGCAGCTGGTTGTACGTCGGGATGCCATGGTCACGACCACGCTCGATGTCGATCGCGCCCAGGTCCACGACGCCGTTGAAGCACTCCGGCAGGCCCGGCCCGTCCAGGCATTCCGGGTTGCCGGAGACCGGGATCTGGAACAGCACGCTGCGCAGCTGGTTGTCGATCTGCTCGTCGTTCTTGTACTCCGACTCCAGGCCGAGCGCGAGCAGCATCGGGCCGAGCTGGACCTGCTCCAGCAGGTCGGGGTTGAAGAAGGCCAGGTTGAGCGGAATCGCGATCTCGGCGTCGTCGCCGTCCACCGCGACCTCGACGCCCTGCGCGGTCAGCGCGGTCAGCGTCGCCTGCGAGTAGCGGGAGGCGTTGGTCTCCAGCTCGAACTCGCCGTGGATCATGCTGTGCGCGCGGTAGCCGACGGTCGCGAACTCGTTGCCCAGGTTGGCGTTGACGCCCGGGTTGTAGCCCGTGTAGCGCGGTAGGGCGACGCCGAGCGAGGGCAGGAACTCGTTGTAGGTGATGTACTGCTGCTCGGCCATGACCACCCGGCGGGCGATCTGGAACTTGTCCTCCTCGCTCAGCGAGCCGGGCAGCAGCGCGACGATCCGGTTGTGCTCGCGGGCGAACAGGGTCTGGGTCGCGGTGAGGGACAGGTTCTCGTTCGCCCGTACGTCACCCGCCACCATGGCCCGCCCCGGCTGCCCGATCAGGCGGCCGTTGAGCTCCATGACCGGCGCGGTCCCGGCGTTGCCCCGGGCGTCCCTGCGCGGTAAGTACCCGTTGGACAGCATCAGCGAGGCGCTGTTGTTGGCCAGGTTCCCGTCCACGGGACCGGTGCGCAGCCATTCCAGCCGGGTGTTGTCCGGGCCGTACACCGGGAAGCCGTTCAGGTAGGAACTGTTGGTGTTGGTCTGCTGGCGGGGATTGCTGACCCCCGTGCCCGGCGCCGGATTCGACCGGACGAACGGGATGTAGCCGAGCGTGCTGGTGAAGTCCTCCAGCGGGTCGGAGGCGCTGAACGGGATATTCGCGGTTTCCCCCTGGGGGTCGCCGGGCTCCCGCCCATCGCGCAGGCCGAAGGTGTGGTCGATGAACTGCCCCCACGTGAACCCCCACTGGGTGACCCTGCGCTCGGAGAACAGGTTCTGGTTCACGTCGTTGTGGATGCGGTTGCTGACGTTGCGCACGTTCGGCCCGCCGAACGGCTGGCTCAGCCCGTTCACGTAGCGGGTGGGCCCCACCCTGCTGTACGGCGTGTTCGCCTGCCCCCACGTCGGATTGGCGACGTTGTTGCCACTCCCGTTGAGACTGGAGACCGTGAATGGGACGACTGCGTGGGCGGCCGGAATCCCGGTCAACGTGACCGCTCCCGCGACCACGAGCGCGGCGCCCAGCCGCGCGGCACGATTAAATGACATCATCTACTCCCTAACCCGCCGGACCAAAGGCCGTGTATGTCCGGCGCGTGGCGCCAGACTCTTCCCGGGCCGAATTACCGTCAATGGAGCAGATGAGACGCATACCCCTTAAGGGAAATAAACCCCTAAGGGGTATTTCATATAAGTGAGGGAATCAGCTTGGTCGGGGGACGCGCGAATGTTTATCGTTGTGGAAGGACCCAATGGGGTAGGGAAGTCCACCACTGTCGGTTGTCTGGCCGCGCGAATGCGGGAACGCGGTTTTCCCGTGCACGTCACGACGGAACCGACGGATACCCCATTGGGGCGGCTCGCGAGGGACGGCGAGGAAACCTGGCCCGGCAGGGCGCTGGCGCTGGCGGTGGCCGCCGACCGCACGCTCCATGTCGAGGAGGAGATCCGTCCCGCGCTGGCCGCGGGGCAGGTGGTGATCAGCGACCGCTACGTGCAGTCGTCCCTGGCGCTGCAACAGCTGGATCAGCTTCCCCTTGAGGAGATCTGGCGATACAACGCGCACGTGCCCCCGCCGTCCCTGTCCTGCTACCTGCACCACCGGCCCGACGTGCTGGAACAGCGGTTGCGTGCGCGCGGCCGGTTGTCACGGCTGGAGCGCATCGGCACCCCCGCGCGGGAACTCGCCCTGTACGACGAGGTCTACCGCTTCCTGGCACGACGCGGCTGGCGGCAGACCCGAATCGACTGCCGGGATCGCGACGCGGACGCGGTGGCGGAGCGGCTCCTTCAGGAGCTGCCGGTCCAGCTGTAACGGTGTTCGGGACGTCCCGCGGTGCCGTAGCGCGGGCGGAGCTCGGCGCGGCCGGTGGCGCAGAGGTACTCCAGGTAACGGCGGGCGCTGACCCGGGACAGCCCGGTGAGCGCGGCGGCCTCGGCGGCGGACAGGTCGGTGCCGGTACGGCGGAGCGTCTCGGCCACCAGCGCGCAGGTCGTCTGGGAGAGGCCCTTGGGCAGGTGCACGGTGATGGACGCGCCGAACAGGCGATCCACGTCCTCCTGGCGGGCCTCACCCCCGATCCCGGTGAGGTGGCGCCGGGTCTCGGCGTAGCGCATCAGGCGGTCGGAGAGGGCTCCCGCGGTGAACGGCTTGATCAGATAGTTGACCGCGCCGCCACGCAGAGCCGCGCGGACGGTGCCGACGTCGCGGGCGGCGGTGATGACGAGCACGTCGACCGGCTGAGCCAGACCCCGGATCGCCCGCAGCACATCGAGACCGGACATGTCAGGCAGGTAGATGTCGAGCAGGACCAGGTCGGGCGCGTTCTCGGAGACGGCGGTGAGCGCGGCCCGGCCGGTGTGAGCGCTACGGACGACGGTGAAACCAGGCGTTCTGGCGACATATCCGGCGTGGATGCGGGCCACCATGAAGTCGTCGTCCACGACAAGGACCTTCATCGCCGTACCTCCCCGGCAGGGAGGAGGGCCGTGAAAACGGCCCCGTCGGCGTTGTGCAGGCGCACCCAGCCACCCCGCCGCAGGCAGGTCTGGCGGGTCAGCGCGAGCCCGAGCCCCCGCGCCCCGGAGTGCGCGATTTTGGTGGTGAAGCCTTCGCGGAAGACCTCCTCGGCCAGGTCCGGGGTGATGCCCGGGCCGGAGTCGCGGACCCGCACGTGCAGCCCGGCGTCGTCGGTGCGGACCAGCACCTCGACCACGCCGCCGGTGCCCTCCAGCGCGTCGATCGCGTTGGCGACCAGATTGCCGACCACGAGCACGGCATCCCTGGGATCCTCCAGGTCGTCCACCCGGGACTCCTCGGCCACCACCAGCGAGGCCCCGCGTTCGGCCGCCTCGGCCGACTTGGCCAGCAGCAGGGCGGCCAGCGTGGGGTCGGCGACCCGTTCCCTGATGCCCTGGGCGAACTGGCTGTAGGCCTCGGTGGTCTGGGTGATGTAGCGCACGGCGGTGTCGTGCTCGCCCAGTTCGAGCAGGCCGACGACGGTGTGCATGCGGTTGGCGAACTCGTGGGCCTGGGCGCGGAGCGCGTCCGTCGTGGTGCTCGCGTCGTCCAGCTCCCTGGACAGCCGGACCAGCTCGGTGCGGTCGCGGAAGGTCACCACCCAGCCCCGGTGCTGGCCGCGCACGGAGACCGGGGTGCGGTTGAGGACGAGGACCCGGCCCTGGTGCAGCACGATGCGATCCTCGCCGGGGTCGTCGCCGCCGAGCACGTCGCGGACCCGGTCGGAGAGCGGCATCTCGGCCAGGTCCTGCCCGACGGCGTCGGCGGACAGGTCCAGCAGCTCCCTGGCGGCGTCATTGGCCAGCGTCACCCTGCCGGTCAGGTCGAGCGCGAGCACGCCCTCCTTGACCCCGTGCAGCACCCCTTCGCGCTGCTCCAGCAGGGCGGCGATCTCCCGGGGCTCCAGGCCGAAGGTCTGGCGGCGCACCCGCTGCGCGATCAGGGCCGCCGCCAGCGAGCCCGCGACCAGGACGGCCAGCACGGTCCAGATCAGCGGGGGCAGGGCGGACCCGAGCTGGTCGGCGACGGTCTGCTCCAGCACGCCGACCGAGGTCAGGCCGATCACCTGCCCGGCCTCGTCGAAGATCGGCGCCTTGCCCCGGACCGAGCGGCCCAGGGTGCCGGTCTGGAAGCCGGTCCAGGTCTGGCCGGTCTCCAGCACCTCAGACCCGTCCGTGGAAAGCCGCCGGCCGATCAGCGCGGTGTTGGGGTGGGCGTAGCGGATCTGGTCCCGGTTGGCGATCACCACGTAGTCGGCGCCGGTGGCCCGCTGCACGCCCGCCGCGATCGGCTGGAGCAGCACCTCGGGCTTGGGGAACTTGAACGCCTCGCGCACCTCCGGCAGCCCGGCCACGGACTGGGCGATGGCCAGCGCCCGCTGGCGGTACTGGTCGTCCAGCTGGCGGCGGGTGTGCTGGGCCCAGACCGTGGCGGTGCCGCCCACGGCGAGCAGGACGATGACCATCTGCAGCACGAACAGCTGGGTGCCCAGGGAGGGGTTGCTCACGCGTCGCACGGTCCCTCACCTGCTCTTCCGGCCGTCGGACATCTGGCCGAAATATACGGGGGTCCGGATAACAGCGCGATTGCGGCGGCTTGACCAATACCACCAATACGACGGCAAGCACGCCAAGCATCGACAGCGGCGACCGGCGCGCCCACGATCCTCACCACATTGCAACTCACGGTGTTGGAGTGATCATGAAGATATCCAGGCTCGCCCTACTGGCGGCGGTGGTCGCGTCGCTGACGGCGTGCGGCGCCGGAACGGATTCGGCCGGCGGGGCGAGCGCCCTGCGCATCATGGCCCCGGCCGCGCCCGGCGGCGGCTGGGACCAGACCTCGCGTACGGCCGAGCAGGCCATCAAGTCCGTCGATCCCGCCAGGAAGGTCGAGGTCTTCAACGTGCCGGGGGCGGGCGGCACCATCGGCCTGGCCCAGCTCGCGCAGGAGAAGGGCGACGCCGGGACGCTGATGACCATGGGCCTGGTCATGGTCGGCGCGGTCGAGCAGAACAAGTCCGCGGTCACCCTCGCCGAGGTGACGCCGATCGCCCGGCTCACCGAGGAGTACGAGATCGTGGTGGTCCCGGCGGAATCTCCCTTCCAGAGCCTGGGTGACCTGGTCACGGCGTGGAAGGCCGACCCGGCCAAGGTCTCGGTGGCCGGCGGCTCCGCGGGCGGCACCGACCACATCCTGGCCGGGCTGATGGCCAAGGCGGCGGGCATCGACCCCAAGCAGGTGAACTATATCGCCCACTCCGGCGGCGGCGAGGCGCTCAACGCGCTGCTCGGCAACAAGGTCTCGATCGGCATCTCCGGCATCGGCGAGTTCGCCGAGCACGTCAAGTCCGGCAAGCTGCGCTCGCTCGGGATCAGCGCCCCCGCCCGGATTCCCACGCTCGACTCGCCGACCATCAAGGAGGGCGGCCTGGACGTCGAGCTGGCCAACTGGCGTGGCTTCGTCGCGGCGCCCGGGCTGGACGAGGCGGGCGTCAAGTCCCTCACCGACCTGGTCACCAAGATGCACGATGGGCAGGCGTGGAAGGACGCGGTCGCCAAGAACGGGTGGATCGACTCGTTCCAGACCGGCCGGCCGTTCGCGGACTTCCTCACCGCGGAGCAGGCCCGGGTGAAGGGCATCATCGCGGAAATGGGACTCGTGTCCTGATGTCCGTACCAGCTGAGCGGAACGACGTCACCTCGCGTGGCGTCGTTCCTTCCTGGCGCCGGCCCGAACTGGCCCTCGCCCTGATCGTGCTCGGGCTCGGCGTCTTCGTGATCGCCGGGACCGCGAACGTGGCGGCGGCGGCCTCCACGCTCGGCCTCGGTCCCCGGTTCTTCCCGCTGCTGGTGGGCGCCGCGATGGTCGTCATCGGCATCTGCTACGTCGTCGACGTGGTTCGCGGTGGGCACGGCGACCCGGAGGAGAGCGAGGACGTGGACGCCCGGGCCCCCGCCGACTGGCGTGGCGTCGGCCTGGTCAGCGTGATCTTCCTGATCTTCGCCGCGCTGCTGGACCTGCTCGGCTGGGTGATCGCGGGTGCGCTGCTCTTCTTCGGCCTGGCCCTGGCGCTCGGCGCGCGGGACCGCCTCAGGGCCGCCGTGGTGGCGATCATCCTGGCCGTCGCGACCTACCTGGCGTTCGTCAAAGGGCTCGGGGTCACCCTGCCCGGCGGCCTGCTGTCCGGGGTGATCTGAGTGGACTCCCTGAACCTGCTGCTCGACGGTTTCGCCACCGCCCTCACCCCGGTCAACCTGCTGTACGCGCTGATGGGCGTCACCCTCGGCACCCTCGTCGGCGTGCTGCCCGGCATCGGCCCCGCCATGACCGTGGCCCTGCTCCTGCCGATCACCTTCAACGTGCCCCCGGCCAGCGCGTTCATCATGTTCGCCGGCATCTACTACGGCGGCATGTACGGCGGCTCCACCACCTCCATCCTGCTCAACACCCCCGGCGAGAGCTCCTCGATGATCACCGCGCTGGAGGGCAACAAGATGGCCAGGCGCGGCCGGGCCGCCCAGGCGCTCGCCGCCGCCGCGATCGGCTCCTTCGTGGCCGGGACGATCGCGACCGCGCTGCTGGTGGTCGCGGCGCCGCTGGTGGTGGACTTCGCGATCTCCTTCGGCCCCGAGGACTACTTCGCGCTGGCCATCCTCGCCTTCACCGCCGTCTCGTCGGTGCTGTCCCGCTCGGTCGTGCGCGGCCTGGCCTCGCTCAGCCTGGGCCTGGCCATCGGCCTGGTCGGCATCGACCAGCAGACCGGCCAGGCCAGGCTCACCTTGGGCATCCCGCAACTCCTCGATGGCATCGACGTAGTGATCGTGGCGGTCGGCCTGTTCGCCCTCGGCGAAGCGCTCTACGTCGCCTCCCGGCTCCGGCACGCGCCCCCCGAGGTGATGCCCGTGGGCCGGGCCTGGATGGGCCGCGCGGACTGGGCCAGGTCCTGGCGCCCCTGGCTGCGCGGCACTGCCCTCGGCTTCCCGTTCGGCGCGCTGCCCGGCGGCGGCGCCGAGATCCCCACCTTCCTGTCGTACGCGGTGGAGAAGCGGATAGCCAAGGGCCCCGCCAAGGAGGAGTACGGCAAGGGCGCGATCGAGGGCGTCGCCGGCCCGGAGGCGGCCAACAACGCCTCCGCCGCCGGCACCCTGGTCCCGCTGCTCACCCTGGGCCTGCCCACCTCCGCGACCGCCGCCATCATGCTCGCCGCCTTCCAGCAGTACGGCCTGCTGCCGGGCCCCCAGCTGTTCGACCACAACCCCGCCCTGGTGTGGGGCATGGTGGCCTCGCTGTTCATCGGCAACACCATGCTGCTGGTGCTCAACCTGCCGCTGGCCCCGGTGTGGGCCCGGGTGCTGCGCGTGCCGCGGCCGTACCTGTATGCGGGGATCGTGCTCTTCGCGGCGCTGGGCGTCTACGCGCTGAACAACTCGTGGGTGGACCTGATCGTGCTCTACCTGCTCGGCCTGCTCGGCTTCGCGATGCGCAGGTTCGGCCTCCCGGTGGCCCCCGCCGTGATCGGCCTGATCCTGGGCCCGATGGCCGAGATCCAGCTCCGCCGCGCGCTCGCCATCGGCGCGGGCGACGTCACCACCCTGGTCCGCAGCCCGGTCGCCGTCGTCCTGCTGGTGCTCGCCGCGCTGGCCCTGCTCACCCCGCTCATCAGAAAGGCATTCAAAGCCTGATTCTCTCTCGAATTGGTACGCATACGTCATCGGGCTACTAGAAGATCCCTCTATGGCGAAATTAGGGTTTCCGTTCACCCTTGGGGTGGCTTCGGGGGAACCGTCCGCTGATGGGGTGATCTTGTGGACGCGGCTGGCGGTTGAGCCGCTGCACGGGAGTAAGCCTGGCGGCATGCCGAATCAGATGTTCTCCGTCAAATGGGAGCTGGCGGAAGACGCGGAATTCACCCGCGTCATCCAGTCGGGAACCGCGCCGGCGCAGCCCGACTGGGCGCACAGCGTGCACGTGCGCGTCAGCGGGCTGCGGGCGTGGACCGAGTATTTCTATCGGTTCAGCGTGGACGGGCATACGAGTCCCGTAGGGCGTACGAAAACGGCCCCGGGACCCGATTCCACGGAGCCGATAAAGGTGGCGGTGGTTTCGTGCCAGCGGTATGAGCACGGGTTCTTCACCGTGCTCAAACACGTGGCGGAAGAGCGGCCGGACGTGGTCTTCCATCTGGGGGACTACGTCTACGAATACGGTAAACCCGCCAATCCGCAGCCGGGGCGGTACATCAGGCCGCTGGAGGCGACGGAGGAGTGCAAAACGCTGGCCGCCTACCGCCGCAGGTACGCGCGCTACCAGCTGGACAAGGACCTCCAGGCGGCGCACGCGGCGGCGCCGTGGATCACGATGCCGGACGACCACGAGGTGCGGGACAACTACGCGGGGCTGCTGCCGGGGGACGGGTCCAGCCAGTCCGCGTTCCTGAAACGGCGCAACGCCGCCTACAAGGCGTACTACGAGCACCTGCCGCTGCGGGTCCGGCCGGTCGGCAACAACCTGCAGTTCTACCGCTGGCGGCCGTACGGCAAGGTGGCGGACTTCCTGTTCGTGGACGCCCGGCAGTACCGGAAGGGCAAGGACATGCTGGGGGCCGAGCAGCAGGAGTGGCTGACCGCCCGGCTGCGCGCGTCGACGGCGCGGTGGAAGGTGATCGCGCAGGCGCTGTTCTTCGCGCCGCGGAAGTTCCCGCTGGAACCGCCGAGCACGGACGCCTGGGACGGCTTCCCTGACTCGCGCGCGAACGTGCTCGCCGCCGCGACCGGTGACCTGGTGGTGCTGAGCGGGGACGTGCACAACGCGTGGGCGGGCGAGTTCGGCGGCGGGGTGGAGTTCGTCACGAGCTCGGTCACCAGCCGCCCGCCGGTCACCGACGGAACCGCGATGCTGGCGCTCAACCCGCACCTCAAGTTCTTCGACGGCCGGCGCGGCTACCTGGTGGTCACGGCCGGCATGTCCGACTTCACGGTGGACTACCGGGCCGTCGCGTTCGTGGACCAGCCCGGCGCACCGGTGGTCACAGCAGCGGGCTTCCGTGTCGTCGACAGCAAACTGCAACGAACGGATCTGTGAAATAGGAGGTCAGCCCCCTAGCGAATAGGAAACTTTCCTATTAGATTTCGGGCATGTCCAAGTGCGGTGCCGCATGACGCGAAGCATGGAGCTGTTGCGTCTGGCAGACACGGTCCTGTTCCCCGGCTTCCTGGGAACCACGCCCCCTGACTGGCTGCGGCGTCGCCTCGGCGACGGTCTCGCCGGGGCGGTCCTCTTCTCCCGCAACGTGGACACGCCCAGCCAGCTGGCCGAGCTGACCGCCGCGCTGCGTGCGGAGAATCCGGACGTCGTCGTCGGCATCGACGAGGAGGCCGGGGAGGTGACCCGCCTCGAAGCCAGGACCGGCAGCTCGCGGCCCGGCAACTACGCGCTGGGCGTCGTGGACGACGAGGCGCTGACCGAGGCGGTCGCGCGGGACGTCGGCTGGGATCTGGCGGCGGCGGGGGTCACGATCGACTTCGCGCCCGCCGCGGACGTCAACTCCAACGCGGACAATCCGGTGATCGGGCTGCGCTCCTTCGGCGCGGACCCCGAGCTGGTGGCGCGGCACACCGCGGCGTGGGTGCGCGGGTTGCAGTCGGCCGGAGTGGCGGCCTGCGCCAAACACTTCCCGGGGCACGGGGACACCTCGGTGGACTCGCACTACAGCGTGCCGGTGGTGGGCGGGAGCCGCGAGGACCTGGCGGCGGTCGAGCTGCGCCCGTTCCGGGCCGCGATCGCGGAGGGCGTGCGCTCGATCATGACCGGGCACCTGCTCGTCTCCGCGTACGACCGGGAGTCGCCCGCCACCTTGAGCCCGGCCATCCTGACCGAGCTGCTGCGCCGGGAGCTGGGCTTCGAAGGTCTGATCGTCACGGACGGTATCGAGATGGCGGCGGTCTCCGGTCCGTTCGGCATCGGCGGGGCGAGCGCGCGGGCCATCGCGGCCGGGGCCGACGCGATCTGCGTGGGCGGCGAGCACGCCGACGAGGCCATCGTGGAGCTGATCAGGGACGCGATCGTGGACGCGGTCTTCGAGGGGTGGCTGCCGGAGGAGCGGCTGGCCGACGCGGCGGCGCGGGTGCGGGCGCTGGCCGCCTGGCGTCCCGCCCGGGTCGCGCCGCTGACGCGCGAGCCGGTGGGCCTGGCCGCCGCGCGCCGGGCCATCCGGGTGAGCCGGGACGACGGCTCCGTGCTGCCGATCGTGGTGGCGCCGCACGTGGTGGAGCTCTCGCCGGAGATGAACCTGGCGATCGACAAGGGCATGCCGTGGGGGGTGGGGGAGCCGCTGGGCAAGCTGCTGCCCGGGACCACCGTGACGCGCCTGCACGAGCCGGAGCTGGCCGACGGCCTGCCCGCCGACGTGCTCGCTCAGGCCGTGGACCGGCCGCTGGTGATCGTGGTGCGGGACGCCCACCGGCACGCCTGGCAGATGGACGCGCTGGCGCACCTGCTGGCGCGGCGTCCCGACGGGGTCGTGGTGGAGATGGGGCTGCCGGGACGCACCGACCTGGGGGCGGTGCACGTCGCCACGCATGGGGCCGCGCGGGTGTGCGGGCAGGCGGCGGCGGAGACGCTGACCGGTCAGGTGGCGGCGTTCTCCTGACCCGATCCCAAATTTTGATTACGTAGAGCTATCATTTAGCCACGCTCAGCTATATGCTCGCTCTTGCTTTGACCGGCCAGATCAACCGGGAGTCAAGCGAACGTGGACGGCTGGGCCCGTCGTCCCTTGTTCGCGCTCACGGCTCTGGCGTACCCCAAGGAGCGAGATGTTCAAGAAGATCGCCGTGACCGGCGTCATCCTCACCGCCGCCTGCGGCGCGAGCTTGATCGCCACCCCGGCGCACGCCGACACCTGGACCTCCAACTGGAGCTCCAACCGGGACTCCGCGCAGTCGGGCAACAACTTCGGCTGGGTGGCCGCCCGGAACGCCGGCTCCACTGGCTCCACCAACGTCAACAACATCAACGGCATCGCCGCGACCGCTTCGGGCGGCAGCGTCACGGTCACCTACATCTTCTACTAGGTCCCCGACGCGATACGCATGGCCGAACTAGTCCCGCAGCACTGACGAAGGAGACGAGATGTTCAAGAAGATCGCCGTGACCACCGCCGTTCTCGCCGCCGCCTGTGGCGCCGCCATGGTGGCGACCCCCGCCCAGGCCGACGCCTGGACCAGGAACAGCAGCCGGAACGTCGACTCGGCCCAGTCGGGCAACAACTTCAGCAATATCGCCGCGACCAACTTCGGCCGCAGCGGCTCGACCAACGTGAACAACATCAACGGCATCGCGGCCACTGCGACCCGCGGGGGCAGCGTCGGCCTCTCCTACCGGTTCCGCTAACCGGAGGAACGCGCGCGCCGGGACCCGGAAGGGCCCGGCGCGCGCCGCTGTTGTATTCATGGGCTGTTCGACGTCCTGAGTACAACGAGGAGAACGATGAAGGTCGCGTATGTCACGTGGGACGGCTGGGACGACGAGCGGGAGGTGATGCTCGCGGCCTGGCTCGGGGCCGACATCGAGGGCGCGCCCGTGCGCTGGGACGACCCGCACGTGGACTGGTCCTCCTTCGACGCGGCCGTGGTCCGCTCCACCTGGGACTACGTGCACCGCCGGGACGAGTTCACGGCCTGGGCCCGCCGGGCGGGGGCGGCGACGCGGCTGCTCAACCCGGCCACCGTGCTCACCTGGAACACCGACAAGACCTATCTGCGCGACCTGGGTGTGCCGATCGTGCCGACTCACTGGAGCGCCATCGACCTCCCGGTCTGGGATGAATACGTGGTGAAGCCCGCCATCTCCGCCGGGGCCCGGGACACGATCAGGACCGGTGACCGGCAGCAGGCCGAGGCGTTCGCCGTCGAACTCGAAAGCCAGGGGCGGACCATCATGGTGCAGCCCTACCTGGAGACCGTGGAGCATGAGGGCGAACTGTCGCTGATCTACTTCGGCGGGCAGTTCAGCCACGCGGTGCGGCGCAACGCGATGCTGGCGCACGACATGGGCGACCGGGACGCCGGAAACGGCAAGTTCTCCCTGCGCGACCCCGACGAGGACCAGTTCGAGCTGGCTGAGCGGGTGCTGGGGCAGGTGGCCGAGGAACTGCTGTACGCCCGGGTCGACCTGGTCCGGATGCCGGACGGCGAGCCGGTGCTGATCGAGCTGGAGCTGACCGAGCCCTACCTCTACCTGAAGGCCGAGTTCGACGCCCCCGACATGTTCGCCAAGGCGCTGGCGGATCTCCTGAGCTGAGTCAGGGGTGCCGGCTGGACACCGACACCACCTCGCCGGTCATGTACGTGGCGTACTCGCTGGCCAGGAAGACGATCACGTTGGCCACCTCCCAGGGCTCGGCCGGGCGGCCGAACGCCTCCCGGGCGGTCAGCTCGGCGAGCAGGTCGCCCGTGGTCACCGGGTGCCCGGCCGAGGAGGGGGCGACCGCGTTCACCCGGATGCCGTGTGGCGCGGCCTCCAGCGCCACGCACCGGGTCAGCGCCATCACCCCGGCCTTCGCGGCGGCGTAGTGGGACTGGCCGCGCTGCGCCCGCCAGCCGAGCACCGAGGCGTTGTTGACGATCACCCCGGAGCGGCGCGGGATCATGTGCCGCAGGGCGGCCCGGGTGCAGCGCATGGTGCCGTTCAGGGTCACGTCCAGCACCGCGGACCACTGCTCGTCGGCCATCTCGGCGAGTTCCACGGCGCCCCCGAGCCCGGCGTTGTTGACCACGATGTCGATCCGGCCGTACGCCTCCAGGGAGGCGTCGAACAGGGCGAGCACCTGGGACTCGGAGGTGACGTCGCAGGAGACGGCGAGCGGCTTGACCCCGGTGATGGCGGTCAGCGAGTCGGCCGCCTCGGAGAGCCGCCGCTGGTGCCGGTCGGAGATGACGACCGTGGCGCCCTCCTCGGCGCAGCGTTTGGCCGTGGCGTAGCCGATGCCGGCGCCGGCGGCAGCCGTGACCAGGGCGACCTTTCCGTTGAGCAGACCGTGCGCAGGTGGATACGACGGTGTCATCTGGGCAGCCCCAAGCTCGGCGATGATCGGGTGGGTGCTGAACAGGTACAAGCGTTGCAGATCCGACAGGTCGCCGTCCTGGGGTGACGGTTATCGGAAATACGCTCGCGGGCCGGGGGAGTTGGAACTAAGGTGAGGCCCATGATCAAGCGTGCCGCCATGACGACGACGCCGGAGGTTGTCCCGGCGCGCTGATTCCTGATGTGCCAAGCCCGGGGCGACGCCCCGGGCTTTCGTGTTTCCCGGTCGCTCGCCCCATGATTCCCGCGAGGAGACTGTTATGTACGACCACCGTAAGCTCGGCCGCGAGCTCGATCTGTTCGACACCGATCCGCTGATCGGGTCGGGGTTGCCGTACTGGCTGCCCGATGGCGCGGCGGTACGGCTGGCGCTGGAGGAGTACATCCGCGACGTCGAACGCAAGGCCGGATACCGGCACGTGTACTCACCTGTTCTGGGCAAACGCGAGTTGTACGAAATTTCAGGACACTGGGCGCACTATCACGAGGACATGTTCCCGCCTATGGATCTTGGCGCGGAGCAGGTGGTGTTGCGGCCGAGCCTGTGCCCGCATCACGCGTTGATGTTCCGTTCGCGGGGTCACAGCTACCGCGAGCTGCCGCTGCGGATGGCCGAGATCGGCGGCATGTATCGCGCCGAGCTGTCCGGCGTGCTCGGCGGGCTCACCCGGGTGCGCGCGATCCAGCTCAACGACGCCCACATCTTCTGCACCCCCGATCAGGCCGTGGACGAGGCGCGCTCCGCCCTGGACTTGATCGCCGCCGCCTATGACGCCCTGGGAATCCAGCCGGTTCGCTACCGCCTGTCCCTTCCGGGGGCCGGGGGTAAGTACGTCGCCGATCCCGAACTCTGGGAAAGGGCAAGCGCGCTTCTGGTCGAGGTGCTGAAGGAGGCCGGAGTGCCGTACGAGGCGGAGGAGGGCGAAGCCGCCTTCTACGGACCCAAGATCGATGTTCAGATCGTCGATCACGCGGGGCGCGAGTCCACCCTGTCCACCGTGCAGATCGACTTCTACCAACCGGCCCGCTTCGACCTGGAGTACACCGGGCAGGACGGCGCGCACCACCGCCCGGTCATGGTCCACCGCAGCATCATCGGCAGCATCGAACGGGCGGTCGCGCATCTCATCGAGGTCCACGGCGGCGCTTTCCCCGCCTGGCTGGCTCCCCGCCAGCTGATCGTCCTGCCGATCTCCGAAGACGAGATCCCGGCGGCGGAAGCACTCGCCAGCCGCTGCCTCGAACTCGGCCTACGTGCCGATATTTCCGCACAAGGTTCGCTGTCCGCGCGGATCCGCACCGCCCACCTGACCCCCTACCAGGCCATCATCGGCGCCCGCGAAGCCGCCGCCGGCACCGTCTCGCTCCGCCTCCGCGACTCCCGCACCCTCCCCCCGCTCCCCGCCGGCGAAGCGCTCGGCAGAATCGCCGCGCTCGTCAGGGCACACCGCCTCGATCTGTGGGATCCGGAAACCGGGTCTATCCTTTCGTTTAATTAGAAAGTCGTGATCTAGACAGCCGCGGCGGTGAATTGCCTGGTCGGTGGCTATGCGGCTGTCTATGGGACGGGTTTCTGATTAAAGAATCAGCGGCAACGGGCGGAGGCGGAACGGTGGAGATCGAGCGGGCGCGGCGGGACTACGAGGAGCTCCGGGGCAAGGGCCTCAAGCTGGACCTCACCCGGGGGAAGCCGTCCTCGGCGCAGCTGGATCTGTCGGCGGACCTGCTGCGGCTGCCGGGAGACGCGCACACGGCGGCGGACGGGAGCGACACCCGCAACTACGGCGGGCTGCAAGGGCTCGCGGAGCTGCGCACCCTGTTCAGCGGGGTGCTGCAGGTCCCGGCCGGACAGCTGATCGTCGGCGGGAACTCCAGCCTGGCGATGATGCACGACTCGATCGTGTACAGCCTGCTCGGCGTCCCGGTCGGCGGCGAGCGCCGGTGGGCGGACGAGGAGCGCGTCGCGTTCCTCTGCCCGGTGCCCGGATATGACCGGCATTTCGCCCTCTGCGAGCGATTCGGGATCGAGCTCATCCCGGTTCCCATGACCGCGGAAGGCCCGGACATGGACGAGGTCGAGCGGCTGGTCGCCGCCGACGCCGGGATCAAGGGCATCTGGTGCGTGCCCAAGTACAGCAACCCGGACGGGGTCAGCTACAGCGCCCAGACCGTGGCCCGGCTGGCCGCGATGCCGGCCGCCGCCCCCGATTTCCGCATCTTCTGGGACAACGCGTACGCGGTGCACCACCTCACCGACCACCCGGCGGAGATCGCCGACGTGCTCACGCTGGCCGCCGAGGCGGGCCACCCCGACCGGGTCTTCGTCTACGGCTCCACCTCGAAGGTGACGCTGGCCGGGAGCGGGGTCTCCTTCTTCGGCTCCTCGCCCGCCAACGTGGCCTGGTTCCTCGGCTTCCTGGGCAAGGGCACGATCGGCGCCGACAAGGTCAACCAGCTCCGGCACGTGATGTTCCTGCGGGACGAGGACGGGCTGCGCGCTCACATGCGCCGGCACGCCGAGCTGATCCGGCCGAAGTTCGAGGCCGTGGACCGCATCCTGAGCAAGGAGCTCGGCGGCACGGGTCTGGCCAGCTGGTCGAGCCCGGCGGGCGGCTACTTCATCAGCCTCGAGGTGCCGGCCGGGTGCGCCAAGGAGGTCGTGCGCAAGGCGGCGGAGGCCGGGATCGCGCTCACTCCCGCCGGGGCCACACATCCGTACGGGAACGACCCGGCCGACCGGACGATCCGGATCGCCCCGACCTATCCGGACCTGGAGGAGCTGGAGGTGGCCATCAGCGGTCTGGCCACCTGCGTGCGCCTGGTCGGCGCGGAGAAGCTCAGCTGACCCGAGCAAGACACGGCTCCCTTCCCAGGCCCGGGAGGGGAGCCGTTTTCTTTCTAACGGACACGTGTCCTGGCGGGCGTGGGGGACCCGCCAGGACACGTACCGCCCCGGCGTGGCGCGTACGACCCCGGCGAGGGATGGGGTCGTCCGTGCCGTTAGTCGCGCGGAGTCAGCGGGATCAGGTCGATCTCGGCAGATTCGACTTGACCTCGAATGTGGCATTGGTAGTGGTGTTGACCCTGGTGATGTAACGCGTAGCGCAGTAAACGCGTTGCCTCACAGGGATCGCGCGACAGCAGGCAGCACCTACCCGCACGGACCGTCAACACCGGCCCACCCCCATTGGATGGATTTGTACCAACGTTTGGATAATGCGCGGATCCCAGCGTCAGGTCAAGTGGTTGTTCCAAGTCAGACCGAGATCGTCTAGATTTGTTGGCACAAAAGGGTGGATTGAGGGAAAATGGCACGATCGTCGCTCTACCAGCAGGTGGCCTCCGAACTCCGGCGGGCGATCTACTCGGGCGAATTCGGGCCCGGCGATCAGATCCCCACCGAGACCGAGCTGATGGACGGCCATCAGGTCAGCCGCAACACCGTGCGGCTGGCCCTGGGCGAGCTCGAGAACGAGGGACTCATCCTCCGGATGCGCCGGCGCGGCACCTTCGTCCGGGAACGCCGTCCGCTGCTCATGCGCCCGCAGGACGAGCTGTTGCCGCGTGGCGACAGCCGCCCCCGTTTCGACTCGTTCGTGTACGCGGTCACCTCCGAGGGCCGCCAGGCCGACCAGAACATCGAGGTTCAGATCGTCCAGCCGCCGGAGGACATCGCGACCCGGCTGGAGCTCGTCGAGGACCGGGCGCTGGCCGTCGTGCGGCGGCGGTTACGGTTCGTGGACGGGCAGCCGTACAACACCAACGACTCCTACTTCCCGCTGAAGCTGGTGAGCGACTCCGAGATCGTCCGTCCGGGCGACATCAAGCGGGGCGCGAACCGGGTGCTGGAAGAGCTCGGGCATCCGCAGGTCCGTGTTATCGACGATATTTCGGCACGGATGCCGACCCCCGATGAATCCGCCCGGCTGCAACTGGAACCTGGAACCCCGGTTGTGGTCTATGTCCGAGTCGGATACGACGAGGAGGACGTCCCCGTCCGCGTCGCCGTGTCCGTGTTGCCCGCCGACAAACACCTGATCAGGTACGAGCTGGAACGTCATTGACCGAACACGGGCCGTCCTGATCGGGCGGCCCAACGCGAGGTACCGCCGCGAGCGACCCCCTGGCCGCGCTCGGGGCAGTGGTGACGTCTGCCAGAAACGGCGCCATCGCCGATATCACGCCCGCCTTCTCGCACGCGGGCGCTCTTTCCGGTCGGCCTTAACGACCTTGTGAACCCCTCTCGCCGCCACTCGGCTGGAAGCCGTGCGGCGTCAAACCGTGACTCTACGTAATCACAACGACACCCGTAGCAACGAAAGGACCTGTCATGCGCTCTGACACCCTCAATCTCTCTGCAGAACTCACGCTTCGCAGGGCTACCCACGCCGACCTTTCGGGCGTGCTTTCACTGCTGGCCCGCGCCGCCGGCTGGCTGAACTCGCTCGGGGTGCGGCAGTGGCCGGTCGGCGGCTTCCCGGCCGAGCGGATCGAGCCGCTCATCAGCGCCGGGAACTTCTACGTGCTCGACACGGAAAGCGGGACCGCGGGCGTGATGGCGCTGGACGACCACGCCGACGCCGAGTTCTGGACCCCCGGCGACCGTCCCGAGGCCGCGCTGTACGTGCACAAGCTGGCCGTGAACCGGGACTACTCCGGGCTCGGCGTGGGCGAGGCGTTACTGGACTGGGCGGGCCTGCGCGCCCTGGCCGCGGGCTGCCGCTTCGTCCGGTTGGACTGCTCCAAGGACAACTCCCGCCTGCAGCGCTACTACCTGGGCCAGCGCTTCCGGCATGTCCGCACGGTCGACCTGCCGCACCGGGCCTCCGGCGCGCTGTTCGAACGCCCGGCGGGCGTCCGGGGTGGCTTCATGCCTGCCCGTGTGCACGATCTGACCACATATGTCCCCAAGCAAAAGGCTCTGCTATCACACTGACTCGGTGCTGAACAGGGCGGATGCCGTACGGCCCCGCAAACGGACCCGATAATGTTCGGTCCATGACCGGATCGCTGCTTGAAGTGATCGCGCTGGACGTGCGCGATGCCGTGGCCGCCGAGGAGGGCGGCGCGGACCGCTTGGAGATCGTGGCGGACATGTCCGCCGACGGGCTCACGCCGGCTCCGGAGACGGTCGCCGCGATCTCCAAGGAGTGCACGCTCCCGCAGATGGTGATGTTGCGGTCCAACGCGGGGTTCACGGTCAGCCCCGAGGAGCTCGACCGGCTGCGCCGCTCCGCCAGGGAGCTGTCCGAGGCGGGGGCCGCCGGGTTCGTCTTCGGCTTCCTCGACGCGGAGGGCGCCGTGGACCGCGGCGCCACCGAGGCGCTGATCCACGCGGTCGCGCCGCTGCCGTGGACCTTCCACCGCGCGGTGGACTGCGCCGCCGACGTGCAGGCGGGGTGGCGGGCGGTCCGGCTGCTGCCCAACCTGGCCACCGTGCTGTCGGCGGGTTCGCCGAAGGGCGTGGCGAGCGGGCTGCCGATCCTGCGCACCCGGGCCGAGGCCGGGGACGGCGCGCTGATCATGGCGGGGGGCGGCCTGCGGCGCGAGCACGTGCCGGTGCTGCACGACTACGGGGTCAAGGCGTTCCATGTGGGGGGCGCGGTGCGGGAGTCGTGGGAGTCGCCGGTGGAGCGGGCCCGGGTGGCCGAATGGCGGCGGCTACTCGATTCCTAGGCAGTGGTGGGCGCGGGTGAGCGCCGCGGTCATGGTCTTCACGGTGGCGGGTTCGTCCATGACGCCGCCCTCCTGGCGCTGTTCGTGCCAGGCGCGGACGCGTGACTGATATTCGTCGTAGTGGCGCAGGTGGAAGGCGTAGGTGGTGGCGTAGCGGCTGACCAGGTGAGAGGGGTGCATGTCCCAGCCCTGGTAGAAGCCGTTGCCGAGCGAGTGCCGTACCAGCTGGGCGTGGCGTCGCCACAGGGCCAGCACGTCGTCGCGGGAGTCCGAGGCGGGCGAGGCGGCCAGCGAGCCGTCGGAGAGCTCGATCCCCTCTGGGAGCAGCGTCGTCTGCATCACGTTCCTGGCATGATCGCAGGCCGGATGGTCCAGCCGTTGCTCGTGCGGCGGCAAACCGCAGGCGGCGGTGTAGTCGAAAACCCCGAAATGCGCGGCCCGCAGCCGCCCCCCTGACGCTCGCGTGGCCTCGGAAAGAAACAACACCGTCTGCGGCGCTTCTACTTGCATCTCAAAGCCCAGCGTCTGGTACGGCAAACCAAGCCCATCCTCCAATTCGTCCAGATATGTCGCGAATTGTCCGAGATGAGCTGACATGAGCACTTTTGGGAAGGTGACGGTGAAACCCGCCGGGAGTTGTCCGATATTTCGGATTACGCCGGTGAGGAAACCGTCCAGGGTGCGGATCGCGCGGGCCGGATCGCCGTCGGCGAAGGATTTCACCCGCAGGCCCCAGCGGCGGGGGAGGGAACCCGCCGCGTGCATGGCGGCGATGGCGACCGCCGCACGTTCGGTGTCGGCGTCCTCGTCGGGACGCACCCCGTAACCGTCCTCGAAGTCCACGCGCAGGTCCTCGATCGGCTCGGTGGCCAGCTTGGCCGCCACCCTCGGGAGGCCGTCGTGATCGAACACGGCGGCGAAGGCCTCAGGGGTGGGGAGATGGCGGTCCAGGAGCTCTGTCGCGGCCCGGCCCCAATCAGCGGGGGTGGTCGAGGTCAGCCGGTCGGCGGGGACATAGACGGTGTGCACGGGCTGCCAGGGGAGGCTCGCCGCCGGATAGCGGGCGTGCTGCTCCCCGTGGGTCTCGGCGAATCCCGCGATCTCCACCGGGCCCAAGGTGGTTTCCATCCGGAGATCCTGGCAGATCGGGGGTCAGCGCGGAAACGTCAGCACCTCGGCCAGGTGGGTGCGGTCGTTGACGCCGACCTTGGCGTACAGGCGGTGCAGGTGGTTGCCGACCGTGCGGTGCGAGACGCCCAGCCAGTCGGCGATCTCGCGGTTGGTCAGCCCCCAGGAGGCGAGCTGCCCCACCTGCTGCTCCCGGTCGGTCATGGCGGTGTCGGCGGGGGAGAGGCGGTGGATCTGGTGCCGGGCGCGGAGCGGGCCCACCCATTCGCGGATCACGGCCTGGTACATCGGGTGCGCGAGCCGTACCAGCAGGGACTGGCCGCGCGGGCAGGAGGTGATCAGGCCGCGGCGTTCGACCCGGTGCACCGCGTCAGGGTTGCCACGGGCCAGCAGCAGGGCGGCGTCGATGGACTCGTGCACGGCGATGAGCTCCAGCACGTCGCGCTCGTCCTCGTCCAGCTCGCCGATCTCGGCCCGCACCAGCTCCCGAAGGCACGGACTGAGCGGTAACTGCCCCCGCGAGCACCAGACCCCGTCCAGCCGGGCCAGCGCCCCCGCGGCCAGCGCGGCGGTGACCAGCTCGCGCAGGAAGCGCAGATCGCCTGCGGCGGCGCGGCAGAACCGGCGCACGGTCGCGCCCTCGACCCGGCCGCCCAGCGCGGCCGTCAGCAGGCGGGCGGCGTGCTCCTGCCGCAGCGGCGCGAGCTCCAGGCGGGGCAGATCGAGCGCGCGCAGCGGCGCGGGCACGGCTGCCTCGCCTCTGGCCACCACGACGACCTTGGCCTGGTCACGGGTGACCAGGTGGTGCAGGAGCGCGGCCGAGGCGTCGTCGATCCGGTCCGCGTCGTCGGCGATCAGCAGCAATCCCGGGCCGAGCCACTCCGCCGCCCAGGCGAGCAGGTTGGCGTGCGGGGCGTCGGCCGGCAGCAGGTGCGCGAACGCGCCCAGCGCCACGCTGGGGCCGGTGCCGCGCAGCCGCAGGCCGCCCGACTGGGCGGCCAGGGCGCTCTTGCCGGCCCCGTGCGGGCCGGTGAGCAGCACGCCACCGCGGGAGTCCAGCGCGGCGGCGAGAGCGGCGCGCTCCTCGTCCCGGCCCAGGAACGGCCATCTGATCATGAGCCCACCACGAACTTCCAGCTGCCGCAGCCGGGGCTGCTGGAGGTCTTCGGCTTGTCGCAGACACGCAGCTTCACGAACCGGGGAGACCGGAACTTGGCGATCACACGCTGGCTGCCCGGGACGCCGACGCGGTCGTCGCCCGGGTCGAAGCCGATCCAGCTGCTCTTGGGGCTCCAGGAGATGTAGAGGTAGGCGGAGGAGCCTTCGCCGTGGCGGTCCTTGAGGGTGCCGTTGAGGGTGCAGAGGGTGCCGTCCTTGGTCATGGTTCCGGCGAAGGCGTCCCGCTTGAGCGGGGCGCCGGAGGTGAGGCGCACCCAGGCGGAGTGCACCGTGAACGAGCGCTGGGCCGAGACGGCGGCCTCGGCGGGGAGGGCGGGGAACGTCAGGGATGCGGCCAGCAGCAGGCCGAGAGTCGTTCGCATGCTCCCAGTGCAGCCGCTGCGGCTTGCCAACCGCTCACCGAACGCTTGTCCCGCGCTTGCGCCCAGGTCAGGCGCACTGCCGCTGGTACGGGTACCCCCGCAGGAACGCGTCCCACTCGGCCACGGTGAGGTCACGCCCGGCCGCCGCGCAGACCCGCCGCCGGGCCGACTCCAGATCGAGGTCCCACCGGTGCACGGACCGGTCACTGGACACGCTCAGCAGCGCGCTGCCGTCGAAGGTCAGGAACCGGGAGGTGTTGTCGTACGGGCCGGGCGTGGTCCCGATCAGCAGCCCGGTGCCGCCCTCGTGCAGCGAGATCCGGCCGTCCGCCTGGCTGCTGGCCACGAACCGGTTGCCGGGCGAGATCGCGATGCTGCGGTACTGCCCCGGCCGGGTGCGCGAGAGCACCCGCTGCGGCGCCCACGTCCCGGAGTCCCACAGCGACAGCTGCCCGTCGTCGGCCCCGAAGGCGACCTGTCCGTCCCGGCCGAACCCGATCGCCGAGACCTCCGCGTCGCTCCTGGCCACCGCGAGCGGAGCCCGCACCTGCCTGCCACCGGCGTCCAGCACGGCGACGGTCCCGTTCACGAGGCCGGCCAGCAGCGTGCCGCCGGGCGTGTACGCGAGGACGGACGCCTTGGCCGGCAGCGGAACGGTGGCCAGGGTGGCATTCGTGCCGGTGTCCACGATCTCCAGCATCGGCCGGTCGGCGGTCGTGTCGGTCGGCTGGGTGGTGATCGCCAGCCGGGTTCCGTCGCGGGACAGCGCCGCCAGCGGGTTGAAGATCTTACGCGTCAGCCCGCCGATCACCTGCACGTCATCCGTGGTTGCCACCACGATCTTCCCCCCGCCCACCCCGGCCACGACCCCGTCCGCCCCGTTGAAGGAGGCCAGCGGGCGCTCGGCCGAGCCTGGGGTCAGGCCGAGCTCCCACACCTGCCCGTCCCTGGCGTAGACGGCGTTCGGATTCCAGGCGGCGCGGAAGCCGTCGATCCGGCCGTCGACGCCCTCGCCGATCCGTACGGGGGCGCCGAAACCG
This sequence comes from Acrocarpospora sp. B8E8, assembly GCF_039871605.1. Lineage (NCBI taxonomy): Bacteria > Bacillati > Actinomycetota > Actinomycetes > Streptosporangiales > Streptosporangiaceae > Acrocarpospora > Acrocarpospora sp. B8E8. The sequence continues at coordinate 114,225 of NZ_JBDPLV010000001.1, read as the reverse complement.
CGCTCACCGGTCAGGTCCCAGGTGAGGATGACGCCGTCCAGGGTGACGCTGACCAGGGTCCGGCCGCCTTCGGCGATCTCCGCCCCCGCCACCCGCCCGGCGGCCGGGAAACTGCGCAGCAGCTGCCGGGTGGCCGCGTCCCAGACGTTCACCCGGCCCAGGCCGTCGCCGGAGATCACCTCGGCGTTCTCGGCCGACCAGGACGCCCAGGTGATGTCGGTGCCGTACCGGACCGGGCCCTCCGGGCGGCCCGTCGGCACGTCCCAGATGGTGATCTGGTCGATCGCGGTGGTCAGCAGCGCGGTGCCGTCCCGGTTGAGGGCCTGGGTCTCGGCGGAGACGGTCGGCAGGTCGCCGAGCAGCCGGCCGCGCAGGTCGAGCACGCGGGTCCGGCCGGACACCGTGGTCACGGCCAGGTGGGCGAGGTCGCCGCTGGTGAACAGGCCGCTGTTGGTCTCGGAGTTGGGCAGCACCCGCTCGGATTCCGCGTCTCCTTCCTTAACGTCCCAGACCTCGATGTGCTCGGCCACCACGGCGGCGATCGCGTCGCCCGCCACGAAGACGGCCGTGTCGGGGATCCGGCCGTGGCGGGAGCTCAGGTTGCGGGGGGTGGCCGTGGCGACGTCCCAGATCCTGACCGGGGTGCCCGGGCGGTTCATGGTGATCAGCCGCCGGCCGCCCTGGTCCAGCGAGATCCGGCGGACCATGGTGGGGCCCGCGTCGATGGGCGGTCCGACGGGGTCGAGCGTGGCGATGTCGTACACCTGGACGCGGCCCAGCTCGGAGGAGATCGCCAGCCGGCGGCGGTCGCCGCTGAGCGCCGTCGCGCCGACCAGCTCGGGCAGGGCCGGGGTGCCGCGCAGCAGGCGGGGATTGGCGAACAGCAGCGCCAGCAGGGTGCGCTGGGCGAGCGGGGTCGGATACATGCGCACCGCCTGGACGGCCAGCAGGCCGCCGCGGGCCGGGTCGGGGTCGCTGACGGCCTGCGCGACCAGCCGTTCCGCGTCGGCGATCAGCCGGGCCTCATCAGACCCGGTCTTCTGGGTCCAGCCCATGGCGGCGATGATCAGCACGGCCACCAGGGAGACGGCCATCGCCCGCAGCCGCCGGGTGGACCGGCTCCGCGACTCCCGCTCGGCCTCGGCCGCCGAGGCGTCCAGGAATTCCCGCTCCACCGCCGTCAGCAGCTCCGGGTGCCCGGCCGCCCAGTCCAGCGCGCCGGACAGCCGCGCGCCCCGGTAGAGCTCGGCCGGGTCCCGGCCCCGGTCGGCCCAGTCCCGGGCGGCCGGGGACAGGTGGCGGCGCAGCGCGCGGCCCTCGGCGTCGGACTCCAGCCAGTCGCGCAGCCGGGGCCACTCGGTCAGCAGCGCCTCGTGGGCGACCTCCACCGTGTCGTGGTCGGTGATCAGCAGGCGGCGGTCGAGCAGCAGCCCGAGCACCCGGCGCACCTCCGGGTCGGCCAGCTCGCCGGTGGCCACCCGCCGCCGGACGAATCGCTCGCCGCCGTCGGCCAGCCGAAGGAAGATTGAGCGGGCGATCCGCCGCTCCGGCTCGGTGAGCGAGGCGTACGCGCGCTCGGCCATCCGCTCGATCGCGCCGCGCACCCCGCCGGAACGCTGGTAGGCCGCCAGGGTGAGGGTACGGCCCTCGCGGCGCTCCCACAGGTCCAGCAGGGCGGTGGAGAGCAGCGGCAGCGAGCCAGGCTGGTCGTGGACTTCGGCCAGGAGCGCCTCGGCCAGGCCGTCCTCGAGCGTGAGGCCGACCTGGCCGGCGGGCGCCTGGATGGCTTCGGCGAGCTCGTCCTTGGTCATCGGGCCGACCAGCACCTGGGCGTCCACGACCAGCCGGGCCAGCTCGCGATGGTCGGCGCAGCCGCCGTAGTAGTCGGCGCGAAGGGTGAGCACCACCTTGTGCGGGCAGCCGACCAGGGTGTCCAGGAACACCCGCCGTCGCTCGGCGGTCAAGGTGGTGAAAACCTCCTCGAACTGGTCCACGAAGACCACCGCGGGTTCCTCGGGCAGCGCCGCGGCCAGGTCCGGGGTGGTCGCGGGGGTCAGCACGACCTGCCGCCAGTGCCGCGACCCCGGCAGCGCCTCCCCGGCCAGCCGCGGCAGCAGCCCGGCCCGCACGGCCGACGACTTCCCGCTCCCGGACGCGCCGACCACCGCCACCAGCGGCGCGCGGGACAGGTGCGCGACCAGCTTGGCCACCAGCTTCGCCCGGCCGTGGAAGTAGGGCGCGTCGTCCCGCTCGAACCGGGCCAGCCCCTTGTAGGGGCAGGTGTCCCCCTGCACCAGCCGGGAGTCGTGGGCGAGCACATCCCGCTGGATCCCGGCCAGCTCGGGCCCCGGTTCGAAACCTTCCTCCAGGAGCGCCTCCCTGGCGCGCTGGAAGGCCTGCGCCGCCTCGGCCACCCGCCCCGACCGGTAGAGCGCCCGCATCAGCTGGCCCCACAACTTCTCCCTGGTCGGATGCCGCAGCAGCAGCTCCTCCAGGTCCGCGACCAGCTCGGCCCCCTGCCCGGCGGCCAGCCGCGCCTCGTTGCGCCGCTCCACCGCCTCCCCGTGCAGGGCAGCCAGCCGCTTGCGCTCCGCCTCCAGAAAGCCGAAATCCGCGTACGGTTCGCCGCGCCACAACGCCAGCGCTTCCGCCAGCAGCGGATCCGGATCCTCCGCGGTCCGGGACCGTGTCACCAGCGAGGCGAACCTGACCGCGTCCACGTCGGCGCGCAGCGCGTATCCGTGCGGCACGGTGAGCACCGCCTCGCTGGGCAGAGAGCGCCGCAACCGGGACACCGACGACTGCAGGTTGCCCTTGGACGCGAAGTCCAGCCGCCGCAGGATCGTCTCGGTCCTGACCGGGCGGCCCGCCTCCGCCGCCAGCAGGGCCAGCACCTCGCGCGGCCGCCCATCTAATGGCACCGGAGTTCCGTCGAACAGGACCTCGAACGGGCCCAGCACGCGGATCTCCAGCACGCTCACCTGCGGTCGGCACCACCGAACGCGTCCAGCATGGCCGCCCGCCCGACCAGCTTCACCTTCTCGCCCCGGTCCAGCGTCCTGGCCAGCTTCTCCTCCGCCGCCTCGATGGCCAGCCAGTCCTGGTACGTCACGGGGCGCACCCCACGCGCGGCCAGCAGGTCATCCAGCGTCGGCCGCGAAGGCTGCGGGGTGACCTCGGCCAGCAGGGTGCGGACGGTCTCCGCGGCGTCGGACTTGTTGGTGCCGATCACACCGGTCGGGCCACGCTTGAGCCAGCCCGCCACATACTCGCGGTCGCGGACTCGGCCCGCCTCGTTGGGAACGGTCATGCTCCGCTCGGAGAACGGCACGCCCGGCAGCGGCACGCTGCGGTAGCCGACCGAGCGCAGCACCATGTCGGCCGGGATCGTCTCGAACTCGCCGGTGCCGACCACCCGGCCGTCGTCCAGGCGGGTGCGCTCCAGGCGGATGCCCTCCACCCGGGAGACGCCGAGGATCTCCACCGGGCGCAGCCAGAACCGCACCTCCAGGCGTCGCGGCCGGTCCTGCGGGGGGCGGGTGGACCAGGACTGCAGCACGTCGACGTTGCCGCGGATCTGGCGGGACAGGTCGGTCAGGTCCTCGACCGCCACCTCGTCCGGAAATGTCAGGATGTCGGCGTTCAGCAGCTCGCCGAGCTCCCGCAGTTCCTTGAGGGTGAACTTGGCGTGCGCCGCGCCCCGGCGGCCGATCATGTGGATGCGCTTGACCCGGGACTCGGCCAGCGCGGTCAGCACCTGCTCGGGAATGTCGGTGGCGCGCAACTCGTCGGCGGTCTTGGCCAGGATCCTGACCACGTCCACGGCCACGTTGCCGACGCCGACGACGGCCACCTCCGCCACGTCCAGGGTGAAGTCGGGTGCGTCCGGATGCCCGCAGTACCAGTTCACGAAGTCGGTGGCGGCCACGCTGCCCGGCAGATCCTCACCCGGGATGCCCAGCTGGCGGTCGACCATCGCGCCGGTGCAGTAGACGACCGCGTCGTAGCAGGCCAGCAGATCCTCGACGTGAAGGTCGGCGCCCAGCTCCACCCCGCCGAGGAAACGCACGCCAGGAGTCTCCAGGACACGCCTCAGGTAGTGGGCGATCGACTTGATCGAGGTGTGGTCAGGGGCCACCCCATACCGCACCAGGCCATAAGGGGTCGGCAGGCGTTCCAACACGTCGACTTCGACCGGTCCTGCGGACTGTTTCGTCAAAGCCTCCGCGGTGTAGATCCCGGCGGGTCCAGAGCCCACGATCGCCACACGCAACGTCACCAGAGCCTCCAAGACACGGATACTTGCGATTCTTCACCCATCCAACCGCGCACGGCCAGTGCCGTCTCGCCCCGACGCGACGGATCGTGCCCGCGCGAGCCTTTTGTCGATCTTTCCGGGCGGAAATCGTCGGGAGCCCGCGAACGTTCCACTACGGAGGGAATTGGGGCTTGCGTGGGGGTAACGCGCGCGATCACAGTTGTCTCCCGTGAGCTCTGGGGCGAAGAGGCGGCGGCAACACGCCAGAAACCCACGCGGCGGCCCGGCCGAAGGTCCCGGCGACGCCGTGCGCTACGAGGCCTTCGGCCGCGTGCTGGCCGCGCTGGCCGCCGAGACCGACGCCCTCGACTCCTGTCGCGACCTCAGCTGGTGGCTCGGCGCCGACCACGCCTGGAACATCGAATGGCGCGACGGCCCCTACGCCCACGAACTCGCCGCGCTGCTCCTGGACCGCCTCACCGACTCCGGCCTGGACGACCTCGCCCACCACCCCGGCAACAGCACCCTCCAGGTCCTCGGCACCCCCTTCGTCCTGCACGCCGTGGACCCCCTCGGCCTGGACCGCATGCGCACCCGCCCCGGCCTCTGGCGCCTCTCCCAGGCCCTCGACCCGCTCCACCACACCTCCGCCCGCCGCCCCTGGGAAGAACTCCTCGGCGGCTGACCTACTTTTTGGCCAGTTTGCGCTGTGTTGGAATGCCATCGACCCATTCATTGTTGACAGGGGTAGCGTGACCGTTTCGCCGATGGCGGGAGCGGCCTGTTCCCTCGATGACGGGGACAGGCGTAGCCCGAGTTCGGCAATGACGGGGCGGGCGAAGCCCGAGCTCGGCGACGACGGGGACGGGCGGAGCCCGAGGGGAAACAACGGGCTGGGCGGGTGGGACAACCACCAGGACGCGCGATTCCGTGCCCAGGGCCCGCAGCGATGCACTTCGATCAAGCGATTGGTCGTCTAGTTGCCTTTAAAGTGTGTCGCTATTCGTAGTTAAGTGGTGACTGAATATAATTGACCTGCCACATGCGCATTGATCGGGGGATCGAGTGGCCTGGGCTTTTGGTAAGGCGAAGCGGGACGGCAGAGCCGGCGAGATCGGCCCTGACCAGGAGTATGTCGCGCTCGACCGGCGGGAACGGCGGATCCAGTGGTACATGCTGTCCGCGCTGATCCTGGGCGTCCTGCTGGGCGGTCTCGGCGGCAGCCTCGCCGACCGGGTGCCCGGCTGGGCGCTGTCGATCTACGACCCCTTCATCTTCATGGTGCTGATCGTGGTCGTCGGCAGCCAGGCCGTCAGCTTCGGCTGGTCGCTGGTGAACGGGGCGCTGGCCGCGTTCGGCAGCCTGGTCGGGCAGCTCATCGCCAGCGTGGCCGCGCACGGCATCTCGCCCTTCGACGGGCTCGCCGGCGGGGCCGGCGGGCTGAACATCCTGCTGCTCGCCCTGGTGGCGCTCGGCCCGCTGTCATACGTGGCCACCCGCGAGGACCGATGGGGAATCGCCGCCGCCGGGCTGGCCGCCGGGGTGATCCTCGGCGAGGCCGCGGAAGAGCTCGTGCTCCTCGCGAACGGGCAGCCGTACCAGGGCTGGCAGGCCGCGGTGGCCACGTCGGTGCTGCTGGCGGGCGTGATCCTGCTCGTCTTCCGCCATGAGGCCCTCAGCCGGCTGTGGGCGCTCCTGGTCGCGCTCACCTACTCCGGCTCGTACGGCGCGCTCGTCTTCGCGCTCTGACCTCCAGGAGTCGATAGCCTGTACGTCATCGAAACGAGCCACGAGCCAGCCAACAAGCCTAGGAGTAGCCGTGCTACTGCGTATGTCGACCCTGTTCCTGCGCACCCTGCGTGAGGATCCGGCGGACGCGGAAGTGCCGAGCCACAAGCTGCTCGTGCGCGCCGGATACGTCCGCAGGGTCGCCCCCGGCATCTACTCGTGGCTGCCGCTCGGCAAGATCGTCCTGGAGAACGTGGCCAGGGTCGTGCGCGAGGAGATGAACCGGATGGGCGCCCAGGAGGTGCTCTTCCCCGCGCTGCTGCCCCGCGACTACTACGAGGCCACCGGCCGCTGGACCGAGTATGGCGACACCCTGTTCCGCCTCAAGGACCGCAAGGGCGCCGACTACCTGCTCGGCCCGACCCACGAGGAACTGTTCACCGACATGGTCAAGGGGGAGTACTCCTCCTACAAGGACTATCCGGTGACGCTCTACCAGATCCAGACCAAGTACCGCGATGAGGCGCGTCCCCGGGCGGGCATCCTGCGCGGCCGCGAGTTCCTGATGAAAGACTCCTACTCCTTCGACCTGGACGACGACGGCCTCAAGCGCTCCTACGAGCAGCACCGCGAGGCCTACATCAGGACGTTCGAGCGCCTGGGCATCGAGGTCAAGATCTGCTTCGCCACCTCGGGCGCGATGGGCGGCTCGGCCTCCGAGGAGTTCCTGGCCCCCAGCCCCACCGGCGAGGACACCTTCGTGGCCTGCCACAACTGCGGCTACGCGGCCAACGCCGAAGCGGTCACCACCCCCGCGCCCGCCGCCCGCGCCGGCGAGCGGGAGCCGCTGAAGGTGCTGGACACGCCCAACACCCCCACCATCGAGACCCTGGTCAACCACCTCAACGACGCGCACGGCCTCGGCATCACCGCCGCCGACACCCTCAAGAACGTGGTCGTCAAGGTGGTCACGCCCGGCGTCAAGGAGCCGGAGACCCTGATCATCGGGGTGCCCGGCGACCGCGAGGTGGACTTCAAGCGGCTGGAGGCGTCGCTCGCGCCCGGCGAGCCCGCCATCTTCGAGGCCGCCGACTTCGCCAGGCACCCCGGCCTGGTCCGCGGCTACATCGGCCCGCAGGTGCTCAAGGAGCTCGGCATCCGCTACCTGGTCGACCCCCGCGTGGTCGACGGCACCGAATGGGTGACCGGCGCCAACGAGCCGGGCAAGCACGCGGTGCACGTGGTCGCCGGGCGCGACTTCACCGCCGACGGCACGATCGAGGCCGCCGAGATCAGGGCCGGGGACGCCTGCCCGGTCTGCGGCTCCGGCCTGTCCATCGACCGCGGCATCGAGATCGGCCACATCTTCCAGCTCGGCCGCAAGTATGCCGACGCCGCCCAGCTGGACGCCCTCGGCCCCGACGGCAAGCCGATCCGGATCACCATGGGCTCCTACGGCATCGGCGTCTCCCGCGCGGTGGCCGTGCTCGCCGAGCAGCGCCACGACGCCCTCGGCCTGTCCTGGCCCCGCGAGGTGGCTCCCGCCGACGTGCACATCGTGGCCACCGGCAAGGAGAACCAGATCGAGGTGGCCACCGGGCTCGCCGAGGAACTGGAGGCCCGCGGCTTGCGGGTGCTGCTCGACGACCGCGCCGGGGTGTCGCCCGGGGTCAAGTTCAAGGACTCGGAGCTGCTGGGCCTGCCCACGGTGCTGATCGTCGGCCGCGGCCTCGCCCAGGGCGTCGTGGAGCTGCGCGACCGCGCCACGGGAAGCAAGGACGAGATCCCGCTCGACGAGGCCGCCAGCCGCGTGCTGACCGCTACTGGCTGATCGTGGCGGGCGGCACGGGGGTCGGGTCGGTCACGCCGGGCGTGGCCCCCACCTGACCCTCGGCGGGCATACCGGGGAACGCCGGGATCGCGGGGCGCCAGCCGTACCCGCGGACCGCGCATTCCTGCATGGCCAGGGCGGCGAGCCGGCGCAGGTCGGGATCGGGGTCGGCGGACAGCTCCAGGTAGGCGGCCAGCACCCCGTCCTCGATCTGGGCGGCCAGCCGGACCGCCTGCGCGGGCGTGCTCACCTCGAAGGGCAGCTGGTAGGTGGGGCCGGGTTCCGCGGGTTTCTCGCGGCGCTGGGCGATCAGGGTGCGCAGCTGGTCGCGCCTGGCCCGGTGGGCGTCGAACGCGGCGTTGGCGCGGGTGCGCAGGTTGCCGGAGGTCCTGGCGCCGACCACGCCGTAGGCGTACACAGCGGCGTGCTCGGCGGCGAGCGCTCGGGCCAGGGCCGTGCTCATCGGAGCCGTCCGAGGGCGGCGGCGTGCAGCGCCTCGCAGGCGCCGATGCTGCACAGCAGCTGGGACAGGACCGGCGAGGCGTCGGTCAGCTGCCGCGACCTGGCCGCGGCGGCCTTGCGCTCGGCGTCGCGCAGGAAGGCCACCGAGACGTCGGGGGCGGTGCTGGCGACCGGCGCGGGCGACCCCGGCGGCGCGGACGGGGCGTCCTCGGGCAGGTGCCGGCGGAGCGCGACCAGATGGGCCAGATGCCGCTGCTGGAAGGGCCGCAGGGTGGCGGCGAGATCGGCGTCGGAGAGGGTCGCCTGCTGGTAGAGCGAGACCATCTGCTCCTTGGCCGCGATCACCCCCGTGAGCAGCACCGTTTGCGGATCAAGCGGTTCTGGCACGGCCGTTTCCGTGCCGGGCGAGGCCGCGCAACCCGCGAGCGCCAGCCCGGCCGAGGCGCCCAGCAGAGCCCGCCGGGAAATCACCGCAGAAATCCCCGTGGAAATCCCCGTAGCCCGGTCCCCGCCGCTCCTTGCCGTCACGAAGTCTCATCGTACGGCTCGGCGGGCAGTGCTGCTCTTTCCGTGCCCTTGTGTCGATAGGCTGTGGGCACGTTGGGCGAGGTACGCCCGTGAATGGGAGGTCGGCATGGGCAGCGACGCTCGACGCGACCGCCTTGTGGAGCTCCTCAGCCCGGTGGTCGCCGCCGAGGGGCTCGATCTGGAGGACGTGACGATCACTCCGGCGGGCAAGCGCCGGCTCGTCCGCGTGGTGGTGGACCGGGACGGGGGCATCAGCCTGGACGACGTCTCCGAGGTGAGCCGCTCGGTGTCGGAGGAGCTGGACACGACGGACCTGCTCGGTGGCAGTCCGTATGTGCTGGAGGTCACCTCGCCAGGCGTGGACCGCCCGCTCACCCAGCCCCGCCACTGGCGGCGCGCGCGGGGCCGGCTGGTCAAGGCCGAGCTGCGGGACGGGGCCGCGGCCGAGGGCCGGATCCTGCTGGTGGACGACGCCGGCGTGGAGATCGAGGGCGCCGGGCGGTTCGGGTACGGGGACCTGGTCAAGGGCAAGGTCCAGGTGGAATTCCGTCGGCTGGACGACGAGGATGACACCGACATCGAAGACATCGACGACGAATACGAAGAAACCGAAGACATCGACGACGAGGACGACCTCGGAGCCGCCGATGGCATCGCACACCGCGATGAGGGCTAAGGGGGAGCCTTGTGGACATTGACATGAGCGTCCTGCGCAGCCTGGAGCGGGAGAAGGACATCTCGTTCGACCTCGTCGTGAAGGCGATCGAGGACGCGCTGCTGATCGCCTACTTCCGGACCGAGGGCGCCGCGCAGAAGGCCCGCGCCGAGCTGGACCGGGTCTCCGGGCACGTCTCCATCCTCGCGGCCGAGCTGGACGAGGAGGGCACGGTCGTCCGGGAGTACGACGACACCCCGGGCAACTTCAGCCGCATCGCCGCGACCACCGCCAAGCAGGTCATCCTGCAGCAGCTGCGGGACGCCGAGGATGAGATCAACTTCGGCGAGTTCGCCAGCCGCGAGGGCGAGCTGGTGGCCGGGATCATCCAGCAGGGCAAGGATCCCCGGGTGGTGCTGGTGGACCTGGGCAAGATCGAGGCCATCCTGCCGCACAACGAGCAGGTGCCCGGCGAGGAATACGTGCACGGCGAGCGCATCCGCTGCTTCGTGGTGCAGGTGAAGAAGGGCAACAAGGGGCCTTCCGTCACGCTCAGCCGTACCCACCCGAACCTGGTGAAGAAGCTGTTCGCGCTGGAGGTTCCGGAGATCGCCGACGGTTCGGTGGAGATCGCCGCGATCGCCCGGGAGGCGGGGCACCGCACGAAGATCGCGGTGCGCTCCCGGAAGAGCGGGGTCAACGCGAAGGGCGCCTGCATCGGGCCGATGGGCTCGCGGGTGCGCAACGTGATGACCGAACTGCACGGCGAGAAGATCGACATCATCGACTGGTCCGACGACCCGGCCGAGTTCGTCGGGAATGCGCTTTCACCCGCGCGCGTTTCCCGGGTTGAGGTCGTGGACGCCGACGGCCGGGTGGCGCGGGTCACCGTGCCGGACTACCAGCTCTCGCTGGCGATCGGCAAGGAGGGCCAGAACGCCCGGCTGGCCGCGCGGCTGACCGGGTGGCGCATCGACATCAGGCCGGACACTCAAGAGGCACCGGCCGATCCCGCAGATGCGTCGGCAAGGTAAGCTGGAATATGGTGGCCAGGCTGTCCCACTGAGAACGTGTGTGGGCTGCCGGGTTCGCACGGCCAAGTCCGAGCTACTCCGACTGGTAGTGGTCGCGGGTGTCATCACCCCTGACCTGCAAGGACGGCTTCCGGGCCGGGGTGCTTCACTGCACCCGGCCGTGGGCTGTCTGGAGCTCGCAGAACGTCGCCGGGCGTTCTCTCGCGCTTTTCGCGCGGAGGGATCGCTCGATGTCACGCGTCTGCGGGATCACCTGGCGGAACAGGCTTGACGCGAGAAAGCGGCCGGGTGAATGGTTACCGAGAAGCAGCGGAAGGCCCCGTCCTTCAGGGTGGGGATGAATGTGGACATGGTGGCCGCCGGGCTGGCGGACACCCAAAACGACTGTGGAGAGTGGGTAAGACCAGGTGAGGCAATTCCGACCTTGGCACCGCCCGCAACCTACGACGCTCACGCGGCGTGGCAGAAGCAGTAAGGACCCCATGGTGACGTGGGGAATCCCGGGCGTTCACGCCAGGGAGGATGTCAACAACTGTCATGTAGGACGCCGAGTTGATGGGCGGAGTCAGATTGCTATGAGCGCCTGATGAGCACGCGGCAATGAGTACGTCCAGGTAGCGACGGTCCGGCGGCACAGCCTCCCGGGCCGAGTTAGGGAGTGCAGTGGCGAAGGTCCGGGTATACGAGCTCGCCAAGGAGTTCGGCGTAGAGAGCAAGGTCGTGATGGCCAAGCTCACCGAAATGGGCGAGTTCGTGCGATCGGCTTCTTCAACGATTGAAGCGCCGGTCGTCCGTAAACTGACGGAGGCGTTCGGTAAGGGCGACTCCAGGGGCGGCGGCAAGCCGACCCCACGGCCGCAGCCGAGGCCCCAGCCCCGGCCGGCTGAGAGCCAGGCGACAAGCCAGGTGACAGGCCAGGCAGGCGGCCAGGCCGGAAACGGCGCCACGGCGGCGCCGATTTCCCCGATTCCACCCGCTCCGGCCTCGGAGGGCGGCATTCGCCCCGGGCCGAAGCCAGGACCGCGGCCGATGCCGCGGCCCGTTCCGATGCCCCATCCGACGCCACAGCCCGCGCCCCAGGCCGAGGCTCCGCGTCCGGCGCCGGAACAGCCCCGTCCGGAAATCCGCGCCGAGGCGCCCCGCCCCGCGGCGGCGTCCTCCCGGTCTGACTCCAGGTCCGAGTCCGGTCCCCGTCCGGGTGGTCCCGGCGGTCCCGGTGGCGGCCCGAAGCCGGGCCCCCGGCCCGCTCCGCGTCCCGCCGTTCCCGGCGTTCCGACCGGTGGCGGCGGCTCCGGCCGCGGCGAGCGTCCTTCTGGTCCGGGTGGCCCCAAGCCGGGCCCGCGTGGCCCGCGTCCGGGCAACAACCCGTTCTCGTCCAACGCCAGCGGCATGGGGCAGCGCCCGGCACGTCCGGGTGGCCCCAGCGACCGTCCCGACCGTCCCGACCGCGGCGAGCACCGTGGTGACCGTCCCGACCGTGGGCCGCGTGAGGATCGTGGTCCCCGCGAGGACCGCGGTCCGCGCGAGCCGCGTCGCGACGGCGACCGCGGTCCGCGTCCCGGCGGTCCCCGTCCGGGTCCCGCGGGTGCGGGCGGTCCTCGTCCCGGCCCGGCCGGCGCGGGTGGCCCGCGTCCCGGTCCTGGCGCCGGTGGTCCGCGTCCGCCCGCGGGTGCGGGTGGTCCCCGTCCCGGTGGGCCGCGTCCCAACCCGTCGATGATGCCGCAGGGCCGGCCTTCCGGTCCCGGTGGTGGCGGCGGTGGCGGTGGCCCGCGTCCCGGTGGCGGCGGTGGCCGTCCCGGCGGCGGTGGCGGCGGTGGCCGTCCCGGTGGCGCCGGTGGCGGCGGCGGTCGTCCGGGTGGCGGCGGCGGTTTCGCCGGTCGTCCGGGTGGCGGCGGCGGTGGCGGCGGCGCTGGTCGTCCCGGTGGCGCCGGTGGCGGCCCCGGTGGCGGTGGCGGCGGTTTCGCCGGTCGTCCCGGTGGCGGCGGCCGTGGCCGCGGTGGCGGCACGGCGGGCGCGTTCGGCCGTCCTGGCGGGCGTCCGACCCGTGGCCGCAAGTCCAAGCGCCAGCGGCGCCAGGAGTTCGACAACATGTCGGCTCCGGCGATCGGCGGCGTGCAGGCTCCCCGTGGCGGCGGTCAGACGATCCGCCTCCCGCGTGGTGCCTCGCTGTCGGACTTCGCCGACCGGATCGGCGCCAACCCCGCCGCGCTGGTGCAGATCATGCTGCACCTCGGCGAGATGGTGACCGCGACCCAGTCGGTCAACGAGGAGACCCTGCAGCTGCTCGGCGCGGAGCTGGACTACGTGGTCCAGGTCGTCAGCCCCGAGGAGGAGGACCGCGAGCTGCTGGAGTCCTTCAAGATCGAGTTCGGTGAGGACGAGGGCGACGAGGTCGACCTCGCGCCGCGTCCGCCGGTGGTGACCGTCATGGGTCACGTCGACCACGGTAAGACCAAGACGCTGGACGCCATCCGCAACACCAACGTGGTGGCCCGCGAGGCCGGTGGCATCACCCAGCACATCGGCGCCTACCAGGTCTCCACCGAGCACGAGGGCGAAGAGCGGAAGATCACCTTCATCGACACCCCGGGTCACGAGGCGTTCACCGCCATGCGTGCCCGTGGTGCCCAGTCCACCGACATCGCCGTTCTGGTGGTCGCGGCCGACGACGGTGTGAAGCCGCAGACCATCGAGGCGCTCAACCACGCCCAGGCGGCCGACGTGCCGATCGTGGTCGCGGTGAACAAGGTCGACAAGGAGGGCGCGGACCCGACCAAGGTGCGGGCCCAGCTCACCGAGTACGGCCTGGTCGCCGAGGAGTTCGGCGGTTCCACGATGTTCGTCGACATCTCGGCCAAGCAGGGCACCGGCATCGACGCTCTGCTCGAGGCGATCCTGCTGACCGCCGACGCCGAGCTCGACCTGCGCGCGAACCCCGACATGGACGCGCAGGGCCTGGCCATCGAAGCCCACCTGGACCGGGGCCGCGGCCCCGTGGCGACCGTGCTGGTCCAGCGCGGCACGCTGCGGGTCGGCGACTCGATCGTCTGTGGCGAGGCCTTCGGCCGGGTCCGGGCGATGCTGGACGACAACGGCGACACGGTCGAAGAGGCCGACCCGTCGCGTCCGGTGCGGGTGCTCGGCCTCGCGGCCGTGCCCCGGGCGGGTGACAACTTCCTGGTCGTCACCGACGACCGGATGGCCCGGCAGATCGCCCAGCAGCGGGCGGCTCGCCAGCGCATCGCGGAGATGGCCAAGGCCGGTCGCCGCCGTACGCTCGAGGAGCTGTTCAGCGACTACGAGAAGGGCAAGATCGACGAGCTCAAGCTCATCATCAAGGGTGACGTGTCCGGTTCGGTGGAAGCACTGGAGGACGCGCTGCTCAAGATCGATGTGGGCGAGGAGGTCAACCTCCGGGTGCTGCACCGCGCGGTCGGCGCGATCACGGAGTACGACGTCAACCTGGCGATCGCGGACGACAACGCCGTGATCATCGGCTTCAACGTGCGGCCCGAGGTCAGGGCCCGCGATCTGGCCGAGCGCGAGGGCGTCGACATCCGTTACTACTCGGTCATCTACCAGGCGATCGAGGAGATCGAGGCGGCCCTGAAGGGCATGCTCAAGCCGGAGTTCGAGGAGGTCAGGACCGGCACCGCCGAGGTCCGCGAGGTCTTCAAGGTTCCGAAGATCGGCAACGTGGCGGGCTCCCTGGTCCGTTCCGGCACGATCACCAGGAACAGCAAGGCCAGGATCATCCGCGACGGCGTGGTCGTGGCGGACAACCTCACGGTCACCTCGTTGCGCCGGTTCAAGGACGACGCGACCGAGGTCCGCGAGGGCTACGAGTGCGGTATCGGTGTCGGCTTCAACGACATCAAGATCGACGACGTCATCGAGACGTTCGAGATGCAGGAGAAGCCTCGCGCCTGAGGTTTTGCCAAACCGGTTCCCGGGCCCTCAGGGCCCGGGAACCGGCCCGTCTTCACGACCCCCGCGTCTGGGTTGATTGACGCACAAATACATGTATGTCGGTGCTCTGACGTTGGACATCCTGCTCGGCGAGGTGCACTCGCTGAAGGAGAAGCGCTCGGTGATCCGCCCCCTCGTGGCCGAGGTGAAACGCCGCTTCCCGGCGGTCGCCGTGGCCGAGACCGGCCACCAGGATCTGCATCGGCGGGCCGAGATCGGCATCGCCGTGGTCTCCGGTTCGGCCGTCAACTGCGGCGAGGTGCTGGAGGCCTGCGAGCGGGTGATCGCCTTCCATCCGGAGATCGAGCTGCTCTCCGCGCGACATCGGCTGTTCAACGACGAGGAATAAGGCGGCCGCATCCCAGCGTCAGCCGTACATTGAAGGAAAGGGGAGCGCGATCATGGACGCCGCGCGAGCCAGGAAGCTCGCGGACCGGATTCAGCAGATCGTCGCCGAGATGCTGGAACGCCGGATCAAGGATCCTCGGCTCGGTTTCGTGACTATCACCGACACCCGGGTCACCAACGATCTGAGCGACGCCACCGTGTTCTACACGGTGTTCGGGTCCGACGCCGAGCGCATGGACACCGCCGCCGCGCTGGAGAGCGCCAAGGGCATCATCCGCTCCGAAGTGGGCAGGCAGACCGGGCTGCGGCACACGCCCACGCTGGCATTCACCCACGACCCGCTGCCCGACAGCGCCCGGCACCTGGACGAGCTGCTCGCCGAGGCCAAGGCCAGGGACGAGGAGATCGCCAAGCGGGCCGAGGGCGCCGAGTACGCGGGCGACGCCGATCCGTACAAGCGGGACGAGGAAGAGGACATCAAGGAAAAGGACGAGGAAGTGCCGGGGCAGGTAGGACGCGCCGCGACGTGACCTCGGATCTCAGATCAGATCGTGTCCTGCCGGCGGTCGCGGAAGGGGACTGGGAGCGGGCCGTCGCCCTGGTCCGCGGGCACGACGAGATCGCGCTGGCCTGCCATGTCACCCCCGACGGCGACGCCCTGGGCTCGATGCTGGGCTTCGGGCAGGCGCTGCGGCAGGCGGGCAAGCGCGTGGTGGCCTCCTTCGGGGATCGCACCTTCGTGGTGCCCCGGCTGCTGCGTTTCCTCCCGGGGCAGGACCTGCTGGTGCCGCCGGGCGAGTTCCCGGTGGCGCCGGACCTGATGATCACGTTCGACGCGTCCACCCGGGCGCGGCTCGGCCTGCTCATCCCGGCCGCCGAGGCGGCGGGGGAGCTCGTGGTGGTGGACCACCACGCCTCCAACACCGGCTTCGGCTCGCTGCATCTGGTGGATCCGGTCGCCGCGGCCACCTCGGTGCTGGTGGAGGAGCTGATCGGCCGCCTCGGCCTGGCGGTGGACAAGCCCATCGCGACCTGCCTGTACGCGGCGCTGGTGACCGACACGGGCTCCTTCCGCTACGCCTCCACCACGCCCGCCGTGCACGCCATGGCGGGCCGGCTGCTCGCGACCGGGCTCAACCCCGACACGATCGCCCGCGAGCTGTGGGACCGCTCGCCCTTCGGCTACCTGCGGGTGCTGGGCGCCGCGCTGTCCAGGGCCGTGCTGGAGCCGGAGTGGGCCGGGGGCGCCGGTCTGGTCTGGACCTGCGTGACCAGGCGGGACCGCGCGCTCGCCGCCTTGCCGTACGACGAGGTGGAGGGCGTGATCGACGTGATCCGCAAGGTCGACGGCGTGGACGTGGCCGTGGTGCTCAAGGAGGACGACGCGGGCGGGTGGAACGTTTCGACCCGGTCGAAGGGCGCGGTGGACGTCGGCCGCGCCTGCGCGGCGCTCGGCGGCGGCGGGCATCCCGGCGCGGCCGGTTTCTTCACCACGGAACCCCCGGACCAGACGATGGCCCGGCTACGGGAGATGCTCTCTTGACCAGCAAACGAACCCCGCCGCCGAGCGGGCTCGTGATCGTCGACAAGCCCGCCGGCTGGACCTCGCACGACGTGGTCGCCAAGATGCGCGGCATCGCCGGCACCCGCAAGGTCGGCCACGCCGGCACGCTGGACCCGATGGCCACCGGCGTGCTGGTGGTCGGCGTGGAGAAGGCGACCCGGCTGCTCGGGCACCTGGCGCTGACCGAGAAGGTGTACGAGGCGACGATCCGGCTCGGCGTGGGCACCAACACCGACGACGCGGAGGGCGAGGTCACCTCGGTCACGCCCGCCGGGCATCTCGCCGAGAGCGCTGTCGCGACGGGCGTGGCCGCCCTCACCGGTCCGATCATGCAGGTTCCGCCGCAGGTCAGCGCCATCAAGGTGAACGGGGAGCGGGCGTACAAGCGGGCCCGCGCGGGCGAAGAGATGGAGCTCCAGGCTCGGCCGCTGACCGTGCACGCCTTCGACGTGACCGCCATCAGGCACGACGGCGACGTCGTGGACGTGGACGCCGTGATCACCTGCTCGTCGGGCACCTACATTCGGGCGCTCGCCCGCGACCTGGGCGCCTCCCTCGGCGTGGGCGGCCATCTGACCTTCCTGCGGCGCACGCGGGTTGGGCCGTACACCGAGGCCAGGACGCTGGAGGAGCTCCAGAAAGAGTGCGTGATCATGCCGATCGAGGCCGCGGTGGCCGCGGCCTTCCCGCGCCGGGACGTGACCGAGCACGAGGCCCGGCTGGTCGCGCACGGCGGGCGGCTGCCCGCGCTCGGCCTGGGCGCGGGCCCCATCGGCGTCTTCGCTCCCGACGGCACGCTGCTCTCCCTGGTGGAGGAGCGGCAGGGGGCGGCCAAGCCCCTCGCCGTCTTCGTGAGCTGACCGGTGTGGCACGCTTGTCTTCTCATCGAGGATTGGGGTCGACGTGCGGGGCTGGCACGGACTGGACGACGTGCCCGAGGACTGGGGCAGATCGGTCGTCACCATTGGCGTTTTCGACGGCGTGCACCGGGGGCACCAGCAGATGGTGGGGCGCGCGGTCGCGCTGGCGGATACGCTCGGCGCGGCCTCGGTGGCGGTGACCTTCGAGCCGCATCCGGACGAGGTGATCCGCCCCGGCAGCCACCCGCCCCAGCTCACCCAGCAGCGCCGCCGCACCGAACTGCTCGGCGCGCTGGGCGTGGACGCGGTGTGCGTGCTGCCGTTCACGCTGGCGTTCTCCCGGATGTCCCCGGACGAGTTCGTGCAGACCGCCCTGGTGGACCGGCTGCACGCGGCCGGGGTCGTGGTGGGGGAGAACTTCCGGTTCGGCCACAAGGCGGCCGGCGACCTGGAGACGCTCCGCACGCTGGGCGAGAAGTATGACTTCGTGGCCGTGGGCGTGCCGCTGGTCAGCGACGGGGAGGCGATCTCCTCCACCCTGGTCAGGGAGCGGCTGGCCGCCGGTGACGTGGCCGCCGCGGCCGAGGCGCTGGGCCGCCCGCACCGGGTCGAGGGGGTGGTCGTGCGCGGCCAGCAGCGGGGGCGGGCGCTCGGTTTCCCCACCGCCAACGTGGAGTCCCCGCAGTACACGGCGATTCCCGCCGACGGGGTCTACGCGGGCTGGCTCCAGGTGACCCAGTCGCCGTCGCCGCACGAGGGGCAGCGCTGGCCCGCCGCCATCTCCATCGGCACCAATCCCACCTTCTCCGGGGTGGAGCGCACCGTCGAGGCGTACGCGCTGGATCGCGACGACCTCGACCTCTACGGCGCGCACGTGGCCGTGGACTTCGGCCTCCGGCTCCGCGACACCCTGAAATTTGCCTCAATTCAGCGGCTCATTGACCAAATGCATGCCGACGTGGACGAGGCGCGGGAGTTCACTGCCGCGGAAAGCTCCGCGATGTAGCCGATCGGGCGTAATGTCGCCGTGGACTATCTCTCTGGTGTTGCGTGACTTCCCAGAGTGCCGGAAACCCGCCCCTGGGACCGGCGTGCACGGTACGAATATCCGACTCGGTCCCGCTCGCATCCCGCGGGCGGGACCCCGGCATTCCCCTGGCGGCAGCACATGGCTGACGATCTTCTTGAGTACTACCGGCACCTGCTCGACAAGCACTGGGTCCTGCGCGAGAGCGCCTGCGTCTGCTGGATCGGCGACGCCACGAAACCCTCGGCGGCCCGACATTTCGGGATCGACCTGGTCGGACCTTCACCGCAGACCTTGCTTGAGGCGGCCGAGGAGGCCGACAGCGCCGGGGAGCACGCCCCCGGCATCCTCGTCCTGGACGAGTTCCTGGACGGCTGGGCGCTCAGCGTGGAACCGCGCGGCGCCCAGGGGATCCGTCCCGAGGTGATGCGCGGCCTGTCCGCGCGGGGAACGGCGTTCGCGGTCCGCTTCGGCCCGCGCCCGGAGTTCGCGCTGTACCGCCAGGGCGTCCGGGTCACCCATGTCCAGCAGCAGACCGGCCGCTGGGGGGCCGCGCCGCACGAGCTGGACGAGCAGATGAAGGGCCTGCCGTGCGTGGAGGGCTCGCCGGAGGACACCTGGCCGGAGGCGGCGCTGGCGCTGGGGGAGCGGGTCACCGGGGTGCGCCTGGACATCGATCGCCTGGGCGGCGAGCTCGATCGATACACCATTCTGCGCCGCCTGCCGGTAGACCCGGTGCCGCTGGCGCTGCGCGAGCACCCAGTCGCCCGGGAGCCCGAGTTCGCGGCCATCCTGGCCGACCCGGCCGCCCACCGCCGGACCATCGCCGTGCTGGCCGCCCGGCAGGCCGTCACCGACACCGGTCTGGGCGGGCCCGAGGTGGCGGCCGCGCTGCGCTCCCTCACCACGATGGTGTCCAGGCCGAAGGCCGGCAACGGCCGGTTGGACGCGGCGGCGCTGCGGGCGGGCCTGCGCACCCTGATCCCGGGTCTGGACGGCGACCGGGCGCTGGCGGTGAAGGTGCTGATCGCGGCTTTGGACCCGGACGACGGCGTCGCCTCGGGCGAGGCCACCCGGCTGGGCTGGCGGATCCACTCGGGCGGGCAGGACGGCGAGGTCCGCTGGACCATCCTGCGGACGTGCGCGCGCACGCCCTGAACGCGGGTCAGGGTGCTGAGCTGCGGTGGTAACCTTGAGCGTCGGCTGAGTATTCGTCGGCCTCGTCACGGCGACTGTAGGCACGCACGGTCGTTCGCGGGCTTGGAAAATCGTTCCGCGTGCCTCCCAAAGAAGGAGTTGGAGTGTCGCTCGACACCGCCACCACGAAGGCCATCATCACCGAATACGGCACCGCCGAAGGGGACACCGGTTCCCCTGAGGTCCAGATCGCGCTGCTGAGCCGGCGCATCAGCGACCTGACCGAGCACCTGAAGACGCACAAGCACGACCACCACAGCCGCCGCGGCCTGCTCCTGCTGGTCGGCCGCCGCCGCCGCCTGCTCAAGTACCTGCAGGCCAAGGACATCACGCGGTACCGTACGCTGATCGAGCGGCTGGGTCTGCGCCGATAGCGCGCGAGGAGCGGCGAGCCTTCGCCGCTCCTTTCTCATCTGCGGGCAAACTGCAGACAAACTAAATAGCCGAAAGGGAGAGACGGCCGGGAGGTCGTCTCGACCCCGAGAACCAGTGCCCCGCGTCCGCAAGCAAGCACATACACGCGCGATCCCGCGGCGTGAGAGGGCCGGTCCTCGGTAGTGGCCCCCGGTCATGGTGAACCGGGCGCTTCGATCGAAGACCGGCACTGCACCAACGGGGAGCCGGCGCATAACACACGGACGTGGGGTGACCGACCTTAAAGGAGGTCCCCCGTGGAGGGTGTCCACAGCACGGAAGCCGTTATCGACAACGGCTCTTTCGGCGCGCGCAGGATCCGGTTCGAGACCGGGCGGCTCGCGCGCCAGGCGGCGGGTTCCGCCGTCGTCTACCTGGACGACGAGACCATGGTCCTGTCCGCGACCACGGCGTCCAAGAATCCCAAGGAGAACCTCGACTTCTTCCCGCTGACGGTGGATGTCGAGGAGCGGATGTACGCGGCGGGCCGCATTCCGGGCTCGTTCTTCCGGCGTGAGGGCCGGCCGTCCGAGGACGCGATCCTCACCTGCCGCCTGATCGACCGGCCGCTGCGCCCGTCCTTCGTCAAGGGCCTGCGCAACGAGATCCAGGTCGTGGCGACGATCATGTCGCTCAACCCCGACCACCTCTACGACGTGGTCGCCATCAACGCGGCCAGCCTGTCCACCCAGCTCGCCGGGCTGCCGTTCTCCGGCCCTATCGGCGGCGTACGGGTGGCGCTGATCACCGGCCAGTGGGTGGCCTTCCCCACCCACACCGAGCTGGAGGGCGCGACCTTCGACATGGTCGTGGCCGGCCGGGTGCTCGCCGACGGCGACGTCGCGATCATGATGGTCGAGGCCGAGTCCACCAGGGACACGCTGAAGCTGGTCGCCGAGGGCGCGGTCGCGCCCACCGAGGAGACCATCGCCCAGGGCCTGGAGGCGGCCAAGCCGTTCATCAAGGTGCTGTGCGAGGCGCAGGCCAAGGTGGCGCAGGTCGCCGCCAAGGAGACCGCCGAGTACCCGATCTTCCTGGACTACCAGGACGACGCCCTGCAGGCGGTCGAGAACGCGGTCCGCAGCGAGCTCGCCGCGGCCCTCACCATCGCCGCCAAGCAGGACCGCGAGAGCGAGATCGACCGGGTCAAGGCGCTGGCCGGGGAGAAGCTGCTGGCCGACTTCGAAGGCCGGGAGAAGGAGATCTCCGCCGCCTTCCGCAGCCTCACCAAGAAGCTCATGCGGGAGCGCGTGATCAGCGAGGGCATCCGGATCGACGGGCGTGGCCCGAAGGACATCCGGCAGCTCAACGCCGAGGTCCACGTGGTGCCGCGGGTGCACGGCTCGGCCCTGTTCGAGCGCGGGGAGACCCAGATCCTGGGCATTACCACGCTGAACATGCTCCGGATGGAGCAGATGATCGACACGCTCAATCCCGAGCGGACCAAGCGGTACATGCACAACTACAACTTCCCGCCGTACTCGACCGGCGAGACCGGCCGGGTGGGTTCGCCCAAGCGGCGCGAGATCGGGCACGGCGCGCTGGCTGAGCGGGCGCTCATCCCTGTGCTGCCCACCCGCGAGGAGTTTCCGTACGCGATCCGCCAGGTGTCGGAGGCGCTCGGCTCCAACGGCTCCACTTCGATGGGCTCGGTCTGCGCGTCCACGATGGCGCTGCTGGACGCGGGCGTGCCGCTGAAGGAGATGGTCGCGGGCATCGCGATGGGTCTCATCGGCGAGGGCGACCAGTTCATCACGCTGACCGACATCCTCGGCGCCGAGGACGCCATGGGCGACATGGACTTCAAGGTCGCCGGCACCAAGGACGTCATCACCGCGCTGCAGCTGGACACCAAGCTCGACGGCATCCCGGCCTCGGTGCTGGCGGCCGCGCTCAAGCAGGCCCGCGGGGCTCGCCTGGCCATCCTGGACGTCATGCAGGAGGCCATCGACTCCCCGGCCGAGATGAACCCGACCGCGCCGCGGATCATCACGATCAAGGTCCCGGTGGACAAGATCGGCGAAGTCATCGGCCCCAAGGGCAAGATGATCAACCAGATCCAGGACGACACCGGCGCCGAGATCACCATCGAGGACGACGGCACCATCTACATCGGCGCCACCGACGGCCCGGCGGCCGAGGCGGCGCGCAGCGCGATCAACGCGATCGCCAACCCGCACATGCCGGAGGTCGGCGAGCGTTACCTGGGCACGGTCGTCAAGATCGCCGCCTTCGGCGCGTTCGTCTCGCTGATGCCCGGCAAGGACGGCCTGCTGCACGTCTCCCAGATTCGCAAGCTGCACGGCGGCAAGCGGATCGAGAACGTCGAGGACGTGATGGGCGTCGGCGAGAAGATCCAGGTGGAGATCGCCGAGATCGACGCGCGCGGCAAGCTGTCCCTGGTTCCGGTCGAGGTCGTGGAGAAGGAGGCCGCCGACCGGGCCGCCCGCGCCGAAGCCGGCGAGCCCGAGCCCGAGCCCGCGTCCGAGCCCCGCGAGTCCCGGGACGACCGGCCCCGCGACGACCGGCCGCGCCGCAGCCGCACCCGTGGCGGGCGGGACGAGCGCAACTCGTGAGCGTGATGACTGCCACCAGCACGTTGTTCCCCGGGAAGGACGGTGCGGGCGTCGTCCGCCGCACCGTCCTGCCCGGCGGGCTCCGGGTGGTGACCGAGACCATGCCGACCGTGCGCAGCGTCGCGGTCGGCGCCTGGGTGGGCATCGGGTCGCGGGATGAGGCCCCCGAGCACATGGGGGCCACCCACTTCCTGGAGCACCTGCTCTTCAAGGGCACTGCGACCAGGGACGCGATGGAGATCTCCGCCTCCATCGAGGGCATCGGCGGCGAGATCAACGCCTTCACCGCCAAGGAATACACCTGCTACTACGCGCGGGTCCTGGACGAGGACCTGCCGCTGGCCATCGACGTGCTGGCCGACGTGGTGACCTCCTCGCTGATCAGCGACGCGGACGTGGAGTCCGAGCGTGGCGTGATCCTGGAGGAGATCGCCATGCACGACGACGACCCCTCCGACGTGGTGCACGAGGCCTTCTCCGCGCAGTTGTACGGCGACACGCCCATCGGCCGCCCGATCCTCGGCAACGAGACCTCCATCAACGCGCTCACCCGCGCCCGGATCCACGAGTACTACCAGCGCTTCTACCTGCCCTCGCACACCGTCATCTCGGTGGCGGGGAACGTGTCGCACGAGCGGGTGGTCGAGCTGGTGGCGGCCGCCTACGAGCGGGCGGGCGCGCTCAGCGGCCTGGGCGAGCCCATCCCGCCCCGGCTGGGCGGCCCCGGCGTCGCCGAACGCTCCGGCGTGCGCGTCGTCGACCGCCCCACCGAGCAGGCCAACCTGGTCCTCGGCACCACCGGCGTCAGCCGCACCGACGACCGCCGCTTCGCCCTCGGCGTGCTCAACGCGGCCCTCGGCGGCGGCATGTCCTCCCGCCTGTTCCAGGAGATCCGGGAGAAGCGCGGCCTGGCCTACAGCGCCTACAGCTACACCTCGCAGTACGCGGACACCGGCCAGTTCGGCATCTACGTCGGCTGCCTCCCCTCCAAGATCGACGACGTCCTCAAGATCTGCCGTGACGAGGTCGCCCGGGTCGTCGCCGACGGCCTCACCGAGGAGGAGATCGCCCGCGGCAAGGGCCAGATGCGCGGCGGCCTGGTGCTGGGCCTGGAGGACACCGGCTCCCGCATGTCCAGAATCGGCAAGAGCGAACTCGTCTACGACCAGCTCATGTCCGTCGACGAGGTCCTCACCCGAATCGACACGGTCACCCCCGACGACATCGCCTCGGTAGCCAGAACCATCCTCAACCGCCCCATGACCCTGGCCGTGATCGGCCCGTATGGGGACAAGGACTTCGGTTACGCGATCGCCTAGATTCGAGGCCCGCGGGTGCGCGGGCCTCGAATGCGTTGTCACTGCGCCGGGCGATAGCCTTGCGGTGTGATTCGTGTTGGGGTGCTTGGGGCGCGTGGGCGGGTTGGGGTGGAAGTGTGCAAGGCCGTACACGCGGCTGAGGACATGGAGCTCGTGGCGGCCGTTGACAAGGATGATTCGCTGGAGTCGCTGGCTCCGGCTGAGGTCGTGGTGGACTTCACGCATCCTGATGTGGTGATGGGCAACCTGGAGTGGTGTGTCTCGCGGGGGATTCACGCGGTCGTCGGGACCACGGGGTTTGATCCGGGGCGGCTGGAGCGGGTGCGGGAGATGGTCGCGCGGCATCCGGGGACCAATGTGCTGATCGCGCCCAACTTCGGGATCGCGGCCGTGCTGATGATGCATTTCGCGCAGCAGGCGGCGAAATACTTCGAGTCCGTCGAGATCGTGGAGTTGCACCATCCGCAGAAGGCCGACGCGCCGTCGGGAACGGCTCGGCGGACGGCGGAGCTGGTGGCCGAGGCTCGGCGCAAGGCCGGGGTGGGGCCCTCGCCCGACGCGACCACGCAGGAGATCGACGGAGCCCGCGGCGCGGACGTCGAAGGCATCCGGGTGCACGCGGTGCGCATCTCCGCGCTGATCGCCCACCAGGAGGTCATTCTCGGCGGCGGGGGCGAAACCCTGACGATCCGCCACGACACCATGAACCGCGCGTCGTTCGTGCCTGGCGCCCTCCTCGGCGTACGGAGAATCCGTGACGTTCCCGGATTGACCTACGGCCTGGAAGCCCTCCTCGACCTCTAGGGAAGGGCCAGCCCGAGGGCGAAGAGCACCCCGAACACCAGCTGCAGGCGGCCGGTCTGCTGCAGCGTGGCGATCAGGGCCGGACCGATGGCGCCCTCGCGGACGGCCTTGACGGGGGCGATGGCGAGGAAGCCGGAGAGCAGGACCAGCGCCGTGAAGGGCGCGGCCGGGATCAGGCCGAGGATCACGCCGTAGGGGAGCAGCAGGCACGCGATGTAGAGGGCGCGCGTGCGCTGGTCGCCCAGAAGCACGGCGAGCGTGCGCTTCCCCGCCGGGGTGTCGGTAGTGATGTCACGCAGGTTGTTGACCACCAGGAGCGCGCAGGCCAGCAGGCCGACCGGCACCGCCGCGACGACGGCGAGCCAGGACAGCTGCTCCACCTGGACGTAGGTGGTTCCGGCGACCGCGACCAGCCCGAAGAAGACGAAGACCGACAGCTCACCGAGCGCGCGGTAGCCGTACGGCCGGGAGCCGCCCGTGTAGAACCACGCGGCCAGGATGCAGAGCGCGCCGACGGCGAGCAGCCACCAGGCCCGGGTGGCGATCACCAGAACGAGACCGGCCACAGCGGCGGCCAGGAAGCAGCCGAGGGCCGCTTTGAGGACCTGAGAAGCGGTGGCCGCGCCAGACCCGACCAGGCGCATCGGGCCCACCCGATCGGTGTCGGTGCCCTTCACGCCATCGCTGTGATCGTTGGCATAGTTCACGCCGATCTGCAGCGCCAGCGCCACCACCAGCGCGAGCAACGCCCGCCACCAGACCCACCCACCCGCCTGAACCGCCACCCCGGTTCCCACGGCGACCGGAACGACGGCGGCGGGCAGGGTGCGCGGGCGCGCACCGGCCAGCCATTGTGCGGGGGTTGCCACAGAAAATCCTCAGCTGATGTCGGTGCCGAGCCGGATCATCCGGATCGGGCGGCCCATGTCGAGCACCCGCTCGGCCATGTCCTCACCCCACCCGGCCGACTCCAGGAACCCGAGCATCGGATGATTGTCGGCGAAGACCCAGGTCACGACCGCGCTGTAGCCGTCCTCACGCAGATGGTCGACCGTCGCGTTGAGCAACCGGCTGCCGTGCCCGCGCCGGATGTGGTTGGGATCGACGAGTAGGGTCAGCAGCTCGGCAGTGGTGGCCGGATGCAGGTCGGGATCCTCGGCGGGCCCGTGCGAGGCCAGCCCGACCACCCGGTCGGAGGCCCGCTCATGCGACGGCGGGGCGAGAATGCCGCCAGGCCCGAGAGCGCTCCAGTGGTCGGTGTCCATCACGACCCGCTCGACCGCGACCAGGACCCGGTGGCGGGGGCTCGGCGGGGACAGGATGGCCTCGTCCCACTGGCGCCGCCACATCTTCTCTGCGGCGGCTCCGGTCATCTGTTCCAGCGGGCCGGGTGGGAGGAACTCCCGGTAGCCCTGCTTCCACGCCCGAATCTGGGTGCTCGTCACCGCGTCGACGTCTTCGAGACGGGCAGGTCTAACACCCATTGGGCCGGCTCCTTTCTGTGCCTTTGACATCCTCCCTGGCGTGAACGCCCGGGATTCCCCACGTCGCCATGGGGTCCTTACTGCTTCTGCCACGCCGCGTGAGCGTCGTAGGTTGCGGGCGGTGCCAAGGTCGGAATTGCCTCACCTGGTCTTACCCACTCTCCACAGTCGTTTTGGGTGTCCGCCAGCCCGGCGGCCACCATGTCCACATTCATCCCCACCCTGAAGGATGGGGCCTTCTGCTGCTTCTCGGTAACACCGTACTGGTCAGGAGGGCCTCGCCGAACCTTCCGCCTGGCGTCGTGCCCGATATGTTCTGGTTTTCGTCCGATTCCCGCACACGCGCATCGAGCACCATGAGCGGGAACGGTTCTTGGACGAATCGATGAACGCCCACTGGCACGTACCCTCGACGCACACTTTAAGGCGTGGCCAGCTTCCGTCGGCATGAGTGGCGGAGATCAGTGCGGCGATTTTGGCGAGGCCGCCCGGGACTCCGGTCAGGCTCGGCGCCAGGCCCGGCACGCCCTGGACCAGGGTCACGTGCAGCGGAAGCGCCGCCAGGGCCCACGCGAGCTCGGGTGGGGCGTCAGCCATCACCGCGTCGTGATTGTGGCGCAGCGTGACCCTCAGCCCTTCCCGCAGCCGTACGGCGACGGCCAGGTCCCGGTCGACGGCGCGCGCGGCCGGATCGATCAGGCCGCGCTCCCGCAGCCACACCGTCAGCTCGGCCGGCGTGGCCAGATCGTCCATCCCTCCTTCGACGTCGTAGGTGTTCACGAAGTCGCGGAGCAGCTCAGCCGGAGCGGACATGTGCGGGATCACCTCGAAACCACTGTACGGGAGTTGCAGGTTGTGGAATATTCGACACCGGTATAACGCTTTTACTGGTGTCTATCTTCCTCAGGAGGAGTCATGCACGTCAGCTACCTGGCCTACCTGGCCTACGAGCAGAAGAAGCGGCGCACCCGTCTGGCCCGCCTGCTCAACGACGACATCCCCACCGCCGAACAGGCCCCCAAACGCGTCCGCAGGTTCTAGCCAGGACCTAGGGCGTTCACGCCTGAGAGAATGGCTTTCCCTATTTGTGGTTGTGCTGTTGCTCTTGGTGATGCGGTGACGGGATTGAACGCACCCGGCTTACCGGGGAACGGCTCCATGATCTGTTATCGGCACCGCGATACGCGGCATGGCCTGCTATGCCGGGCAGTGAGTCACGCTGCCGTACGCGGCCTGAATCGTCGAAGCCATCGACGGCGAGGAGCTGTAAGCTCGGTTGGTTACGGCCGAGAAGCTGACAATGTGGACGCCAGGCGAATGACGCCTTCGGTGAGTTCAGCGTGGTCGGCGGGGGCCATGTGGGTGAGCCGGATCCGGGGGCCCGGCGGTTCCGCGGGGTAGTAGATCCGGCCGGGACTGACCAGGACCCCCGCCCGGTGCGCCCGCTCCGCCAGTGCCGCTTCGTCGGTCTCGTCCGGAAGGCGTACCCACAGGTGCAGGCCCCCGGGCGGGACCAGAGGGACTTCGGCGGCGGGCAGGTGGCGGGCGAGGGCCGCGAGCAGCAGGCGCTGGCGCTCGCCGATCTCCCGGCGCACCGTGGCGAGGTGGCGGCGCCAGCCGGGCGCGGTGACGAACTCCAGCGCGGTCTCCTGCAGCGGCCTGGCCACGAAGAACGACTCCACCACCTGGCTGGCCCGCAGCCGCCGCGCCGCGGGCCCGCGCGCGATCAGCGCCGCCACCCGCAGGCTGGGCGCCGAGATCTTGCTCAACGACAGCACGTGCACGACCGTGCCGTGCTCGTCCATGCTCACCAGCGCCGGCGGCGGCGCACTCGTCCCCAGATAGCGCGAAAAATCATCTTCGATGATGAACGCTCCGGCCGCCCGCGCCACGGCCAGCACCTGCTCCCGCCGCTCCCGCGTCAGCGTCGCGCCGGTCGGATTGTGCAGCGTCGGCTGGCAGTAGAACACCCGCGCCCCCGTCACCGCGAACGCCTCCGCCAGCAACTCCGGCCGCACCCCATCCTCATCGACCGGTACGGCGACCGCCCGCAACCCCGCCATCTTCGCCGTCGCCAGCGCCCCCGGATACGTCGGCGTCTCCACCAGCACCGGCTCCCCGGGCGCGGCCAGCGCCCGGAAGGCATGGCTGAGCGCGGCCTGCCCGCCGCTGACCACCAGCACGTCGTTCCGCGCGGCCCCCACCTCGGCCGCGAACCAGCGCCGCAGCTCCGGCAGCCCGCTCAGCGGCGGCAGCGCCCACGCGTCGGGCCCGCGCACCGCCCTGGCCGCCGCGGCCGACAGCTCCCGCACCGGCCGCAGCGCCGCGTTGAGATAGCCCCCGGTCAGCGGAATCACCCCGTCGCCCGGTTCGGCCAGCAGTCCGGCCACCCCCGTGTCGTCCACCACCCGATCCCCCAGCGCGACCGTCTGCCACGACGAGTCCGCCCGCGAGGACTCCGGGCGCCCGGGAGCCGCGAACGCGCCGCTCCCCGGCCGGGTGATGACTCGCCCCTCCGCGGTCAACCGCGCGATGGCCCGCGAAACGGTCACCGGGCTGACTCCCAATTCGCGCACCAGCTCCCGGCTGGATCGCAGCTTTGCCCCAGGCCCCAGCCGCTGGGCTTCCGCCCGCAGGAGGTCGGCCACTTTGGCGATACTGCTATCCTCATTCATGAGAGAACAGAATAGCGCTATCGATCGTTATCCAGTAGCGCTCACTCCGCGAGTCCGGGCCGGGGCCTGGCGGGGGACGATGCTCGCGGCACTCGGCGTGCTGGCCTTCTCGATGACGTTTCCGGGGACCGTGTTCGCGATGCGCGGGTTCGATCCCTATCTGGTGGCGATCGGGCGCGCGGTGCTCGCGGCCTTGTGCGCGGTCGCCTGCCTGCTGGTGGCCCGGGTCCCGCTGCTGCCACCCCGGCGCCACCTCCGTGCGTACGTCCTGACCTCGGCCACCGTGGTCTTCGGCTTTCCCGTGTTCAGTGGCCTCGCGTTGCACAGCGGCGCGAGCACGGCGCATTCGGCCGTGGTGATCGGGCTGCTTCCGGCGGCGACGGCGGCGTTCGCCGTGCTGCGCGCGGGGGAGCGGCCGCGGCCGATGTTCTGGGTGGCCTGCGGGCTGGGCGCGGTGTCGATCACGGTGTTCACCCTCAGCCAGGGCGGCGGGCGGTTCTCGGCGGCCGACCTGCTGCTGGTGCTGGCCCTGCTGTCGGCCGGGTTCGGCTACACCGAGGGCGCCAGGCTGGCGCGGGAGACTCCGGGCTGGCGCGTCATCTCGTATGCGCTGGTGGTCGCGGCCCCCGTATCCGTCCCGGTGACGATCGTGCTGGCCGTGACCACCGAGCTCCGGCCGTCCGTGGCGGCCCTGGCCGGGTTCGCCTGGGTGGGCGTGATCTCGATGTTCCTCGGGTTCGTGCCCTGGTACGCGGGTCTGGCCATGGGCGGCATCGCCAGGGCGGGCCAGACCCAGCTCGCGCAGCCCCTGCTCACGCTGCTGTGGGCCTGGCTCCTGCTGGCGGAGGACTTCGGCCCCGCCACCATCCTGGCCGCCCTGGCCGTGCTGGTGTGCGTGGCCGCCACTCAGCGCGCCCGGATCACGGCGACGGAGGCGCCGCCGGCTGGGGCGCCGGCGCCGGCCAGTGTTCCGGTGGTGACGCGAACGTCCCCCGATACGGCACGGTGAAGACCCAGCCCTCGGTCCGGAGCAGGGCGATGGCCTGGCGGATGGTGGCCTTGGCGACCCCGTGCTCCAGCATGAGCGTGCGCTCGCTGGGGATCGGGCGGTTCGCCCCGATCTCGCCGGATCTGATGGTGGCCGCGACCTCGTCGGCGATCTGGCGGTAGAGCGGCGCCAGGTATGGAGGGCGGGGGGTGTCGGGGGACCCGACGAAGGAGCCTTCGCCGGGAACGGTATGGATGAGTTCGCGGTCGCGGAGTTCGCGGTGCACCCGGCGGGCCGTCATCTGCGCGACGCCGAAGTCGCGCTTCAGTTCGGTCTCGCTGGGCACCGGTTCTCCCGGGGTCAGCTCCCCGTTGACGATGCGTTCTCCCACGATGTCGGCAATCTGCCGGTAAAGCGGTATGTGGCCGTCTCTATCGAGCATGCTCGTATCATAGACGTATCCATACGGTTGAGGGGCGCTATTTTGGCCACTTCTCCTTCTCGTTGGCATAGGTCCCGCGATGCGGCACGGTGAAGACCCAGCCTTGCTCGCGTAGCCGCTGGACGGCCTGGCGGGCGGTGACCTTGGAGACACCGTACTGGTCGATCAGGCCCTGCTCGCTGGGGATCGGGCGATTCGGCGGGAGTTCGCCGCTGCGGATGCGTTCCGCCACCTCTGCGGCGATCTCCTGGTAGCGCGGGATCTTACGCTGGCCGCGCGGCGAACCGGGCTGCCCGACGAACGTGCCCTCACCTTGCACGGTGAAGGCCAGGCCCTGCTCCCTGAGCTCCCTGGCGACCCGGCGGGCGGTCGTCCTGGCGATGCGGTATTCCTCGACGAGGTCGGCCTCGCTCGGGATCGGGCTGCCTTCCGGCAGGTCGCCGCTGCGGATGCGCGCCGCGATGGCATCCGCGATCTGCTTGTAAACGGGGTTCGGCCCCTCACGATCGAGCACAGACAGATCGTAGCCAAAAGCGGACATGCAGCCACAAACTAGACACCTGATCTTGCGTCTGTAAACATGTTCAATACGTATGGAGACATTGCGATGTCGTAGAGTGAGTCGCTAACTTGATCTGCGGGAGTGTTCAGGCGGGTATCGACCCGCCTGACTTGTGCGCTCACGCGTCGATGCGCCGCCAGGCCGTGTCGGTGACGACGAGGTGATCGAGCAGGCGGAGGCCGACGGTCTCGGCGGCGAGATGGAGGTGGGTGGTGACGGCGAGGTCGGACGGGCTCGGGTCCAGCGAGCCGCTCGGATGGTTGTGGGCGAGGCCGAAAGCGGCGCCGCCCGAGGTGAGAACGGTGGTGATGATGTCGCGGATCGGGGCCGGTGTGTGGTCGCTGCCGCCCTCGCTCACGACGGCGCGGCGCAGGATGTTCCCGCCGGCGTCGCAGACGACCACGACCAGGCGTTCCCTGGCGTGGCCGTGGAGCAGGGGCGCGACCGCGTGGGCCAGATCGGAGGAGGAGGTCACCCGGACCCGCTCCGGCTGGGTCTGGGCGCGTCTGACCAGGTGGAAAGCGGCGGAGATGCGAGCCGCCTTGGCCGGGCCGACCCCCGGCACCGCCAGCAGCCGGTGGGCCTCGGCGCGGGCCAGCTCGCCCAGGTCGCCGCAGTGCTGGATCACCCGGGAGGCCAGCTCGACCGCGCTCACCCCCCGGCAGCCCGACCCGAGCAGCAGCGCGAGCAGCTCGCGGTCCGCGAGCGCCACCGCTCCCGACGCCAGCAGCCGCTCTCTGGGCTGGTCGGCTACCGGCATGTCCTTGACGCGCATCTCCACCCCCGGCTCAGTGACCCACCCCCGTTGTACCAGCCCCCACCGACGTTCCCCCCGCCCCATCACGACCCCACCACCCGCCCTCCCCGCGGCTCCCCCACGGGGACCGGCGCGCCGGCTCCCACCTCCTGCCCCCACGTCCGGACGGTGGCGCCACGCGATCCCCCGCCTGCTCCGCCGCCGCCGCAGCCTCCGCCCACCACCCCAGCGCTTCCGCCCCGTCATCCGCCCCCCGGCGCCCCGCGCCCGCGACCGCTCAGTCCGCCGCTCCCGCCGCACCCACACCCGCGGCCCCGGCCCCCGCCCAAGCCCCGGCGAACCACGACCCGACCCTCTCACGGGGGTACGGCTATGCCCGCTCGCCCTCAACCCCATCCGAACCTCTGCACAACGGCGCTTTCCAAGTCCGCATACCGGTCTTGCGCAGAAGGACTTGGCGAAGACGGCCCGCACGCACTTCAGCCCTGCACACCTTGTGGTGGTTTGCGCGCAATCTGGCCGGGAGCGTGAACGCGTCGTCTGCGTGGGTCCTGTGCGGGTGGGTTTTGCGCGCGTTGGTGCGGGACTGGGCTTCGCGTATGGGGGTTGCGCGTGTCTAAGTTCTGCGCGGGGAGGTTCGGGGGGTTGGGTGTGGTGGTCAGGAGGGGATGGGGAGGCTGTAGACCAGGCGGAACTGGTCGCAGGGGATGACGATGTCGCTGGTTTCGACTGGGCGGTCGCCGGACCAGTGGGTGCGTTCGATGTGGAGGACGTGCACGCCGGCGGGGAGGTCGAGGACGTCGCTCTCGGCGGGCTGGGGGACGCGGCTGGAGACGTGTTCGATCACTTCGGTGATTTTCATGCCGAGTGCGGACAGGCGGCCGGTCACGTTGCTCACGTCCTCGCCGCTGTCGCCGAGGCCGGTCGGTTCGTACGACGTGGCCAGTTGTACGGGTTTTCCGTCGCCGCGATAGACGAAGCGGGTCTTGGTGATCGGGGCCGCGATGTCGAGGTGGAGGCGGGCCGCGATGTCGGGGGTGGCCTCCGCGGGTTCGGTTTGCCAGTCCCAGGTGGCGCGGCGCCCTTGAGCCTGCATGTCGGCGGAGAAAGGGGCCTGGCCCCGGTGCAGGGGGAGCAGGGTCGGCTGTTGTCTGACCCGGTGGCCGGAGCCGACGCGACCAATGATCAGCCCTTCCTGGGCCAGCACCCGGAGCGCGTGGCGGGCCGCGGTCTCGCCTACGCCGTATTTGCGGGTGATCTGATGCCGGGACGGGATCGGGGCTCCCGGCGGCAGGGTGCCGTCGGCGATCTGTCGGCGGAGGTCCTCAACGACGCGCAGGTAAACCGGATCGGAGTTGGCCATCCATCCATCCCTCGGATTGTGAAGCGTTTTCCAATCTTGGCGTATCCGATGGACAACCCAGAGTAATGGACATGATCTGTGATTCCAACTTTACGGAGCATCAACAACCGACCTTAGGGGGTCAAAGCATGGCTCAATGGACGGATCGCTGGACTATCGAACTGCCTGGCATCCCGCCCATGGCGGCGGTCGCCCGGATCTTCGTACGGCAGTTCTTCGCAGGTCACGGCCGGATCGATGACGCCGAACTCGTCGTTTCCGAGCTTTTCACGAATGCGGTGCGTTACAGCCGATCGAAAGACGAGGGAAATGTCATTGTCGGTGCGATACGCCAGGAACGTTCTATTCGCGTCGAAGTCACAGACCAGGGATCCGAGTCGCTTCCCCAGGTCAGACACGCGACCCCGGACGAGGACACCGGCCGCGGCCTCTTCATCGTCCGCACCCTGGCCAACACCTGGGGCCACCAGACCATAACCAACTCCACCACCGCCTGGGCCGTCCTCGACCCCTCCGAACCGGATCTCCCGCCCACCTGTCCCTCCGCGCTCCAACCACTCCCACCCGTGCCGCTCGAGAACGCCTTCCAGCAAGCGGTGGGTTTCCCACCCACCCACACTTTTGTTCTGTCCGGGCTCCGCCCGCCCCCGCACGATCCGTTGGAGCGCCCTCTCGAAGAGGCCCTGGAAGGCCCAGCCAGATCCAACTTCGGCCGCAACGGGGACCGTGCTCGCCCCTACGTCCCTCCCGATCGTGCAGATTGGCCCGCCTTTTGTCCGCCCCCACGGCAGGAACACCGCAGAGGATCCCTGACCCCCGATGGAACGCGAGCCTGATGACGCCGACAACCCCCACGACAATCCGGCAGGCGACCTCCACGACAATCCGGCAGGCGACGTCCGCGACAGCCCGGCAGGCAATCTGCATGGCGGCCCCGCAGACACCGTCCGAGACGATCCGGCAGGCGACTCCCACGGCAGCCCGGCAGGCGACCCCCACAACACCCCCGCGGACAATCCCCCCACCGAACCCTCAGACGACCCCTCCGGCAAGCTTCATCACCAGTTCCGGGCGCAGCCTTCCGATAACTTCATCGATAGGTTCGAGGTGCATGGGCTGCACGTAGCTCCCGCGCAGGCGGGTTGTGAGGTGTTGCTCTGGTTGTTGCCGGTGGCGCGGGCGGATCGGACCAGGGTCAGGCAGCACACGTGTGAGTGCCGGGCGACCATCTACGAGCTCTGCCAGGCGGGTGGGCTGCGGTTCATCCGGCGTACCGTCCGGGGGCCTGATGGGCAGCGGGTGCATGAGACCGAACGGCTTGTCGCGGCGCGGGCTGAGCGGGTGTGGCTGAGGCTGCTGTTGGGGCAGGCCCGCTGACCTGCGGCTTACTCCAGCATCAGAAGGCGGAGAAATTCTCTCCAGGAGTCTGTAACGCGCGTGTAAGAAACGGCGATTCACCGAGTAGAGGCCGCTGATGTGTGTACCCCCGAGCACATATCGGCGGCCTCTTTCTCGTTGGGCGCGCCCGGGCGGGCGGGGCTAGCGGGGTGGCGAGGTCCACCGTTTCGGCGGATCCGGGTACCGTTCGGTTTATGGCCCCGCCAACTCGAACCTCTGACGCCCCCTTCGGCCGCATGCTCACCGCCATGGTGACCCCGTTCAGCGCCGACGGCGCGGTTGACTATCCGGGTGTGCAACGCCTGGCCACCTTCCTCGTGGACGAGCAGCGCAATGACGGCCTGGTCGTGAGCGGCACGACGGGGGAGTCTCCGACCACCACGGACGGGGAGAAAGAGCGTATCCTGCGGGCGGTGCTGGAGGCGGTGGGCGACCGGGCGACGGTCGTCGCCGGGGTCGGCACCAACGACACCGCGCACAGCGTGGAGCTGGCGCGGGCGGCTCAGCGGGCGGGGGCGCATGGCCTGCTGGTGGTCACGCCGTATTACAGCAAGCCGCCGCAGGAGGGGCTTTACCAGCATTTCACCACGGTCGCCGACGCGACCGCGCTGCCGGTGATGCTCTATGACATCCCCGGGCGTTCCGGTGTGCCGATCCAGACGGAGACGCTGTTCCGGCTGGCGCACCACCCGGCCATCCGCGCGGTCAAGGACGCCAAGGCCGACCTGTTCGCCGGCTCCATGGTCAGCGCGCACACCGACCTGGCCTTCTATTCTGGCGATGACACGCTCAACCTGCCCTGGCTGTCGGTCGGGGCGGCGGGGTTCGTCAGCGTGATCGGCCATGTCGCCGGCGCGGACCTGGCGATGATGATCGAGCATTACCGGGCCGGGGAGGTCGCGGCCGCGCTGGAGATTCACCGGCGCCTGCTCCCTGTGGTTTCCGGGATCATGAACCGCGCCGGTGGCGCGATCATGGCGAAGGCCGCGCTGAGACTTATCGGCCAGGACGCCGGAGTTGTCCGGCTCCCGCTGGTCGACGCAACAACCGAGCAAATCGCGCTGCTCCGCGCGGATCTAGTCGCGGGCGGCCTCAAAATCACAGGAGACTGAGTGCGTTCAGGAGAACATAGTAAAGAGGGTCGCGGATGAGCCATCCACACCCCGAACTCGGCCCCCCGCCGCCACTGCCCGAGCACGGCCTGCGCATCGTCGCGCTCGGCGGCCTCGGGGAGATCGGCCGCAACATGGCGGTCTTCGAGTTCGACGGGCGGCTGCTGATCGTCGACTGCGGGGTGCTGTTCCCGGAGCCTGACCAGCCAGGCGTCGACCTGATCCTGCCGGATTTCGACTACATTCGGGACCGCTTGGACGACATCGAGGCGGTCGTGCTGACCCACGCCCACGAGGATCACATCGGCGCGGTGCCGTACCTGCTCCGGGAGAAGCGGGACCTTCCGCTGGTCGGCGCGAAGCTGACGCTGGCGCTGATCGAGGCCAAGCTCACCGAGCATCGCATCCAGCCGGTCAAGCAGGAGGTGGTGGAGGGGGAGCGGCGCCGGTTCGGGCCGTTCGAGTGCGAGTTCTTCGCGGTCAACCACTCCATCCCGGACGCGCTGGCCGTGGCCGTGCGCACCCCGGCGGGGATCGTGCTGCACACCGGCGACTTCAAGATGGATCAGTTGCCGATGGACGGCCGGCTGACCGACCTGGGGGGTTTCGCCAGGCTCGGCGCCGAGGGTGTGGATCTGCTGATGTCGGATTCCACCAACTCGGAGGTGCCCGGCTTCGTCACCAGCGAGCGGGACATCGCGCCGATCATCGACGACGTGATCAGGACCGCCGAGAAGCGCATCATCGTGGCCTGCTTCGCCTCGCACATCCATCGCGTCCAGCAGGCGATCGACTCGGCCGAGAAGCACGGCAGAAAGGTCGCCCTGATCGGCCGCTCGATGGTCCGCAACATGGGGGTGGCCCGCGACCTGAACTACTTGAAGGTGCCGCCGGGCCTGCTGGTGGACTCCCGGGAGATCGAGGAGTGGCCGCCGGAGGACGTGGTGCTGATCTGCACCGGCTCCCAGGGCGAGCCGATGGCCGCGCTGTCCCGGATGGCCAACCGGGACCACCCGATCCGGGTGGCCGAGGGCGACACCGTGCTGCTGGCGTCCTCGCTGGTGCCGGGGAACGAGACGGCGGTCAACAAGGTCATCAACGGGCTGACCCGCTGGGGGGCCCGCGTCGTGCACAAGGGCAACGCGCTGGTGCACGTGTCCGGGCACGCGGCGGCCGGTGAGCTGCTGTATGTGCTGAACGCGACCAAGCCGTCGAACTTCATGCCGGTGCACGGCGAGTGGCGGCACCTGCGGGCGCACGCCAGGCTGGCCCGGCTGACCGGCGTCCCGGACGAGAACATCGTGATCGCCGAGGACGGCGTGGTGGTGGACCTGCTGGACGGCCAGGCCAAGGTCGTCGGCGCGGTCCCGGCCGGTTACGTGTTCGTGGACGGCACCTCCGTGGGCGACATCACGGAGGTGGCGCTCAAGGATCGCCGGATCCTGGGCGACGAGGGCTTCATCTCGGTGGTGGTCGTGGTCGACTCGACCACCGGCAAGCTGTCGGGCGGGCCGGAGATCACCGCGCGCGGCTCCGGCATCGACCCGGAGTCGCTGGACCTGGTCATCCCGCAGATCGAGCGCGCCCTGCAGGAAGCGGCGGCCGACGGGGTGGCGGACGTGCAGCAGATCCGCCGGGTGCTGCGCCGCACGCTCGGCCGCTGGGTGAGCGACTCCTACCGCCGCCGCCCGATGATCATTCCTGTGGTCGTGGAGATCTAGACAACCGAACGGCGCGTGACCCGGGGTCACGCGCCGTTTGTGTGCTCAGGGGACCTGGACCGGTTCCTCGACGACCCGGCCCTCGTCGTCCAGGATGACCTCGGGGATCTCCTTGGGCACGCCGCGCAGCGCGTACAGGATGGCGAAGGACAGGATGGCGAGCAGGGCGGCGCCGGTGACGGCGCTCACCTGCATGGCGTCGATGTAGGTTCGTTGGGCCGCGGCGATCAGGGCATCGGCGAGCTGCCCGGGCAGGGTGGTGGCCGCCTGGACGGCGCCGCCCAGGGACTCCCTGGCCGCGTCCCCGACGCCGTCGGGCAGGCCGGCGGGCAGGATGAGACGTTGGGTGTAGAGGCCGCCGATCACGCTGCCCAGCACCGCGATGCCGAGCGAGCCGCCGACCTCGGTCGCGGTCTCGGAGATGGCCGAGGCCGCGCCCGCCCGCTCCCGGGGCACCGAGGCGAGGATGGTGTCGTTGGTGACCGCGAAGGTGAAGCCCATGCCCACGCCGGTGAGCATCATCGCGGGCAGCATGAGCAGGTAGGAGGTGTCGAGCTCGATCAGGCTGTAGAGGAACAGTCCGAACGCGGTGAGCAGCAGGCCGAACGTGACCACCTTGGCCCGGCCGATGGCGCTCACCAGGACTCCGGCGAGCCCGCCGCCGATGGCGGCCGAGGCCCCGCCGGGTATCCCGGCCAGCCCGGCCAGCAGCGGCGACCAGCCCCGGATGAGCTGGAAATACTGGGCGAAGGCGACCGACATGGCCAGCATGGAGAACAGGATGATCACGTTGGCGGCGATCGACCCGGTGAAGGCGCGGTGCTGGAACAGCTTGACGTCGATGAGCGGCTCGGCCAGCCGGGTCTGCCGCCGGACGAACACCACCAGGGCGACCACACCGATCACGGCCGACACCCAGACCGCCTGGTCGCCGATGCCGTCGTGGGCGGCGACCTTCATCGCGTACACCAGGCCGATCACGCCGACGAACGAGAGCGGCACGCTGATCAGGTCGAGCGGCCGGGAGCGCGGGTTGCGCGACTCGGGCAGCAGCAGCCAGCCGCCGATGAGCAGCGCGATCGTGATCGGCACGTTGATCAGGAACACCGAGCCCCACCAGAAGTGGTCCAGCAGCAGCCCGCCGACCACCGGGCCGACGGCGAAGCCGAGGGCGGAGATGCTGCTCCAGATGCCGACGGCGGCGGTGCGCTCCTTCGGCTCGGTGAACACGTTCCTGATGATCGACAAGGTGGACGGCATGATGGTCGCCCCGGCCACGCCCAGCAGGGCGCGCGCCGCGATCAGCAGCTCCGGCGTCGGTGCGTACGCGGTGAGCGCGGAGGCCGCCCCGAACGCGACGGTGCCGATCAGCAGTAGCCGCTTGCGGCCGATGCGATCGCCCAGATTGCCCATCGTGATCAGCAGACCGGCCAGCGCGAAGCCGTAGATGTCCAGGATCCACAGCAGCTGGGTGGCCGATGGGCCCATGTCCTCCACCAGCTTGGGCATCGCCTGGTGCAGCACGGTGAGGTCGAGTGCGAGCAGCAGCATGGCCAGACAGGAGATGACCAGCGTGCCCCACTTGCGGGCATTTGTTATTGAAGAAGTCATGGAAGCAGCGTGAGGGAGGCCGCTGACCAGCTGCCCACCGCGCGCTGACGGCCGCTGACGAGGCCGCTCTGGTGCGCTCGCTCGAACGCCGCCGAGCCCAGTGCGGTACGGCACTGCTCGGCCACCCAGGTGCGATCCGGGTCGTCGGGGTCGTGGCCGCTGCGCAGGGCCGTACTGATGCCGAGCAGGGAGGCGGCGCGGACCTGGTCGCCGCGCACGACCTCGACCCCGGCCAGGCCCTCGGCGACCCGGGCGGCGATGAGCAGATTGCGGTGCGAGAAGCCGGAGACGAGGGCGGCGCGGTGCCAGTTCTCGGCCTGGTCGGCGTCGCCTTCCGCGACGGAGATCCAGCCGAGCGCGATGTGCGCGAAGAGGCGGATCTCGTCGGCGCTGAACCACTCGCTGGAGCTGGTCACGGCGGATTCGCAGAGCCGCCGGGCGGTGGGCAGGTCGCCCTGGCGGCGGGCCAGCTCGCCGAGGCCGACGTGGGCGCGGGCCAGCATCTCCGGGGCGCCGGCCCGCCGGGAGAGTTCGGCGGCTC
Organism: Acrocarpospora sp. B8E8; assembly: GCF_039871605.1. Classification (NCBI taxonomy): domain Bacteria; kingdom Bacillati; phylum Actinomycetota; class Actinomycetes; order Streptosporangiales; family Streptosporangiaceae; genus Acrocarpospora; species Acrocarpospora sp. B8E8. The sequence goes on along the minus strand of NZ_JBDPLV010000001.1, from coordinate 74,997 downwards.
GCTCGTAGTCCGCGCGGGCCGCCTCCCACTGGTCGGCGACGACGGAGCGGTGGGCCGCCCTGCGGCACAGCAGCTCGGCCAGGTCCACCGTGGCGTCGAGGCGTTCGACCAGCTCCATGGCCTGCTCGATGAAGGTGAGCGCGCGGGCCCGCTCGCCCCGCCATTCGGCCACCTCGGACAGGCCGGTCAGCGTCATCGCCATGCCCCAGCGTTCGCCCAGGGCCTGGAAGGCGTGGAAGGAGGGCCGCAGCAGGCGCTCGGCGTCCTCGGTCCGCCCTTCGAAGAGGGCGAGCAGTCCCCAGCCGAAGTCGGCGAGCGCACGGGTCCAGGGGTCCATCGGCATTTGCTGCTGTTGGTCCCGGAGGGAATCGGACCTCTCGCGGGAGGGCGGTCCGAGAACCATAGCCCAGAGCACGTTCACGTACGGCTGGCTGGGGATGTAGTTGATGGACTGCATGATGCGGTCGGCGCGTTCCAGGTGGGGGCGCAGGTCCAGGCCGTGGCCGCCGCCGGTGGCGAGGGTGAGCACGCACAGGGCGTACTCCTCGCGGTCGGGTGGCTCCGGGCCGAGTTTGGTCATCAGGTCGGCGGCGATTGCGGCGCTTTCGCTGCGCAGGCCGCGCAGCCACCAGTAGGAGGTCAGCGCGGAGAACATGCGGAAGGCGCTGTTCTCGTCGGCGCGGTGCAGGGCGGAGATCAGGTTGTCGTGCTCGGCGTCGAGCAGGCGCAGCCAGTCCAGCTGGTCGGCGGTGCGCAGCAGCGGGTCCGCCGTCTCCGCCAGCTCCAGGAAATATCCGACAAATGCGGCTTTCAGGGTTTCGGTTTCGTCGGCTTCGGCCAGTTTCTCGGTGCAGAAGGCGCGGATCGTGTCGAGCATGCGGTAACGGTCGCCCGCCACTTCGACGAAGGACTTGTCGGCCAGGCCGGTCAGCAGGTCGATGACCTCGTCGGCGGGCAGGCCGCTCACCCGCTCGGCCGCCGCCAGCGTCGCCCCGCCCGCGAACACCGTCAGCCGCCGGGCCAGCGTGCGCTCGGCCTCGTCGAGCAGGTCCCAGCTCCATTCGATCACCGCGCGCAGCGTGCGATGGCGGGGTTCGGCGGCCCTGCTCCCCCGGGAGAGCAGCCGGAACGTGTCGGTGTGCTCCAGCCGGGCCGCGACCTCGGCCGCGGTCAGCGAGCGCAGCCGGGCGGCGGCCAGTTCGATCGCCAGCGGCAGCCCGTCCAGCGCCCGGCAGATCCGCGACACCGGGCCCAGCTCGTCGGCCGTCAGCGTGAAATCGGGGCGTACGGCGCTGGCGCGGTCGGCGAACAGCCGGATCGCCGGGTAGGCGAGCGCCTCCGGCAGCGTCGCGTCCACCGGGGGCAGGGCGAGCGGCGGGACCGGGCAGAGCCGCTCTCCGGTGATCCCCAGCGCCTCCCGGCTGGTGGCCAGCACCCGCAGCTTCGGGCAGGCCCCGAGCAGCCGCCCCGCCAGCGCGGCAGCCGCCTCGACCACGTGCTCGCAGTTGTCCAGCACCAGCAGCAGCGCCCGATCCGCCAGCGCGGTCACCAGCCGGTCGACCGGGTCGGTGGCCTGCCGCGTGGTGGCCGGCAACAGCCCGGTCTCCCGCAGCCCCACCGCCGCCAGCACGGCCTGCGTCACCTCGGAACCATCCACCAGGGGCGACAACTCAACAAAGCAGACCTCGATCCCCGGCCCTCTCGGAGGGCGTGGGTCTCCGGGAGATCGTGAGCCTGCGGGAGATTGTGAGTCTCCGGGAGGTCCCGAGCCTGCTTTAGGTCGTCGGCCTGCGGGAGGTCCCGAGCCTTCGGGAGATCGTGGGCCTCCCGGGTTTCCCAAATCTCTCGGACGCCCTGAACCTCTCGGGTCGGCTGGGTGAGTTGGTCCCTCCGTGTGTCCGGATATTTCTGGACGTCTTGCGTTCGCCGCTTGGGTGGCTGCTTCGATGGCCAGGCGGGTCTTGCCGGTGCCGCCAGGGCCGGTCAGGGTGACCAGGCGGGCTTCGGCCAGTAGGCCGCCGATCACCGCCAGTTCGTCGGCGCGGCCGATCAGTGGGGTGAGCTGGGCGGGGAGGTCCTTTCTCGGGGGTGGGGCCTCCGCACGCAGGATGGCCAGGTGGATCTCGGCCAGTTCGGGTGAAGGATCCGCGCCCAGTTCCTCGGCCAGCAAACGCCGGCCGTCCTCGTACGTCGCCAGTGCCTCCGCCTGCCGTCCGGTGGCGACCAGTGCGCGCATGAACAAGCCGCGCAAGCGCTCCCGCAGGGGATGCGCGGCGACCAGGTCGCCCAGTTCGGTGGCGAGATCCTGCCCGCCGAGCTCGCTGCCCAGGCCGAGTACGGCTTCCGCGTGGTCTTCGAGCGCGTTGAGCCGGAGTTCTTCGAGGCGGACGGCGGAGGGCGCGAGGGTCTCGCCGAGGTCGGCCAGCGCGGGGCCGCGCCACAGGTCCAGCCCCTCGCGGAGCAGGTCGGCGGCCCGGCGGTTGTTCCCGGCGGCCAGGGCGGCACGCCCCGCCGCCGCCAGCCGTTCGAAGCGGCGCGCGTCCACGGACTCGGGGTCGACGTCCAGCTGGTATCCCGCCGGGTGGCGCACGATCACCGGGGCTTCCAGCAGCTGGCGGAGCCGGGAGACCTGGGCCTGCAGGGCGTTCGCGGCCCCGGCCGGGGGCTCCGCGCCGTACAGGCCGTCGATCAGGTGGTCGGTGGTGACCACCCGGCCCGCGTCCAGAACGAGCATCCCGAGCAGGACGCGCAGGCGCGGACCGACGACGGCGACGATCTCCCCGCTGTCTCGCCGGACCTCCGTCGGGCCCAGGACGCCAAAACGCATACGTCAATTCTGACGCACGATCAGTTATTGTCGGCTGATGTCTGGCATCGAGGTGGTCTACCGCAAGTACGGCGGCACCCTGCACTGGAACCACCCGGCCCGGCGGCTGGGCGAGGACGAGCACGGCGTCTGGGTCGGCTGCCCCGCCGGAACGATCGGCAGACTGGGCGAAGGACCACCCGTGGTGTGGAAACTGCCGTTCGTGCTGCTCTTCCCCCGGGAGACCTGGTGGACGGCGACCTTCAACGCCACCGGCCACAAAATGGCGATTTATTGTGACATCACCACCGTGCCGGAGTGGCGGGACGGCGAGGTCACCATGGTCGACCTGGACCTCGACGTGATCAAACGCGCCGACGGCACGGTCTTCCTCGACGACGTGGACGAGTTCGCGGAGCACCAGGTCTGGTTCGAATACCCACTCGACGTCATCGAGAACGCGGAACGCTCAGCGACCTGGCTGATGACGGCGGTCGCCCAAGGCACCGGCCCCTTCGGCGGCGCACACACGCCCTGGCTCGACCAGGTCAGCTGAGGGGCTGTGCCTACGGCCGCGCCCTCCCGCGCGGCGGGCTTGGCCGCGATATACGACCAACGGCGCGGAGGTTGCCTTTGGTGATAGGAGCCTCGTCCACTGGTGGCCGGGAACAATGTGGCCTTCTCCACCGGGGCTGCTTTGAGTCCTAGGTCCGATGACGGCCCACCTTCGTGATACGGGTGCCTTCCCAATAAGGTGGCACATATTACTGAGAGGCGGTTGTAATGATCATTGCGTTGGATCCGCGGACCGGCCGAGCGGTCGGCGAGCCGATCTCCGAGAGCACGGAGGAGCGGGTCGCGGCGATCGTCGAGGCTGCGGCCACGGCGGGGCGGGCCTGGCGAGTCACGCCCGCCGCCGAACGGGCGATCGTGCTGGAAGCGGTCGCGGACGCGCTGATGGCGAGCGCCGACGACCTGTGGCGCGCCGCCGACACGGAGACCGCCCTCGGCGAGGTACGGCTACGCGGGGAGATCGCCCGTTCGGCCGGGCAGTTCCGCCTGTTCGCCGAAGTTCTGCGCGACGGCGGATACCTAGACGCGATCATCGACCACGCCGATCCTCAGCTGACGCCCCCGCGCCCGGACATCCGGCGGATGAACCAGCCGCTGCCCGGCGTGGTCGGCGTGTTCGCCGCCAGCAACTTCCCGTTCGCGTTCTCCGTCGCCGGAGGCGATGTGGCGTCGGCGCTGGCCGCGGGCTGCCCGGTCGTGGTGAAGGCACATCCCGGACATCCCGTACTTTCCGGGCTGGTCGCCACCGTCATCCAGGCCGCCCTGCCCGAGCCCGAACTGCTCGGACTGGTTCAGGGCGCGGACGCCGGGCGATACCTCGTCCAGCATCCGGCCGTGGCCGCGGTCGGCTTCACCGGCTCGATTCACGGCGGCAAAGCCATCCAGGGACTGATCAACGAGCGCCCGGACCCGATCCCGTTCTACGGCGAGCTGGGAAGCGTCAACCCGGTCATCGTGCTGCCGTCCGCGCTGAACGGCGACGTGACGAGCCTGGCGACCGGCTTCGCGGGCTCGCTGACACTCGGCGTCGGCCAGTTCTGCACGAACCCGGGCCTGCTCTTCGTCCCCGACGACGACACGCTCCTCAAGGCCATTGCGCACGCGGTCTCCGAAACAACCGGCGGCCCGATGCTCACGCCGAAGATCCGCGACGGGTACGAGGAGGGGGTCGCGCGCCTCGCACTCGGAGCGGCGGAACTCGCGATCGGGCAGGAGGCCGCTCCGGCTGGCAACGATGCTGTGGCTGGCAACAATGCTGCGGTGGATGAGAGTGCTGCGGCGGGCGACGGTGGTCTGGCTGGTGACAGTCCTGCGGCACGTGGCGGTGCTACAGCGGGCGACATTTCCGGAAATGCTGGAAGTGCCGTGCCGCGCGCGTTCGTCACCGACCTGGGAAGCTTCGCCGACCACCTCCCGGATCTCGCGGAAGAATGCTTCGGCCCCGCAGCACTAATCGTGAAATATCGGGATATCTCGCGTGTAGGTGAGGTCCTGGAACAGCTCCCCGGCTCGTTGACAGCGACCGTACACGCGACAGACCCGGCCGAAGCCGAGCAGATCATCGACGTCCTGACCCGCCTCGCCGGCCGCGTGATCTGGAACGGCTGGCCGACCGGCGTCGCCGTCTGCTGGGCCATGCATCACGGCGGCCCCTGGCCCGCGTCCACGTCGGCCGCGCACACCTCGGTGGGGGCTACCGCGATTAGCCGTTGGCTGGCCCCCGTCGCGTACCAGAACTGGCCGGACACCCTGCTCCCACCGGAGCTGCGTGACGACAACCCGCTCAACGTCCCCCGCCGGGTGGACGGCAGGCGTTGAGGTTTTCCTGAAGGCTCCGCACTCCGCGACTCCCGGCGCAAGGCCGTCATCAACCGGGCCAAGGACCCCGACGACGGGCTGGAGTCGCTGATCGTCAACAGCGTGCCGTCATCGCGCGCGAGCTGGTTGTTCAGGTGAAGGCGAATCGCAAGAAGGATTGGATCTCCTGTGAGCCGGTCCGGGCTTGCCTGCGGGCGACCGTCAAGCTGGCTCGTTACAACTATCCGCTGGACCATGAGGGCAAGGTCATTGAACTGGTTCTGCGGCAGATGGAGCATTTCGCAGGTGTGTGGTCGAAGGACGGCACTCGGTGAGGAGAGCGTTGGCGATTCTGCGACCGGCATCCGGCAGACTGTCGTCTGGAAGAGGCTCTACCGGGTCCCAGCGGGACGGCGTGGTCGCGGCGATCGATTTGGAGCCATCGCCTCGGGCGACAATCCGACGCAATTCGGCACCGTCACTCGGGTCAACGAGCTCTTTGGTGTAGAACTCGTGCAGGGGCGAGGGGTTGATATGACATGAGCGAGAAGATCTCAAGGCCGGCTTCGCCATTTGTGACCAGGGTTCGCGTGCGGGACTTTCGGTCGATCGCTGAGTGTGACGTCCGGTTGGAGCCGCTCACGATCCTGGCTGGTTTCAACGCGGCGGGGAAGTCCAACTTCCTGGACGCGATCCGCTTCGTGCGCGACGCGCTCGTCTTGTCCCCTTCGCGTGCCGTGGCTAAACGAGGCAGTCTTGGGTCGCTCCTGCGAAAGGCCGATTCCACGGGCGGCAAGGCGTCCTCCTTCCTGATCGGCCTTGATCTCTCGTTTGGACCCGGCCAGGGTGAGGCGACTTATGAGATCCAGATCGGCCGAAATCCGGAGAGCGAACGTTCGGTCCTGGTGGTTGCCGAGAGTCTTCAGCTGACGGTCCAGGAGGTGCACGCGCAGTATTCCGTTGGCGGTGCGCGGGAACGGGAAGTTCGAGGCGACGGTCTTCCAGGGGCCCGGCTGGATCCGGATGAACTGCTCCTACCGATCGTGGGTCGCCTTTCACCGTACGACACCCTGCTGCGCGCGCTTGTTTCAATGAGGTTCTATGACCTCGATACTGATGTGCTCCGCGAGTTGGATGACACCAGGGTCAGCCAGACACAGCTCGGGGAGCGGGGTGAGCACCTGGGCCAGATCCTCGGCCTACTGTCAGACCGTCATTCCGAGGTCAAGGAGTCGGTGGACGGGTGGCTGCGCTGGCTGATCCCGTCGGTGCTCGGTGTCGACCGTCGGATGCAGGGCGACTACGCCACCATTCAGGCCCGTTTCTGGAGTGGCGATCCCGTCGTGCCCTTCTGGGAGGCGGTGAACTCCGGGGATGTTCATGCCGGCGATCCGTCCGTTCAGGTCTTCCAGCGCGAGCAACTCTCGGAGGGAACCGTTCGCGGAGCGGGTGTACTCGCTGCTCTGAACCAGCCGGATGCCCTAACCGGCGGCATCTCGCTGGTGGCCATCGAGGAACCTGAGCTCGCTATCCATCCGGCCAAGGTGTCGGGGCTTTTGGCGGCGATGGAGGAGGCCTCACAGTGGACACAGGTGATCGCTACTACGCAGAGCTCCGACTTGCTGTCGGCGGAGGAAATCGAGCCGTCGAGCCTGCGGATCGTTGAGATGGTCGACGGGGTCAGCAGGATCGGTGAGCTGAGCGACAAGATGCTGCTTGCCTTGCGGAAGAACCCGTCGTACCTGGCGGACTATCACCGTCACGGGCAGCTTCGTCCCGCTGACGACGCCCATGGGGAGAACAGAGAGTGACCGACACGTCTCTCCGGATCGTCACGATCGTTGAGGGCGAAGGCGAGGTACAGGCACTGCCAGTCCTCCTCCGCAGGCTCGCCACCGAGATTGCCCCTGATCTCTGGGTGGACGTGCCCCGGCCCTGGCGAGTAAGCCGAGACTCTCTGGTCGCTGAGAGCGGCATCGAGTCCGAACTCGATCGGGCAGTCGCCGGTCTCGACGACGTGACTGGTGTGCTGGTGCTCCTTGACGCTGATGACGACTGTCCCGCTCAACTTGGTCCTCGGCTCCTCGCCCGCGCCCGGGGCGCCCGGCCCGACCTACGAATTGTCGTCGTGCTCGCGAACCGCGAGTTCGAAGCTTGGTTCCTCGCCTCCGCCAGTTCGCTGCGCGGCTGCGCGGGCCTGGCGGCCGACCTCCAGGAACCAGCCGACCCGGAGCAACCCCGAGGTTGCAAGGAGTGGCTGTCCAAGCGCCGGATGGACGGCCGCCCGTACAGTCCGAAGAAGCACCAGACCAGCCTGGCCGCCCAGTTTGACCTGCACCTGGCTCGCGTGAACGCTCCGTCCTTCGACAAACTCTGGCGAGACCTTGAATTCCTCATCCAGGGTTACGCCGGAACGGACGGCGGAGGCCGCGGGGAACCTACGTGAGTTGATCACGCATGATCTGGCCTCCAAGCTCGTCGCGCATGTTCAGATGATCAGCACAGGTCGGCGTCAGGTTTCCAGGACGCCTTATCCGCTTGGTTCCGGGGCACCGGTCACAGGTACGTGGCCGGTGCCCCGGGCTCTCGCAGGCGGTCAGCTGTCCCTCCTTGCGTGATCTAGGAGATCTCGCCTGCCCCCGCGTGCCGTGACACCGAGCGCCGGACGTCTTCGGCGGGTTCGATTGCTGTGTGCAGCGTTGGGGTCCAGCCTGCGTCTGGGAGGAAGTCGGGGTCGTTTTTGGCGTTGTAGACGGCCACCAGGTTGATGGGGGTTACCTTGCCGCCGACTCGGAGGACGTCGCCTCGGGTGGTTAGGGCGGTGCCGCCCCAGTTGAAGAGGAGGGTGGCCGGGTCGACGGCGCGGCCGAGGCGGAAGAAGTTGTTTTCGGCGAAGATCTGGGACTGGACGCCGACGCCGAGGGCGTAGACGAAGTCGGCAGGGTCGGGGATCTCGTAGTAGTTGTTGTAGACGTGTACCTGGCCGAACCGCACTCGTGGCAGGCGCTGGAGTGTGGTGTCGAACGTGTTGTGGTGCACGGTGACCTTGAGTTTGCCGAGGTCCTGGGTCGGGGTGTTGGTGGAGCCGATCAGCATGGTCTTGTCGTGGCCGCGGAACACGTTCCAGGAGACGGTCACGAAGTTGGAGCCGTTGGTGATGTCGAGTTGGCCGTCATGGACCTGGTATGGGCGCCCGAAATACACCGGCTGTGAGGAGTCGGGGTTGGTTCCGTCGGTGAAGGTGTTGTGGTCGGCCCACACGTGCGTCGACCCGGTCACCGAGATGTTGTCGTAGAGCGAGTTCCAGTTTCCGGTCGCTCCATCGGTTGGGTCCCACTGCGGGAAGCAGTCGTACGCGTCCTCGAAGGTGATGTTCCGGATGATGACGTTGTCGGCCTTGTCCACGTGCAGGTTGAAGCCGCGTAGGGTGGCGCCGCGGAGGCCGACGATGGTCGTGTTGGAGCTGACCTTGCGTTTGATGTGCGCGGTCTGCGCGGCGGCGGAGGCGGCGCGGGCGTCTTCCATCGGCCCGGATGGGTCCGCGGTGCCCCAGGTCGCGGGGTCGTAGGCGGCCAGGTATCCGGCCAGGGTGTAGCCACCCGTCGCGTACGACGCGCAGGTCAGCTGAGCGCCGGTGTCGGAGGTGTTGCCGTCGATGACGCCCTTGATGTAGATGATCTTCGGGCTGGGGGCGGCGAGTGCGGCCACGAACTGGGCGCGGGTGGAGACCGTGTAGGTGGTCGTGGCGGCCGACCCGCCGGTCGTACCGGCGCCTTCGGAACCCCAGCCGTCACCGGCGGGGAGCGTTTGGCGGCCGAGTTCCACGGCGGAGGCGGGCGCGGTCAGGAGGGCGGAAACGGCCAGTAAGGCCGTCGCCAGAGCGGTTTTGCGCATGGTTAGAAGAACTCCCTAAGGAAAAGAGGGTCCGCGCGGCTCCCGCCAGGTCAGGGGGCGGGAGACGCGCGGTGGTCGGAGTGGGTCACCCGCCGTTGCGCTGCTTCCACCCGGCCTGGGCCTCGGTCAGCGCGTTCGCGATCTGGTCGAGCAGCTGGCTCGCGGGCGCCTCGCCCAGCAGCACCTTCTGGAACACCGGCTCCGCGTCGGTCTTGGTGATCGCGTTGAACTCCGGCAGGTAGTACGGCATCTGCACGATCTTGGTCGCCGGGTCGTTGAGCACTTCCACGGCGGCCGCGATGTGCTGCCGCTCGCCGATCCAGGCCTCCCCGTTCACGTCGGTGTTGGCCGGCAGCACGCCGGTCTTGTCGGCCCAGTAGCTGTCCATCTCCTTGGACGCCGCGAACTCGGCGAACTTGAACGCGAGGTCCTTGTTCTTGCCGCTGGAGAAGACGCCGATCCCGGCGACCGGGTTGGACAGCACGACCCGGCCCGCGCCTTCGGCGGGGCGGGGCACCGGCAGCGCCGCCACCTTGTCCGCGCCGAGCGTTTTCACGTGGTCGTTGTAGGAGCCCAGGTTGTGCTGCATGATCCCGATGCTGCCGCCGTCGAACTGGGCGACCATCTTGGGGTAGTCGTTGGTCACGTCGGCGGTGGGGGTGTGCGCCTTGTAGAGCTTGACCAGGCGTTCCAGCGCCGCCACGTTCTTCGGGTCGTTCACCGTGGACTTGCCGGTGGCGTCGAAGATCTCGGTGATGCCGGACTGGCCGTACACGACTTCGAGCATCTGGGCGATGGATCCGGCGGCGCCGCGGATGGTGAAGCCGTTGCGGTTGTTGTCCTTGTCGGTGAGCTTCTCCACGGTGGTGAAGAAGGCGTCCCAGGTCTGCGGGGGTTCGAGCCCGGCTTCCTTGAGCCAGTCGGTGCGGTACCAGAAGACGCCCATGTTGGTCGACAGCGGCACCATGTAGGTCTTGCCGTCCGGCACGGTCGCCTTAACCGTGGTGACGACCTGCTCGTTGAGCTTGCCGTTCAGGGCTCCGGCCGCGATCTTGTCGTCGACCGGGTCGAGCGCCTTGCGGGCCACCATGTTGCCGAGCATCGCGGTGGAGACGCCGCCCACGTCGGGCAGGCCGCCGCCGGCGATGGCGGTGTCGTATTTCTGCTGCGCCTGGGCGATGGGGATGCCGACATACTGCACGTCGACGGTGGGGTTGGCCTTCTCGAACTCGGCGATGATGTGCTCCCACACCGGGGTGCGGGCGGGGCCGCCGTTGTCGTCCCAGAAGGTGATCTTCGTTTTGGCGTCGCCAGAAGGGGTTGTTTCGCCGCCGCACCCGGACAGTGCGGTCATAACGACGATCGCGGAGATGAACAGGCGTTTAGCCATGATCCTCTGCCTTTCTTTTCGGTTGTCCCCCCGACGTTTGGGTGGCGAGCGTCTCGGCCTGCGCGCGGGTCAGCCGCCCGTCCGCTACGACCGTGACGATTCGCCGGGTGAGCGTGTGCTCCACCACCAAGGGCTGATCCCAGGCCAGGGCGGGCCCGGCGCCCGGGTACTCCTCGACCCGGACGAACCAGGGATCCGCGTCCTGGACGAAGACCAGCGTCCAGTCGCCCTCGGCCGCGCTGCCGGACATGGCCAGCCAGGGCGCGCGGCTGCCGTGCGGCTCGCCGCCGTCCGGGGTGAAGGCAGAGCGGCCGGTCGAGGAGCCGGGCGCCCGCCAGAAGAAGCCGCCGTATCCCGCGCCCGCCCGGCCTTTGGTGGCCGAGCTTTGCACCAGCAACCGGGATCCGGTCAGGTTGGTCAGCCTGAACCGGAAGTCCAGCGCCCAGCACCCGCCCAGCGGCACCGCCGTCACGGTGCGCTCCTCGTCGAGGATCTCGACCCCGTCGGGCCCAGCCCAGCGCAGCGTCTCGGTGAATCCGTGCTCGTCGCGGCGGACGAAGGTGAGGTGCCGCTGCACCCCATGGTCGTCCAGCCAGGTCGGCCCGACATCCCGGACATAGGTCCGGCCGCCCCAGAAATTACGCCCGCCCACATCCGCGATCGCGACCGACACCCCCAGGTGGTGCACGTGATCGGCCGGGTTCAGCTCGGTCACCGTGACCCCGCCGAGCGTCCGCACCGGATGCAGGTACGGCCGGGGCGACAACGTGGTCGCCAGCTCCGGCCGCCAGCTGTATTCGGCCACCGCCCGCTCGCGCACCCGCAACACCGCCCGTGGCGTGGCCCACGGCACGTCCAGCTCGGAGTAGAGCGCCAGATGCTCGGCGCTGCGCGCGGTCAGGTTGGCGATCCCCGGCAGCACCCGCCGCACGACCGCCCCACGCTCGTCCCGGTCGATCTCCTGATGCTCGTCCGGGATCGGCAGCGGATCGGGCGCCAGCCGGATCGTCTCCAGCACCCGCATGAACGCGCCCGTCCTGGCCAGCGGCACCAGCAGCGGATCACCGTCGCGTACGTGCGCGACCAGGTTCTCCAGCAGGTCGCCGCGCGCGTGCACCACCGTGGTCACCTCCCGGCTGACCCGCTCCACCCGCACCCGATCCAGCGTGTACGTGAGCGTGATCCGCCCCTCGGTGCCGTGCACGATCACGTACGGCTCGTGCCGCCGCGACGCCGTGAGGCTCACCGCCACCGTGATCGGCGGCCCGTCCGCCAGCCGGATGCGCAGGCACGAGGTGTCATCCGCCTCGATGGGATTGGCGTGATAAAGCTCCACATCCACCCCGGTCACCTCGTCGGCGTCCCCGCCCCCGGCGACGGCCAGCGCGGTCGCCACGGCATGCGCGAACGGGTTGGTCAGCGCCCCGTCCACCACCTCGACCCCACCCACCCGCCGCCGCCCGGCCCAGGCGGAGCGGGTGAAGTACGCGGTGTCGCGCTCCCACGCTCCTGCCACCCCGATCCCCTTCACCCGCCCCACGACCCCATCGGCGATCAGCTGCCGGATGGCCGGAATCGCCGCGGACCCCAGACTCTGGAACCCCACCTGGCAGCCGAGACCGGTCCGCGCGGCCACCGCCGAGATCCGCTGGAACCCGGCGAAGGTGGCCGCGGGCGGCTTCTCCAGCAGCAGATGCGACCCCGCCTCCAGCGCCCGGACCGCCAGCTCGGCGTGGGTCTGGATGGGCGTCACCAGAATCGTGATCTTCGCCCCGGTCCGCTCGATCAGCCGCCCGAGATCCTCGGACTGCTCCGGCCGCCCGAGCCCGCGCAGCCGCTCCGGCTCCACCGGCCGCACATCGCACACCCCCGCCAGCCGGACAATTCCGGCCTGGGTGAGCCTGCGCAGATTCTCCAGGTGCCACCACCCGTGCCCGTACGCGCCGACCAGCACGACCGGCACCGGCGCCCGGGTCAGGCGGGGCGCCGGGGTCTCACGTCGAGCCGTGCCGTTCATCTGCGGCCTCCCATCGGTTGGAAGCGGATCCCATGGCCCAGGTGGTCCCGTACTTTCAGCCCGCCGGGCCCGAGCTCGACGGGAGAGGCGGCCATCAGCCCGAGCGCGGCGAAGGAGGCGTCCTCGACGTCCTCGACCATGCACGGCAGCGGCAGCGCCAGCGCGAGCTGCCCCGACAGCTCGGGCAGCAAATGCGGATATGTCGGGATTGAGTAGGTCCTGGCGAGTTCGGCGATGCGGAGGAGCGGAGTGATGCCGCCGACCCGGACCACGTTGGGCTGCACGATGTCGCACGCGCCCGCCGCGAGCAGGTCCCGGAACTCGTAGATCGTGTAGTTGCTCTCGCCGACCGCGATCGGGACGTCGACGAGCGCCCGTAACCGGGCCAGACCGTCGATGTCGTCGGCGGGAAGGGGCTCCTCCACCCAGTGCAGCCCGAACGGTTCCAATAAGGCGATCGCCCGCCGGGCCTGGGGGAGATTCCAGCGCTGGTTGGCGTCGATCATCAGGAGCACGTCCGGGCCGATCGCCGCACGGACGGCGGCCACCCGCTCGATGTCGTCGGGCCGCCCGACCTTGATCTTCACGGCCGGGTAGCCGGTCCAGCGCCGGGCCTGCTGGACGAGTTCGGGGAGCGAATAATGGCGGTTCACGCCGCTGCCGTAGACCGGGACGCTGTCGCGCCGCCGCCCGAGCAGATCGGCCAGGCCGAGCCCGGCCCGCAGCGCCCGCAGATCCCACAGCGCGATGTCCACCGCCGCCAGCGCGATCGTGGTCAGCCCGCCGCCCCCGGCTTCCCGCAGCGATGACCACAGGTGATCCCAGACGAGCTCGGGGTGGGCGGGCAGACCGGTCACCAACTCGACGATCTCGCCGTCGAGCAGGGACTGAGCCGCCGTGGCGCCGATCTTTGGCGTCCACGAGAAGCCGGTGCCCACGCCCCCGTCGGCCAGGGTGAGCTCGCAGGCGATCACGTGATTGGCGGACACGTCGGGGCCCCACGGGCGGGGTAACTCGGCCCGATGTAACACGGTGCGCAGCCCGGTGATCGTCATAGCAGGCTGAGCCCGGTCTTGATGAGCCCGTCCAGCTCGTCCAGATGGTCAGGGGACAGGTCGGTCAACGGCGGGCGGACCGGGCCGACGTCCAGGCCCCGGAGGCGTACCCCTGCTTTGACCAGGGAGACGGCGTAGCCGGGGACGCGGCTGCGGAGCCGTACCAGGGGGGCGTAGAAGTCGGTGAGCAGGCGGTCGTGGCCGTTGAGGAAGGCCAGGGCGATCTCTGGGGCGAAGGCGAAGGCGGCGGAGGAATAGAGGGTGACGCCGATCGCGCGGTAGGCGGGCATGGTGAGTTCGGCGGTCGGCAGGCCGTTGAAGAACGTGAAGCCCGGCTTGGCGGCGAGAACGATGCGCTGGATGCGGTCGATGTCGCCGATGCCGTCCTTGAGGCCGACGACGCCGGGGATCTCGGCGAGTTCGCCGACGTCCTCGGGTTCCAGGACGACCGCGTCCCGGGCGTACACGATGATCGGCAGGCCTACGGCGGCGACCGCGCGGACGTACTCCAGGTAGCCGCCGCGCGGGCCTTTGGCCAGGTAGGGCGGCATCAGCAGCAGGCCGTCCGCGCCCGCGTCGCGGGCCGCGCGGGCCTGGGCGAGCGCGGCCCCGAGGGGACCGCCCGCCCCGGCCACCACCGGCACGCGCCCGGCCACGGTCGCGGTCGCGATCTGTACGGCGCGGGCGTGCTCGGCCTCCGACAGCGCGGAGAACTCGCCGGTGCCGCAGGCCACGAACACCCCGCCGGGGCCGTGGCGCAGGCCCGCCGCGATGTGCTCGGCCAGCACGTCACCGGCCAGCCGCCCGTCCGGGCCGAACGGGGTCACGGGGAAGAACAGGACGCCGGTGAGGTTCACGAGAGATCTCCCAGTTCGGTGCGCCAGCTGCGTTTGGCCTGCCAGCCGAGCAGGCGTTCCGCCTTGGCCGAGGAGAACGCCGGCAGGGTGCCGGTCAGCCCGGAGGCGTGCCCGGCGGTGGAACCGATGACCTGGGGCAGCAGCTCCGCCAGCGGGGCCCGGGCCAGCGCGTCGGCGGCCCCGGCGAAGAACACCTCGCCGCTGGGCAGCTCGTAGAGCCGCTCGATCAGGGCCAGCAGCAGGTCGGAGGCGTCCCGGGCGTCCACGTAGTTGAACAGCGACACCCCGGCGATGTCCGGCCGGTCCAGCCGCTCCCTGATGGTGTGCCCGGACTGGGTGGGCATGCCCTCCCACTCCTCCGGCGCGACCACGAAACACGGCCGGATCGCGGCCAGCCGCAGCTCCGGATGGGAGCGCGCGAACGTGGCCATCACCTGCTCCGCGACCAGCTTGGACACGCTGTAGGCGTTCCACGGCGCGGCCGGATGGGCTTCGTCGATGGGCAGGTAGGCGGGCGTCCACCCGCCGGGCGCGCCGTACCCGATCACGGTCGGGCTGCTCGCCACCACGATCCGCGAGACGCCGACGGCGGTCGCCGCCTCGCAGACGTTGAAGGCCAGCGCGCTGTTGACCCGGAACGTCAGCCCGTCGGTACGGCTGAACGGCGTCGCCACCGCCGCCAGATGCACGACCGCCTCCGGCCGGAACCGGTTCATGACGCTGAACGCCTCGCCCAGATCGGTCAGGTCGGCGGGCAGCGTGACCGCCGCCTCCGGCGGGGAGCCCGGCGCGGTGTCGATGCCGATCACCTCGTGCCCGGCCTGGGCCAGCGCGACGACCACGCTGCGGCCGAACCGTCCGGCGCTGCCGGTGACCAGGACGCGCATCAGCCCTTCACCGCCCCGGCCGACATGCCCTGCACGAGATAGCGCTGGATGACCGCGAACACCAGCACCACCGGCACGGCGGCGACCACGCCCCCGGCGGCCAGCGCGCCGAAGTCCACGCTGAACTCGCCGATGGTGAACGCCAGCCCGACCGGCAGCGTGAACTTCTCCTGCTCGCTGACGAACATGAGCGCGAACAGGAAGTTATTCCAGCTGTGGATGAACGCGAACGAACCCACCGCGACCAGCGCGGGGCGCAGCATCGGCAGCACGACCGCGAAGAAGCCGCGCAACCGGCTGCAGCCGTCCACCCAGGCCGCCTGCTCCAGCTCGACCGGGATGTTGCGGATGAATCCGCTGATCAGGATCAGCGACAGCGGCAGCTGGAACACCGTCTCGGCGATCACCAGCGCCCACAGCGAGTTGACCAGGCCGAGCGTGCGGAAGATCTCGAACAGCGGGATCAGCATCATCGCGCCCGGGATGAACTGGGTGCAGAGCATCGCGACCAGGAACAGCTGGCGCCCCCGGAAGGCGTAGCGGGCCAGCGCGTAACCCCCGGACAGGGCGATCACCGTGGTGGAGACGAGCGAGGCGACGCCGACCAGCAGGCTGTTCTGGAAGAACACGCCGAAGCCCATGCCGGTCCACACGGTGGCGAAGTTGTCGAACGTGATCGGCCACGGCAGCAGCGAGTCGGAGCCGCGCGGGCGGAACGCGAAGACCAGCATCCAGTAGAACGGGACCAGGGTGAACAGCAGGTAGAGCCCGAGCGGCAGGTAGATCTGCCAGCGGCTGACCCGCTGGGATCGGCTCCTGGGCGGGGGCGTGCGCACCGGCGCGGGCAGCTGGGCGCGGGGGAGGGTGGTGGTCACGTGCGCGCTCCGAACTTGCTCAGCCTGAGATAGGCGATCGAGAAGAAGGTCAGGATCAGGAACGCGACCGTGGTCAGCGCCGAGCCGTAACCGAAGTCGTGGGACTGCACGGCTTTGGCCGCCACGTACAGCGGGAGCGTGGTGGTCTGGTGGGCGGGGCCGCCGCCGGTCAGCGTGTAGAGCAGGTCCACGTTGTTGAACTCCCACACCGCGCGGAGCAGGGTGGACAGGATGATCGCGTCCTTGAGGTGCGGCAGCGTGATGTGGACGAAGCGGCGGATCCGGCTCGCGCCGTCGACGGCGGCGGCCTCGTACAGGTCGTTGTTGATCGTCTGCAGGTCGGCCAGGAGCAGGATGGCGAAGAACGGCACCCCGCGCCACAGTTCGGCCACCACGGCGGCGGTGAACACCGTGTTCGGGTCGGCCAGCGGCGCGGTGTCGTACGAGCCGATGCCCAGGTCCGCCAGGTAGCGGAAGACGCCCGTGGTCGGGTTGTAGAGCAGGATCCAGATGCCCGTGGTGAGCACCCCGGAGACCGCCCACGGCGAGAACACCAGCGCGCGGGAGAGCCCGCGGCCGACGAACGTCTCGTTGACGATCAGCGCCAGCGCCAGGCCGAACAGCAGCTGCAGCGTGACCTCGACCAGCACCCACTTGGCGCTGAAGCCCAGGCTCTGCCAGAACAGCGGATCGTCCAGCAGGGCCTGGAAGTTGGCGAGGCCGGCGAAGCCGTCCTCCCAGGGTTTGCTCACGTTGTAGTGCTGCAGGCTGTAGTAGAGCACGCTGGCCATCGGGTACACGAGGAACCCGAGCATCGCCACGACAGCCGGCGCGATCAGAACGTATGGGGTTCTTGATTTTCCTGGCCGCCGAGGTCGGCGGCGTCTTCCTTCCACGGCGACCGCCATGGCCGGTAACTCCTTCAGTTCGGAGGGGAAGTTCTGCAACCGGTTGCATGAAACATGGCATTCACCCCCAGGAAACGTCAAGAGGTGGATTTGCTCCGCTTGACACTGATGCAACCGCTTGCAGTAATCTGCGCTCAAAGCGGTGGAAAGGGGTTCTGTGGCAGCGACGATCCGTGACGTGGCTCGGGCGTCCGGGGTGCACGTCTCGACCGTCTCCCGGACGTTCTCGGCGCCGCACCTGGTCAATCCGGAGACCCGGAACCGGGTGCTGGCGATCGCGGAGGATCTCGGCTACCGCCCCAACCGGGCGGCCCGGGCGCTGACCACCGGGCGGACCCACAACCTGGGGCTGATCGTGGCCGACATCTCCAACCCCTTCTTCCCGCCGCTGATCAAGGCCGCCCAGGCGCACGCCCGGCTCCGCGACTACCACGTCTTCGTCGCCGACACCGACGAGGATCCGCAGGTCGAGGAGGAGCTCATCCAGACCCTGACCAAGCAGGTGGACGGGGTGCTGCTGTGCAGCCCGCGCCTGTCCAACCGGGCCATCGAGAAGCTCAGCGAGGACGTGCCGTTCGTCGTGGTCAACCGGCGGCTGAAGGGCATGTCCACGGTGCTGATGGACGTCGGGAACGGCGCGCGGCTGGCGATCGAGCACCTCATGACGCTCGGGCACCGCAGGATCGCGCTGCTGGCCGGTCCGGCCGGATCCTGGACGAGCAGGGAGATGTCGGACGCGGCCCGCGCCGTGGACGGCATCGAGCTGTCCATCCTCGGGCCCAACTCGCCGACCGAGCACGGCGGCCTCGCCGCGGCCGACGCGGTGCTGGCCGCGGATGTGACCGCGGTGCTCGCCTACAACGACCTGATGGCGATCGGCCTGGTCGAGGGCCTGGACGAGCGCGGCGTCGAGGTGCCGGGGCGGATCAGCGTGGTCGGCGTGGACGACATCGTGCCGGGCCGCCTGACCCGGCCCAAACTGACCACCGTGGCCATGCCGACCGAGGCCGCCGGCCGGACCGCCGTGGACCTGCTGCTCCAGCTCGTCGGCGCGGGCGAGACGGCCACCCCCGCGCTCGCCACCCTGGCCACCCATCTGATCATCCGCGATTCGACGGGACCGGTGCCTCCATGAAATCCGAACATTTCGGCGTCACGCCCGAGGGGGAGAGCGTCGAGCGGTACACGCTCACGTCGGGCGAGCTGACCGCGCGCGTGCTCACCTACGGTTGCGTGATCCAGTCGCTGGAGGTGGCCGGGCGGAATGTCGTGCTCGGCTGCGAAACCCTGGCCGACTACCGGGTTCGGAGCCGGTATTTCGGGGCGGTCGTCGGCCGGTACGGCAATCGCCTCGCGAACGGCCGGTTCGAGCTGGACGGGAAACCGTATGAACTCGCCCAGAACAACGGGACCGCGCACTTACACGGCGGGCTGAAGGGGTTTGACAAGCGGGTCTGGATCGCCGATCCGGACGGGGACTCCCTGCTACGGCTCAGCTATGTCAGCGCGGACGGCGAGGAGGGCTACCCGGGCACGCTTCGCGTCTCGGTCACCTACACGCTGGGCGAGGGCGGCCTGCGCATCTCCTACTCGGCGTTCACCGACGCGCCGACCGTGCTCAACCTGACCAATCACTCGTATTTCAACCTGGCGGGCTCGGGTGACGTGCTCGATCACGTGGTCATGATCGACGCTGACCGGTACACGCCGGTGGACGAGCACAAGATCCCCACCGGCATCGCCTCGGTCGAGGGGACGCCGTTCGACTTCCGGGTTCCTCGGCGGGTGGGGGAGCGGATCCAGGGGGCGTACGACCACAACTACGTCCTCAACCCGGGGGACGGGGTGAAGATCCGGGTCGAGCACGAGGATCTCGCGCTTGAGGTGGCCACCACGCAGCCGGGGGTGCAGTTCTACGCCGGGGGCATGCTCAACCCCCAGATCACCCCGTACGGCCCGCATGCCGGGCTGTGCCTGGAGACCCAGCACTTCCCCGACTCGCCGAACCAGCCCGATTTCCCGTCCACCGTGCTCCGCCCCGGCGAGGAGTTCACCGCGCGAACGGACTACCGCTTCCGCTCCAGGTGAGCTTTCTTTATGCTCATAGGTGTTCCATGTAGCAATCATATGTTCTGTGTAATGGAATACGGAGCTCGTATGGACATCAGGCACGCCACCGCGCCCGACCAGATCCCCGGCATGAGCACCAGCGGGCTGCGGGCCCGGTTCCTGGCCGAGGACCTGTTCGCGGCGGGCGAGGTGCGGCTGCTCTACGTGCATGAGGATCGTCTGGTCCTCGGTGGGGTGATTCCCGGTCCCGAACCGTTGCCGCTGCCCTGTCCAGAGCCGCTCGGATCGGCATATTTCCTGGAACGCCGGGAGTTGGGCGTCGTGAACGTCGGTGAGCCGGGCGTGGTGACCGTGGACGGAGTGGCCTACCCGCTGGCGGGCAAGGAGTGCCTCTACATCGGCAGGGGAGCGGTTGAGGTCACCTTCGCCGCGGGGGCGTTCTACCTGGTGTCGACCACCGCGCACACGACCTTCCCGACCATGAAGTCCGCCGATCCCGAACCGGTGCGGATGGGCGGCCGGGAAGGCGCAAACGAGAGGGTGATTTATAAGCACATCCATGCCAAAGGGGTGCGCAGCTGTCAGCTGGTGCTCGGGGTGACCGTGCTCGCGCCCGGGAGCATGTGGAACACGATGCCCTGCCACACCCACCGGCGGCGCACGGAGGCGTACCTGTACTTCGATCTCGAACCCGAGCACCGGGTCGTGCATCTGATGGGCGAGCCCACCGAGACGCGCAACCTGATCCTCGCCGACCGGCAGGCGGTGATCTCGCCGCCGTGGTCGGTTCACTGCGGGTTCGGCACCCGGAGCTACTCCTTCGTGTGGGCGATGGGCGGGGAGAACCAGGCGTACGAGGACATGGACCTGGTCGCGATCGGCGGCCTGCGGTGACGCTCTTCTCGCTGGCGGGCCGGACCGCGCTGGTCACCGGGGCCAGGACCGGCATCGGGCGGGCCATCGCGGTCGGGCTCGCCCGGGCGGGGGCCGACCTGGTCCTGCACGGTCACCGCGACGACCTGGACGACGTCGAAGCCGACGTGGTCGCGCTCGGGCGCAAGGCCGACCGCTGGGTCCTCGATCTGGCGCTGCCTGCCGCCATCGGGCCCGCCGCCGCCGAGCTGCTGCGGGTCCGGCAGGTGGACGTCCTGGTGAACAACGCCGGAATCATCCGCAGAGCCCCCGCCGCCGAGCATTCCTACCGCGACTGGAAGGACGTGCTCAACGTCAACCTGGACGCGGTCTTCCTGCTCAGCCAGGTGTTCGGCGCGCCGATGGTGTCGCGCGGCACCGGGAAGATCATCATGCTGGCGTCGATGCTCTCCTTCCAGGGCGGTGTCACCGTGCCCGGGTACACTGCCGCCAAGCACGCGGTGGCCGGGCTGACCCGCGCGCTCGCCTGCGAATGGGCCGGGACGGGCGTGCAGGTGAACGCGATCGCGCCCGGGTATGTCGCGACCGGCAACACCGCCGTGCTGCGCGCCGACACCGAGCGGGAGGCCGCCATCCGGGCGCGGATTCCGGCGGGGCGGTGGGGCACTCCCGATGACATCCAGGGCGCGGCCGTCTTCCTGGCGGCGCGCGCGTCGGACTACGTCAACGGCCACGTGCTGGCCGTGGACGGCGGCTGGCTGGCCCGATAGTAGGCTCGGGTTGTGGTGAGGGAAGGCAGTTCCATCGACAAGGCGCTCGCGGTTCTCGAGGCGATCGCCGAACATCACCGGATCACCGACATCGCGGCGGCCACCGGCGTGTCCAAGTCGACCGTGCATCGCATCCTGCAGTCGCTCGTGGAGTGGGGTTTCGCCCGTACGGACGGGAACGGGGGATACGAGCCAGGCCCGCGCATTCTCACGCTCGCCGGGCGGGTGATGAGCCGGTTCGACCCTGCTCGGCAGGCGGCCGGCGCGCTCCGGGCATTGCATGAGAGGACCGGCTTCACCACGCATTTCGCCATTCGCAGCGGGGACGAAGCGGTCTACGTGGAGAAGCTGGAGGGGCGGCGGCCCTACCAGATGCCGTCCCGGGTCGGGATGAGCCTGCGCCTCTACTGCACCGCGATCGGCAAGGCCGTGCTCGCCCAGCTCGACGACGACGAGGTCCGCGCCATCTGCGCCCGCACCGAGCTGGTACGGCTCACGCCCAACACCATCACCGGCGAAGAAGAACTACTCGCCCACCTGAGCCGGGTACGGGCCCTCGGTTACGCGGTCGACGACGAGGAGAACGTCCCCGGCATCCGCTGCGTCGGCGCGGCCGTCTTCGACCACACCGGCCAGGTCCTCGGCGGCATCTCGATCTCCACCCTCGCCATGGACCTGGAACGCGAAGCCCTCCGCGAACTGGCCCCGGAAATCGTCTCGGCGGCCCGCGAGGTCTCACTCGCCCTAGGCGCACCCACAACGCTCACGCTCCGCTGACTGTTTCCGCGAGCAGGCTTTCGATTTCGAGGGTGTCCGCGACTCTTCCGGTGCCGCCTTGGCCCGCCAGGGAGATCGAGGCGGCGGCTGTGCCGGCGCGGACCGCGTCCAGGAGGGATGCGCCTCGGGACAGCCAGGCGGCGAGGGCGCCGGTGAAGTTGTCGCCCGCGCCGGTCTGGTCGACGATCACGGGGGTGGGGACGGCGGGGACCAGGTCCGCGAAGTCTCCGGTGTCGAGGAGGACGCCGTCGGCGCCCATGGTGACCGCGACGGCGGGGGCGCCGAGTTGGCGGACGCGGCGGGCGGTCTCCCGGGGGTCGGCGGTGCCCAGGAGGGCGAGGCTGTCGCCGGGAGCGGAGATCTTCAGGAGTGCGGTGTGGGGGGCGACGGCCGCCAGGGTGGTTGTCGCGGCCTCCGGTCCGGTGAGGCGGGAGCGGTAGTTGGGGTCGTACACGACCAGGCCGGTGGCGGCGCGGGCCGCGGTGCGCACGGCCGCGTCGCAGCTGTCGGAGAGGGCGGCGGTGATGCCGCTGAGCACCAGGACGCGGGCGTCGGCGACGGGGGAGCCGGGGAGGTCGGCGGCGGAGAGGCGGGAGGCGGCGCTGCCGTGGCGCATGTAGGCGAAGGCGCGGGTTCCGCTCGGGTCCGCGCCGACCGCGTACGCGCCCGTGGAGCCGGGTCCGGGGACCATCCAGCGGGTGTCCACGCCGCGTGACCCGGCGAACCTGATCAGCCGCGCCCCGAACTCGTCCTCGCCGAGCAGGGTGACCAGCGCGGTCCTGGCCCCGGCGGAGGCCGCCGCCACCGCCACGTTGAGCGCGTCGCCGGAGAACGACAGCCGGAAGGTCTCGGCCTCGGTCAGTGCCCGGTCCGCCGAGAACTCGACCAGCGGTTCGCCCATCACGACGACGTCCATACTCACCTTGTTTCATGTAGCGGAATATGATGTTATGTTACGCAACGCCTGAGGAGGATTCTAATGCCCAACATCACTGTGGAGCTCTTGTCCGGCCGGACGATGGACCAGCGCCGGGACTTCGTGGCCGCCGTGACCGAAGCGGCGGTCGACATCCTCAAGGCCCGCCAGGAGGCCGTGCGCATCGTGTTCTGGGAGATCGAGAAGTCTGACGTGGCCAACGGCGGCACCTTGGAATCCGATAAGTAGGCCTTCTGCTTAACACACAACGCGAAAGACCCCGCCGCGGCGGGGTCTTTCTCATGCGCGGGCCGGTTGCTCCGCCGGATCGGAGTCCAGCGAGTCGATCAGCTCGTCCCGGTCCCTGGTGTTCTCTGGCCGGAGGAGGCCCACCACGACGTAGAGCACCAGCGAGGTCACCAGCGGCACCCCTACCACCATCGCCTGATCGGTGGACTCGATGATCCACTTGATGTACGCCCAGACGCTCAGCCCGGCCGCCCAGGACACGATCGCGGCCGTCGGCCCGCTCCGCCGGAACCACGGCAACATGCCCAGCATCAGCGGAATGGAGATCGGCCCCATCGTCGCCGCGACCAGGTCGACGACGATCTTGAGCACCACGCCCTGCCCTTCGGTGGAGATCGCGATCACCATGCTGATCAGCACGAACGAGAACGTGGTCACCCGGGCGAAGGTCAGCTGCGCGTGGTCGGTCAGCTGCCGGACCCGGCGGACCAGCACCGGCGCGATGTCCCGCGTGATCACCGAGGAGATCACGTTGGCGTCCGAGGACACCATGGCCATCGTGTGCGAGAAGAACCCGGCCAGCACGAGCCCGATCACGCCCTGCGGGAGCAGGGTCTGCGCCAGCCGTACATAGGCCTCCTCGGGGTTGGCGAGGCCCGGCACGATGAGGGGCGCGGCGAACATCGGGATGAACAGGATCAGTGGCCAGACCAGCCACAGGCCGCTGGACAGCAGCGCCGAGCGCTTGGCCGCGCTCCCGGAGGGCGCGGCCATGTAGCGCTGCGCCAGGTTCCACATGCCGCCGTTGTACTCGAAGGTCTTGATGAACAGCAGCGCCAGGAAGAACGTCCCGGTGTACGGCCCGGCGAACGGATCCCCGTGCCCCGCCGGCAACCGCTCCCACATCGTCCACAGCGTGGAGACCCCGCCCAGGTGCGCGAGAACGGCGAGGAACATCGCGATCCCCGCCACGCCCTGGATGACGAACTGCCCGAAGTCGGTCAGCACGTCGGCCCACAGCCCGCCCGCCGTGATGTAGACCATGGTCACCACGCCGGTGATCAGGATCCCCCACCCGATCGGGATCCCGGCGAAGCCCTTCAGCAGGATCGAGATGGCCACCCACTTGGCGGCGATGTCGACCACCTTCAGCAGCGCGCCGCTGTAGGCGAGCACCTGCTGGGCCGGCAGGTTGTAGCGCCGGGCCAGATACTCCAGCGGCGAGGCGACCCCGTGCTTGGAGCGCAGCCGGTTCCAGCGCGCCGCCCACAGGAACGCGCCGATGCCGACGCCGAGGCCGATGGTGAGCGCCCACCAGACGTACATGGCCAGCCCGTACGTGTACGCCACCGCCGCGAACGCGACAAACATGATCGCGCTATAGCCGGACATGTGATGCGAGATGCCGGCCAGCCACCAGGGGATCTTCCCGCGTGCGGTGAAGAAGTCGATGACGGTGGCGATGCGGCCCTTGGACCAGATGCCGATGCCGATCATCACGATGAAGTACGCGGCCAGGACGGACCAATCGAGAACGGACATTCTGCCTCCTCCTTGTGCTGAGGAGGTTTCACTACACAGAATGATGTGTCAATACATAGAACAAGCGAAGTTGAAACTTTCAGGGAGGGTGTGCTGTTCGTGCATTTCGGCGAGATCTCTGGGCCCGTACTGTTCCGCTACATGGAACGTCCTGCTTATGTTGTGCGTACCGACTAAAGGAAGGGAGGCCATCGCACTTCCACCAACGCCCTTCTCGTATGTCCCGGCCACCTGACCTGTCCGGGGCGTTGCTTTTGAAGATCAACTCTCCGAAGGGAAACTGATCGTGTTACGACGAAGTCTCACCCTCGCGCTCGGCCTGGTGCTGGCGGCGGCCGTCGCCGTCGTGGCCCAGGGCACGGCCTCGGCCGCGCCGGCGCCAGGTACGTACACGCTGGTCAACGGCAACAGCGGCCAGTGCCTTGACGTCCTCAACTTCAGCACGGCCGACAACGCGTCGGTGATCCAGTTCACCTGCACCGGCGGCACCAACCAGCGGTTCACCCTGGCGACGCAGGGGAGCGGCTTCCGCCTCGCCGCGGCGCACAGCGGCAAGTGCCTCGGCGTCGTCGGCGCCAGCACGTCGGCGGGCAAGGCCGTGCAGCAGCAGACCTGTAACGGCGCGACCTCGCAGACGTGGACGCTCACCCAGGTCGGCTCGCTCTACCGGGTGATCAACGTCAACAGCGCCAAGTGCCTGAACATCAAGGACAGCTCGACCGCCACCGGCGCGATCGCGCAGCAGAACTCGTGCGACTCGGTGACGAGCAAGCACTGGAACTTCGCGCCCGCGGGCTCCACCCCGACCGTCACCCCCACCCCGACCCCCACCCCCTCGGTCACCCCGACCACGAACCCGCCTCTTCCTGGCTGGCCCAGCGCGAACGGGCAGCAGGCGGTGCCGACGACGATCAGCGTCAGCGGCACCCTGGACGGCGGGATGAGGCGTTACTACGGCACCGGTGACCTGGGCAGCGGCAGCCAGGACGAGGACCAGGGCCCGATCTTCCAGCTGGCCAACGGCGCCACATTGCGCAACGTCATCCTGGGCGCCCCGGCCGCCGACGGCATCCACTGCATGGGCACCTGCACGCTGCAGAACGTCTGGTGGGAGGACGTCGGCGAGGACGCCGCCACCTTCCGGGGCAGCTCCTCGTCCCAGACCATGACCATCGACGGCGGCGGCGCGCGACTGGCGTCCGACAAGGTCTTCCAGCACAACGGCCCCGGCACGATGTACATCAGGAACTTCCAGTTCCAGAACATCGGCAAGGTCTACCGCTCGTGCGGCAACTGCTCCACCCAGCACCAGCGGAATGTCGTGATCTCGAACATCACCGTCACCAGGCCCGCGTCGGCGATCGCCGGGATCAACACCAACTATGGCGACACCGCCCGCATCTCCGGCGTCACCATCGTCAACGACCCGAGCAGGGCGGTCGTGGTCTGCGAGAAGTACCGGGGCACCACCTCCGGTGAGCCCACCAAGATCGGCAGCGGTGCCGATGGCGTGAACTGCATCTACAACGCCTCCGACATCTCCTACCGGTGATGCCGGCTCCGGTCGCCCCGGCCCGCCGGGGCGACCGGAGCTCTTTCTCGTCCGGCCGACGGCGTGCCGCCATGACTCCCGCAGGTCTCGCGTCGTACGTTGGTCATCATGGCCACCCGTGCGTCTGGAAGCGGATCCGGAAAGCGCCCTGCCCAGCGCTCCGGCTCTCGTCCGGCTGCCGCGAAGCGGACGCCATCATCCTCGGGGCGGCGTGCGCCCGCGCGTCCGGCAGCCCGCAAGGCCGCGCCGAAACGGTCGGTCGGCACCGGGCAGGATCCGGTCAGCTGGGTCTTCATGATGATCGGCAAGCTGGTCATCGGGCTCTGGCTGCTGGTCGCCAACGGCATGGGCGGCGCCGTACGGTCGCTGGGACAGGGGGCGAAGGAGTTGGACCCCGTACACCGGCGCGACGGCGCCGGATTCGCCGTGCTGGCCGGATCGATCACGCTCGCGGCCTTGACCTGGCGGGACAAGAAGGGCGAGTTCGCCACCGTCGTCGACGCGATCGTGCACGGCGCGGTCGGGTCGCTGGCCTGGTCGGTGCCGGTGCTGATGGCGCTGCTGTCCTGGCGGTTCCTGCGGCATCCGGACCAGAACGCCGAGACCGGGCGCATGGTCATCGGGTGGGCCGCGCTGCTGGCCGGGATCCTCGGGGTCGTGCACGTGGCGCATGACACGCCGTACCCGTCCGGGGGGCCGGGGGACGGGATGGAGAAGGTGTCGCAGGCGGGCGGCATGCTCGGGTTCGTGGTGTCGGCGCCGCCCGCCAGCATCCTGCCCGCGTTCGTGACGATCCCGCTGCTGCTGATGTTGTCCGGGTTCGGGGTGCTGGTGATCACGGCCACGCCGGTGCACCGCGTGCCGGAGCGGCTGTCGGAGATCCGGCATCTGCTGTTCCAGCGGCCCGCCGAGGGCAGCGCGCCGCCGTCCACGGCGCCGCCGCGCAAGCGCAAGCGGACCAAGCCGGAGCCGGAGGTGGGCGACCGGGTCAAGCCGTACGACACCCCGGTGATCAAGGAGAACTCACCGGAGATCATGCCGGGGTTCGAGCCGGAGCCCGTGGCCGCGGCGCCGGAACCCCCGCTGTCGCCGCCGGAGCCGACGCCCGCGCCGCGCAAGGTCGAGCAGCTGGTGCTGTCGCCGCAGGCCGGTCCGTACACCCTGCCGGACGCGATGGCGCTGCGCCCGGGCAGCGCGCCCAAGGCGGAGACCAAGGCGAACAAGATCGTGGTGAACGCGCTGTCCAGCGTGCTGGAGCAGTTCGCCATCGACGCCCAGGTGATCGGTTTCACCCGGGGCCCGACGGTCACCCGCTACGAGATCGAGCTGGGCCCGTCGGTGAAGGTGGAGAAGGTCACCGCCCTCGCCAAGAACATCGCTTATGCCGTTAAATCCGCCGACGTCCGGATTCTGTCGCCCATTCCCGGAAAATCCGCTATTGGGGTGGAGATTCCGAACACCGATAAGGATCTGGTGTCGCTGGGGGACGTGCTGCGCTCGCAGGTCGCCCAGGCCGACCACCATCCGATGATCGTCGGGCTCGGCAAGGACGTCGAGGGCCGCACAATAGTGGCCAACCTCGCCAAGATGCCGCACATCCTGATCGCCGGCGCGACCGGCGCGGGCAAGTCCACCTGCATCAACGGCCTGATCACCTCGATCCTGATGCGCTCCACCCCGGACGAGGTACGGATGGTCCTGGTCGACCCCAAACGGGTCGAACTCAATATGTACGAGGGCATCCCCCACCTGATCACCCCCATCATCACCAACCCCAAGAAGGCCGCCGAGGCCCTCGAATGGGTGGTGGGCGAGATGGACCGCCGCTACGACGACCTCGCCGCCAGCGGCTTCCGGCACGTGGACGACTTCAACAAGGCGGTCCGCGCGGGCACGCTCGTGCCGCCGCCGGGAAGTGAGCGGGTCTACCAGCCGTATCCGTACCTGCTGGTGATCGTGGACGAGCTGGCCGACCTGATGATGGTCGCCCCGCGCGACGTGGAGGACTCCATCGTCCGGATCACCCAGCTGGCCCGCGCCGCCGGGATCCACCTGGTCATCGCCACCCAGCGCCCGTCGGTGGACGTGGTGACCGGCCTGATCAAGGCCAACGTGCCGTCCCGGCTGGCGTTCGCCACCTCCTCGCTGGCCGACTCCCGGGTCATCCTGGACCAGCCGGGCGCCGAGAAGCTGGTCGGCCAGGGTGACGCGCTGTTCCTGCCGATGGGCGCGAGCAAGCCGATGCGGCTGCAGAACGCGTTCGTCTCGGAGAAGGAGATCTCCGAGATCGTCGCCCACTGCAAGGCGCAGATGCAGGTCGAGTACCGCGACGACGTGGCCGCCTCGGCGGTGGCCAAGCGGGAGATCGACGAGGAGATCGGCGACGACCTGGATCTGCTGGTGCAGGCCGCCGAGCTGATCGTCACCACCCAGTTCGGCTCCACCTCGATGCTCCAGCGCAAGCTCCGGGTGGGCTTCGCCAAGGCGGGCCGCCTGATGGACCTGCTGGAGAGCCGGAACGTGGTCGGCCCGAGCGAGGGTTCCAAGGCCCGCGAGGTCAAGGTGAAACCCGATGAGCTGCCGGGCCTGCTGGCCGACCTGCGCGGTGGCGAACCCCCGGCAAATACCGACGCCTAGCCCCTTTGTTGGACAAAGGGGACCCCGCTGCTCAACGCCGTGAAGGTGACTGATTGAATATGAATAACTACGCAACGTCGGGCGGCGGGAGGCGTTGACCTATGTCAATCGGGGCAATTCTGGCGGAGGCACGGCAGCATGCGGGACTGTCCGTAGCCGAACTGAGTGAACGCACGCGGATCAGGGAAGCCGTGATCAACGCGGTGGAACGGGATGACTATTCCATCTGCGGCGGCGACTTCTACGCGCGCGGCCATCTGCGATCGATGGCCAAAGAACTCAACCTGGATCCGGACGCGCTGGTCCGGCAGTACAACGACTCGTACGGCGGGCTCCAGGTCCAGGTCCGCGCGTCCGAGATGTTCAAGGGCGACACCCCCATCAAGCTGTACGAGCGGCGCACGCCGAACTGGACCATGGCGATGGCGATCGCGCTGGGCATCGCGATGGTGTTCGGGCTGGTCCGGATCATGGGCTCGCAGTCCTCGCAGACACAGACCGCGGCCAAGGCGGGCGCGGCGATACCCAAGGCTCCGGCCAAGCCGGCGCCCGCGGTGCCGCTGACCCGGCCGGTCACGGCGGTGGCCGACCTGGTCACCGTGAAGATCTCGGCCACCAGCGCGGCCTGGGTGAACGTACGGGACGTCAAGGGCAAGATCCTTTATCAGGGCATGATGGCCTCAGGCGACTCGGAGACCTTCAAGGCCCGCAAGAAGATCAAGATGACCTTCGGGGACGCCGGGGCGATGCGCGTCGTGGTCAACGGCAAGGACCTTGGAGCTCCAGGAAGATCGGGACAGACGGTGCGCCGGACGTACGGGCCGGGGGTCCCGCGTCCCCGGTAGGTTCCGACTCCCGATACCGTAGTTTCATCATGTCTTCTCGCCGAACCGTATCGATGGTCACCCTGGGTTGCGCCCGTAACGAGGTCGACTCGGAAGAGCTGGCCGCGCGCCTGGAATCCGCGGGCTGGCAACTGGGGGACGATGACCCGGACGTCATCGTGGTGAACACCTGCGGCTTCATCGAGTCGGCGAAGAAGGACTCGATCGACACGCTGCTGGCGGCCGCCGACTCCGGCGCCAAAGTGGTCGCGGCCGGCTGCATGGCGGAGCGCTACGGGGCCGAACTGGCCGACGCGCTCCCCGAGGCGGCGGCCGTCATCTCCTTCGACGACTACACCGACATCGGCGGGCGACTCGACGACGTGCTCGCCGGTCGCCCGCTCAAGCCGCACTCCCCGCGCGACCGGCGCACGCTGCTGCCGATCAGCCCCGTCGAGCGGGTCAACGGCAGCGCGCACATCCCCGGCCACGGGGCGCTGCCGGCCGGCCTGGCCCCGGCCAGTGGCCCGCGGACGCTGCGCAAGCGGCTCAGCGGCGGCCCGGTGGCCTCGCTCAAGCTGGCCTCCGGCTGCGACCGGCGCTGCACGTTCTGCGCCATCCCGGCCTTCCGCGGGGCCTACGTGTCACGCCAGCCCGACGATCTGGTCGCCGAGGCGGCCTGGCTGGCCGAGCAGGGCGTCCGGGAGCTCGTGCTGGTCAGCGAGAACTCCACGTCGTACGGGAAGGATCTGGGCGATCTGAGGGCCCTGGAGAAGCTGCTGCCCCGGCTGGCCGGGGTGGACGGCATCGACCGGGTCCGGGTCAGCTACCTGCAGCCCGCCGAGCTCCGGCCCGGCCTGCTCGACGTGATCGCCGCGACCGAGGGCGTCGCCCCCTACTTCGACCTGTCGTTCCAGCACGCCAGCGGCCCGGTGCTGCGCCGGATGCGCCGGTTCGGCGACCCGCGGCGGTTCCTGGACCTGCTGGCCCAGGTGCGCGAGCGCGCCCCCGAGGCGGGCGTGCGCTCCAACTTCATCGTCGGCTTCCCCGGCGAGACCGAGGCGCAGTTCGCCGAGCTCGCCGACTTCCTCACCGAGGCCAGGCTGGACGTCATCGGCGTCTTCGGCTACTCCGACGAGGACGGCACCGAGGCCGCCTCCTTCGACGGCAAGCTGGACCCGGACGAGGTCGAGCAGCGGGTGGCGGCCCTCACCGAGCTGGCCGAGGAGCTGACCGCCCAGCGCGCCGAGGAGCGCATCGGCACCGAGCTGGAGGTGCTGATCGAGGAGGATCTGGGCGACGGCGGCTACGAGGGCCGCGCCGCCCACCAGGGCCCCGAGGTCGACGGGGCGGTCACCGTCCAGGGCATCGGCCTGCTGCCCGGCCAGATCGTCCGCGCCGTCGCGGTGGATTCGGAAGGGGTTGACCTGATCGCCCGTATCAAGGCTGGTTCGTGAGCGAGAGCAGCGAGCAGACCGCACAGAAGTCCGGCGCCGAGGCCCCCATGGTCTCGGCGGCGGTTCCTGACGCGGCCGGCGGCCTGGAGGCGAGACCGATGGTCAGCACCTGGAACATCGCCAACGCGCTCACCGTGGCGCGGCTGGCGATCGTCCCGGTCTTCATCGTCTTCCTGTTCGCGCCTGGCCAGGGCTGGCGGATCGCCGCGCTGGCGGTCTTCCTGGTGGCCTCCCTCACCGACCAGCTGGACGGCTGGCTGGCCCGGCGCTACGGCCTGGTCACCGACTTCGGCAAGATCGCCGACCCGATCGCCGACAAGGCCCTGATCGGCTCGGCGCTGGTCTGCCTGTCGCTGCTCGGCGAGATCGCCTGGTGGGTGACCGTGGTGATCATCGCCAGAGAATTGGGCGTGACTTTGCTTAGGTTCGCGGTTATCCGGCATGGGGTGATCCCGGCCAGCTACGGCGGCAAGGTCAAGACCGTGCTGCAGATCCTGGCCATCGCGCTCTACATGTGGCCGGGCGTGCCCGATCTGGCCCGCTGGTCGGCGATGGCGCTGGCGTTGCTGGTGACCGTGGCCACCGGCCTGGACTACGTGTTCCGCGCGATCCGGTTGCGGCAGGTGGCGAGGAGGTCGCGGGCCGCATGACGGCTTCGGAGATCCTCGCGGCGCTGGTCGGCAGGAAGGCGACCGTGGCCGTGGCCGAGTCGCTGACCGGCGGCCTGATCGGCGCGGCCCTGACGACGCCCAGCGGCGCGTCCGCGGCCTTCGCGGGGGGCGTCATCGCGTACGCGACGGAGCTCAAGGCCAGGCTGCTGGGCGTGCCCGAGGACCTGCTGGCCAGGGAGGGCGCCGTGCACCCGGCCGTGGCCGCCGCGATGGCGGCGGGGGTGCGCGCGCTGGCCCGATCCGACTACGGCCTGGCCGTCACCGGCGTGGCCGGGCCCGACCCCCAGGACGGCCGGCCGGTCGGCACCGTGCACGTGGCCGTCGCCGGCCCGGAAAACCAGGTCTGGCACCGGGACCTGCTGCTCAACGGCTCGCGTGAGAACATCCGCGCGCACACCTGTCAGGAGGCGCTGGACCTACTTCTAGGTGTGCTGCAGGTCAATTCGGGGGAACATTCAGGATGATTACCGCGTTACGTCCCCAGCGAACATGCTCACCTCGGTCTGCCGCGGTGTCGCTCGATACAGGTACGGTGGAGCTGTGAGTGAGGTCCGAGAGCCATTGGCGAGGAGTAAGGCAAGGACGCGCCCGGCGAAGGGGCCGAGCGATCCCCTGATGACAGCGAGGAATATGTACGAAGGGCGAGGAAAGCGATACGAACCGACAACGCGGAACGTCGTGCCGACGCCCGCGCCGGGGAGGGAGCGACAGATGGTCCTGCTGCGTCAGCTGCTCGGTGACGTCCTGCGGCGGCTGAGAGTGCGTCAGAGCCGCACGCTGCGCGAGGTTTCCACGCTGGCCCGTGTCTCTCTCGGCTACCTGTCCGAGGTGGAACGCGGTCAGAAGGAGGCATCCTCCGAGCTGCTTGCCTCGATCTGCGGCGCGCTGGGCGTTCCGCTGTCGCAGGTGCTTCGTGAAGTGTCCGACCAGTTCGCGCTCGCCGAGCTGCAGCATGCCCCGGTTCTGGCCGATGTGCCGGAGCACGAGCGGCTGCCGATCTCGGAGACCGTGCCTACAGGTCCTGAGTTCGGGGACTTCCCCGAGGTCAAGGACATGGTGGCGGCCTAGCCCTGTTGGCAGGTCCGGCACCAGTAGACCAGCCGTTCGGCTGGTTGTGAGCCGATCTCTTTACTACTACTGGATTTCCGCAGACACGGCAGGGGCGGCGTGCCCTGCCATAGACCCACATCGCACGCCCCGGCCTCGGATCACCGGTCGTCACCGGTCCAGGCCCTTCTTTGCTCGATTCCATCAGGCGGTGCGCGAGCTCGACCAGCTCCGCCAGGTCCGCCACCGATCCCACCGCACCGACGTCG
This sequence comes from Acrocarpospora sp. B8E8, assembly GCF_039871605.1. Taxonomy (NCBI): domain Bacteria; kingdom Bacillati; phylum Actinomycetota; class Actinomycetes; order Streptosporangiales; family Streptosporangiaceae; genus Acrocarpospora; species Acrocarpospora sp. B8E8. Next base: position 42,284 of record NZ_JBDPLV010000001.1, on the reverse strand, counting down.
CGCCACGGCGACAGACGCGCCAGGAACAGCGTCTCGGCCCGCCAGATCGTGCCGATCCCCGCCAGGTTGCGCTGGTCCAGCAGCGCCTCTCCGATGGTGCGCCCGGGTTCCCTCGCCAGGTTGGCGGCGGCCCGTTCGGCGTCCCAGTCCGCGCCCAGCAGGTCGGGGCCCAGATGGCCGACGACCTGGTCCTCGCGCGCGGTCGGGAGCAGGTCGACCATGCCGAGCCGTACCCCGACGGCCTGCCATTCGGCGTTGGCCAGGATCAGCCGGATCACGTCGCCGCCGCGGACCGGCCGCCCGGTGGGGTGGATCCGCCAGCTGCCGTCCATCCTCAGGTGGGTGTGCACGGTGAGGCCGCCCTCGACCCGGGTGAGCAGGTGTTTGCCGCGCGACTCGGTGCTCAGCACCCGGCGCCCGCGCAGGTCGGCGGTGGCGTGCCGGGGCACCCGGAAGTCGGATCTGGTCAGCGCCCGGCCGTCCAGTGCCGCGCGCAGCGTCTTCGCGGTGCGGTAGACCGCGTCCCCCTCGGGCATCAGACGGGGGTGTGGGAGTCCCAGGCCGAGGGGTCGTTGGACAGGTCGGTGACCCGCTTGGGCAGGTCGCCGCTGGCGATCTGGTCCAGCGTGACCTCTTCCAGGATGGCCCGCTCGCTGGCCCGCAGCGCGATCCACACCTGCTGCAGCGCCTGCGCCGCGCCCGTGTAGCCGACGTGTTCCGGCCGCTCGCCGCGCACGTTGGCCAGCGGGCCGTCCACCGCCCTGATAACGTCGGCCAAGGAGATCTGGGAGGCCGGGCGGGCCAGCACGTAGCCGCCCTCGGGGCCGCGCTGGCCGCGCACCAGACCGGCCCTGCGCATCTGCAGCAGGATGTTCTCCAGGTACTTGGGCGGCATCTCCTGGCCCTTGGCGAGTTCGCCCACGGTGGTGGGGCCTTCCCCGGACGCGGCGAGTTCGGCGGCGGCGCGGAGAGCATAGTCGACACGGGCAGAAAGTCGCATGTAGTCGATTATCCCGCCTGGTTGGCCGTGGTTAGACGGAGGGCCCGCAAATCATGCGCCCGGACCGGAACCGATACCGGGGGCCAATAGGGATATATCACCCAAAAAATGACATGCGCGCTGCGGTGCGGGCTTGGTCTACTGGCCAGGTCCAGGGGAATGGGGGATGGATGACGGTCATCGCGGTGCGGGAGCTTTCGCGCCACTACCGGGTGCGGATCTCCGGCCAGCGCAGCGGCCTGCGGCGGCTGTTACGGCCGCGGCTGAGCACCCTGCCCGCGGTCCAGGATGTCTCCTTCTCCGTCGACGCCGGGGAGATCGTCGGTTTCGTCGGCCCGAACGGCGCCGGCAAGACGACCGTGCTGAAATGCCTGTCCGGCGTGCTGCATCCGACCTCCGGCGCCATCGACGTGCTCGGCTTCACCCCGCACCAGCGGCAGCGCGACTTCCTGACGCGCATCACCCTGGTGATGGGCCAGCGCAACCAGCTGCTCTGGGACCTGCCGGCCTGGGACAGCTTCCTGGCCAACCAAGCGATCTACAGCATCGGCGCGGCGGAATTCCGTACGACGACCGACGAGCTGACCGAATTACCGAGGAGCCGCAGAAGGCTCCGTCCTTCAGAACGCGGTCCCCGTCGGGGATGGCCCGCCGTCAGGCGGGGCAGCCCGGAGCGCGGGCCCGGGACCGGTCAGGGTCGGCGCTGCTGTTTGATGCGCCGCCTGATGATCGAGGGTGGGGCGCTGCGGGAAGCGGAGAAATGGGTTTCTTCGCGGTGGGGGGCATCGCGTCATCGAAGACATTCCGTGACGTTGCGCCGATTTGTGGCCACAAGGACCGGATGAACGTGGGGGGAGGTGCCTGCCATGCGGATATTCGGGTTCCGCTGCCATCGGCCACGCGCTAGTGTGTTCGAGTCGTGACAGTGTGTGGCCGGTGCGGGAAGGGGTTCCGGGGTGAGGCTGCGCTACAACTACCGGCTCTACCCCGACCCCTCCCAGCGCCAGGCTCTCGCCCGGCTGTTCGGCTGTGTCCGGGTGGTGTGGAATGACGCGCTGGCGATGCGCAAAGCGGCACGGAAGGCCGGGCAGCCCTGGATCGGCGGCGGAGATCTGCAGAAGATCTGTGTCACCGCGGCCAAACGGACGCCGGAGCGCGGGTGGCTGGTTGAGGTGTCCCCGGTCCCGCTCCAGCAGTCCTTGCGTGACCTGGATGTCGCCTACCGGAACTTCTTCGACTCGGTCAGCGGGAAACGTAAGGGCCCGCGGATGGGGCTGCCGGTGTTCAAGTCGCGGCGGGACCGGCGCCAGTCAGCCCGATTCAACCGCAACGCCTTCCGCCTGCCCGGCGACGGGACGCTGTACCTGGCCAAGATCGGGAGAATCGAGGTCCGCTGGTCGCGGGAGCTGCCCGCGGTGCCATCGTCGGTCACGGTCATTCAGGATGCGGCGGGCCGCTTGTTCGCCTCGTTCGTGATCGAGGTCGAGGACGCTGGGCAGGCGCTGGCCGAGGCGGAGGCCGAGGTCGGGATCGATCTGGGGTTGACGCATTATGCGGTCCTGTCGGACGGCACGAAGATCGCCAATCCGCGGTGGCTGCGCCGCCGGGCCAGGCGGCTGGCCCGGCTGCAGCGGAATCTGTCCCGGAAGGAGAAGGGGAGCAAGAACCGGGAGAAGGCGCGGATCGCGGTGGCCCGGCAGCACGTCAAGGTGGGCGACGCGCGCCGGGATTTCCTGCACCAGACCAGCACGTCGATCATCCGTGAGAACCAAACGGTGGCGATCGAGGATCTGGCGGTGTCGGGGTTGGCCCGCGGCCGGTTGGCCAAATCGGTGAACGATGCGTCCTGGGGTGCGTTCCGTACCTTGCTGGGCGGGAAGGCGGCCCGGTATGGGCGGATGCTCATCGCGGTCGGCCGCTGGTTTCCCTCCTCGCAGCTGTGCCCATGCTGCGGCTGGCGGAACGGGACGGTGCCGTTGGGGGTGCGGGAGTGGGACTGCCCGTCCTGCGGGGAGCACCACGACCGCGACGTGGCGGCCGCGTTGAACATCCTGGCCGAGGGTCTGCGCCTGCGCGCGCAGGCGGTGGAGGCGGCCCTCGTCAGGGAAGAGCAGGACAAGGACGTGGTGGCCGCCGGGCTGGCGGACACGGAAAACGACTGTGGAGGGCGGGTAAGACCAGGTGAGGCAATTCCAACCCTGGCGCCGCCCGCAACCTACGACGCTTACGCGGCGTAGCAGAAGCAGTAAGTCCCCCACGGCGACGTGGGGGAGTCCCCGGCGTTCACGCCGGGGAGGATGTCAATCTCCCTCGGCTCGGTGCACAAGCCGTCCGGCAGTTCAGCCTGTGCGAGCGCGGCCCGGTGCGAACTCGCCGCTGCCATGCTGCACCGCCCGGCCGTGCTCTTCCTGGACGAACCGACCTGGGACTGGACTTCGACGCCCAGGACGCGGTGCGCTCCTTCGTCCGTGACTACCTCCGGCGGCATGCAGCGACGGTGCTGCTGACCAGCCACTACCTCGACGACATCACCTCCCTCGCGTCGTGGGTGCTGATCATCGGCAGCGGCCGATCGCCTATGACGGGGCGCTGGGCGACCTGGTCGGGAGGTGGGTCGTTTCCCGGTCGACTTCTACGGCGGCGTCACCGCGTGGATCTTCACGTTCTTCGTGCCGATCGCCCTGATCACCGTCTTTCCCGCCCGGGCGCTGCTGGGCGACCTGCCGATCGCGGCCGCGGGCGCCTCAGCCGCCGCCGCGGCGCTCGCCCTGGCCCTCGCCACGCTGGTGTGGCGTGCCGCGCTGCGCTCCTACGAGGGCGCCAGCTCCTGAGGCTCAGTTCAGCCGGAGCCGGACGACCACCGGCAGATGGTCGGAGAACGGCACCCGGGGCACGGACGCCGAGACCACCTGCAGGCCGGGCGTGATCAGCACGTGGTCGATCCTCTTGACCGGGTTCTCGGTCGGGGAGGTCGGCGGATCGCCCTGGGCGATCAGCGGATCGGTGAGCCCGGCGGCCGCCAGCACCCGCATCTCCGGGTCGTCCTTGGTGGTGTTGAGGTCGCCCGCGAGGATCACCGGCCGGGGTGTCCCGCCGCTGGCCGCCGCCACCGCCGCGACGGCGGTGTTCCCGGCCGCGAGACCCTGGGCCAGCGCGGCCACCTCGGGGGCCTGGCCTGGCGGGGCCTGCAGGTGGGTGTTGACGATGCCGATCTCGAGCCCGCCCACGGTCAGCACGATCGCCTGGGCCTGCGCGCCGGTCGGATGGTCATGTTCGCCGAGCCGGTTCGAGACGGCCTCCCTGACCGGCAGGTTGGTGAGCAGGGCGTCGCCCCAGAGCCGGTCGGCGGCGGGCGCGAAGTAATAGCCCATGCCGAGCCCCTGCGCGATCCGGTCCAGGTCGTCGTGGCCGCCGTTGAGCAGCCAGCCCCGGTCGACCTCGCTGAGCAGCACCACGTCGGGCCGTACCGTCCTGGCCCAGGCGGCGATCCGGTCCAGGTCGAGGGTGCCGGTCAGGCCGTACCCCATCCTGATGTTGTACGCGACGAGCGTGAACTCCTTGCCTTCCACGGTCTGCGTGGCGGGGATGGTCCGCCAGGTCAGAGCGGCGATCACGAGCGGCGGCAGCAGCAGCCCGGCGAGCGTGCCGGAGACCAGGACCCGCAGCCTGATCCGGGGCGTCGCCACGAGGCCGCCGTCGAGCCGCCGTCCGACGCCGATCAGGGCGGCGGCCACGCCGATCACCATCGGCACGATCGTGTTGGGGAAGCCCAGGTCGGCGTCGTACGAGGCGTAGAACGCGAACGTGGCGACCAGGAACACCAGCGTGCCCGCGAGCAGCGCGGCCCCAGGCCGTTTCCGTCCGGGACTCAGGGTGGCCAGGCCCAGGCATCCGCCCAGACCGGCCGCCAGCAGGATGGCCTGCGCGCTGCCGACCACCGGCGAGAAGACGCCGATCAGCAGCCCGGCCGGGAACAGCACCCGGTAGACGTGGACCGGCGCGTTCGCCAGGAGCGGCGCGATCGCGAACGGGACCAGGCTGAGGCAGGCGACGCCCAGCGCCGCCACCGAGGCCGCCGCCGCGAACTCGTTGCTCCCGCCGGACCAGCTGCCGGTCATCGCCGCCCCCGGCCCCAGATACTGGCCGGTCAGGAACAGCGCCGGGCCGAGCAGGAACCAGACGGCCGCCGGAGCGGTGTCCTCTCCCGGCCTGGCGAGGAGCGCGGACCACAGGAAGGCGGCTGGGACTCCGATGGCGGGGAACCAGGGGAACAGGCCGTCCTGCCAGATCAGGTCCACGTGGTCGATCGCGATGTGCAGCAGGCCGCTGAGGCCGAGTCCCAGGGCTATCCCAACCGGCACGGCCGCGCGGGGCAGCGTGCGGGCGCAGCCGTACAGGAAGAAGAGGCCGGCGCAGACGCTCGCGGCGGAGAGGTAGAGCTGCGGGGTGCCGCCGTCAGTGCCTTGGAGGGCGATCCTGGTGGCGGCGAGCACGGCGGCCCCGCTGAGCATGACCGCCCGAGGGCCAAGGAACCGGGCGATCGCGATCGCGGTGAACGGGATCACGAACCAGAGGGCCGCGAACAAGCCGAGTTGTTCTGGTGGGGTGTCGCCCGCCCGGCCGTACAGGGTGATGAGGGACGGGAGGAAGACCCGCAGCGCGTCGAGAAGCAGCAGGAGGCCCAGGGTGAGGGCGGCGATCGGCCAGCGGGACATGAGCACTCCTCCGCGTTGGACATGAGTGATCCTTGTAGCCCGCAGGTGTGGTATCAAGAGCCAATTTCCGGACCGCCGCCGAGTCGCTAAGCTGGCAGGAAACTTTGTTGATATTTTCGCAAGCTGCGTTAACCCGGGGGCGATCATAGAAAGCAGGAGCATGGAGCGACGTCCTGGCGTGCCCAGGCTGCTCCGGGAGATCAACGACCGGGCCGCGCTGGAATTGCTGCTTGCCTCAGGACCGCTGACCCGAGGGCAGATCGGCGACCTGACAGGCCTGTCCAAGGTCACCGCGTCCCAGACGTTGTCCCGCCTGGAGGAGCGCGGCCTGGTCGAGGTGGTCGGCGAGCAGGCGGGCAACCGAGGGCCGAACGCGGCACTTTATGGGGTGATCGCCTCGTGTGCGTACGTGGCGGGCCTGGATGTGGGGCCTGAGTTCGTCACCGCCGCCATCGCCGACATCAACGGCGACGTGGTCGCCGAGGTGACCGCCGCCCCGAACGGTCACGACGACCCGGTCTCGGTGGTGCACAACGCCGTGGTGAAGGCGTGCAGGTCGGCCAAGGTGGCGCTGTCCCGGCTGCGCGGCGTGGTGATCGGCACGCCCGGCGTGGTCGACCCGCGCACCGGCGACGTGCGCTTCTCCTTCGACCTGCCGGACTGGCACGAGGGCATCCACGAGGCGCTCGCCCGGGACCTGCGCCGGGACGTCACGATCGAGAACGACGTGAACCTGGTCGCCATCGCGGAACGCGCCAAAGGCGCGGCCCAGCGGGCGGACGACTTCGTGCTGCTCTGGGTCGGCCGCGGCATCGGCCTCGCCGTCGTGCTGGGCGGGCGGCTGCACCGCGGCCGGTCCGGCAGCGCGGGCGAGATCGGCTACCTCCCGGTGCCCGGCGTCCCGCTGGCCGAGGACATCAGGGCCACCCCCGGGCGGCTGCCGTCCCTCGCGGGCGGCCTGCAGTCCCTGGTCAGCTCGGAGGCGGTCATCGAACTCGCCGCCGAGTACGGCTTCGCCGCCGACACCGCCGCCGAAGCCGTCACCGCGGCGGTGGCGGCCGACGAGGGCGGCGACCGGCTGCTGGACGAGATCGCCTCCCGGCTGGCCCTGGGCGTCGCCTCCGTCTGCGTCGTCCTGGACCCCGGTCTGGTGGTGCTGGCCGGGGAGGTCGGCCAGGCGGGCGGGGTGTCGCTGACCGGCCGGGTGGAGCAGGCCGTGGCCCGGATCTGCCCGATCCGCCCCCAGGTGGTCACCAGCGAGGTGACCGGCAGCCCGGTCCTGCGCGGCGCGGTGATCGCCGCCCTGGAGCAGGCCCGCGAGGAGATCTTCGCCTCCTGACGGTGTGATGGATTCGTTACCCGTTGGGGGTATTTGACGCGGGGGGCCGCTCTCTCTTCTGTGCGGAGAAGAGATGGAGGTCCCTATGTGGACGATTGACTACCAGGGGGAGCCGGATTCGGAGCCGGAGGCTCCGGACGCCGGCGCGGCCCTGGTCTTCCCGCGCGAGATCCTCGACGCGCACGGCGCGCGCGTGCTGAACCCCGCCACCGCGCCGCTCGGGCCGGGCAGCGTGGTGCCGGATTCCACCGTGTACCACGCTGACATGGTGCTGGTGCCGACCCAGGTGCTCGCCGATGGGGCGGTGCGGGAGTGGTTCACGGCGGCGCTCGACGAGCTGGGGCTGGCGCCGCACCTGCCGGAGGACACCGGGAACGATCCAGGCGCGGAGCCGCTCCAGTGGCGTGCGGTCGTGCTGCGGGTGACCCGTGGCGTCGCCGAGGTGGACGCCTGGGCGGTCGTGCAGCATCTCCGGACCCGGCTGCCCGTGGACTCCCCGGTCCATGGCGGTCTCGAAGGGATCCCCCGCCGCATCCTCGAATTCGGCGGGAGAATCGGCCTCAACCACTTGCTGGTGGGGTCGGCCGTGATCGGCGGCGAGCCGGTCACCGACGGCCACGGCCTCCCGGGCGACACCCCGGGACGGGCCGGATTCGGCTACGCGACACGGTGCCCGGTCCAGGTCGTGTGGCCCAAACCGGTCCCCGACCCGGCCTTCACCGGGCGGGCGCCCGTCGTGGCCCTCATCGACAGCGGCAGCGCGAAGCACGACTGGTTCGACTGGCGGGACGAGCCGTGGCAGGACCACCAGTTCCTGGTCAGCTCCAAGGCCCAGCAGAAGATCGTCAACGGCACTCCGATCAACGCCGCCCGGCCCCAGCAGGTGCTGGCCATCGACGGTCATGAGGACCGGCCCGTCTCGGGGCGGCCGCTGCTCGGGCTGGTGAACGCCCAGGCGGGGCACGCCACCTTCGAGGCGGGGCTGATCCACCAGCTCGCGCCGGAGGCCCGGATCCTGAACCTGCGGGCGATGTTCGCCGACGGCCTGGTCTCCGAGCACGCACTGCACCTGGCGCTGGAATACGTGCTGGAGCTGGTCGAGGCCAATCAGCGCGACCCGGACACCGGGCTCTTCGTGGACGTGGTGTCGCTGTCGTGCGGCTACTTCAACGAGAACCGCGACGACCGGGTCTACACGCAGTCCGTGGAGCGGCTGGTGGACGAGATCCGCTCGAAGGGCGTGCTGGTGGTCGCCGCGGCCGGGAACTACGCCGCGACCAAGGCCTTCTACCCGTCGGGGCTGGCCGGGATCCCGGACCAGGAGAAACGGCCGTTCGAGCGGGCGCCCATCTTCGGGGTCGGCGCGAAGAACCCGAACGGCAGCATCGCGATCTTCAGCAACGGCGGGGCGGCGATCAAGTACCACGCCCCGGGGGCGATGCTGATCAGCACCTTCCCGCCGGGCATCCGTGGCTCGGCCGAGCCGGAGCTGGAGCTCAGAGGCACCAGGAACGGGCGGCCGTGGATTCGCGAATCCTATGACCCCGACGACTTCCGCAGCGGGTTCGCGCTCTGGAGCGGCACCTCGTTCGCGGCCCCCATCGTGGCGGGCCAGGTGCTCGCCCACCTGATTCGCGATCACGGCTCGCAGCTCGCGGACGTGAGCGCGGACGCCGCACTGACGAGAGGAACGGCGATCGTGAAGAAACTCCAGCAATGACCGCGCAGCCCGAACCCGTCGAAACGGCTGATCGCGGTCATGAGCGCCGCGATCGACTGGCCGGGCTGCTGGCGCGTGCCCAGGCGGGGGAGAGGGCCGCCTGGGAGGAATTGGTCACAGAATGCACCCCGATGCTCTGGCACACCGCGCGCGGCCAGGGCCTCGGGTACGAAGCGGCCCAGGACGTGGTGCAGACCACCTGGCTCGTCCTGGTCCGTCGCCAGCACTCGATCAACTCTCCGGGGGCGTTGATCGAGTGGCTGGTGACGACGACGCGCCGGGAGGCGTGGCGGGCGCGGGCCAGGGAACGCTCCGCCGACCTGCTCGGCGAGGAGACCCTGGACGACGTCAAGGATCAGGTCGCGCTGCCGGAGGAGCTGCTGCTCGAAGACGAGCGCCGTCAGGCGCTGTGGCGGGCGGTGGGTTCGCTGCCGCGGCGCTGCCAGGTCCTGCTGCGGGTCATCGCCTTCGCGCCGCGGCCGCACTACGACGCGGTGGCGAAGGCGCTGGAGATGCCGGTGGGCAGCATCGGCCCCCGACCCGGAGCCGGTGCCTGGCCAAGCTGCGCGGGACGCTGGCGGCCGATCCGTCCTGGAACCCTGACTGGAGAGCGCCATGAGCGAGGAGGAGCCCAGGGGATCCGATCTCCAGGATGAGTTCGTGGTGGCGGAGCTCGGACAGCTGTACTCGCGGGTCGATCCGGTGCCGCCCGGGCTGGTGGAAAGGATCACGTTCGCTTTGGAACTGTGGTCTGAGGACTTCGCGGTCCTGCGTCCGAGGGAGGAGCTCGCCGCGGGGGTGCGCGGCGGCGAGACGCGGACGATCACCTTCGACAGCGCCAGCTTGACCGTCATGATCGATATCTCCGAGCGGCAGGACGGCATGGTCAGGGTGGACGGCTGGCTCGCGCCACCGGATGCGCATCTGGTCGAACTGCGTAGCCCGCAGGGGGTGCGTACGGCGCTGGCCGACGCGGCCGGCCGATTCGTCCTGGACGAGGTCCCGCGTGGCCTGGTCCAGATCGTGGTCCGGGCCGCCGAGGGGAACGAACCGCTCGCGTTGACTCCCTCGATTGTCGTCTGAATCCCATGGCAGCCGATCGAAAGAGCCGGACGCCTGGCTCCGTGACCGAAGAGGAAGCCGAGCGGCTCTTCGCGCAGGGCACTGCCGCGACCTCGGCCGGACGCTGGGAGGAAGCCGAGCGGCTCTACGCGCAGGGCACCGCCGCGACCTCGGCCGGTCGTCCCGCGCTCGCCGCGCGGCGGCTGCGGCGCGGTCTCAACCTGCTCGCGGACGGCGATCCGCTCGCGGGCCGGATGCTGATCAGCCTGGCCCACGCCGAAGCCGAGCAGGGCCACACCCAGCTCGGCCTGAACCTCCTGGCGACGGCCGAGAAGCGGGCCGCCCCCGCCGACCGCCCGGTGGCGCGGGCCCAGCGCGGCCTGATGCTGCTCCGCCTGGGCCGGACCGTGGAGGCCCTGCGCGAACTGGACGCCGCCGTGCCGGAACTGGCCAGGTACGACGCCGTGGAGCTGGCGCGGATCCTGCTCAACCGCGCCGTCATCCACATCGACCTGGGCAGGATCGCCCACGCCCGCGACGACCTGCGGCGCAGCGCCCAACTCGCGCGCGCCCAACGGCACGAGATCCTCACCGTCAAAGCCCTCCACAACGACGGCTACTGCGACCTGCTGGTCGGCGACATCCCCAGCTGCCTGGCCGTCTTCGCCGAAGTCGAGCCCACCTACCGCCGCCTGCTCCCCGGCCTCCTCCCCCTGCTCGCCCTGGACCAGGCCCGCGCCCTCCTCTCCGCCGGCCTAGCGACCGAAGCCGGCCGCCGCCTGGACGACACCCTCCCCCAGTTCCGCCGCCAGCGCCTCATCCAGGACTACGCCGAAGCCGAACTGGCCCGCGCCCGCGCCGCCCTGGACGCCGGCAACCCAACCGACTCCATCACCTGGTCCCGCCGCGCCGAATCCCACTTCCGCCGCCGCAGCAGCCTCCCCTGGGCCCTCCGCGCCACTCTCATGCGCCTACACGCCGAATTCACCCAGACAACAAAGCCGGTGGTTCTCCCACCCGCCCACCCTTTGCTTTCTCCCGGGCTCCGCCCGGCCCCGCCGGCCCCGTTGCCGTCGGAACGAAGCGGCAGTCGATCCGGGGTTCTCCCACCCGCCCTCCCTTTGCTTTCTCCCGGGCTCCCGGCTGGACCTCCGGGACGGGCCACTGATGGCCTACGACCTGCAACGTCTGGAACTCGCCCCCCGCCACGTGGTGCTCTCCGCCTGCGATCTGGGCCAGTCCGTCGTCCGCTCGGGCGATGAGATCCTCGGCTTCACCGCCGCCCTGCTCTACCTCGGCACCCCGACCGTGATCTCCAGCGTCACCCCGATCCCGGACGACGTGGCCGCGCACGTCATGACCGGCTACCACCGCGAGATCGCCCGGGGAGCCCAGCCCGCGGCGGCATTGGCCATCGCGTGCGAAGGTCAGGAGTCCGCCAGCTTCCTATGCTTCGGTTCAGGCTGAGAACGGGTCGCCTGGTTGCTCGCCGTTATCCGGCGCCGTCCACTGGATCTCGCCGCACCGGCGCCCAATAAGCCCGAGACTTACGCGCGACTCCCATGGCCGGTGTGCCGCCCGGGCTTGGTCTCCTTCGGCTGAAACTTTAGCAAGATTGGTGAAAGTTTCGAGCGGTGAGGTCTGTAACCGCAGGTCGGTGACGTGCGCGCGGTCGGTTGATTGCTTGGGGCCAGGGGGACTGGTTACGTTTCGGGCCTCCTGTCGAAAGGCTCATGATGGCCAGACGCTTTCCGATTTTTCCGGTCTTGTTGTCGTTGACGGCGCTGTTGGGGGCGATCGGGGTCTCCGTGGCCATGCCCGCCAACGCGGCCGTCGTCGGCGGTTTCGATTTCGATCGGGCCCAGGTGTCCGTCACCGGGCTCCAGGTGCCGTGGGGGATGGCGTTCCTCCCGGACGGAAGCGCCCTCGTGTCCGAACGCAACACCGGGCGGATCATGCAGGTCCGTCCTGGGCAGACGCCGACCGCGGTGGCCACCATCAGCGGGGTGTCGGCGTCGGGCGAGAGCGGCCTGCTCGGGATCGCGGTCTCCCCGAACTACGCCACCGACCAGTGGGTCTACGCCTACTTCACCACCAGCACCGACAACCGCCTGGTACGGCTCCGCCTCAGCGCCCCCACCACCCAGAACGTGCTCTTCTCCGGGGTGCCCCGCAACACCATCCACGACGGCGGCCGGATCGCGTTCGGCCCGGACGGCATGCTCTACGTCTCCACCGGCGACGCCGCCACCACCGCCAACGCCCAGAACCTCAACTCCCCGGCCGGGAAGATCCTCCGGATGACCCCGGACGGCGGCATCCCCGCCAGCGGCAACCCGTTCGCGAACTCCCGCGTCTACAGCTACGGCCACCGCAACGTCCAGGGCCTGGCCTGGGACTCCCAGGGCCGGATGTACGCCTCCGAGTTCGGCCAGAACAACCTCGACGAGATCAACCAGATCGTGGCGGGCGGCAACTACGGCTGGCCGACCTGCGAGGGTTCGTGCAGCAACCCCTCCTTCCGTAACCCGATCATCTCGTGGACCACGGCCGAGGCGTCCCCGAGCGGCCTGGCGTACGCCAACAACACGCTGTTCGCCGCCGCCCTGCGCGGCACCCGGCTGTGGACGGTCACCCTGAACGGCTCCGGCGGCGCGGCGTCCGCGCTCGCCCAGCTTCAGAACACCTACGGCCGTTTGCGCGCGGTCGCCGTCGGCCCCGACGGCTGGCTCTGGGTGGCCACCAGCAACCGGGACGGCCGCGGCACCCCGGTGGCGGCCGACGACCGGATCATCCGGATCCCCCCGGCCGGCGTCTCGCCGTCGCCCTCGCCGAGCGTGAGCCCGCCGGTTGACACGATTCCGCCGACCACCCCGGGCGCGCCCACCGCGTTCAACGTCACCAACACGGCGGCCACGCTCAACTGGCCGGTCTCCACCGACAGCGGCGGCAGCGGCCTGGCGGGCTACAACGTCTACCGGGAGCAGGGCGCGACCGACCCGCTGCTGGCGCAGACCACGAGCAACTCCTCGACGCTCACCGGCCTGACCGCCAACACGCAGTACCAGGTCTACGTCCGAGCCAGGGACGGCGCGGGCAACCTGTCCGGCAACTCGCCGACGGTCACCTTCACCACCACGGGCGGGACCACCACCGGCGGCTGCTCGGCGGCCGGCACGGTGCAGACCCAGTGGGGCAACGGCTACGTCATCCAGCCGCTGACCGTCACCAACACCGGAACCACCGGGATCAACGGCTGGACGGTCACGTTCACGCTCCCGGCCGGGCACACCGTCACCGGGTCGTGGAACACCACGCTCACCGTCAGCGGGCAGACCGTGACCGCCCGCAACGTCGGCCACAACGGCACCATCGCGGCCGGCGGCAACGTCCAGTTCGGCTTCCAGGTCAGCCGTCCCAACGGCAACACCGCGACGCCGTCCGGATACACCTGTACCTCTCCCTGATATCGGGGCCCCGTCCGGTACGGCTCCCCCCTTGAGGGAGGGCGCGGGAGCCGTACCGGCTGGGGTTAGGCGGTGAGCAACTCCATCGCGGCCTGCGCGTTGGCGCGGGCCGCGCCGTAGGTCGCGATGTAGGCGGCGGCGTCGGGACGCCAGATCGGCAGGCCCATCTCGACCACGATCGTGTCCGGCCGGGCGGCCAGCAGCCCGCTGATCAGCGCCTGGCTCTCCGGGTAGCGGTGCGCGTCCTTGAACACCACGATCAGGGATCGGCCGGTGGCGGCGGCGAGCAGCGCGCCGGGGCTGGCGTCCGCGGGCTTCACCCGGACGATCTCGGCCTCGGGCAGCCAGGGCGCGACCCCCCACGGCACGTCGCCGACCGCGATGGTCGGCGGGGTGTCCACCTCCACCACGTAGGGATCGACCAGCGGCGCCGCCGACCCGGTCAGGCGGACCGCGCGGCGGGCCGCGTCCAGGCCGACCACACGCATGTTGTCGTCGGCGGAGTCCTGGACCAGCGCGAACCAGTCCCGCATCCGGTCCACCCGGGCGGCGGCCTCCTCCAGCCGCGCCACCGGCAGCACCCCGTCGCGAACCGCTACGACGATCGCCGCGAGCACTCCGCGGATGTCGTCGTAGGTCGGCACCGGACCCAGGCAGAGCAGGTCGGACCCGGCCAGCAGCGACCGCACGGCGCCGCCGCCGAGGCCGACGCTCTTGGTGATCGCGTGCATGTCCAGCGCGTCGGTGATCACCACCCCGTCGTAGCCGAGCTCGCCGCGCAGCAGCCCGGTCAGCGCGGCCCGGCTGAGCGTGGCGGGAGCGCTCCCGGTCAGGTACGGCACCGACACGTGCGCCGTCATGATCGACCGAGCCCCGGCTTCGATGGCGGCCCGGAACGGCGCCAGCTCCCGCTCCCAGAGCAGCTCGGGCGAGGCGTCCACCAGCGGGATCTCCAGATGCGAGTCCTCCCGGGTGGCCCCGTGCCCGGGGAAGTGTTTCACGCAGGCGGCCACCCCGAGCGACTGCAGCCCGCGCACGGCCGCGACCGTGTGCCGGGCCACCAGCTCGGCCCCGGCCCCGAACGACCGGGTGCCGATCACCGGGTTGTCGTCGGCCGTGTTCACGTCCGCGACCGGTCCCATGTCCAGGTTGACCCCGCACCTGGCCAGGTCGGCCGCGATCGACCGGTAGACCCGCTCGGTCAGCTCCACGTCGTCCACGGCGCCCAGCGCCGCGTTGCCCGGGTAGGGGCTGCCCGTGTGGTAGGCCAGCCGGGTGACGTCACCCCCCTCCTCGTCCAGCGAGACGACCGGCCGCGCGGCGCCGCCGAGCTGCCGGGTCAGGGCCGCCAGCTGGGCGGCGTCCTCGACGTTGAAACCGAACAGGGTGACGCCGCCGAGCCCGTCCTCCAGGTCCCGGAGGACCCAGTCGGGCGCGGTGGTGCCGGGGAAGGAGGCGAGCAGCGACGCGGCCGCGAGACGCCGCAGCCCCCGATCGCCGATGCTCGCGCTGTTTTCAGGCATGGCTGTCTCATGCTCCTTGGATGGATGGGATGCCGGAGGTACGGCCGGCGCCTCGTGAGCGGCGGCCGTACCGGCTCAGGGGATCAGCCCTTGACGGCGCCCGCGACGAGGCCGGAGACCATGCGCCGCTGCACCAGCAGGAAGAAGATGACGACCGGGATGGTCATCAGGGTGGAGCTGGCCATGATGGCGCCCCAGTCCGTGCCGCGCTGCCCGAAGAAGTACTGCAGGGCGACGGGCATGGTGTAGCCCGACGAGTCGGACATCAAAATCAACGCGAAGATCAGTTCGTTCCACGCGGTGATGAAGGAGAAGATGCTGGTCGCCACCAGTCCCGGCGCCACCAGCGGAAAGAGCACCTTCCAGAAGGTGGTCATCCGGGAGGCGCCGTCGATCCAGGCCGCCTCCTCCAGCGACTTGGGCACCGCGGCGACGAACGTGCGCAGCATCCAGATGCCGAACGGCAGGGTCAGGCCGACGTTGACCACGATCAGGCCGAGCAGCTGGTCGTACAGGCCGAGGCGTTTGACGCTGAGGAACAGCGGGATGAGCAGCGCCTCGGCGGGGATCATCTGGGCCATCAGCAGCGCGATCAGGAAGCTGGTGCGGCCCTTGAACCGGAACCTGGCCACGGCGGTGGCGGCCAGCAGCGCGAACATCGAGCCGACCAGCACGGTGCCGAGGGCCACGATGGCGCTGTTGCGCAGGTAGAGCCAGATCGAGTTGCCCGCGACACCCTCGGTGAGCACCTTTGTCAGGTGGTCGAACGTGAAATGGGTGGGGAACGGGACGAACTCGGTGGTGAAGATCTGGTCGTTGTCCTTGAACGAGGTCGCGATCATCCAGTACACGGGGAACACCGCGAACAGGAACACCAGGGTCGCCGTGGTGTTGAGCGCGATCTTGGACAGGCGCTTGCGGCGGAGCGGGTTCACTGGACCTCCTCCGACTTCACCATCTGCCGGATGTAGAAGGCGGTGACGATGAGCAGGATCACCGTCAGCACCACGGCGATGGCCGCGCCGCTGCCCATCTTGGGCGGGCTGCGGAACGCCTCGGCGAAGGAGTACATGGACAGGTTGAAGGCCTCCCGGTTGGTCGGGCCGCCGATCAGCACGTAGAGCTGGCTGAAGACCTTGAAGTCCCAGATGATCGACAGGATCGTGAGGACCGCGAAGACCGGCTTGAGCAGCGGGAAGGTGATCTTCCAGAAGGTCCGCCAGGGCCCGGATCCGTCGACCGTGGCGGCCTCGTAGAGCTCGGTCGGGATGCCCTTCAGACCGGCCAGCACGGAGACCGCGATGAACGGGAAGGACGCCCACAGCACGGTCAGGATGAGCACCAGGTAGACCGTGATCGAGTCGTTCAGCCAGGGTTCGCCGGTCCAGTCGGCCCGGCCGAACAGCAACACGCTGAGCCAGTCGGGGAGCAGATTCAGCGCCCAGTTGATGATTCCGGCCTCGGCGTCGAACAGCCAGCGCCAGATGACGCCCTGCGCGACCGGGGGGACGGCCCACGCCGACATGATGCCGATGATGACGAAGGTGGACATCCGCTTGCTGAGCTTGTTCAGCAGCACGCCCACGGCGGTGCCGAGAATCAGCGTGAGGGACACGGTGATCACGGCGAAAGCGATGGTGTTTCGGAGCGACGACCAGAAGATGTCGTTTTCAAAGATCTTGGTGTAGTTCTCCCAGCCCAGCCATTCCGCCGGCCGCTTCCCGCTGATCTGCGGCAGTCCCACCTTCTGGAAGGACATGACGACGACCTGGATCATCGGGTAGAGCAGCAGACCGGCGATCACCAGGATGCCCGGGATCAGCAGCACGTAGGGGATGGCCTTGGGTGGGAGCCCACTCGCCAACGCGCGGCGGTGGGACCTTCTGCGACGCCGCTCCGGGGCGGAGGAGGTGCCTCCGCCCCGGGCGATCGTTGACGCGTTCGTCATGTCGCTACTGGTTCAGGATCTCTTCGAGTTCCTTGTTGGCCGCGGCGAGCGCCTCATCGGCCGTGGCCTTGCCCTCGATGACCGAGCGGGCCGCGTTCTGCAGGACCGCCTTGGTCTCGTTGGCCTCGGTCCAGTTGGGGTCGGCCGGGAACGCCTTGGCCTTGGCGAAGGCCGCCGCGAAGGGGGCCTGCACCGGGTCGCTGGCCAGCGAGGCCAGGGTGTCCGGGTAGACCGGGAGCAGGCCGCCGTCCTTGGCGTAGCGGTCGGCCCACTGCTTGCTGGTGGCGAGCTTCACGAACTCGGTCGCCAGCTCCTTGTTCTGGGCGTTGCCCCAGACGGCGATGTCGTTGCCGCCGAAGAACGCCGGGGCCTCGCCGCCGGCCTTGGCGGGCAGCGGGAAGAAGGCCAGCTGGTCGGCCTTCACCTTGCCCTTGCTGTCGGTCTCGATGCCCGGGATGTCCCACGACGCGGTCAGGTACATGCCGACCTTGTCGTTGGCGAAGCGGGTCCGGATGTCGACCGTGTTCTGGGTCAGCCGGGCCTTGCCGGACAGGCCCTCGGTGACCAGGCTGGTGTAGGTGGCGAAACCGGCCTTGAAGGTCGGGTCGGCCAGCTTGCCGACCCACTTGTCGCCTTCCTTGACCGCGTACTCGCCGCCCTCGGACCAGGCCAGCGCGCCGAGCAGGTGGTTGGCGTCGGAGCCGCCGTTGAAGGCGAAGCCGTCGACGTCCTTGCCCTTCTCGGCCTGGATCTTCTTGGCCGCCGCGATGACCTCGTCCCAGGTCTTCGGCACCTCGATCTTGAGCTCGTCGAACCAGTCCTTGCGGTAGAGCACGGCGCGGGTGCCCGCGCCCCAGGGCAGCGCGTAGACCTCGCCGTCAATGGTCTCCAGGCCGAGCAGGTTCTTCGGGATCTGCGCCTGCTCGCCCGCGCCGGCCAGCGCGGTGACCGGCTCCAGCGCCTCCTGGCTCTGCCACAGCGGCACCTGGTCGTTGCCGATCTCGGTCACGTCGGGGCCGGCGCCGCCCGCCGCCGCGGCGGTGAACTTGTCGTTCACCTGCGGCCACGGGATCCACTCCAGCTTGACGTCGGCGCCCGTCTGGGTCTTGAACTCCTTGATCAGGTCGTCCATGTACGCCTGCGACGGCGGGTTGGTGTCGCCGAGCCGCCACATCGTCAGGGTCTGTCCGGCGAACTTGGGCCCGGTCGCGGTGGGCGCGGCGGCGGCCGAGGGCTCGGTGCTGGCGGGGTCAGTGCCACCACAAGCGGTGACACCCAGTGCTAGCGCGGCGGTAAGGCCCGCGATCTTCACGATCTTCACGTTGGGTTCTCCCTTCCCGGCTTCACGTCGAGGTGTGGGGTGGTCGGCGAACCGCGCACCTCGGGGTTCCCGACGGTCGGCGTCTGTGGCATCCCGGGGCTTGATCGCTTGCCTACGGGATGACTGCGGCTAAACTAACAAGAAACTTTCTTAAAAGAAACCCGCGTTAGCGGATCGTGA
Source organism: Acrocarpospora sp. B8E8 (assembly GCF_039871605.1). Classification (NCBI taxonomy): domain Bacteria; kingdom Bacillati; phylum Actinomycetota; class Actinomycetes; order Streptosporangiales; family Streptosporangiaceae; genus Acrocarpospora; species Acrocarpospora sp. B8E8. The sequence goes on along the minus strand of NZ_JBDPLV010000001.1, from coordinate 24,009 downwards.
CGAGTGGGGGTTGTTCAAGAGCAGCCCGGGGTGACCCGGTTGATGGGCGGGCTCTTGAACAACCCCCAGAAAGGGAGGCGGCCAGTGTCCCAGCGACCGGGAACGCCCAGGCTGCTACGCCAGATCAATGACAGAGCGGCCCTGGAGCTCCTCCTCTCCCAAGGCCCGCTCACCCGGGCTGAGCTGGGGGAGCTCACCGGGCTTTCCAAGGTCACCTCCGGCCAGCTGCTGTCCAGGCTGGAGGATCGCGGGCTGGTGCGGACCGCCGGGGAACGGGCCGGCGGGCGGGGTCCCAACGCCGCTCTGTACACGGTCAATCCGTCCAGCGCGTACGTGGCCGGTCTTGAGGTGTTGCCGGATCGGGTGACCGCCGGGGTGGCCGACATCACCGGGCAGACCGTGGCCGAGGTGACGGTCGACCCGACCGAGGCCGCCGATCCCGTCAAGATCGTGCACAGCGCGGTGCAGCGGGCCTGCGCGACGGCGGACGTGGCGATCTCGCAGCTGCGCTCGTTCGTGATAGGGACCAGGGGCGTGGTGGATCCGCGCAGCGGGGATGTGCGGTATTCGTTTGACCTGCCCGCCTGGCACATGGGGGTGCTGGCCGGGCTGCGGACCAGCCTCGGGCAGCCGGTGCGGATCGAGAACGACGTCAACCTGGCGGCCCTGGCCGAGCAGGCGTACGGCGCGGCGGCCGGGCACGACGACTTCGTGATCCTGTGGGCGGGGGTCGGGCAGGGGCTCGGGGTCATGCTCGGCGGGCGGCTGCATCGGGGGATCACCGGGGGCGCGGGGGAGATCGGGTGGCTGCCGGTGCCGGGGGAGCCGCTGCCGCTGAACGTGACCGAGCCGCAGTCGGGGTCCTTCCAGCGGCTGGTCGGCGGGAACGCGCTGTCCGGGCTCGCGGCCACGCACGGCATCGACGGCCCGGCGCTCCTGCCGACGGCCGCGCCGCCCGGGTTCGACGTCGCCCATCTGGTCCGTACGGCTGTCGCCACCGGCCAGGATGGCTTCCTGATCGAGCTGGCCGGGAGGCTGGCGGTCGGGGTGGCGGCGGTGGCGGTGGTGCTGGATCCGGGGCTGATCGTGTTGAGCGGGGATGTGGGGCGGGCGGGGGGTCCGGCGCTGGCGGCGCTGGTGGAGGAGGCGGTGGCCCGGGTCTGTCCCAGCAGGCCGAGGGTGGCGGTGACCGAGGTGGCGGGGAACCCGGTGCTGCGGGGGGCGTTGCTGGCCGCCCTGGACCAGGCGAGGGAGCAGGTCTTCTCCGATACCGTCTAGCGTTATGGATGCTGTGGTGCTGATCTCCGATCCTCGGGTGGCAGGGGTTCCGGTCGAGGAGTGCGGGGAGGTGTTGAGCGATGTGCGGGGGCGGCTGCGGGTGGACGACCGGCTGGCCGATCCCGCGGGGGCGTACGCGTTGTTACGTGAGGGTCTGGTGACCCGGCTGGAGGCGGCGGAGCGGTCGCTGCCGGCGGGGTACCACGTGGTGGTCGTGGAGGGTTACCGTCCGGCGGCGCTGCAACGGACGTACTTCACGGACTACCTCAACGATTTACGGGCGAAATTTCCGGAAATGTCGGCAGATGAGTTGTTTGTGGCGGCTAGTCGGTACGTGTCGCCGATTGAGGTGGCTCCGCATACCGCCGGGGCCGCCGTTGATTTAACGCTTTGTGATGATTTAGGCGTCGAGTACGACATGGGGACGCAGGTCAACGCCACCCCGGAGGAGAGCGCGGGCGCGTGTTACACGGCGGCGCCCGGCATCTCCGGGGAAGCGCGGCAGAACCGGAAGGTCCTGATCGCCGCGCTTGAGGGGGCGGGCCTGGTGAACTATCCGACCGAGTGGTGGCACTGGTCGTATGGGGATCGGTACTGGGCGATGGTCCGGCATGCCCGGGCCGCCCTTTACGGGCCGGTCGAGTTGCCCCTTCCCGCCTGACGCCAGCGCAGGTGGCCAGCCGGATCCACGGTGATCAGGTGACCGGCGTGGGCGGTGAGGGTCAGCGCTCCCGGAGCGTGGCCGAACGGGGACCATTCGGTTTCGCGGTCGGTGAAGGGCAGGCGCGCGTGGATTCGGCCGTGGCTGTCGAGGGCGTACAGGCGGCCGTTCATGCCGCTCATCGAGATCGCTCCGGCGGCGGGGCCGATGTCGCGCCAGCCGGGTGAGCCGGCTTCGGCGAACGGGAGCGCCCAGAGGCGGTCGGTCGCGGTCGCGGCGAAGAACGTGCCGTCGGAGACCGCCAGGGCGATCGTGCCCTCCGGCGTCCGGGTCACGTCGGTCCAGAGATTCGTGCGGGTGCGGAGCACACCGTCGGGGGTCACGCCGTAGAGGTTGGTGCCCAGCCCGCCGACGGCCTCGCGGGGGGAGTCCAGGCAGGTCACATCGCCCGCCCAGCCGATCGGTTGCCAGGGCAGGTTCTGGGCGCACAGTTCGCGGTGCATGAGCACGCCGTCGGCGGTCACGCCGTACAGGACGGATCCGGCGGCGGCCAGCGCGCGGATGTCCGCGGCGGGGCCGATCACCTCCCAGTCCGGCTCGGCCGGACGCGACAATCGGTCGATCACATTGCGGGTGATCCGCTCCACCACCGGATCGTGGATCGTGTTCCCCCAGTTCACCGAGGCGGCGTTGAAGACCGTGCCGAGGCCGCTGGTGAACACGCCCATGGTGGCCCAGCCCCCCTGCCCGCCGACACTCCAGTGGCGCAGGTCCGCCGTGGCCAGCACCACGAACGACGGCGGCGTGCCATCCCGGCAGGTCGCCCTCGGCACCCCCATGACCTCGGAGAATTCCGCCGCGTCGGTCTCGTAGCCGAGCGCGCCCTGGCCGAACTTGTCACCGTCGGTGAGTTCCGTCCCCGCGAAAACCCAGTGGTCGGCGAAGCGCGCGGTGTACGACTCCTCCCGCATCAGCCGCATGTACGGCCCCCAGGTGCCCGCACCCGCCCGGAAACTGGTCCCGGTCAGCGTGTTCTCCGGGCGCAGCACCGGCGCGTTCGACCACTCGACGGTGGTCAGCCGGGGATCCTCGACCGGATCGGTGGCCGCGTCGCGGTAGCAGACCATCTCGCGGCCCTCCATCCTGATCTGCCACCAGCAGGTGTTGCCGGACAGGAACGCGATGTTGCCGCCCCGCCGGACATACTCCTCGCAGGCGTCCCGCATGCCCGCCGTCCAGTACTCGTCGTGTCCGTTGACGATCAGCAGCCGGTAGCGGGACAGCAACTCGAGCGACAGGTCGAAGCCGGAGCAGTATTCGACCTGGTATCCGGCCGGGCCGAGCCAGCGCAGCAGCCCGTCCTCCCAGCGCTCCGGCGGCGGGCCGCCGCCCGGCCGGTCGAACGTGACCCTGGCCGCCCGGTCCGGCTGCTCGGTCCAGTAGATGCTCTCCCCTGGCACCCCACCCCGGTTGTACGCCTGCCACGTCGCGAACGGGATCGACACCAGGACCGGCGCGACCGGCTCCGCCTGCCGAACCACGAAATACACCTCGTCGTCCTGCTCACGCGGAGTCCCCGGAAGCTCCCCCGTAGCCCGGGGAACCAGCACGTCCGGTTCCGGATCCCCTTCGGTGAACCGGGCGCGATACAGGGAACTCGGCCAATCCGCCGGAATGTCCAGAACCCACGAAGGCCCCTCGACCCGCGCCGCCAGCATCAGGCGATCATTGGTCGCGTCGTGCACGGCCACCCCAGCCGGGCCCTCGAAGCGGAACTCCAGGCGCTCGCCCTGCGCGCGGGACATCGCCGTCGCGTACGCCGCGATCACCGCAGCGCCGCCTCGACCAGCAGATCCTCCAGGCCCCGCAGGAAACGTTCCATCTCGGGCCGCGACAACCAGCGCGTGTCAGCCGTCACCGACACGTCCATCGTCCCGCTCACATGCACGCAGAACCGGCAGTTCAGCTGATCCTGGCTCATCGGCCAGGTCAGCGAGGTCTCCCCGAGCGCCCGCCGGATCAGCACGTCATCCCGGTAGACCGCGTGATCGGCGAACCGCATGTCATTGAAACAGCAGTACGGATGCACCGGCGTCCCCCGATCCTCGCTCACCTCCGCCAGCACCCGGGCCCGGTCGGCGGGATCGTGATACGCGCTCCGATACGCCCGCAACGCCGCCGGCCTGGCTAGCGCCAGCAACTCGTCGAACCTGACCTTCTCCACGTCCAGCACGAACAGCCCCTCCTGCGCCATCGTGCTGACCGCCCCCCGGGTGTCGGCCCTGAACCGGTTGCTCACGATCGGCAACATCGCCACCGTGTCATGCCCGGTCATCTGCGCCACCAGCGCCGTCACCGCCGTCAGCAGCACGTTCGAGGTGCTCGTCCCGTGCTTGACCGCGATCCGCTGCGCGGCCAGGTCGATCGCCGGAGAGCGCAGCGAAGCCCGCCAGATCGGCGGATCCGCCCCGGCCTCGGACGGCACGTAGAACATGGTAGGCGGGATCCGGCGATGCTCCCGCTCCCAGTGCGCCGCCGCCTCGGCCGCCACCCGGCGGCCGTCCCGCGACCGCTGCCAGCGGGCGATGTCCAGCGGCTGCGGCGGCCGGGACCCGCGCGGCTCCCCCCTGAGCAGGAGCAGGCGCAGGTCCCTGACGGCCTCTTCGGCGCCAAGGCCGTCCGCCGCGAGATGGCAGAACACCATCACGATGTGGGTGACGTCCGGCCCCGAGGTCACCAGCCCGGCCCGCAGCGGCCACTCGCGCGCGTAGTCGTAGGCGGGGGCGGCCAGCTCGGCCAGCAGATCGTCGGGGTCGTCCCCGAGGACGATCGGGAGCTCGCCGGAGGCGAGCAGGCGCTGGTGGCCGTCCTCGACCAGGGTGCGCAGTGATTCGTGCCGTTCCACCAGCCTGGCCAGCGCCCAGCGGGCGCCGTCGACCGAGGCGGGACGGGCGCCGAGCCGGATCACCCGGCCGAAGTTGAAATAGTGGTCGTCGGGGACGGTCCGCTGGATCGCCTCCCAGATCGCCCGCTGGCCCCAGGTGAGCGGCGCGTCCCCGCGGCGTTCGCCCGCGAAGGGCACGCTCGTCATCGGGTGGCCAGCCAGTCCGCCAGACCCCCCACGCTGTCCAGGAACGACACGTCCGCGCCCAGGTCGATCTCCACGTCGTACTCCCGCTCGACCGCGTCGATCAGCCGCATCTGGGCGAGCGAGGTCACCCCCAGGTAGGACAGCGGCACCGACGCGGCGAGCACCTCGGCCGGGGTGAGCTGGCCGTCACACGACTCCGACACGAGCTGCGCCAGTCTTTCCTTCATTGCTTACCTTTCGTTCCAGGCCCACGAGATCGTCAGGGGTGGCGTCGGGCACCTCGTCGTCGAACCGCGCGAGCGTGCGGGTGACCATCGCGCCCGCCGCGACGATCGCGATGAACGCGCCGAAGACCAGGTACATGACCCCGATGTCGCCCAGCAGCCGGGTGCCGAGCGGGGCGATCACACCGACGCCGATCGGGATCGTCGACCACGCCACCATCTGGTTGAGCGCGAACACCCGGCCGTGGAACCGCTGCGGGACCTTGGTCTGGATGATCGTCGTGTACACGCCGTTGACGAGGGCGAGGCCGAAGGAGACCCCGAACGCGCCGATCCCGATCACCGGGAGCGCTTCGGTCAGGCCGACCAGCAGGCAGGATACGGCGATGAGCAGGGTGGTCAGCAGCATGCCGCGCATCCGGCGCCGGGCGGGGCCGCCCCACAGGCCCATGGTCAGGCCGCCCGCGACCGCGCCCGCCCCGGCCGCCAGGGCGATGGCGCCCGCGTCGGCGAGGGTGCCGAACTCCAGGACCAGCGGGGAGTACATCAGGAAGACCGGGGAGAGGCCCAGCGAGAGCAGCGCGAAGAAGATCACCATGGCGCGGAAGCTGCGGTTGCCGATCGACATGCGGAAACCCTCGGCGATCTCGCGGCCGACCGGCTCGCGGCGGCGGTGCGCCATCGTGGCCGGGAAGGCGATCAGGGCGAGCACGATCAGCGTGGCGAGGTGGCCGGCCACGTCGATGATGAGGATGCCCTTGAGGCCGACGACCGACATCAGGCCGACCGCCGCGAGCGGGGCGATGAACTGGGCCACGCCGAGGGTCATCTGGGCGACGCCGTTGGCGTGGCCGAGGTAACGCTTGGGGACGAGTTGCGGGACGGCCGAGGTGAAGGCCAAGCGCTGGCAGGTGAGGGCGATGGAGAGGGCAGGGAGCAGGGCGTAGAGGTGCCAGACCTGGAAGGTGGAGGTCCAGATGAGGGCGGCGGCGGCGGCTTGTACGGCGAGGGCGGCGGTGTTGCCGGCGATCATGATGGTGCGGCGGCTTGAGCGGTCCACGAGGGCGCCGGCGAGGGGGGCGACGAGGATGCCGGGGATGACGGCGAGGACTTGCAGGATGGCGAGCTGGGTCATCGAGCGGTTCTGGAGGTAGACCCAGAGGGGGAGGGCGAACTCGGTCAGCGTCGAACCGACCAGGCAGATCATCTGGCCTAGGGCGACGGCGAGGAATCGGCGAATCGTCGGTTCGGGACCGGACGCTCTGCCGCTGGTCCCCCTGCCGCGGGTTGGAGGGCCGGCGGTCATGTTGTTGCCGCGCGGATGATCCGCTGCCTCGACGGGGGTCCTGCTGGAAGCCCGGACAGGCGTGTGGGTAGCCAGGTGGTCCGTCGTGGGATTAGTCCTGGAATCGGTCGCGTCGTCGTCCGTTGGGGCGGGCTGGGTGACGATCGCGGCCAGTTCTTGGGGGCGATATTTCAGGAAATAGTGGCCGCCTTCGTCGAGGACGACGAGGTGGGTGCTGTCGGTGATGAAGCCCCACTCGCGGTAGCGCTCCTCGTAGTAGTCGGTCGCCGGGTCGTACTCGCCGACGACGGAGATGATCGGGGCGCTGAGCTTGCGCGCGTCCGCGTCGATGAGGCCGGTGAAGTAGTCCTCGGCCGCGCGGGCGTCGTGGCGCATGTTGCGGATGACGAACGCCTTCTGCTCGTCGTCGAGGCCGGAGAGGTCGGCGCCGAGCGCGGTCAGCCAGGTGAGCTGGTTGCGGGCGCTGCGCAGGCGTTCGAGGCGGGTGAGCTTGGCCCAGTGGCCCATCAAGCCCTTGGTCGGGCGGGCGAACGGGAAGATTCCGCCCAGGTAGATGGCGTCGATCGCGCGACCTCGCGCCTCCAGCTGCCGGGCGATCTCGATGGTGAGCGCGCCGCCGACGCCGCAGTGGCCGTACAGGGCGAGCGGGCCGGTGACGGTCTCGATGATCTCCGCCGCGCAGCGCGCGGCCACCTCCGCGAGCGGCCGCGGCTCCTCGACCAGCCCAAGATCATGCCCGGGTACGGCTACCGAATACAGCGCCCATCCATCGGGGAGCGCGTCGGCGAGCGGCTGGTAGACGACCGCACTCCCACCGCCGTAGGGCACGCAGACCAGACTCCGCACACCTGTTGTCGGTCCGCCTGGTTGCCGTGTCCCTGCCTTCGGTGCGCCGGCATCCGGTGTGTGGGCATTTGGTGCGCAGGCTCCTGGCGTGTGGGGTTCTAGCGTGCCGAGGGCTTGTCCGCCTGGTCCGTTTCCGCCTGGTCCCCGTTCACCAGGTTTCGGGGAGGCTGTTTTCGTCAGCCGGTACAGCAACCCTCGCGCGACCGGGGCAGACCTGGCCACTGCGGCTAGCTCGCGGACGGTTGGATGCTGGAACAGGTCCATCAAGCCGACCGGGTTGCCGTTCTCGGGGAGTTCGCGGCGTAGCCGGGCGATGATCCGGGTCGCCAGCAGGGAATGACCGCCCAGGTCGAAGAAGTCGTCCAGCACGCCCACCCGCTGGAGTCCGAGCGCTTCGCACCAGGCCGCGGCGATGATCTCCTCGATCTCGTCGGCGGGCGGCTCGAACGGCACGTCCTGGTCCGGACGGGTGTCCTCGGGAGCCGGGAGCGCGGCCCGATCGACCTTGCCATGGCCTTTGAGCGGAAGTTCATCGAGCCAGACATAGCGGGTTGGGATCATGTATTCCGGCAGCCGGATTCCCAGCACCCGGCGCAACTCGCCCACACTGGGACGCTCCGCGCCCGCTTCCGCGACGAGATAGGCGACAAGCTCCCCGTCGCGCGCGTCCACGACACCATGCGCGATGGCCGGAATCCGCCGGAGGTTCTCGTCGATCTCCCCAAGCTCCACCCGGTAACCCCGGATCTTCACCTGAAGATCGCTGCGACCGAGGAACTCGAGGTCCCCGGAGGGCAACCAGCGGGCGAGGTCGCCGGTCCGATATATCCGGCCATACGGTGAGGAGACGAACTTCTCCGCCGTCAGATCGGGACGACCGAGGTACTCCCGCGCCAGCCGATCCCCTCCGATGCAGAGCTCACCCGCCACCCCGATCGGCACCGGCCTGCCATGCCGATCCAGCACGAACAGCTTCGCGTGCCCGAGCGGCCGCCCGATCGGCGTGATCGGCCCGGTCGGCTCCTCATCCGCTGAGATCCGGTACGTGGCGACCCCGACCGTGGCCTCGGTCGGCCCATAGTGATTGACCACCGGCCCATGCCTGGCCAGTTCCCGCGTCCACTCCCAGCTCGACCCTTCCCCGCCCAGGATCAGCAGCCGCCGCGGCAGCAGACTCCGCACATCCACGACATCGGCGGCAAGCGCCGCCAAATGCGACGGAGTCATCTTCAGGTAGTCGATCCCACCCATATGCTCAGCCAGCTCAGGTCCAGAGATCCTGGACGGAAGCAGCCGCAGCGTCCCACCCGTCAGCAACGACAGGTAGAACACCGTCATCCCGAAGTCGAACGCGAGCGACTGCAACAGCGCGAAACTCGCCCCTTCCCCGACGCCGAACCGCTCCCGCACATCAGCCAGGTAATTCATCACCTGCCGGTGCTGAACCGCGACCCCCTTCGGCCTCCCGGTCGACCCCGAGGTGTAAATCACATAAGCGAGATCGTCCGGACCCGCGACCGCGGGAACTTCGGGGCCTGCGGATACATGTCGGTGAGGGCCCGCCTTTGCTCCCCCGTCGGAGCCTTCGATCGAGCTTTCCCCAGGACCTGCCTTTGGGTGATCGCCGGGACTCCCGGGCGTGAGTTCGCGGGGATATGCCGCTGTGCTTCCGCCGGAACCTTCGGCGGAGAGTTCCCCGTGACCCGCCCTTGTGTGGTTGCTAGGGCTCTGGGGCGTGAGTTCGCGAGGATACGCCGTTGTGCTTCCGCCGGAACCTTCGGCGGAGAGTTCCCCGTGACCCGCCCTTGTGCGGTTGCTAGGGCTCTTGGGCGTGAGTTCGTGGGGATTCGCCTGTGCGCCTCCATCCCGTCTTGTGGCGGAGAGCTTCCTGGAATTTGTCGTTCCGATGCCGTCCGAACCTTGGGCCGCGTGTTCGTCGGGGTTCGTTTTCCCCATGAGTAACGTCGGTCCTGTATCCGTGATCAGGACTTGGGCGCCCGAATCCGCCAGCATGTACACTCGGCGGTCTTCTGGCTGGTCCGGGTCGAGGGGTACGTAGGCGCCGCCCGCCTTCATGACCGCGACGATCGACACCGCGATATCGATCGACTGCTCCTGGCAGATGGCCACGCGCACATCGGGTCCGACGCCGAGCGTGCGCAACTTTTTGGCCAGAGCGTCCGCCTTGGTGTTCAGGTCGGCGTAGGTGAGGGACGCGTTGCCGTACCGGATGGCGGGGGTTTTCGGGACGCGGCGGGCCGTTGTTTCGATGAGTTCGGCCAGGGTTTTCGCTGGGCCCGGCGGGGGAGTGGAGGGTGCCGCGCTCCAATTGGTCAGGAGGGCGGTTTCGGCTTCGGCGACGAGGGTGAGTTCGGATATCGGCAGGTCTGGGTTGGCGGTGATCGAGTGGAGCAGGGTTTCGAAGTTGGCGGCGAAGCGTTCGATGGTGGGGCGGTCGAACAGGTCGGTGCTGTAGACGAAGAATGCGTCGCCGGTGGGGCTGATCTCCAGGGAAAGGTCGAATTTCGCCTGGTGGAAGCCGGGGTCGTAAGGTTCGGCGGTGATTCCTGGGAGGGCGAGCCCGGGATTGTGCTCGTTCCGGAAGCTGAACTGGGTCTGGAAGACGGGAGTTCGGCTGAGATCGCGGGTGACGCCGAGTTCGGTGACCAGGCGGTCGAATGGGGTGTCGGCGTGAACGAACGCGTCGATGGCGGTGCGGCGGGTTCGCCTCAGCAGTTCACGGAAACTCGGGTCGCCGGAGAGGTCGGCGCGGAGGACGACGGTGTTGAGGAAGAAGCCGATAAGTGGTTCGACGTCCTCGGTGTCTCGGGCGGAGACGGGGGTGCCGACGCAGAAGTCCTCGGCCCCGGTGTAGCGGGACAGTTGCGTCTGGAAAGCGCTCAGCAGCAGCATGAATAGGGTCACCCGTTCGCGCCTGGCGAGTTGGGTGACCTCGGCGATCAAGGGTGCGGGCAGGCGGTGGGCGACGCAGTCTCCGCGGGAGGCGCGGATTCTTGGGCGCGGCCGGTCCGTGGGGAGGTCGAGGGTGGGCGCGTTGGCCAGCCGCTCGCGCCAGTACGCGGTGTCGATCGGGCGGTCGTGCTGGTGCCTGGCGTGGTCGGCGTACTGGAGGGGGAGGGCGGGGAGTTCGCCGCCCGCGTACAGGGTGGAGATCTCGTCGAGGAGCAGGCCCAGCGACCAGCCATCCCCGGCGATGTGATGCAGAACGATGACGAGGATGTGTTCCCCGGGATTTATCGCGATAAGAGCGGCCCGTAGGACGGGACCGGTGGCGAGGTCGAACGGCTGGTTGCTCAGCTCGCTCACCATCGTCCGCGCGTGCTCCCGGCTCGTGGCGGCGCGGCGTTCGAGGCCGGGCATGGTGTCGCCGACGAGCTGCACCGGCCGGCCGTCGATCGCCGGATAGCTGGTGCGAAGGATGTCGTGACGTCGGATCACCTCGGCGAGCGAGCGGTCCAGCGCGTCCGGGTCGAGTGGGCCAAGCAGGCGCTCGGTCACGCAGATGTTGTACGACGCGTCGTCGGGGTTCAGCTCGTGCAGGAACCAGAGACGCTCCTGGCCAAGCGAGAGCGGTATCGCCGTGACGGCAAACATCGTTCCTCAAGTGATCGGACGAATGCAGCACGAAGTGCCGAGCGCGACAAGCTCGGTCGGTTAACTGGAAAGATTCTTTGCAATTAGCTGACGGCGTCAGTCTGGCACGGAGGCGCGCTGGCCACAACCCCAACAATCCCTTTGCTGGTCGGGGCTGCCGACTGCGCTCCCCCTTGTGGCTGGGACATTTCCCATGCCAGACTGGCCGCGTCGCTAACTGGAAAGATTGTTTTCAGTAAGGCCGTTCTGGGAACGTTCTCTAATGGTCCTGAAGACATTCATCCGATCATTAAGGATCTTTGATGACGCTTCCGGAGCTGCTGGCGGCGCGGGCCGTCGCCGATCCCGATGGCGTTGCCATGATCGTGGACGGGGTCGGGGAGCTGGCGTACCAGGATTGGGACGCGCGGGCGAACGCGGTCGCGAATCGGCTGATCGGCGAGGGGATCACCGGCGGGGATCGGGTTGGGCTGGTCTTCCCCGCTTCGGGGTGGATTGAGTACGCGGTCGCGTTCCTGGGGGTGCTTCGGGCCGGGGCGGTCGCGGTGCCGCTGTCGGACCGGCTTCCGGCGGCAGAGATCGGACAACTGTCGGCGCACTGTTCGATGGCGGCGATCGTGCGGGATGCGGCGGGGTCGGATGTGACGCCGCCTCCGGTGGTGGTGCGGGCGTCTGATCCGGCGCAGATTCTCTACACCTCGGGGACGACCGGGGCAGCCAAAGGGGTCACGGCCACGCATGCCAACCTCGCGTACGGGTTGCGGGCGGAGCCGCGTTATCGGGCGTTTCGCCACTCCAAGCATTTGGTCCACGCGTTTCCGATCGGGACGAACGCGGGGCAGATGATGCTGGTGAACGCGCTGGGAGCGCATCCGGCGGTGGTGACGTTGCCGCGGTTCACCCCCGGGCGGTTCGCCGGATTAATCCGGAAATATCGGGCGGGGACGGTGTTTGTCGTTCCGGCCATGGCGATCGAGCTGATCAATGCGGGGGTCGAGCCGCTGGAGAGCGTGCTGCTGCTGGGGTCGGCAGCGGCGCCGTTGCCGTCGGCGGTGGCGTCGGAGCTCGGCGGGCTGTTCCCGCAGGCGATGATCACGAACTACTACACCTCCACGGAGGCCGCGCCCGCACAGACGATCATGCTGTTCGATCCGGAGCGGCCCGGGTCGGTCGGGCGGCCGGCCGCCGGGGGTGGGGTGCGGGTCACCGCGGCGGACGGGTCGCCGGTGGGGGTCGACGAGACCGGCGAGGTGTGGATGCGGTCGCCGGCCGCGCCGCGCGCGTACTTCGGCGATCCCGGGTCCGGAGTGTTCCGGGATGGGTGGGTACGGATGGGGGATCTGGGCTATCTCGACGACGAGGGATACCTCTACCTGGTCGATCGGGAGAGCGATGTGGTCAAGTCGGGGGCGTACAAGATCTCGACGTTGAAGATCGAGGAGGCGCTGCACGCGCATCCGCTGGTGAAGGAGGCGGCGGCGTTCGGGGTGCCGCATCCGGTGCTGGGGACGGTCGTGGTCGCGGCGCTGGTGGTCCGGGATGTCGTCGCGCCTGAGGAGGTGCGGGCGTTTCTGGGGGAGCGGCTGGCCGGGCACGAGGTGCCCGCGCGGTTGCTGACACTGGAGGCGCTGCCGCGCAATCGGGGTGGCAAGGTGGATAAGCGTGCTTTGCGGGCGCTGTCATGAGTGAGGCGTCGTTCGCGCAGGTGGGAATGTGGATCACCGAGCGGATGGGACGGGCTCGGTCGGCTTATCACATGCCTGTGCTTATCAGGATGGATGGGGCGCTGGACGCGTGCGCGCTGGTCCAGGCGTGTGAGGCGGTGATCCGGCGGCATCCGGTGCTGTCCAGCGCGATCGTCGAGGACGATGGGCTGCCGGTGGAGGTGCCGGGCGCACGGCCGGAGGTTCGGCTCACGACATCTAGCGATCTGGATGCGTTGGTGTTGGAAGAGACGCTTCGTCCGTTCGATGTGGAGCGGGGGCCCTTGGCGCGGTTCACGCTGGTTCGGCTGGCGCCTGAGCGGCATGTGCTGGTTTTCGTGGCGCATCATCTGGTTTTCGACGGGGAGTCGAAGGATGTGCTGGTGCGGGATCTGGCGGCGTTCTACAACGGGCGTACGCTGCCGCGGTTGACGGAGACGTATGCGGGGTTCGCGGCGGATGAGCGGGTTCGGGTGGCGGGTGATCTCGCGGAGGCTCGCGATTTCTGGGGGGCACGGTGGCGCGAGCCGGACGATGTGATCATCCCGGGACTTCCGGAACAGCGGGCTGCGGGGAGTCTTGGGCGGCGGGGGGCTGCCTTCGGGAAAGCGTATACGTTCCGCGCCGAGCTTCCCGAAATTTCGGATATTTCAAGATTTGAGTTGTTTTTGGCTTCTGTGCAGGCGTTGCTGTACTCGTATGGGAACAGCGAGCCGGTTTGTGCGATTGATGTGTCTACCCGGACTTCCTCGGTTCGGGAGAATATCGGGTTGTTTGTCAACGAGTTGCCCGTCGCTTCTCGGCCTTCTCCTGATATGTCCGTCGTTGAGCTGGCGCGCTGGCTCCGTACAGAATTGCGGGAGATTTATAGGTTTCGTGCGGTGCCCGTTGCCCGTGCCGTACGAGGCATGAGGCCACGAACGGCGCTTGCGGCTGTGTCGGTGAGTTACCGGAAACGGCGCGACGAACCCGATTTCGCCGACCTTCGGACCAGTGTGGATTGGGCTGTTTTTAATCACGCTGTTCGCAGCCTTCTGCACTTTCAGGCCGTCGACACCTCTGACGGCCTCTTCGTGATCATGCAATACGGCTCAGATTCCGGCTCTCCCGACGAGACCCCGGAAATCGCTCGAATAGCGGAGGACCTTCTCACCATCATGAAAAATCCGGATAACTCCGTCTCCCTTGACCTCCGGAGTGACTCCGAGGTCGCCCCTGACCCTACCGACCTCACCGGCGCAATCCGCGAAATCTGGCAGGAAGTCCTCGGCATCGACCAGATCGGCGACGACGAGGACCTTTTCGACCTGGGCGGACACTCCCTCACCATCACCCAGATCATCGCCCGCATGCGCAAACGCCTCGGCATCGAGGTCGCCCTCGACGTCTTCTTCGACACTCCCACGATCGCCGGCGTGGTCGACTCCATCCACGCCTCCGAACCCGCGGTCAGCACGACGTGACCCTCGCCCCCATGCCCGGCATGTCCCAAACCATCCCGGCCACCGAATCACCCCCAGCCGTCGCGGACCGAGTCAGCCTGGACATCGAGTCACCCGAGGCTGCGGTCACCCGAGCCGATCTGGAGTTGTTGCTCCTGATCCGGCATTTCGAGCTGGCCCTCCTTGACCTGTTCGGGCGCGGCGAGCTGAACGGCACCACGCACACCTGCCTCGGCCAGGAATACGTGCCGGTCGCCCTCACCCCGCTGCTCCAGCCCGACGACTACGTTTTCAGCAATCATCGCGGTCACGGCCACTATCTCGCCCGATACCAGGACCCAGAAGGCCTGCTCGCCGAGATCATGGGCCGCGAGGGCGCGATCTGCTCCGGTGTCGGCGGCAGCCAGCACATTCTTCGCGACCGTTACCTTTCCACCGGCGTACAAGGAGAAAGCCTGCCCGTCGCGGCCGGCGCCGCGCTGCACCTGCGCGGCACCGGCGCGCTGGCCTGCGTCTACATCGGTGACGGCACCTGGGGCGAGGGCTCGGTCTACGAAGCGCTCAACCTGGCGTCGCTATGGAACCTCCCCCTGCTGGTGATCGTCGAGAACAACGGCATCGCCCAGTCCACCCCCACCACCCGCCAGCTCGCGGGCACGATCCGCGACCGCGCCCACGCCTTCGGCATCCGCCACCACGGCGTCACCTCGATCGACCTCACCGAGATCCGATCCCAGATCGCCCCGCTCATCGCATCGGTACGCACCGATTCGCGCCCGCTGGTCATCGAATTCGCCACCCACCGCCTCGGCCCGCACAGCAAGGGCGACGACACCCGCCCCCCTGACCAGGTACGCCACCTTCCCGACTGGTATCGCCGCGTCGAGCCCACCCCGCTCTTCGCCCAAGCCGACGAAGCCGCGCGAACCCGAATCGCGGCAATCGTCGGAGAGGTCTCGGCCCGCCCGCTGTCCCGGTGGTCCGCGTGCGGGTAGCGGAGAACCTGAACGCCGCCCTCGGCGACCTGCTCGAACACGACCCGAAGGCGTACCTGATCGGCGAAGACGTCCTTGACCCCTACGGCGGCGCCTTCAAGATCACCCGCGGCCTGTCCACCCGCTACCCCGGCCGCGTCCTCGGCACCCCCATCAGCGAATCCGGCCTCACCGGCCTGGCCGCCGGCCTCGCCCTCTGCGGCGACACCGCCATCGTCGAGATCATGTTCAGCGACTTCGCCGCCCTCGCCTTCGACCAGATCATCAACTTCGCCGCCAAATCCGTCTCCATGTACGGCTCGCGCGTCCCGATGCGCCTGATCGTGCGCTGCCCCACCGGCGGCGGACGCGGCTACGGCCCCACCCACAGCCAGAGCCTGCAGAAACATTTCATCGGCGTGCCCGGCCTCGCCGTATACGAGATGTCGGCACTACACGACAATCATGCGGTCCTCGCGGCAATGGTGGCCTCCGCCCAGCCCTGCGTGTTCTTCGAGGACAAGGTCCTGTACACGCGCCGCATGCACGCCCTCGACCCCCTCTTCAACCAGGACATCCTCCACGATGTCGCCCGCGTCTTCATCGACGACCCGGCCGCCGCCGACTGCGTGATCATCGCCCCCGGCGGTGTCGCGGACCGCGCTCTGGCCGCGATGCGACAGGTCTTCCTGGACCACGAAGTGACCTGCTGCCTGCTTGTCCCCTCCCGCCTCTACCCCTTCGACGTCGAAGGGGTACTTCCTACACTCCAGAACGCGAAAGCCATCCTCGTCGCGGAGGAAAGCACGGCAGGCGGCACCTGGGGCGCCGAAATCGCCCATCAAATCCACCAGCACCTCTGGAAAACCCTCCCCCGGCCGGTGACCCTGGTCCACTCCGCCGACAGCGTCATCCCCACCGCCGCCCACCTGGAACAACAAGTCCTCCTCCAGGAATCCACCATCCACACCGCCATCATGGAGGCCCTCCATGCCTGAAATCAGGGTCCCCAAACTCAACAACAACGACACGTCCTACATCGTGGTCGAATGGCTCGTCGAAACCGGCCAGCACGTAAAAGCCGGAGACCCAATCGCCGTCCTCGAAACCTCCAAAGCCGCCGACGAAATAACCACAGAAACCGACGGCTACGTCTGGCCATCAATACCCCTAAACGCCGACTGCGCCCCCGGCCAACTCCTAGCCCACCTAACAACCACCCCCGAATCACCCCAGCTCACGACAGCCGACCCCACCCCCACATCAAATCTTTCATCATTCACCTCCACGCCGCCCTTGGCTGCCAAATCATCTGCCTCAGATACCAGAATGGGGCTATCCACAGATTCGTCTGCTTCGGCATCCCCGCCCCTGTTGCCTTCGACTATTGAATCGTCTGTTTCCGCGTCGCACGCCGGCATTGGACCATCCGTGCCCTCCACAGACTCGTCAACGTCGCTCTCCATGTCGGCGAGGGCTTCGACGGCTCATGGCGGAATCGCCTCGGCATCTTCGTCAGCCACTCCTCCTTCGGCCGGTTCTCCTTCGGCTGCGCAACCGCCTTTGATCACGGCGCCCGCGCAGGCGCTCCTCGATGAGCTGGGGATTCCCGTGGAGCGGGTCTACTCCCTTGGGCTCAGCGTGATCAGACGTGCTGACGTTGAGGGCCTGGCCGCCGAGAACGTGCCCACCGCCACCTACGAGTTGCCGAAGGTGCAACGGGCTGTGGCCAAAGCCGTCCAGATGTCTCATGCGACGATTCCCGCCGCCTACACCGTGATGGCGATGGACCTGGACGACACACTCGAACTCGCCGCCCGGCTGACACGTGAAGTGCGTCGCCCCGTCGGATTAGCCGAACTCTTCGTGCTGGCGGTCGCCCGGCTTCACGCCACGTTCCCGATGTTCTTTGCCACCCTCGCCGACGACAGAACCGCACTCCTGTCCGAAACCCCCAACATCGGCGTCACCGTCGACACCGGCGAGGGCCTCTACGTTCCGGTAATCCACAACGCGGCCGACCGCCCACTGAAGGAGGTCGCGACCCGCCTGATGGAATTCCGCCTGGCCTCGACGACCGGCGACTTCCGCGAATCCGATCTCGCCAACGCCAACATCGCCGTCACACTCCACCACGACGCCGACGTCTCCCTGGCGATCCCCTTCATCTTCCCCGGCCACGCCTGCGCCCTCGCCATCACCACCCCCCAACCCGTCCTCACCCTCAACGACGACACCCTGACCACCAAAAAGGTCGCCAACATCGGCCTCGCCTACGACCACCGCCTAATCAACGGCCGCGAAGCCGCCCTTTTCCTCCGCGCCCTGAAAGACACCATCCACGAACTCCCCAGGGCCGAAGGAATTCTCACCTTGTGAGACCGAGGGCGATGAGCGGGTTGTGGAAGTCGTCGCGTGCCCAGCGGGTACCTTCGGCGATGTCGGCGAAGTTCAGCAGGCGTAGCGCGCCGATCGCGTAGCTACCTATTGGCCAGGATCGACGATTCACGCGCTGTCTCAGGATCGGAGAACTCTCTCAACCCCTGGGTTCCCGGCCTGGGTGGGTGGCGCTCTCGTGCCGGTCCGGTTCAGCGCCGGAACCGTCCGGCGAAGCGGCTTCTCTTACCGAGGTAGAGGAGGGTCCAGGTGCCGTCGTCGTTGCGGCGCAGGCGGTAGCGGTCGGGGTGGGTTGCTTTGTCGCGGTTGTGCCAGGTGCAGGCGGGGGGGAGAGAAGGTCCAGGTCGGTGGTGCCGCGCCCACGCCTGCTACCCGCACCGCCGCGGCGCTTCCTCCCTCTTCCCGGCCGGCCGGAACCAGCCCGGCTTGTTCGACCAGCTCGACAGCCTGGCCTGGAATCTGGCTTGGAACCAGGTTCTGATCGCCTGGACGGCCTACGGCCTACGGCCTACGGCCTACGACCGTGGCCACGCCCGGATCGAGATCCGTACCATCCAGGTCCAACCCGTCCCGCCCACAACCCGGTTTCCGCACCCTAAACAGGCCTACCTCGTCGAACCTCACGTCTTCGACCTGAACTGGAAGCCCTTATCGAGCGTAGCGGTGCTGGGCGTCACGAACCTGACCGTGACAATGGCCGGTCCCCGCCGCCTGGCCGAACTCGTCCGCGGCCAATGGTCTATCGACAATCGTGATCATCACGTCCGGGACGTGACCGTCAGGGAAAACCGCTGCCGGGTTCGCACCGCCTCGGCCTGTCGATCCCGGCCACCATGCGTAGCTACGCAATCGACGCGCTACGCCTGCTCAACTTCACCAACATCCCTCTTCGGGTGCCGCTGGGCCCGCGACGACTTCCACAACCCGCTCATCGCCCTCGGTCTCACAAGGTGAGAACTCCTTCAGCCCTGACGAACTCCCAGCGGGATGAATGGCGGTGCTACCCGCGAATACGCAGTCCACGAGGCGTGGGATGGAACCCTGCTGCCTCCAGGGCGGCGCCCAGCGGCGACGATGTGATCGCAGTCCCGTCCGCTCGCTCAACGGTCAGCTTGCCCAGCGCCCCTTCTCGTACGGCGGTCGCCAACGCGGTCACCGCCGGGCGAAGGTCATCCTCCGCCCCGAAGGAGAGCAGCGTCTTGCCCCCACGCTCCACATAAAGGATGAGCCGCCCGTCGACCATGACCACCAGCGACCCCGCCTTGCGCCCCGGGCGATGGGTGACGTCCTCGGCCCGATCGGGCCACGGCAAAGCGGCTCCATAGGGATTGGCCGGATCAGCAGCCGCCAGGACGACCGTGCGCCGAGGCGGTCGACCATGGCCATGCGCCGTCACCCCGGCCTGCCACAGCGAATCGAGCGGCGACGCACCATGGCTTGCCGCCTCGGCTTCCGCGGCGCCCGACGGCGCCATGGCCCGCATCCGATCGACGGCCCCCGGACTGGCGAACTGCGCCCCGCCCAGACCTTCGACGAAGTAGCCGCGACGGCATCGCCCGCTCTCCTCGAACGCCCGAAGCACCTGATAGACGGCCGAGAATCCGCCGGGCAGACGCTCCGAGGTGACGCCGCCCCTGGTCAGCACGCCATGCCGCTCAAGCAGCACCTCGGCCTGCGCGTGGGCGCGCTGGGTGCCGTCCCCGGCGGGCTCCGGCAGCAACCACCACCGGCCGCCAACCGTCGGCGGCCCCGTACGCGTCGGCAGGACCGCGCGCCGCCGCCGTGTCGCCGCCGGTCGATGCGCGGGCCTGCCCGTGCCCAGCGTCGCCCGCAACGGCGCGAGCGTGTCCCCGGTCACCCGCACCGACCAGACGAGATCCCACAACACGGCCGCCAGCGTCTGATCATCCGGCACCGCCCCCACGCCGGGCGTCACCCGATTCGACAGATCACGGAAGAAGAGCGCCCCACCCCCGCTGAGAACCCCCAGCACAAGGTCGTGCAACGGCGTCATGGTGATCTCGGCAGGCTCCGGCATGAGCAACGGAGCCGTATCCGCGAAATACAGCGAAATCCACCCATCCCCACCCGGCAACGACCCCTGACCAGCCCAGATGACATCACCCGAAGCCGTCAGCTCGTCCAGCAAAGCCGGCGAATACCCCGGAACCCGCCCCGGCAGCACCAACGTCTCCAACGCCGAAGCCGGAACCGCCGCCCCCTGCAGCCGCTCGATCGTATTCACCAGAGCGTCCATCGCCTGCATCGAACCCCGGCCGCCCGGCGACCCCCGATTCTCCGAGCCATACGCCGACACCATCCGGCCGGAGCCCCGCTGAGCATCCGGCCCGTCATGCTCACCGCCACCAAGGCGGTCCCGATTCGCTGGTGCCCCGTGGGCATCGAAGAGCTGTGTGGTCACGTCATGCCACTGCGGCAGGAACGCCGCCAGCACCTCGGGCGGAACCGGTTCCACCTCCTTGCGGAGCCGGGCCAGCGACCGGCGCCGCAGCAGCCGGAGCACACCGGTGTCGCACCACTCCTCACCACGGCCACCAGGACGGAACTCACCGCTCACCACACGCCCAGCCGCCGCCAGCCGCCGGAGCGCGTCGTTGACCACCGCGATGCCCACGCCGAAGCGGGCGGCAGCCGTACCGGCCTCGAAGGGTCCGCGGGTACGGGCGTGCCGGGCGACGAGGTCGCCGATCGGGTCGGCGGCGGAGGATCGTTCGCCGCGGAGGGTCGCGTCGGGCGGATCCAGGAACTCCAGCGGCACGCCGACCGGGAGCGGCGCGCCGAGCGCGTCCCGCAGCCGCCAGGCGTCCTCGATCGCGGCCCACTGCTCCTGGCCCGCGACCCGTACTCGGATCGCCCGCCGAGTCCGTTCCAGATCGGCCAGCCACCCGGGGTCGCCCTCGCGGATGGACACGTCCTCGGTCAGCAGCGGACCGTGCGACCGGAGCAGATCGGCCAGATCCTCCGCGTCCCGCAGCGGCCGGTCGAGCCGGGCCAGCTCGCGTTCCGACTCGGCGATCACGTCAGGATCGAGCAGCTCCCGCAGATCCGCCTGCCCCAGCAGCTCCGCGAGCAACGACGTGTCCAGCGCGAGCGCCTGCGCCCGTCTTTCGGCGAGGGGCGCATCCCCTTCGTACATGAACGCGCCGATGTAGTTGAACAGCAGCGACGCCGCGAACGGCGACGCCTGGCCGGTCTCCACTTCGACCACTCTGACCCGCCGCGCCGAGATGTCCCGCATCAGCTGAACCAGCCCGGGCACGTCGAACACGTCCTGCAGGCATTCGCGCATGGTCTCCAGCACGACCGGGAAACTCGCGTACTTGCTGGCCGCGCCCAGCAGCTGCGCCGCCCGCTGCCGCTGCTGCCACAACGGGCTCCGCTTTCCCGGCGTACGGCGAGGCAACAGCAGCGCCCGCCCCGCGCACTCCCGGAACCGGGACGAGAACAGCGCGGAACCGCCCAGCTCCTCCACGACGATCTGCTCGATCTCCTCCGCGTCGAACGCCGCGAGATCCGAGGGCGCGTCGTCCAGCGTGTCCGGCACCCGCAGCACGATGCCGTCATCGGAGTGCACGGCCTGCACGCCCACCCCGTATCGTTCGCGCAGCCGCCGCCCGATCGCGAGCGCCCACGGCGCGTGCACCCGCGCGCCATACGGCGAGTGGATCACCACCCGCCAGTCGCCCAGCTCGTCGTGGAACCGCTCTACCAGCAACGTACGATCATCCGGCACGTAGCCGGTGGCGTCACGTTGTTCCTTCAGATACGCGAGCAGGTTCGCGGAGGCGAAGGCGTCCAGCCCGGCGGCCTGGACCCGCTGGTCGGCCGCCGCGCCGCCCGCCGACAGTTCGCGGACGAACGCGCCGATCGCCCGGCCCAGCTCGGCGGGCCGTCCCAGCGTGTCACCGTGCCAGAAGGGCAGCTTCCCCGGCAGCCCCGGAGCGGGGGAGACCAGCACCCGATCCGCGGTGATCTCCTCGATCCGCCACGAGGTCGCCCCCAGCACGAAAACGTCCCCCACGCGGGACTCGTAGACCATCTCCTCGTCCAGTTCCCCGACCCGGCTGGACTTCTCCCCGACCAGGAACACCCCGAACAGCCCACGATCGGGAATCGTCCCGCCATTCGTGACCGCCAGCCGTTGCGCCCCCGGCCGCCCCTGCAGCACGCCCGTCACCCGATCCCACACCAGCCGGGGCCGCAGTTCGGCGAACTCCTCGCTCGGATAACGCCCCGCCAGCATGTCCAGCGTCGCCTCCAGCGCCGACCTGGGCAGAGTCGCGTACGGCGCTGCTCTCTTCACCAGTTCTTCGAGCTCGTCGACCGTCCACTCGTCCACGGACGTCATGGCGACGATCTGCTGGGCGAGCACATCGAGCGGATTGCGCGGATACCGCATCTCTTCGATCTGCCCGCTCTTCATCCGCTCGGCCACCACCGCCGTCTGAACCAGATCCCCCCGATATTTCGGGAAAATCACCCCCCGCGACACGGCTCCCACCTGGTGCCCCGCCCGCCCGATCCGCTGCAGCCCGCTGGCCACACTCGGCGGCGCCGCCACACACGCCACCAGATCGACCGCCCCCATGTCGATCCCCAGCTCAAGACTCGACGTGGCCACCACAGCCGGCAACCGCCCCGACTTCAGCGCCTCCTCGATCTGTGACCGCTCTTCCTTGGAAACCGACCCATGATGCGCCCGCACCACCTCAGGCACCGCCCCCTTGGACGCCCCCGCCTGCGCCATCATCGCCGCCGGCGTCCGCACCGACCCAGCGGGCCCTCCTTCCCGCCCGCGAGCCAGCACCTGCTCAAATCCTGCGGCCCAATGAACAGGCTCCCGTTCGACGGGCGTTATGTCGGGTTCCCCGTTGTGCGTCTGGTGCTCCAGCTGGCCGAATTTCTCGTCGGTGGTGCCGCCGGTTTCGCGATCAGACGTTTGCCCGGCCCAATGAGCGGGCTCCCGTTGGCCCGGTGCTTCGTCGGTGGGGTCGTCGGGTTGGCGGTCAGACGTTTGCTCGGCCCAGCGGGCGGGCTCCCGTTGGCCGGATGCTTCGTCGGTGGGGTCGTCGAGTTGCCGGTCAGACGTTTGCTCACCCCCATGAACAGGCCCCCGCTCGATGGGTTCTTCGTCGGCGAGATCGTTGGGCATGCGGTCAAACGATTGCTCGGCGTCGATCTCCTCCGGGTCTTCTGCCTCTATGGCGAGGGCGAGCGGGCGGGTCCGACGTTCCCAGGACAGTTCGTTGAGGCGGGTGCAGAGGCGTTCGGAGAGGCGGCGGGAGTTGGCGAAGATGATCGTCGAATGATGGGACTCGATGAGGTCGAGGAGGTGCTCCTCGACGTGGGGCCAGATGCTGCGCTGGGCGGGTTCTCCGTGGGCGTCTGACGGCATGCCGGAGACTTCGGTCATGTCTTCGACGGGGACGACGACGTCGATTTCGAGGACTTTGTCGGAAGGGGGTTGCACGATCGTGGCCGGGCGGGAACCGCCGAGGAAAGCGGCCACCTCGCTGACCGGGCGGACCGTCGCGGAGAGGCCGATCCGCTGGGCGGGGCGGGGGAGCAGGGCATCCAGGCGCTCCAGGCTGAGAGCCAGATGGGCGCCTCGCTTGGTGGGCGCCACCGCGTGCACCTCATCGATGATCACCGTCTCGACGCCGCGCAGGGCTTCACGGGCCTGCGAGGTCAGGATCAGGAACAGGGACTCCGGCGTGGTGATCAGGATGTCGGCCGGGTTCGTGGCGAAACGGCGCCGATCCTCGGCCGAGGTGTCCCCAGACCGAATAGCGACGGATATATCCGGCACCGGAAGTCCCAGCCGCCTTGCCGTCTGCTTGATCCCGGTCAGCGGTGCCCGCAGGTTCCGCTCAACGTCGACCGCCAGCGCCTTCAACGGTGACACGTAGAGGACCCGGCAGAGTCGTTTGAGCTTGGCCTCATGCTTGCCCCGCCGACCCGCCCCGGGACCCGGGCGACCCGATCCGGGACTCGGCCGTCCGGATTCGGAACCTGGCCGTCCGGGTTCGGGACTTGGAGGTCCGGATTCGGGACCTGGGTGAGCCGACCCGGGACCTGGGCTCACGGGAGACATCTGTCCGGCGGCGAGCCGATCGAGGGACCAGAGGAAGGCCGCGAGGGTCTTGCCGGAGCCGGTAGGGGCCACGACGAGGGTGTTGTCGCCGCGAGTGATCGAAGTCCACGCGCCTTCCTGGGCGGCGGTGGGCACAGCGAATGCTCCGGCGAACCATTCCCTGGTCACCGGATCGAAGCGCTCCAGCGCGCTGCCGCTCATCGAATCTGCTTCCTATTCGTTGAGCATTGCTGCTCGGATCGGATAATTCGCTCTCCGCCCGGTGGGGCTGGAGTCCTGGACCGGCAGTCTGGTCCGTCGGCGATCGGCCCGTTCCTGGATGATCTGCTTGACCCGCGTGTGCGGGGTGTACAGGGA